>CAYJPX010000019.1:0-44154 GCA_964372195.1 uncultured Phycisphaeraceae bacterium
CCCGTGGACGATCCGACAGCATGTGTGCCACGGCCGTGTCGGCCGTGCGGTAGTGCAAGGGGTTGGAGTCCTGGGAGCAGTCGAGGGGAGGAGGACGAGGAGCAGTAAAGCACGGCTCACAGAGCCGTGGCACACAGGAACACCTTCCTCGCGGCCTCACGCGCTCTCCGGCACCCGCTCGATCCTCGCCCCGAGCGGCGCGAGGCGCTGCTCCAGCCGCTCGTACCCCCGGTCGAGGTGGTACACCCGGTTCACCACCGTCGTCCCCTCCGCGGCCAGCCCCGCCAGCACCAGGCACGCGCTGGCCCGCAGGTCGCTGGCCATCACCGGGGCCCCCGCCAGCCGCTTCACGCCGCTGACCACGACCGTCGGCCCGGCGCGGAAGAGGCTCGCCCCCATCCGCCCCAGCTCGGCCACATGTAGGAACCGTTCGGGGAAGATCCGCTCGGTGACCACGCTGTTCCCATCCGCCAGCGCCAGCAGGGCCATGAACTGGGCCTGGAGGTCCGTCGGGAACCCCGGGTGCGGTTGGGTCGTGACCTCGATGGGCCGGAGCACCCGGTCGACGGTCACCCGGCAGGTCGCGTGCAGCGGGTCGCTCCCGGCCTTGGTCTCCACATGCACCCCCGCGTGCTCCAGCCGGTCCACCGCCGCCAGCAGCGTGTCGATCGGGCAGTTCTCGATCGTCACCGAGCCGTTGGTGATGGCCGCGGCGCACATGAAGGTGCCCGCCTCGATGCGGTCGGGGATGACGGCGTGGTCGGCCCCGCCCAGGCGCTCCACGCCGTGGATCGTGATCCGGGGCGAGCCCGCGCCGGTGATCTCGGCCCCCATCTCGCGCAGCAGGTTGGCCAGGTCCACGATCTCGGGCTCGCAGGCGGCCGACTCGATGATCGTCGTCCCCTCGGCCAGCGTCGCGGCGCTCATCACATTGGCGGTGCCCAGCACGGTCGACCCGAAGGGCCCGCCGAGGAAGATCGTGTCGCCCCGCAGGCGCCCCGAGGGCGGCGTCTTGGCAATGATGTCCCCGCTGTCGAGGGTGATCTCGGCCCCGAGCGCCCGCAGTCCGCGGAGGTGCAGGTCGACCGGGCGGTCGCCGATCGCGCACCCCCCGGGCATCGAGATCTTCGCCGAGCCCCGGCGCGCGAGCATCGGGCCCAGCGTGCAGATGCTCGCCCGCATGGTCCGCACGATGTCGTACCGGGCGTGGCTCTTGCCCGGGTCGGTCACCCGCAGGGTCAGCGGGTTCTCGACCGCCCCCTCGGCCCCCGGCCGGGTCTGCCGCTCGCAGCCCAGCTCGGCGAGCAGGCGGAGCATGTTGCGGATGTCGGCCAGGTCCGGGACATCGCGGAAGGTGACCGGCTCGTCGGTCAGCAGGGCCGCCGCCAGCAGGGGCAGCGAGGCGTTCTTGGACCCGTGGACCCGGATCGAGCCCTCAAGCCGTCGGCCGCCGTGGATGACGAAGCTGTCCATGTGATCTCCGGGTTCTGAGGGATGCTAGTGCGTCAGCGGGCCCTTATCGGCAGGGCGGGGTGTGTCGGGCGATTATCGCCCGTGCGTCCGGCGCCTGGGGGGTTCGAGGCCGTCCGAACGGCGTCCCAAAGTTCACAATCGTTGCGATGTGTCCGTGCCCCGGCGGATCGGGGGTCAGAGGCTGGCACGCCCCCGGCATACTTGGCAGCTTCATGGGGCTGAGTCCGCGAGGGGTGTGTAGCCCGGTGCTCGGCGAGGGGAGGCGTGTGACATCCATGAATCGACGCATGACGACAGCGATGGGGTTGTTCGCGGTGGCGGGGCTGGCGTTGCCGGTCCTGGCGCAGGGCGGCAACGGCAACGGCGGCTCTGGCTCCGGCGGGAGCGACGCGGGGCAGGATGACCCGTTCGCCAACTTGCCCGCCTCGATCGTCCTGGGGGGCACCGTTCGGGACTTCCGCGAGGGGCATCTCCCCGGAGGGCACGACGACTTCGAGCTCAAGCCCAGCGCCGGATTCGCGCACTATATCGGCATGGTCGCCGATGAGCTGGATGCCGATGGCAAGCCGGTCTTTGCCAGCACCGGCTACAAGGTCAGCACCCAGTGGAGGAACAGCGAGGGGCTGAACATCTGCCCGCCCAAGGGCTATATCTCGTCGGACGCCGGCGACCAGGCCGGAAGCAGCAGCGGGAGCCAGGGAGGCGCCTGCACCACCGCCGAGAACCTCTCGCAGTGGTTCCGCGATGTGCCCGGCGTCAACATGTCCGACGCCTTCCCCATCACCCTGCAGCGCGAGGCCGGGACCAATCGCTATGTCTTCGACGACAAGCTGGACACCCACTTCGCGAGCATGGGCGGCTTCTTCGTGGTCAACGACAAGCTGTTCGGGAACTCCAAGGGAGGCAACAAGAACTTCCACTTCACCTACGAGCTGCAGACGGAGTTCATCTACGAGGCCGGCACAGGCCAGCGGTTCACCTTCAAGGGCGACGACGATGTCTGGGTCTTCATCGACGGCAAGCTGGTGATCGACATCGGCGGCGTCCACAGCGTTGTCGAGCAGTCGATCGACCTGGACCGCCTGGGCTGGCTGGTCGACGGCGAGTCGTACCCCCTGAACTTCTTCTTCGCCGAGCGGCACCGTACCCAGTCGAACTTCCGCATCGAGACCTCGATCCGGCTGCAGGACATCAATGTGCCCACCGTCTCGGCCCTGTACGACTGACCCCCGGCCCACAATCCCGACCCCACCCCACGCCCGTCCGCACTTGTGCGGCGGGCGATTTTCGTTGGTGGCACGCCTCTCCGAGCCGTGCGTTATCCAGCCGACCTACAGTCCGATAACCTTCCGGCCGCTCCCCGGGCATCACCCTGAAGTGAGTAACCACTAGTTTTTCTGCAACCCAGGGCCCACCGGGCGGAACCAATTGACGAGACCAAGCGTTGATACCCAGTGAGAACACCACAACGCCCGCCCGGGAGAGGCCCGGCGGGCACACGAACGACGGGAGGCTGAACATGAATGCCAGGAATCGAATCCAGACGACTCGGAACACCCAGCGGGCGGGGCTCCTCGCCACGGCGGGGGCGGCCCTGGTGTTCGCCTCGGTCGCGGGCGGGTGCAACAACGCCGGCGAGGGCGCCCTATCCGGCGCCACACTCGGCGCACTCGCGGGCATGGGCCTGGGCAGTCTCTCCGGCGACATGGGCAAGGGAGCCGCCGCCGGCGCGATCATCGGCGGCGTGGGCGGCGCGGTCATCGGCGACCAGAACAACCGTTCCAACCGACGCAACTCCTACGGCAACGAGTGGTAACGACCTTCGGGAAGACCGGGTAGCGGGAGGCGGCCCGGTCGGCCCTCGATCTCCTCTCTTCAAGCTCTTCAAACGCACGCCAACCCGCGGGCAGTGACGCCCGCGGGTTGTCGCATGAGTGCGCGTGAGCCGGCCCGTGTCGGGCCGATATGCCTTGCTTGGGACCGCGCAGGAAATCCTCAATACACCGAGCCCGCGCACCGCCCCATCACCCCCCGGCGGCCTTGAGCTTGGCGGTGCCCTTGTGCTCTTCGCCGTTGCGGAGGTAGGTGATCGTCACCTCATCGCCCGGGTTGGCCGTGCCGAGCAGGGGCATCCAGTCCTCGACGCCGGTGATCTTGGTGCCGTTCCAGCCGGTCATGATGTCGCCGGCCTGCAGCCCGGCCTCGGCGGCGGTGGTGCCGGGGAAGACATTCTCGACCACGACCCCCTTGCCGTCGGTCGTGTACGCCGGCTGCACGCCGAAGCGGACCCTCGAGCGGGCCTGCTGGGGCTGGACCTCCGGCGGCTGGTCGGTGCGGGGGCCGCTGCCGTCGTCGTCGACAAAGGTCGGCCGGTCCGGCTGGGTCGCCATGGCCAGCGCCATCTCCTGGCACATGGTGGAGACCCGGACCGCGCCCACCCGGTTGATCAGCGGCGAGACATCGCCCGGCGTGTGGTACACATCGTGGAACCCGCTGAAGAAGAACACGCACGGCACGCCCTTGCGGAAGAAGCTCGCGTGGTCCGACCGGCCGAAGACGCCCTGCGGCAGCGGCTGGATGTCGAAGCCGGCGGTGTCGAGGTGCGGCTGGAGCCAGTCGGCGAGCCCCTCGGCGGTGGACTGGCCGCCGACCTGCAGCGCGTTCTCACGCACCCACCCGACCATGTCCATGTTGAACATGAACACATGGTCCTCGATGGGGGCGATCGGGTGCTCGGCGTAGTAGCGGCTGCCCAGCAGGCCCCACTCCTCGGCCGAGAAGCCCAGGAACAGGATCGAGCGGGCGTCCGCGTCCTCGGGCAGGGCGGCGTACTTCTCGCTCAGCCGGGCCGCGGCCAGGAGCATGGCGCTGGTGCCCGAGGCGTTGTCGTCGGCGCCGGGGTGGATCGTGTCGCGCTCCCGCCCGCCGTACTGCCCGTACCCGGCGTGGTCGAAGTGGGCGCCGATGACGACGATCTCGTCGGCGAGGTCGCCCCTGCCGCGTAGCAGGCCGCCCATGTTCCGGGTCATGTCGGGGGTGCGGTCGACCGCGGTGGAGAGGCGGACCCTGGCGCCGGGCATGTCGATGATCGCCGGCTCGGCGTCGACCAGCTTGCGGAGGTCGAGCAGCGAGCGGTGCTCGGGGTCGGCCTTGGAGAGCAGGAAGTCGGCCCGCTCCTGGCTGAGCATGATGACCGGGACCCCAAACTCGCCGTCGGCGGTCTCGGCGGCGGTCACGAGCTTGGCCGACTCGTCGCCGGGGATACCGGGGGGGGTGACGATGATGACGGCCGTCGCGCCGCGCCGGACGGCGGCGGAGACCTTGGGCTCGAGCTGGGCGTAGAGCGACCAGGAGTCGTCCTCGGACCACTTGCTCGTGCCGTCGTCGTTGAGCGGTTCGTACCGCAGGGCCACGGCGATCTTGCCCTTGAGGTTGGCCCCGGGCGGGTAGCCCAGGTAACCATCGGCGCCGGCGGAGATCGAGTAGCCGACGAAGACCAGTTCACCCTCGACCTCGGCGGTGCCCGAGCAGCCAAGGACCGAGTAGTCGAGGTCCGGGATCAGCGGGGCCCAGTCGCCCTCGCCCACACGGATGGCGGCGTCAGCGCCGAGCACCTTGACCGGGCGGGGGCCGCGGCGGTTGCGCATCTCGCTGGGGGCGAAGTGCTGGGAGTAGGAGGCGTTGGGGGTGACGACCTCGCTGCCGTCGGCCGCTGTGATGACCTCGGGGAACGCCGGGGTGAGCCCGAGCTTCTCGAAGTGGAACGCGATGTAGTCGGCGGCCCGCTCGTTGCCGATGGTCGTCGCGCCGCGGCCCTCGAAGAAGGGGTTGGCGAGCGTGACGATGTGCATGTCGTAGAGCGCGACATCGTCGCCCAGGCGCTCGAGCAGTTTGGCGATCGGCGCCTCGCCGAGCAGGGCGACCGGGTCGGCCTGATCGGTGGGGGACTGACCGGTGGGGGACTGACCGGTGGGGGTCTGGCTGGTGGGGGCCTGGGCAAGGGCCGTGGCCGCGAGGGTGCAGGCGAACAGGGCGAATCTTCTGGTCATGGTGGGGCTCTTGGTTGGGGCCAAAGGAGGTCTGCGTGCAGTCTAGGGGACGCGGGGCTGCGCGGGCACACTCGATACCCCCAAATCGGGGTGTGGTTGCACACCCGGCCCCGCCCGGGCGCCGGCAATTCGGCGGGGCGCCGGGGTGGGGAGCGCGGCGGGCCAATCCTAGAATGGGGTCTGGATGAGGCTTGGGCGGGGATCGCCCGGCCCCGCATCCACCTGGAACCCCCCCCGATGACCACCATGGACACGCCGCGAAAGCCCTCGAAGATCATGACACACGCCGCCCACTCGCTGGAACCGTTGGATTCGTTCGCCCGCCGGCACATCGGCCCGCGGGAGGGCGAGGTCGCGGGGATGCTGCGCGTCGCGGGGTTCGGGTCGATGGCCGAGCTGATCGACGCGGCCGTCCCCGCCGGCATCAGGCTGGGCGGCGCGATGACCCTGAGCGCCCCCGCCGACCGCCCGCGCGGCGAGGCCGAGCTGCTCGCCGAGCTGCGCACGATGGCCGAGCGCAACAAGGTCCACCGCTCGTGCCTGGGCATGGGCTACCACGCGACGGTGACGCCGGGGGTCATCCTGCGCAACATCCTCGAGAACCCCGGCTGGTACACGCAGTACACCCCCTACCAGAGCGAGATCTCGCAGGGCCGGCTCGAGGCCCTGCTGAACTTCCAGACGATGGTCAGCGACCTGACCGGCCTGCCCATTGCCGGCGCCTCGCTGCTCGACGAGAGCACCGCCGCCGCCGAGGCGATGGCGATGTGCGTCGCCGCGACCAAGCGGAACAAGTTCTTCGTCGGGAGCGACTGCCACCCCCAGACGATCGCGGTTGTGCGCACGCGGGCGGGCTCGGTGGGCGTCGAGGTCGTGGTCGGCGAGCCCACGCCCGGGGCGATGGACGACTCGCTCGCGGGCGTGCTGGTGCAGTACCCCACGACCGACGGGCGGGTCGAGTGCTACGAGAAGCTCGCCGAGGCCGCCCACGCCCGCGGGGCGCTGGTCGTGGCGGCGGCCGACCCCCTGGCCCTGACCCTGCTCCGCCCGCCGGGCGAGTGGGGGGCGGACATCGCCGTGGGCAGCACGCAGCGGTTCGGCGTGCCGATGGGCTTCGGGGGGCCGCACGCGGCGTACATGGCCTGCACCGAGCAGCACACCCGGCGGATGCCGGGCCGCATCATCGGGGTCTCGCGCGACGCCCAGGGCAAGACGGCCTACCGCATGGCGATCCAGACCCGTGAGCAGCACATCAAACGCGAGCGGGCGACGAGCAACATCTGCACCGCCCAGGCGCTCCTGGCCATCATGGCGGGCATGTACGCGGTCTACCACGGGCCGGAGGGGCTGCGCGACATCGCCCGGCGCGTCCACCTCTGGACGCAGACCCTCCGCGTCGGCCTCGTCGAGCTCGGCCACGGGATCGCCGAGGACCTGGTGTTCGACACGCTGCGGGTCAGACCCGTCGGCCTGACCGCCGCCGCGGTGGTGCGGGCGGCGGCCGATCGGCGGATCAACCTGCGGGCCTTCGGCGACGGCTCGGTCGGGATCAGCCTCGACGAGACCTGCGACGAGTCGCTGGTGTGCGACCTCATGCTCGCCTTCGGCGCGGCCGAGAAGCCCAATGTCGACGCCCTCGCCGAGCGGGCGCACCTCGAGGTCCCCCCGGCGTTCGCCAGGGAGAGCGCGTTCCTCACGCACCCGGTCTTCCACCGCTCGCACTCCGAGACCGAGATGCTGCGGTACATCACCAGGCTCCAGGGCCGCGACCTGTCGCTGGCGCACGCGATGATCCCCCTGGGCTCGTGCACGATGAAGCTCAACGCCACCACCGAGATGCTGCCGGTCACCTGGCCGGAGTTCGGCAACATCCACCCCTTCGCCCCGGCCGACCAGACCGTCGGCTACCGCGAGCTGTTCACCACGCTAGAGCGCTGGCTCGCCGAGATCACCGGGTTTGCGGCGGTCAGCCTCCAGCCCAACGCCGGCTCGCAGGGCGAGTACGCGGGACTGCTGGTGATCCGCGCCTACCACGCGGCCCGGGGGCAGGGCGGGCGTGATGTCTGCCTGATCCCCGCCTCGGCCCACGGCACCAACCCGGCCAGCGCCGTCGTCGCGGGCATGAAGGTCGTCGTCGTCGCCTGCGACGCGCGGGGCAATATCGATGTCGCCGACCTGCGGGCCAAGGCCGAGCAGCACGCCGAGACGCTCGGCGCGCTCATGGTCACCTACCCCAGCACCCACGGCGTGTTCGAGGAGGCGATCACCGAGATCTGCGCCATCGTCCACGAGTTCGGCGGCCAGGTCTACATGGACGGCGCCAACATGAACGCCCAGGTCGGACTCACCAGCCCCGGGCGCATCGGCGCCGATGTCTGCCACCTCAACCTGCACAAGACCTTCTGCATCCCCCACGGCGGGGGCGGGCCGGGCGTGGGGCCCATCGGGGTCGCCGCCCACCTCGCGCCCTACCTGCCAGGGCACCCGGTCACGCCCAGCAACGGGGATGCCCGCGCGATCGGGCCGGTGAGCGCCGCCCCCTGGGGGAGCGCCTCGATCCTGCCCATCTCGTGGGTGTATATCGCGCTCATGGGCGCCGGCGGGCTCACGCGGGCGACGGAGATGGCGATCCTCAACGCCAACTACATGGCCGCGAGGCTCCGCGGGCACTACGACATCCTCTATACCGGCGCTAAGGGCGCGGTCGCGCACGAGTTCATCGCCGATTGCCGGGGCTTCGAGAAGACCGCGGGCGTCAAGGTCGAGGACATCGCCAAGCGGCTCATGGACTACAGCTTCCACTCGCCGACCATGAGCTTCCCCGTCCCCGGCACGCTGATGATCGAGCCGACCGAGAGCGAGCCTTTGTGCGAGATCGACCGGCTGTGCGATGCGCTGATCTCGATCCGGGCCGAGATCGCCGAGATCGAGGCGGGCACGCTCGACCGCCAGGACAACATGCTCAAGCACGCCCCGCACACCGCCGAGATGATCGCCGCCGACGCGTGGGGCCACCCCTACTCCCGCGAGCGGGCCGCCTTCCCCGCGCCGGACCTGCGCGAGAGCAAGTTCTGGCCGCCCAGCGCCCGCGTCGACAACCCCTACGGCGACCGGCACCTGGTGTGCACCTGCCCGAGTGTCGCCGAGCTTGGGTCGTAGGGGGCGCACGGCGTCGGGTGCCGTGGTCTGAGCGAGCTTCGAGCGAAGGCCACGCGGGCGTGCAGTCGCGGGGCCTTCACTCCGCTGCGCTCCGTTCAGACCCCGGCACCCGGCGACAAGCTCACGGTGTTGCGTGGCGCCCGTCGCTCCGCACCGCGCTAGCAACCCTGCGCCCATGCGGCGAGGAACGCGACGAAGTCGCGCGTGTCGACGACGCCGTTGCCGTCGATGTCGGCCGCCGGGTCATCCTCCGACCAGATCTGGAGGAAAGCGATGAAGTCTCGTGTATCGACCACCCCGTCGGCGTTGGCGTCGGCGACGCATTCGGAGGCCAGGATCTCTTCGGCGATGAGCTTGGCGAAGAACGCGGCGGCGGGGGTGGCGTCGATGTGCAGGCCGTCGGAGCTGAGGACGCCATCCAGCCCGCCGTTCTGGCTCGAGGAGAGGTTGTGGCTCGCCCCGCCGTAGGTGATGGTGGACCAGCCGTTGTTGTCGAGCCAGTCGCGTGCGGCCTGCTGGGTGCCGGCCCCGCCCCGGGAGTCGCTCGTGAAGTAGGTGCCGTCGGTCATCGCATAGAGGGAGACGAAGGCGCAATCCTGGTCGTCCTGGGCGAGCCCGAGCATCGCCCGGTTGAGCGCCTCGATGTAGCCCGCGTCGGTCGGCTGGTGCACGAGGCCGATCCGGTGCATGAACGAGCCGATGAGCAGGAACTTGGGCGGCAGGGCGCCGATCTGCCCGAAGGCGGTGCGGAACCTGCCCATGATCTCCAGGACGCGTCCCCGCACGCTGATCTCGCTGAGATCCTCGGTGGCGATGTGCAGGATCACGATCGGCTGCTGGGCGCGGTCGAGGGTGGTGACATCGAGCCAGTGAAGGAGCTGCTCGTCGGTGAACCGCTTGTTGCCGTTGGACTGGGCGTTCGTGGCGAAGTCGCTGAACTGCCACGAGGTGGTCGAGAGCCCGCCGTGGTAGTAGCCCGGGAGTCGATTGCCCAGGCTGTCCGCGCGGTAGAACACGCTCCCCGCGGAGAACCAGTAGTCGCCCGACCCGACGAACGGGTCGCCGGGGTCCTCGCAGACGACAAGCGTCGGGCCGTCGCCCTGCGCCGGCGCCACCGAATAGTCGGCGTGGACGGCGTTGATCTGCGACGCCACCGGCGCCGCCGCCGGATCGGTGTCGGGGTTCTGCCCGAGGTGCCAGAAGGGCCGCGCGTCGACCCGGGGGTGGACGATGCCGAGGGGAGTCGCGTCCTGATTGTGCAGCGAGATGCTGCTCGCCAGCTCGTTGGGCACGAGGGGGCAGTAGAAGAGCGGGCGCACCCGCACGAAGTCGTCCGGCCCGCTGAAGAGCGGCAGGTCACCCAAGGCGATCAGGCCGTTGCGCACGGTGTGGCTCTGGATACGGGGGGGGCCGAGCCAGTCGGCGTCCAACAAGAGGTTCGGGTCGCCGATGACGCGGGAGATGCTGTTGACGGGCAGCGCGATGCGGGCGGGCACGCCGTCGTTGGTTTCGGCGACCCACCCATGGCTGCTGTCGACCAGTTCGAGCCGGCCCGGGCCGAAGGTGTAGTCCGCGCTCGGGGTCGGGCCCCACGCCTGGAACCCCGAGCCGATGGCCCGGAACTGCTCGATCGGCCAGACCAGCACCGAGCCGTACGGCAGGCGGGCGGTGTTGTCCATCAGGGACCAGCTATCGCCGATCCAAATCACCCGGACATCCCCGGTGAAGAGCTCCTTCACCCGGTGCAGGTTGGCGCTGCGCGTGGTGAACCCCCGCTCGGCCGCCGGCGGCTGGGCAGCCCCGTCTTGGAGGGTCTGCGCGGAGGCGAGTGCCGCGGCCAGGAGGACGACGGCATGGGGGAAGTGTCGGAGCATGAGGTCGCCTTTGGAGAGTCCGATAACTGAACCAGAACGGCTCGGTGGGTGCGAGGAGAGGGGACGCCGCGGGGATCTCCAACGCCGTCACAAGAGATATCGGCTGTGGACCGCGGGGTGTTCCCTGCGTTTGAGAAACTGGCGGCATCGGGGGCTGGGGGGGTGGCGTTCAGAGCGGGCCGGGAGGCCGGCGGGCGAGCCGCCCGCAGTGCCAGGGGCGTGCTGTCCGGCCCGAATCGGCTAAGCTCAGGCGCGGGCGACGGGGATGCACGCGCCGGAGGTTCGCACATGATCCTGACAGTTCTTGCAGCCGCGTTGGCGTTTCTGCAGCCCGACGCGATCCAGGTCGAGTGGGGCCTGCAGCCGGGCGTCAGCTACGAGTTCCGTGTGCATCAGAGTCGCGTCGCAGGCGCGGAGGTAGTGAAGAACGGCGAGGCGACCCTGTTTATGAGCTACCGGGTCGACCCCGACGGGACGCGGGTGCTCCGCACCACCCAGGAGTCCACCGGTCTCACCGCGGCGGACGCCAAGAAAGTCGGGCTCACGCTCGACGATCTTCACACCACCTGTGAGTATGTGCTGGACGACAACTACGGGATCGTGGAGCTCAGGAACTGGGAGGAACTCCGAGCCGCCGCCAAATCGATGACCAACCGCATGATGGACGCCCGGGTCAAGAACGGCGAGATCAGCGCCGAGAACGCGGCGAAGGTGCTCACGATCATGACGGGTCAGTTCGACTCGCACGACAGCCTGCTCCTGATGCACAGCAAGTTCGTCTCGCCCTATCTGAACGGCTACGGCCGGGAGTTGGTGGCGGGGGAGCCCAGGTCGGCCGCGATCACGCTCCCCAACCCGCTGGGTGGCAAGCCCCTGCCGGCCACGATCACCATCGAGCTCGACGACGACCCCGAAACGCCCGAGCTCCTGGAGTTCAGCCAAGCGCAGACGCTCGATCCGGACGGAGTTCGCGACCTCGCGATGGCCGTTCTCGGGCAGGTGGCACCCGACGCACAAGCCGAGATCGCGGCCGCCATGGAGCAGGTGGAGGTGTCCGACAGTTTTTTCTGGGCGTACGACCCCGAACACCATCTGATCCGCGACGCACGCTTCGGGCGCCGGATGCAGCTGCCGGACCAGCCCCTGATCTTTGAGACCTGGAAGTGGGAGCTCGTGGCGGAGTCGAAGTCGTCTGAGTGAGACCCGCGGTTTCGCAGCCGGGATCCCGGTGGTGCCCAGAAGATGCGAGCGGCTCGCCGCGTCGCTCGGAAACCCAGGTCTCGTGACCTCCAAACCAGCGGTTAGAGCTTTGGCTCCCCCGTGGAAGCCCTCCAACCGCCATTCCTGCTGTGGCCCAGGTCAGGGTGCCTTCAAGCTCACCTGCACGGCCGTGCCGCAACCAACGCTGCGGACAACCGACCGAAGCACTCACGCCACATGTGCTTCTCCAGCCCAAGGCACCGATCGGGAATAGTCTCGTGAAACACTTGAATCAGCGGTGGGTCTACAGACACGCGGAAGTTCACAAAGAACGGATCACCACCGCCCGTCGGATCTGCCGCCACGGGCACGAACCCTAGGTGTTTGATGCCGCAGCCTGGCATCAACCGCTCCGCTTCGTCGCGGATCGCGTTTGGCCCAAGCCACTCCAAATCGAGCAAGTAGCTCTCATCGCCTTGACAGGGTAAGCGATATCGACCTCCGGCAAGCGGTGTGTGGCACAACAGCTCACGATACCACGGCGCTATGCACTCGCCAATGCCCGCACACAGAGCATCGACGGCCTCCACTGAGCAGATGTTGCCGTGTGGCGACATCGCGATCTGCTTCGCAAGCAACGATGGATTGGGAGTTTCCATGGAGGATTCCCGGCCCAAGAGGGAGCCCGCACGCCCCACCCGCGATCTCCGATCAGCGGCGTTCCAGTGTCCGGACGCGGTGCTCGAGGTTCCCGAGCGCGGAGCTCACGCCGCGGACATCGTCCTCGATGGCATCCACCGCCCGCGAGGTCTCGGAGCGGATGTCGCGGGCGAGCCGGTCGAGCTCGGTCTGGCCGATGCCCGCGTCGGCACCCCGCGGCAGGTCACGGATGCTCCGGGCGAGGTCCTCGACGCTGTGCCGGACTTGCCGTACCTCGAGTTCGAGGTCCGCCACGCCGGAACCGTCCAGCCGCTCCAACGCAGCCTCAAGCAAATCGAGCTTGCGGTCGATGTCCGCGAGCTTCGAGGTGTCGATGTTGCTCAGCCCGCGCTCGAACTCGGCCAGCCGGCGCTCGATCGCGTCCAACCGGGCGGGGTCGAGCGCGGCGAGCCTCGCCTCGATCCGACCGAGCGCGGCGGACTGTTGTTCGAGCAGTTGCTCGATGCTCTGCGAGGGGTCGGTGGGCAAGACGCTGTGCTCGCGGAACAGCCCGGCATGGAGGCGCTGCAGCGGGTCGTCGAGTGAGGTCTGCCCAGCCTGGAGGGGAGCCTGCCCCCCTGCCAGCAGAAGCATGGCGGCGGTCAGAACACCGGCTGCGGCGGCGAGGAGTGCATGCCTCATGGCGGTTTCCTCCCTGGAAATGCGGCCGCGCAGCCCGACGGGGCGGCGATGGCCATCCGCGAGTGTACCAGAAGCCCCCCCGACTTCCTCCCGATTTCCTGGGACGGGAGCGTGGCACACGGATGCCTTCTCTCTGCGTCCTCCGCGTCCCCTCTGCGCCCTCCGCGTCCCCTCTGCGCCCTCCGCGTTCTGCCTCGCCGCCTCTACACCCGCGCCGCAGCCGCCGCGATGATCGGAATGAAGTCCGCGGCCTTGAGGCTTGCCCCGCCGACCAGGCCGCCGTCGATATCGGGCTGGGTGAGCAGTTCGACGGCGTTCGACGGCTTGAGCGAGCCGCCGTACTGGATGCGGGTGGCCTGGGCGACCGCCCCGCCGAAGAGGGCCGCGAGCACGCCACGGCACTTGGCGTGGGCGTCCTGGGCGTCGGCGGCCGTCGCCACCTTGCCGGTCCCGATCGCCCAGACCGGCTCGTAGGCGATGGTGACACGGGCCATCTGCTCGGGGGTCACGCCCGCGAGCCCGGCGCGGAGCTGGGCCTCGTTGACCGCGTCGGTCTGCCCGGCCTCGCGCTGGTCGAGCTTCTCGCCGATGCAGAGGATGCACTCGAGCCCGGCGTCGAGCACCGCCCGGGTCTTGGCGTTGATCAGCGCATCGGTCTCGCCGAGCACATGGCGGCGTTCGGAGTGGCCGGTGAGGACGACCGACACCCCGCACTCCTTGAGCATGTCGAGGGAGACCTCGCCGGTGAAGGCTCCGTTGGGCTCGAAGTAGCAATCCTGGGCGCCGAGCTTGACCCGGCCTTTACGAGCCCCGAGCGCAAGCTCGGAATCACTGCCTTTACGAGCCCCGAGCGCAAGCTCGGGGGCACGGGGCGCGGGCGAACCCACAACCCCCGAGCTCGCGCTCGGGGCTCGTAGAGCCTCACCCACCGCCAGCAGGAAAGGGAAGGGCGGGAAGACGACCACCTCGCACGCGGGGTGCTCGCGTGCGCCGGCGGCGACCGCCCGGGCCAAGGCCGGCCCGGACTCCAGGCCGGTGTTCATCTTCCAGTTGCCGCCGACGAAGGGGGTCCGGGCCATCGCGATCTCCTTGCGGGTGGTGTGTGCGGTGCATGAGGTCTGCGGGCGGGTCGTTCGGCCAACCATAGCGCCGGCGAGGATGTGCCCTTCCCGTTCGGTTCCTCCCGCACCCACGCGGCCTCACGCCCCTCGACGCGCGGCGATACACCCCGCGCGCTGCGCCGAGCCGGCGCGATCCTCCGACACCCCAACCGGCGAGAGGTGCCTCGGCGGGGTGCTCGCCGACCAGTCGAACCGCTCGCCGAGCAGCGTGAATAGCCGCTCGTTGGCGGGCCGGAAGTGCTCGGCGAGGCGTTCGCGTGTCGCCCGGGCCATGGGCTGGTACCGCCCACGGTTCTTGGGGTGGAACGCCCGGATCTGGTGCGCGTCGAGCCCCAGGAAGCCGAGCACGCGGCTGTAAGTCTCGGCGGGTTCATCCCACAGCCGCTCGCTCTGGAGCACGAGGACACGGTCCCGGCCGAACGCCCCGTACCACCGCGCAACCTGGGGCGTGTACTCGCCGCGGGCGGCGTAGGAGAAGGTCTGGTGCGCGGCGCTGTAGTAGCCGGGCTCGCGGCCGAGGCGTTCCTCCTCGCCGCGCAGGCGCACCGGCTCGGCCTCGAGCGCCGCCTCGAACGACAACTGCTCGAAGCCGGCGCGGACATTCTGCTGATAGTGCGAGTAGGCCCGCTCGGCGGGATCGCGCAGCAGCACGATGATCCGTGCCCCGGGGCACACCTCCCGCGCCCGCGTCGGCGCGAGCGGGTGGAAGAGGTAGTAGGGCGACGCTTCGCCCGAGAGCATCGCCCGTCCCTGCCGACACTCCATCCACGCCCGGATCGGAAACTGCGCGCGGTACCACCGCACACCGCGGTGGAAGTTATTGTCAAAGAAGTGGAGTTCCTTCTCCACCGGCCCGGCGCAGGCCGGGTGGCGGGTCAGGCAGTCGTGGAGAAAGGTCGTCCCCGCCTTCATCGCCCCCACAATGAGGTACGCCGGCACGAAGCGCAGCGGCGCGCTCGCCAGCCGCCAGAGGCGGGCGGCTTCTCCAACCCGTCCTTTCCCCCCCGCCTCGGTGCTGTCCATAGGGACAGTCTATCGCCACGCGGCGGCCCTGGGGTGCCGGGTATGCTCCGACAGTGCCAAAGCCCGCCCGCAGCAAGCTCCCCGCCATCGTCTGGGCGACCGCCTGGGTCAGCTTCTTCGCCGACGCCTCGACCGAGCTGATCTACGGCGTGCTCCCCGCCGTCTACCTGGGCACACTGACGATCGGCATCCTCGGACTCGGCCTGATCGAGGGGTTCGCCGAGACGGTCGTGAGCATCACCAAGCTCTACAGCGGGTCGCTCTCCGACCGCTCGGGCAGGCGCAAGCCGTGGATGCTCGCCGGCTACGCCCTCGCCGCGGCCTCGAAGCCGCTGATCGCGCTGACCAGCTCGGGCCTGTTGATCGGGGCGCTCCGGGCGTCGGACCGGTTCGGCAAGGGGCTGCGCGGGGCGCCGCGGGATGCGCTGGTCGCCGACTCGATCGACGAGCACAGCCGTGGGCGGGCGTTCGGCGTGCAGCGGGCGATGGACCACGCCGGGGCGTTGGTGGGGGGGCTGGCCGCGGCGGGGCTGCTCGCTTTCGACTTAGTGACCAACCAGCAGCTCTTCCTGCTCTCGGCGATCCCCGGCCTCGCGTGCGTGCTGGTGATCGTGTTCTTTATCCATGACCGCGCCCCCGCGCCGGACCACGCGCCCCGCCCGCCTTTCCGCGTGCGCGATGCGTGGTCGGATGCGAGCCCGGCGCTGCGGCGTTACCTCGCGGCCGCGGCGCTCTTTGCGCTGGCCAACTCCAGCGACATGCTGCTCCTGGGGATCTGCTACGAGCGGTTCCTCGCGGCGGGGCTGGAGGCGCACGCGGCGATGAGCCGCCTGCCGTTGCTCTGGGCGCTGCTGCATGTGGTCAAGACGCTGGGCACGCCGCTGGCGGGCACGCTGAGCGACCGCGTCGGGCGCGTGCCGTTGCTCGCCGCGTCGTGGGTGGTGTACGCGGTGGTCTACGCCGGCGTGGCGCTCTTCGCGCGGGGCGGGCACCTGCTCTGGAGCGCGGTGTTCTTCGCGGCCTACGGCCTGGTCGCCGCCCTCATGGAGGGCCCCGAGCGAGCCCTCATCGCCGACCTCCAGCCCGATGGGTCCAAACGCGGCGCCGCCTACGGCCTGCTGCACTTTGTCACCGGCCTGCTCGCCCTGCCCGCGACGGTGCTCGCGGCGGTGCTGTGGCGAGAGGTCGGGCCCGAGTGGGCGTTCGCCGCGGGGGCGGGCGTGGCGCTCGCCGCGGCAGGGCTGCTGCTCGCGACCAGCCGGAATTGATGGGGCGTGCCTGGTGTTCGGGGGGGAGGGGGCAAACAGCAAATAGCAAATAGCAAATGGCAAATGGCAAACGGCAAAGGTGCTGGCGGCGCGGGGCAGATGGGTCGGGGCCTCCGACGGTGCGCATCGAGGCGTGCGCGGCGCAACCCTGATGTGTCACGGTGGAATCCGTCTCAGAGCGCCTGCGCTCGGAGCAGCACCGCCGCGATGCCGAAGTAGATCAGCATCCCCGAGGTGTCCATCAGCGTCGCCACCAGCGGGGTCGACGCCACCGCCGGGTCGATCCGCAACCGCTTGAGCACCAGCGGCAGGAGCGAGCCGACCAGCGTCCCCCAGGTCACCACGCCCGCCACCGCGACCGAGATCACCAGCACGATCATCGCGATGGCCGGCTGCGTTGCCACGGTCGCCTCGTCGGGCGGCGTGCGGTACATGTTCCAGAGCAGCACCGTCGCCGTACCCAGGACGCCGAGCATCGCCCCCAGGAGCATCCCGATCGGCAGCTCGCGCCACACGATCCTGAGCCACTCCCCGGGTTCGAGCTCGTCGAGCGCCAGCGCGCGGGTGACGAGCGTGGCCGCCTGGCTGCCCGAGTTGCCGCCGCAGGAGATCACCAGCGGGATGAACAGCGCGAGCGCCGTGATGGCGTGGATCTGGGTCTCAAAGGCGCTGAGCACCGCGACCGTGATGGTCTGCCCGACAAACAGCACCGCCAGCCAGCCGCCGCGCTTGCGGACCATCTCGACGAACCCGGTCTGCGTGTACGGCTGATCGAGCGCGCCGACAGCGCCCAGCCGGTGGATGTCCTCGGTGGCCTCTTCCTCCGCCACATCGGCGACATCGTCGAAGGTCACGATCCCCAGCAGGCCGCCGGCGGTCTCGACCACCGGCAACGCCGTCCGGTCGTAGCGGCCCATCATGCGGACCGCCTCCTCGCGGTCGTCGTTCGCGGAGAGGGCCACGAACCTCGCGTCGCAGATCGACCCGACCGTCGCCCCGGGGTCGGCGAGCAGCAGGCGCCGGATGGGGATGTCGTCGAGCAGCTTGAGCCGGGGACCCACCACGAAGATCCAGTTGATCGTCTCGGCGTCGTGCCCGTGCTCGCGGATGTGCTCGATCGCCTGACGCACCGTCCACTCCGGACGGACGCTCACATAGTCGGGCGTCATCAGCCGGCCCACGCTGTCCTCGGGGTAGTTGAGGATCTGCTGGGTGATCCGCCGATTCTCCGGGCTCAGCTTGGCGATCAGCCTCGCGGCGGCCTCGGCGGGCAGCTCATCGAGGAACGCCACCCGGTCGTCGGCGTGTAGCTCCTCGAGCAGCTTGAGCGCCCGCTCGTCGCCCAGGTGCTCGACCAGCTCCTCCTGGAGGTCCGGCTCGAGGTGGGTGAAGACCTCCGCCGCCTCCTCGCGGTAGAGCAGCCGGAAGACGATCGCCGCCTCGGTCGGCTCCAATGCCTCCAGCAGCTCGCCGATGTCCGGGGCGTCGATCCCCCGCAGCGCGGTGCGCAGCTCGGCGAACCGACGATCGTTGATCGCCTCGCGGATGTCGGGTTCAAGAAGCTGGACGGTCGAGCTCATGTGGGCGGATCGTATCCCCCCCCGGCCCGGACCCGGCAGGGGCACGCGGGCCGCGGTGTCCGCCCCCGGCGCCGAGCCCCTGGCCAGGCCGCGGCCGGATCAGCACCCGCCCGCCCAGGAATCCAGGAACACCAGCACATCAACCGTGTCGAACTGCCCGTCGCCGTTGAAATCGGCCCGGGCGTCGCCCGAGACCCAGCCGTTGAGGAACGCCAGCACATCCAGCGTGTCGATGAGGGTGTCGTCGTTAAAGTCGGAGGGGCAATCGACCATCGCGTTGATGGTGTTCTCCGCCGTGCCGTTCACCAGGGGGACCATGTCCAGCGCGTCCATGTTGTCGCCGATCTGGAGCCCCAGGATCGTGCCGGGCGCGAACAGCCCGAGCACGCCCTGCTCGATCACCAGCACATCGCCCGGCTGGAGGCCCAGCGCGATCAGCGTCGGCGAGCCCGGCGCCAGCGACAGGTACACCGTATCCGTCCCGCCGTACAGGTGGTCGAGGTCGTCGTCGAGCACGATCAGATCGCTGATCTCATCGAGCGGATCCAGCCCCAACTGGCCGGGCTCGGCGTAGACACTCTCGGTCCCCGGCACCTGGAAGTGCTGGTCGAAGAAGATCGTCGCCCCGCTGTCGAGCCCCGGCAGGAACGGGTGCGAGGGGCTCTCGCCGCTGAGCGTGAAGAACACCATCGGCGGCGTGAGGTCGGTCATCTCCATCATCGCGTCGACATCATCCAGCGGTGTGCCGGGCGGCACCTCGTGCCCCGGGTCGGCCTGAGGCTCGAGCCCGAACGCGTTCGGGTAGTTCTCGGACTGGTTCACCACCAGGGCGTTGTTCTCGAGCCCCATGCTGAACGGCGGGGGCAGCACGCCCACGCCACGCCGGAACGCCTCGGTCGAGTAGTACGCATCCCCCGCCTGCTGGTGGTTGAGCGCCTGGCGCCGCAGGTTCTGCTCGGTGATCCGGAAGCGGTTCTTGCCCACCGCGAACACATCGACCCCGAAGTCGATCACGAAGTCCTGCGTCGCGCGGATGGTCGGCACCACCACCGCCGAGAGCCCCGTGATTTCGTCGCCGGCACGCCCGAGGCCCATCCCCGGCCCGCCGCCGACCTGCACCGGCACCCCGCTCAGGGTCTGGAACACCGCGTCGCCCGGGAGCCCGCTCGGGCCGTTGTTGGCCACGCTGAATAGCGGCTGGGCCGCCGCGCCGGCACCGACCCCTGCGGCCGCGGCCAGAGCGGCGAGTCGAACCCCCAGTGGTGTCTCTCTCATAGCCTCCCTCGTTTCTGACCCCCTAAAATGCCCGGGGAGCCCCCCCGAGTCAAGCGCCGAAGCCTCGATTCGAGATTTCAGGCCCACAGGCCCCCAATCCGGGTTATCGGATGGACCGAAGCTCCGGCTCCTGGCCGCTCCACCCGGCGTGGCATCAGGGCGTCCGCAAAGAAGAACCCCGGACCAATGTCCGGGGCTCGATAGGGATCTTCCAGGCGTGTGTCCCGGAGTCGCTCAGCTGCCGAGGGCGGCGGCCTTCTCGGCGTCCGTCATCTTGTTGAACTTGCCGACGCAGCCGTTGCAGCAGAAGCCGATCTCCTTGCCCTGGAAGGAGACGGTCTGGATCGCGGCGTCGACCGGCTCGCCGCTCACGGGGCAGACGGTGTTGGCGGCGCCCATCGTGGCGGCCTGGCCCGAGCACTTCTCGCAGGTGGCGGGGTCCTCGCAGTCCGTGCAGGCGGCGGGGTCTTCGCAGTCCTGGCAGGCGTCGGTGCTGGTGCACCCGGTGAGGGCGAAGGTCGAGACGGCCATGCCGAGCAGGAACGCGCGGGTGAACTTACGCATAGTCTGGGACTCCTCTATCTGGGAAAAAAGACTGTCCGGTCCGAACCGGCCGGCAACCATAGCCGGCCAGTGTGGATCACGAGCCAGGATTCAACGGATCTCCAAGGGTGGTTATTCCCCGGGAGACAGATTTCTTGCGGCGCCCAGCGCCGGGGCCATGCCGGGCTCCAACTGGCGAGCCAGGAACGCCGCGTAACGCCCCCCGGCCCCCAGGAGTTCCTCGTGGGTGCCGATCTCCACGATCCGCCCGGCGTCGAGCACGACGATCCGGTCGGCGTCGCGGACGGTGCTCAGCCGGTGGGCGATGACGAAGGTGGTCCGATTGCGTGTGAGGCGGTGGAGGCTTTCCTGGATGTACGCCTCGCTCTCGGAGTCGAGGTTGCTGGTCGCCTCGTCGAGGATCAGGATCGCCGGGTCGGCGAGCAGGGCCCGGGCGATGGCGATCCGCTGCTTCTGCCCGCCGCTGAGCCGCACTCCCCGCTCGCCGATCATGGTCTCATAGCCCCGGTCGAGGGCGGCGATGAACTCCTCGGCGTTGGCCGCCGCCGCCGCCGCGACGATCTGCTCGGTGGTCGCCCCCCGCCGGGCGTAGGCGATGTTCTCGGCGACGCTGCCGTCGAAGAGGAAGACATCCTGCTCGACCACGCCCAGGAGCGACCGGAAGCTCTGCACATCGACCTCGCGCACATCGCGGCCATCGAGGAGGACCCGGCCGTGCTGGGGGTCGTAGAAGCGGGCGACGAGGTTGCAAAAGGTGGTCTTGCCCGAGCCGCTGGGCCCGACCAGCGCGATGGTCTCGCCGGGCGCGACATCGAGCGAGACCCCGTGGAGCACCGGCTCGCCGAACGCCTGCCCGCCCGCGTCCTCCGCCTCGTCCTGCTCGCGCTTCTTGCGGAGCTTGGGGTAGGCGAAGGTCACGCCCTCGAGCGTGACTCGGCCGCGCACCTGCGAACGGTCGAGGCGGACCCCGTCGCGGTGGCCGTCAAACTCGAAGGGCTCGCTCATGAGGTCGAGCACCCGGTCGAGCGCGGCGAGCTGGGTCTGCACGGCGGCGGAGGTCCCCGCCAGCGTCGAGAGCGGGCCCAGGAGCAGCATCAGGTAGAGCACGAACATCGTCACATCGCGCGGGCTGAGCCGGCCGGCGAGCACCTCTCGCCCGGCGTAGAGCACCACCGCCGCGCTGGCCAGCGGGATGAAGATCTGCCACGCCAAGTCGATCCCGCGCGACATCCACCAGGCGAAGATCTCCTGCCTCGCGACCAGGTTGTTCCGCCTCGCGTACCGTGCACTCTCGGCCGCCTCGCGGCCGAACGCCCGGACCACCCGCATCCCGCCGAACGCCTCGGTGGCGTGGCTGTCGGCCTGCATCATCACCGCCTTGATGTCCCGGCGGACCGGGCGGATGCGCCCGATCCAGGTGCGGTGCGTGTAGAACACGATCGGGATCAGCATCAGCCCGCCGACGAGCATCTTCCAATCCAGGTAGGTCAGGATGATCAGCGTGCCCATCAACTGCACGATCGCGCCCCACGGGTTGTAGAACAGCCCGAAGGTCAGGTCGGCGACCGTGCCCGCGTCCTCGCGCAGGAGCGCCGTCAGCCCACCGCTCTTGAGCTGGTGGATCCGGTGCAACGGCAGCCGGACCGCGTGGGAGAACGCCCGACGCTTGATGTCCGCCGCCAGCACCCGCGTCACCCGCGTCAGCATCCACCGGCCCGAGAGGTTGATCCCCGCCTCGACCAACGCGATCACCACCAACGCCCCCGCGACCACCCACAGCAGCTTGCCCGGGTCGGTCGGCAGAAACCCGGGCATCCAGGCCGGCGCCGGCGCGTCGACCAGCACCTGGTCGACCAACAGCCCCAGCAGCGCCGGCGGGAGCAACGCCAGGAGCGAGGTGATCGTCCGCGTCGACAGGCTGAACGCCACCACCCGGCGGCCACGCCCGACCAGGCCCCAGAACTCGGGCAGCAGGGCGAAGAATGAGCGGTTGCGTCGGGCCCGGGCCTGCTTGCCCCCCTTGCCGGTCGTCGTCAGTTCGGCATCGATGATCCGGTCGAGGTGCCCCGCCTCACGCCGCCGCTGACGGTAGTCGAGGAACTGTGCACGGCTTGTCCGACCCTGGAGCGGCATGGGGCGATCGTAGGAGCCGCGGCAACCCGATTCGGTGTATGGTGTCCACCAGTTTGTGGTGCGGGCTTCCAGCCTGCACTGTCTGGATTTCGTGCAGGCTGGAAGCCTGCACCACAACGCAGGCGACCGATCCCATGGCCAAGAAGAAACTCGCGCTGCACTGGAAAATTCTGATTGGCCTGGTCCTGGGCGTGGTCGTCGGCCTGGCGATCAACTCGCTGTGGACCGCCGCCACCTGGGAATCGCTCGGCGTGGCCGATGCCAAGTCCTTCCTCGCCGGGCCCAAGACCGCCAAAGCCTCCATGGCGGACGGGATGCCCAACGCCGGGGCCGGGTTCGTCGCCGGCGCGGCCAAGTTCCTCCGCAACCTCAACGGCTTTGTCGGCGACCTGTTCATGAACGGGCTGAAGTTCATCGCGGTCCCGATCGTCCTCTTTAGCCTCGCCGCCGGCGTCGCCAGCCTCAACGACATCACCAAGGTCGGACGCATCGGCGTCAAGACGATGGCGATCTTTCTGACCACGACCTGCCTGGCGATCACCATCGGTCTGGCGGCGGCGAACCTCATCGGGCCGGGGCGCGGCTTCCCGGTGGAGCTGCGCGAATCGCTCCGCGCCCAGCAGAGCGAGGCGGCCGCCCAGAAGGTCAGCGCCGCAGGGGCCCAGATCGACCGCTCGACCTGGGATGTGCTTCTCGACATCTTCCCCTCCAACCCCTTCCAGGCCATGGCCGAGGGCAACACGCTGCAGGTGGTGGTCGTGGGGCTGCTCGTGGGCGTCGCGCTCACGCTCATCCCCAGGCAGAAGGCCGCGCCGTTGGTCGCGTTCTTTGACGCGATGACCGAGGTGGTCATCAAGATCGTGGGGATGGTGCTGGTCCTCGCCCCCTACGCGGTCTTTGCGCTGCTCGTGCGCGTCGTGGCCGACATGGGCGTCCAGGTGCTGGGCAGCCTCGCGGCCTACTGCTTCACCGTCGTCCTCGGGCTGGCGATCATGATGTTCGTCGTCTACCCGCTCGTGTTGCGGATCTTCACACCCGTCGGCTACGCGCGCTTCTTCCGCGCCATCAGCCCCGCCCAGCTCCTCGCATTCAGCTCCTCCAGCTCGGGCGCCACCATGCCCGTCACCATGGATTGCGTCGAACGCCGCTTGGGCGTCTCCGAGGATGTGACCAGCTTCGTCATCCCCGTCGGCGCCACGGTCAACATGGACGGCACCGCCCTCTACCAGGGCGTCGCGGCGGCGTTCATCGCCCAGATGTACGGCATGGACCTGACGATCGGGCAGCAGCTCACGATCGTCCTCACCGCCACCCTGGCCTCGATCGGCACCGCCGCCGTCCCCGGCGTCGGCATCGTCATGCTGGTGATTGTCCTCGAGGCCGTCGGCATCCCGCTGGACGGCATCGCGGTCATCCTCGGCGTCGACCGCATCCTCGACATGTGCCGCACGACCGTGAATATCACCGGCGACTGCATGGTCGCGGCGGTGGTCGCCCATTCCGAGCGCGAGCTGCTCGACGAGGCCGAGGTCGCCCGGCGTCTCGCCTCCGCCGGGGCGGGTCTCGACGAGCACCCCCCCGCGCCGGGTCCCTCCAGCAGTGCATGATCGCACCGGCACACCGCACGCCGCGCCGGACGCCGGGGCCGAGCCCTTGCGGCCTCGGGTCAAACCGCCCCGGCCCCTCGCAAATCTGCGGCCTCCGCCCCGCCCGAGTCGATAGGACACCCATGCAATTCCCCCATGCCACCGGACACCTCCGCGCCGCCGCCGGCGTCCTCACCGCTCTCGTCCTCGCCGGCTGTGCCACCACGGGCGGGCAGCCCGAGCGCCCGCGCGACGCGGTCATCCCCACCAACATCCAGCCCGTGGTCCTGGACGGCGACATCTCCGAGTGGGCCCCGAGCGTCGTCATGACCACCGACCCCTGGTGGATCTACCTCCGCTGGAAGGTCGCCGGCGAGGCCAAGACCCTCCAGGCCTCCGACGAGTCCCTCGCCATCTGGATCGACCTCGACACCAACCCCGCCACAGGGCGCCGGCCCACCTCGCCCAGCGGAGCGACCCAACTCGGCGTCGATCTCACCATCGAGCTCAGCCCGCCCAAGGCCGACGCCACCGGCCTGGGCTACGGCTGCCGTGTCGGTCTGCCCACCGCCTCGGGCCTGACCGAGATCCCGCACGACCAGATCGACTTCAGCTTCTCGCCCACCTACGCCAGCGAGTGGTACGAGGGCCGGATCTCGCGCCAAGCGCTCGCCGACCTCGGGCTGCCCGCGCCGAGGCAGGGCGGGCTCACCACCGCCATGTGCGTGCTGCGCGACGCGGCCGGCGGCACCCTGGGCTCGTCGCAGCCCTTCGAGGTGGAGGCGACCGCCCCCAGCGACGGACCGCCCCTCGCCGACCTGCGCCTCCCCGAAAAGCCCAAGAGCGGGGTGCGGGTGGTCTCTTGGAATGTCTGGCGGGCCAAGCCGATGGAGGACCCCGGCCCCTTCGCCCGCGTCCTCCGCGTGCTCAACCCCGATGTGCTGCTCCTCCAGGAGTGGACCAGCAGCCCGCACGAGATCGCCGCCTGGCTCAACGCCAGCCTCCCCCTCGAAGAGGGCGAGTGGTCGGTCCGCATGACCACCGGCTGGGGCGTCGCGGTCGCCTCGCGCTTCCCGCTCGAACCCCTCGGCCACGAGGAGCTCTACCTCGACGGCGAGGAGAACGCCGTCCGCTTCGCCGGCGCGCTGGTCGACACGCCCTTCGGCCACCTCGCCGCCTCGAGCGTCCACCTCAAGTGCTGCGGCTCGTCGGGCAGCCCCGAGGACCAGACCCGCATCTCCGAGGCCGGGGCGATCAACCGGTCGCTGACCGAGGCCCTGGCGATGGAGCCGGTCGCCATGCGCATCATCGCCGGCGACCTCAACCTCGTCGGCTCCCGCCCCCCGCTCGATGTCCTGCGCAACGGACTCGACGCCGACGGCAGCGACCTCGAAATCGCCGACGCCCGCGACCTGGGCGACTCGGCCTACATCACCTGGCGCGAGGACGGAAACGCCTTCACCCCGGGACGCCTGGACTACGCCCTCTACGCCGGCAGCGCGGTCCGCAACGCCCGGTGCTTCGTGCTCGACGCCCGCATGCTCAGCGATCGGTCCCTCGAAGCCGCCGGCCTCGACCGCGCCGACGCCGACGCCAGCGACCACCTGCCCATGGTCATCGACCTCATTCCCTGACGCCGCGCAGATCAGATCACCAGGTCGATCAACCCGCCCACCGGCCACCGACGACGGGGGAGTGTGTACGCGACCACAGCCGCCTCTCGCGGCGGGGGCGGCACGAGGCGGAGCGAGGGCGCTGTCGGTCTCGGGGCGGCGGTCGGTTGGGGTGTCATCGCCGCCAGGCGTCCGTAATCCGGGCCACGCCCCCCGATCTGCTCCAGCGCCTCTCCCAGGGTTCGGTGCACCAGCCTCGCCCGGGCCGCCTCGAGCTCCAGATGCGTCGAATAGGGCACATCCCCCGGCACATGTTCGAGCAGCGTGTTGAGCACGGGCCGATCCGCGAGCCGGTGCTCGTGCAGGCCACCCCCGGGGCACGCCCCGGGCGCGGGCAGCCCGCACGCCCAGCCGGCCGCCCAGCGATCGCACGGATTGGCCTCGACACGGCACATCTGCCCACCGGACAGACGAACCCCGTGCCGGGGCGCTGGGCCCCATAAACTCGCCCCGTGTGCCGCCCGTTCGCCGGGTGGCTCGGTCCGTACCCCCGTTTGTGCGGCCCGTTGCCCCGGCGCGACGCGGCCCGTCGCCAGAGTCCCCCATGCTGCCGACCGCCTCGCTCGACTACGACCTGCCCCCCGACCGGATCGCGACCCACCCGGCCGAGCCCCGCGATGCCGCCCGGCTGCTGGTCATCCGGCGCGATCGTCCCGACCGGGTCGAGCTCGCCACGGTCCGCGACCTGCCCGAGCTGCTCGCCGCCGGCGATCGGCTGGTCTGCAACACCACCCGCGTCCTCCCGGCCCGCTTCCGGGGCGTGCGCGAAGACACTCGCGGCAAGGTCGAGGGCCTCTACCTCGAAGACGATCCCGAGCCTGGGGTCTGGCTGGCGATGATCAAGAGCCGACGGCACCGGTCCGGGGCGGTGATCCGGCTGCTGGCCGGCGATGCGCCATCACCTTTCACGCTCGAGATGCTCGGGCCCGCCGACGACCCGCCGGGCGCGTGGCGCGTCCGCCTCGCCAACGAAGCAAGTCCCAACCCACCCCCGGCCCCGGCCGTGCTCGAGGCGGTCGGCCTCACCCCGCTGCCGCCCTACATCCTCGCGGCCCGCCGGGCCGGGCACGACGCCGGCGACGACCGCACCGACCGGGACCAGTACCAGACCGTGTTTGCCGAGGCCGGACCGCCCGGCGCGGCCGGGGCGGTCGGGGGGGGTTCGGTCGCCGCCCCGACCGCGGGGCTGCACTTCACGCCCGCCTTGCTCGCCGAGCTGGCCTCCCGGGGCATCGACCGCACGGGCGTGGTGCTCCATGTCGGCGCGGGCACCTTCAAGCCGGTCGAGTGCGACACTGTCGAGGACCACCCCATGCACGCGGAGTGGTGCTCGATGTCCGCGGCGGCGGTGGGGGAGATACAAGAGACCCGAAGCCGGGGCGCCCGGGTGATCGCGGTGGGCACCACCAGCGTGCGCACGATCGAGTCCTTCGCGCCCCGGGTGGCCGCCGGCGAGATGCCCGGACACCTCTCGACCAGACTCCTGATCACCCCCGGCTGTCGGTTCGCCTGGACCGACGCCCTGCTCACCAACTTCCACCTGCCCCGCTCCACCCTCATGGCCCTGGTGGCGGCGTTCCTGCAAGACCCCGACGAGCCCCCGCTGCCCGATGCCACGCCGGTGGGCGTCGCACGCCTCAAGGCCGCCTACCGCGAGGCGATCGCCCGCGGGTACCGTTTCTACAGCTTTGGGGATGCGATGCTGATTCTGTAGGCCGGGGTGCGGCGTAGGGTGATAATCTGCTCGGGCGGCATCAACCCGGTCGATACGCGGCGTGGAACAGCATGAATCTCGGCGAACTCACACAATCCCTCGGGCTGCGACCGACCGGGACCGTCGATCCCGGCGCGGTCGTCCTCGGCGTCACCGAAGACTCACGCCTCGTCGGGCCGGGCTGGGTCTTTGTCGCCAGGCCGGGCCTCCGCGCCGATGGGCGACGGTTCATCGACCAGGCGCTCCAAGCCGGGGCCATCGCGGTGGTGACCGACGAGCCGCTCGGCGGTGGGGGGGGTGCGCCGGTGCTGCTCACCTCCCGGCCGGCGCTCGTGGGCGCGCTCATGGCCGAGCGCCACGCGGGCAGCCCCTCTTCCCACCTCGCGCTCGTCGGTGTCACCGGGACCAACGGCAAGACCACCGTCGCCACGCTCATCGCCCGCGCCGCCCGGGCCGCCGGTATCCCCTGCGGGCTCGTCGGCACCGTCGAGATCGACGACGGGACCGGCCCGGTTCGGTCCGACTTCACCACGCCCCCCGCCGAGCGGCTGAGCGGGCTGCTGGCCCGGATGGTCGCCCACGGCTGCCGGGCCGCCGCGATCGAGGTCTCCAGCCACGCCCTCGACCAGCACCGCGCCGGCGGCCTGCGGTTTGCCGCGGGGGTCTTTACCAACCTCACCGGCGACCACCTCGACTACCACGGCGACATGGACCGCTATGCAGCGGCCAAGGCGAGGCTGTTCGAGGCGTTGCCCGGCGGCGCGCTGGCGGTGGTCAACGCCTCGGACCCGTGGAGTGCGCGGCTCACCCGCGACTGCCGCGTCCCGGTGTTGGGCTGCGCGGTCGAGGGCTCGCCGACGCCCGCCGGCACTCCCGACCACATGCCCGATGCGACCGTCGCGTTCGCCAACGCCACGGCGTCGGGCATGGACATCCGCCTGTGCGGCCCGTGGGGCGGGTTCGCCACCCGCACCCAACTGGTCGGCGCGCACAACGCCATGAACCTGCTGCAGGCCGCGTGCGTGTGCCTGGGCCCGCTGGGGATCGAGCCCGCGCAGCTCGCGGCGATCATCCCCGCGCTCGCGGCGCCGACCGGGCGGCTCGAGGCGGTACACACCCCGGCCGACGATATCGCGGTGCTGGTGGATTTCGCCCACACCGACGATGCGCTGGTGCAGTGCCTCCGCGCCGCGCGCCTGGCAACCCCCGAGGGGGCTCGCCTGTGGGCGGTGTTCGGCTGCGGCGGCAACAAGGACCGCGCCAAGCGCCCCCGCATGGGGGCCGCCGCTGTCGCCCGCGCCGACCGCGTGATCGTCACCAGCGACAACCCCCGGCGCGAGGACCCGGAGGCGATCATCGACGAAGTATTCACCGGGATCGAGCCCGGGGAGCGGGGCAAGGTGGACCGCGATGCCGACCGGACCCGCGCCATCCGCGCCGCCGTGCTCGGGGCCGGGCCGGGCGATGTGGTCGTGATCGCGGGCAAGGGGCACGAGCGCGAGCAGGAGCTGCCCGATGGCCGGGGCGGGGTGCGGGTGATCCCCTTCGATGACCACCAGGTTGCCCGCGCGGCGCTCGACGAGCGGGCGTCGGCCGGCGCGACCGCCACCGCCGCTACCGGTGACGCGAGCCGGAGGGGTGAGCCGTGAGCGTCGGGGAGTTCTGGCATGCCGAATCGGTGCGGGCGGCGATGGGCGGCTCGTGGTTGGCGCGGCCCGAGCCCTCGTCCACGCTGACCGGCGGGGCGGCGATCGATACCCGCGTGCTGCGGCCGGGCGAGGTGTTCTTCGCGCTGCGGGGAGGGCAGACCGACGGGCACCGCTACCTCGACCGCGCCCACCAGGCCGGGGCCGCGCTCGCGGTGATCGACGACCCCGCCGCCGCCGGCGACTTGCCCGCGGGGCTCGCGGTGCTGCGCGTGCCCGACGCCCGGGCGGCGCTCGGGCGTCTGGCGGCGGCGTACCGCGGGACGCTGGGCTCGCTGCGCGTCATCGGCGTCACGGGCTCGAACGGCAAGACCACCACGACGCGGATGATCGACGCCTGCCTGCGCGCGCAGCTTCGGGGGCATAGCTCGCCCAAGAGCTTCAACAACGACCTCGGCGTGCCGTTGACCGTGCTGGGCGCGAGGGCGGAGGACCAGTACCTGCTCTGCGAGGTGGGTGCGAACGCGCCCGGCGAGATCGAGCCCCTGAGCCGGATCATCAGGCCGCGGGTCGTGGTGGTGACGAGCATCGGGCGGGCGCACCTGGAGGGGTTCGGGTCGATCGAGGGCGTCGCGGCCGAGAAGGCCTCGCTGGCGGCCCACCTCGAGCCCGGCGGGGTGGTGGTGCTCAACGCCGACGCGCCGGCGCTCGCCCCCTGGCGGGAACGGTTCGAGCGGGTGATCACCTTCGGCGTCGGGCCCGACGCGGACCTCCGCGTGAGCGAGGTCCGGCAGGGGGCAGAGGGGCTGACCTTCACGCTCAACGGGCGCGACGGGTTCACGCTGCCGATGCTCGGCGCCCACAACGCCCTCAACGCCGCCGCCGCCATCGCGGTGGCGCGCCGCGTGGGGGTCGCCGAGGAGGCGATCCGCGCGGCCCTCGCCGGCTTCGCCCCGCCCGAGATGCGCCTCGGGCGCGAGCGGGTCGCGGGCATCACCATCATCAACGACGCCTACAACGCCAACCCCGACTCGATGCTCGCGGCGCTGCGCACGCTGCGGGAGGTCGCCGTCCCCGGCAGCCGGCGGGTCGCGGTGCTCGGCGACATGCTCGAGATGGGCGCCGCCGGCCCCGAGGCCCACCGGGAGATCGGCCGGGCGGTCGCCCGCGAGGGGCTCGCCGACGCGGTGGTGCTGGTCGGCCCGCTCGCCGAGATGGTGGGGGGGTCGCTGGCGGGTTCGCCGGTCGAGGTGTGGTCCATCGATTCGGTCGGCGGCGATGGGGCGGCGCTGGCGGCGTCGCGGCTCTGCGCGGGGGATACCGTGCTGCTCAAGGGCTCCCGGGGCGTGGGGCTCGAGCGGGTGCTCGGGGCGCTGCGGGCCTCGGGGGCCGGGGTCTCGGCGTCGAGCCCGGGCGGGGTGTCGTAGATCATGCTCTATCTGCTGCTCGAGAAACTGAGATCGTGGACCTACGAGCACGACATCGCGAGCCCCCTGCGGGTGCTCGACCAGGAGGAGTTCCGGGCCCTCGCCGCCGCGGGGCTCGCGTTCCTGCTGGTGTTGGTGAGCGGGCGGCGGGTGATCACGCTGCTGACGCGGCTGAAGATCGGCGACTCGGGGCTGACCGACGCCGAGTCGCTGCGGGTGGTCTCTTCGAGCAAGGCCAACACGCCGACGATGGGCGGCGTGCTGATCGCGGGGTCGATCTTCCTCTCGACCTTCCTGCTCGCCGACCTCTCCGAGCGGTGGGTGCAGCTTGGGCTGATCGTGCTGCTGTGGATGAGCGGCGTGGGGGCGGCCGACGACTGGCTCAAGATGACCGCCGCCCGGCGCGGCAGCTCGCGGCAGGGGCTGCGCGCGTGGGAGAAGCTGGTCTTCCAGCTCGGCATCGGGGCGATCATCGGCTACTTCGGCTACCGCGCCGGGTTCAGCAACGCGCCCGTCGACTTCGCCCATGTGCTCAACCTGCCCTTCCAGAAGACCTACGAGTCGGCCCTGACCGACCGCCTCGGCGCCGGGGTCATCGTGCTGCCCATGGCCGGCTATGTGCTGATCTCCGTGCTGATGATCGCGGGGATGAGCAACGCCGTGAACATCACCGACGGCATGGACGGCCTGGCCTCCGGCGTGAGCGTGGTCGTGACCCTGGGGCTGGTGGTGCTGGCGCTGGTCGCGGGCAACCAGAGCTGGGCGCAGACGCTGCTCGTGCCGTCGGTCACCGGGTCGGCCGAGCTGGCGGTGCTGGCCGGGGCGACGGGCGGGGCGTGCCTCGGGTTCCTGTGGTTCAACTGCTCGCCGGCGCAGGTCTTCATGGGCGACACCGGCTCGCTGTGCCTGGGCGGGATCATCGGCTACATCGCCCTGGTCGTGCGCCAGGAGATCGTCGTACTCCTGATGAGCGGGGTGTTCCTGCTCGAAATCGGGTCGGTCGTCCTCCAGGTCGGCTACTTCAAGGCGACCAAGGGCAAGCGGATCTTCCGCTGCGCGCCCTTCCACCACCACCTGCACCTGGGCGGCTGGACCGAGCAGCAGGTCGTCAGCCGGCTGTGGATCATCAGCGTGGTGCTGATGGTGCTGGGCCTGGCGTCGGTCAAGGTGCGGTAGGCACTACCGCCAGGTCACGATCGGCCGCTCCAGCACCACCCGGTCCTGCACCGCCCCGCCGCGCCCGCTCTCGATCTCGATCGTCAGCCCCGCCAGCCCGCCGAGCGGGACATTGATCTCGGCCGACGGCCGGTCGGCGTTGAGCCGTTCGCGCAGGGCCTCGGCGCCATCGGCGCCCGACACCACAATCTCGCAATCGCCCCAGGCCCACATCGCAGGCGGCAGCGTCGCGGTGGCGGCGAATCGCGCCGCCGGCCTCGGCAGCACCCACTCGACCTGGATCGGCCCCCGCAGCTCGAGGCTATCCACGCCGAGGGAGTCGTCCGAGTGCTCGGTGGGCCCGCCCGCCCCGGGGCCGGCGTCCGGCGCGCTCACGCCGGCCGGCTTGATCGACGCCAGCGACGCATAGCGCCCGGGCGCAAAGTCGATCGAGCGGAGGTCGGCGGTCCGCAGGCCCAGGCTGCCGACCAGCGTCCGGCCGTTGGCCTGGGCGCTCACCTGCCCGGTCACGGTGATCTCCAGCGTCTCGACCGCGATGACCGACCCGCATGTGGTGCGGAGGATCGTGCCCGCCGGCGCGGTCGGGGGGTTGGCCAGCAGGATCCCCGCGACACGCCCGAGCTCCAGGTCGACCGTGCCGGCGTTGTTCTCGAAGCGCACGGTCTCGCCCACCCGATCGACGAAGCCATCGAGCAGGTCCCCATTGCCGAGGATGATCCGATCGTCGAGGGCGTTCCAGGTCGCCCTCGCCGCTTCGAGCGGTGCGCCGATGGCGGCCGCGCGGACTGCGTCGAGCGGGGCGTCGAGCAGGAGCGTGTCTTCGACAAGCCAGGTGACCGAATCGCCGCGGGCGCTCGCGAGCGTGCCGACCCACCGCTGCCCGTCGGCGAGCTCGAGCACGCCGACGAAGGGCTCGGCGGCAGCCTCGGTCGCCGGCCCCTGGCCGAAGAGGTCCATCTGCCGGGTGATCCACGGCAGCTCGCGGGGCGCTCGGTCCTGCGGCGGGGGCTGATGGATAGCCGCGAGCAACGCCGAGGTCGCATGCGTGCGCACGCGCCCGGTGTCGTCGATGAACGAGAGCTGCCCATCCTCCAGCCCCGTCAGCTCGACGCGCTGCTGACCGAGGTCGCGGTCGATGAGCAGCCACTCACCCTGGGCCTGGGCCGCGGGCGCGCAGGACAGCGCCGCGAGGCCGACGGCGAGTGTGATAGAGCGTGGTGCGTGCACGGGCGTGGGTGTCTTGGCGTCTACTTCTGGAAGATAGGCAGGTAGCGCTTGGGCATCTGCAGGATGATCAGGCTCATGGCGGTGCCGTAGGCATCGCCGACCGACGAGTCTGTCCACGACCCCTCGCCGTTCTGCGCGGCGAGCAACTGCTCGCGGATCGCCGGCCACCATGTCGCCCAATACTCCCCCCCCGCGAGGTACATGGTCTGCACCGCGTAGTAGTGGCCGTAGAAGTAGTGGGCGCCATTGACCTCCTCGCCGGGCTTGGCGGTCGCGAGCAGGTAGCCGAGCCCCTCGTCGATGGCGTTGTCCTCGTAGATGCCGGCGTAATAGAGGCTCGCCACCCCGGCCGCCGAGCGGGGCCAGGCGCTGGTGCCGGTCTCGAGCTGGTACTTGAACCCGCCGTCGGGGTTCTGGCAGCGTCGGACATACTCGACCGCCCGGTCGATGACCGCCTTGTCGACCTCGAGGCCGGCGTTGCGGGCGGCGCGGAGGCCCATCACCTGGCAGATCGTCACCGACACATCGGCGTCGTAGGGCACCGGGTTGTAGCGCCAGCCGCCCTGGTCGTTCTGGGTGCGCTCGATGAGACGGCAGGCGCGGCTAAGCGCCTCGTACACGCGGTCGGCCTGGTCGGTGTCGCCCCCCCCGGGCGTCATGCCGTACACCTCGCCGAGGAACACCGTCGCGAACCCGTGCCCGTACATGGGCCCGTTGGCGGCCTCGGCGGCGATGAGCCCGTTCTCGGCGGCGTTGTTCAGGATGTACTCGAGCGCCCGCTCGACATTGCCCGCGTACTCGCCCCGCCCGGGCAGGTTGCCGTCGGACATGAACGCGAGCCCCGCGAGCGCCGTGATGGCGACATTCTTCGCGTACCGCCCCGAGCCGAACGACCCGTCCTCGTTCTGCTCGGCGGCGAGAAACGCCAGGCCCCTGCCGACCGCGGCGTCGAGCTCGGGGGTGATCTCGCCCTCGATCGCGTTGTTCTGCGCCGATGCCGTCCCCTCGGGGCGGGCGTCCTGGGCGAGGGCGCTGGGTGCTGCCAGGCCCGCGAACATCGGCAGAATGGCGGAGACGACCGCGCGGCGAAGCCACGCGGCGCCGCACCCCCCCCTCCCCGAGGAGGGGGTGCCGCGCCCCCCCCCCCGGGGGAGGTGTCGCGCGGAGCCGGTGTGTTCGAGCGGTGCTTGCCCGATCGCACCTCCCCCGGTCGCTGGCGCTCCCACCCCCTCCTCAGGGAGGAGGGGGTGTCGAGCGTTCCGCTGCGAGAGAGATGGGCCGATTGGGGGTAAAGGCTGGCCGCGCTGCTTCATTGCTTGGGTTCCTCGGCGAGCCTGCGGTAGTAGGCCTCGGTCAGCTTGCGGTAGGTCGCGCTGAACCGATCGCTCGAGCCCTGCACCAGGGCGTCGCGCAGCCTCGCCGGCAGCGCCCCCCACGCGGCCAGGTCCGCCGCCTGCTCGGGCCCCAGCGGGCCGTTCTGGCCGCCGGGCGGCGCACGCTCGTCGCGGTTCTCGCCGTTCCCGGCCTGCTGGGAGTTCTCCTGCCTGGGCTGCTGCTGCTGTTGCTGCTGCTGGTCGCTCGAGCTGGAGGACGAGGAGTTGCTGTTCTGCTGGCTCCGCTCCTGGGCGTCGGCGATGAGCTTGTCGAGCTTGCGGAGCACATCCTCCTGCATGCGCTGGGTGCCGATGCCGGTATCGCGCGCGGCGGTAAGACGCCGGGCCGAGCGGTCCATCAGGTCCGCCGCGGCACGGAACTCGTCGACGATCTCCTGGCCCGAGAGCAGGCGGTCGAGTTCCTCCTCGCCTTCCTCGGGCAGCGTGGCAGCCTCGCCGTCCGACGCCCCGCCATCGGTGCCGAGCAGCTCGTCGAGGGTGGGCAGCGGGTCGGGCGGGTCGGCCCGATCGGTCTGGTCGGCTTGCTCCTGGGCGGCCGCCGGGCCGATCGGCGCGAGGCACAGCGCCGAGACCGCCGTCAACACAAGGCCCAGGCGAGCCCGGATGCTCATGGCTGTCCCCCCTCGCCCGCCGGGGCCTGCTGGGTGATCTTCTCGATCAGCACAACCGCACGCGTGGCGAGCTCTTGCTGGAGGTCGGCCAGTTCCGCCAGCTCGGCCTCGCCGGGGCGCTGCGCGGTCTCGTCGAGGTTGCGCGTCCACTCCATCGCCTCGGCCTGCATGGCGCGGAGGAGCTTGAGCTCGGCGAGCTCGGGGATGATCGGCGTGTCCTGCCCGCTGCCGTTCCCGCCGCCCCCGCCGCCGCTCTCCTGCCCCTCGCCGAAGCGCTGCTCGCCCTGCTGCTCACCCATCGCCTCGACGAGCGACCGGAGCACGCGGACAACCGTGGCCTGCTGCCTGCCGACCTCGGCGCTGGCCTGCCCGTCGAGCAGCTCCCCGGCCGCCGCCCCCGCGGCGCGGTCGAGCCGCCGGTGGGCGAGCTCGAAGATCGCGGTGTCCGCCAGTTCGGCGGTCTCGCGCCGGATCTCGGCGAGCGTCTCACCCACGCCCTCCTGCCGCTGCCCGAGGGCGCGGACCTGCGCCCGAGTCCGCCGGTCCGCCTCGGCCTCGAGGAAGGGCAGCGTGTCGTCGGCGATCGCCACCTGCTGTTCGAGCAGGGCCCGGTAGGCGCTGCGCAGCTCGGCGCGCTTGCGGGCGTTCTCGCGCTCGCCGGCGGCCTCGTCCATCCGCTCGGCCTCGTCGCGCGCCTCGCGCAGCCGCGTCAGGCTCTCGTCCTCGGCCTCGGCGGCGCTGTCGACGCTGGCCTCGCGGAGGGCGCCCACCGCCCGCTCCTGCGCATCGGCCGCGAGACCCACCAGGGAGGTGATCGTGGCGAGGTCGCGCTGCCCGCCGATCTCGTCAAGCAGGCCGAGCGTGTTGCCCGCCAGGGCGACCATCGGCTCGGCCAGCACCACAAGCTCTGCCTCGACCCGGGCGCGGGCGAGCCCGTCGATCTGCGCTTCCTGCTCGGCGATGAGCGACTCGAGCGAGTCGAGCACGGTCGCGAGCACACGCCGCAGCGCCTCGTCGCGCGAGGCCTCGGCCGAGTCGATGTCCTCGAGCATCTGCTCGAGCGCCTCGACCGCCGCCTGCTGGCCCTGGGCGGCCGCCCGGGTCTGGTTCTCGCGCACCTGCGCCGAAGCCTGCTGCATCTGCTGGTCGAGCCGCTCCTGCCTGCCCCGCCGGGCGGCCCGCGACATCGCCTCCGCCTGCGCCGAGTCCACGCGTTCGAGCGACTCGGCGCGGTCGGTCAGGCTGTCGAGCGCCTGGCGCGCCCGCTCGGCCGCGTCGTTCTGGCGAGCGGCAATCCGTTCCAGTTCGGTCAGGTCCTCGGTCGAGAGCTGCTCGCGCGACTGGCCCATCGTGCGGTCGCCCAACGCCTCGGTCTCGGCGGCGAGCGCCCGCTGGTCGTCGAGCAGGCTCTCGATAGTCCGCCTCGCCACCCAGTTGTCCTGCCCCTGGTCGAGCATCGCGATCAGCGTCTCCAGGTCGTCGCGCACGCGGGCCTGCGCCCGGTCGATCTCGGGCCGCTCCGCCGGGCTGCGCTCGTCGGCGCGGGCCGATTCGATCTCGCCCGCCGCCGCGGCCGAGGCCCCGGTGGCGTCGCGCAGCAGCCCCGCCGCGTCGTCGAGCATGCCGGCGAGGGTCTCGTCGCCCAGGGCGTTGCGCACGGCGCGCTGCGTGAGGCGGTCGAGCGCGCCGCGCTGGGCGTCCAGCCGCTCGGTCACCGCGGCCTGGCGTTCGGCGAGCGCCGCGGCGTCGGCGGGGTCGACATCGGCCGGCGTGAGCGCCTCACGCAGGAGCGCCTGCTCGGTGTCGATCTCGATCGCCGCCCGCCGCACCCCGGCCAGCTCGCCGCGGAGCTGGTTGACAAACGCCGACTCGTCGATGATGCGGAGCCTGCGCACCGCCGAACGGGCCGGGCGGGTGTCGGCCTCCCCCGGCGCGGGCGCGGCGAAGACATCGCGCCCGACCGCCGAGACCCAGACCTCATCGCCCGGCCGCACGCCGATGGTCGAGAGGTCCAGCCGCGTCGCGAGCGTGAGCTGCGCGGGCAGCGCGTCCGCCGGCGCATCGGTCCGCCCGATCGAGACCGGCTCGGCGACCGCCTCGGGCGCGGCCCCCTCCGAGTCGGCCGCCGGGCGGGCCGTCTGGCGCTCGAGCGCGAGCCAGCGCATGCCGAAATCGTCCCGCCCCTCGGCCCCGAGGTCGATGACCGCCGTCGCCAGCACCGACTCGTCGTACGCCGGCTCGACGACCGTCACCCCCGCCGGCTCGTCGGCCACGATATCGAGCACGATCGCCAGCGGGGAGGCGCCCTCGAGCCCCGTCCCGTCGAGGAGCGCGACATCGAGCCGCGATCGCTCGCCCGCCGTCGTCTCGAAGCGCAGCGTGCGGGGGTCGGGCTGCGACCAGCCCTCCGCCACCTCGCCCGCGCGGTGCGCCGGCTTGCTGAGCGTGAGCGAGAGCTCCACCCGCGACCCCGCGAGGATCGGCTGCACCACCGCGACGCCCTCGGCGTCGGGCGTGACCTCGATCGGCCCGGCCTGCAGGAACGAGCCGCGAAGCTCGCGGGCGTACGCGGGGGGCTGGACGCTCGCGGTGATGCGTTCGACCGCGGGTCTGGCGGCCAGCGCGATGCGATGCGGCGCCGAGCGGTTGTCCTCGGTCTCGAACCAGTACTCGAGCTCCGCCGTGCCGCCCGCCGCGAGGTCGGCCTCCGGCTCGATGAGGCGTTCGAACAACTCACCGGACTGTGGACCCTCGTCGGCGCCTGGCGCCCGGGCGAACCGCTGCTGCGAGGTCAGCATCGCCCGCTCGGTCCGCCCCGGCTCGCCACCCACGAGCACCCGGTAGACCACCGAGACATCGGTCCGCCCCAGCGGCAGATGAGTCCGCGTGAGCAGGGCCCGGAGCTGCAACGCCTCGCCGAGGGGGTGGACCCGCGTGGTCGTCGCGTCGGCCAGCGCGGTGCGTTTCGGCCACTGGCTGTCGCCCAGCGGCCAGAGGGTCCGGGCCAGCCCGATCTTGGCCAAGCCCGGCCGCACCGCCGCCGAGCCGCCCGCGAGCAGCACCGCCACCGCCAGCAGGGCGCCCGCGAGGGCCAGGCCCCGGCGCTGCACAAACCGCGTGCCCCCGATCGCCCCGGCGGCCGCGTCGGCCTCTTCACCAGCAGCCCGAGAGAGGGCATCCGTGAGCGGCGAGCCACCGGCCTCACCCGGGCCGGTTCGCCCCAACTCGATGCCCGAGGCCAGACGCCCCGTCGAATCCCCCGCCGCCCGCTCGATCCGCAACGCCACCTCGGCCAGCCCGGGGCGAAACCGCACCGCCGGCAGCACCACCCGACGAACCAGTTCGAACAGCCCCCACCCCATCGCCGCCAGGTTCACCACCCGCACCGGCACGGGCAGCCGGAAGACAAAGTCGAGCACCCCAAGCAGGAACACCACCGCCAAGACCAACGCGATCGCCCGCAGCCAAACCGCCCACACAAGTGTCGCCCGGGCCCGCCGGCGCACCCGCCCAACCAGCACGGCGGCCTGGCCTTGGGCGGGTCGGGTTGGTCGAAGCTCGGTCACTGCGGGATGGCCCTCCTGGCGCATAGTCGTCTCATTCCATATACCAGAGATTCGGCCCGATGCTTCAGGAGGGTTCGGCAAATCTTGCCTATCCAACCAGAACCCGATCGGGTTCAGTCCACCAACCCGGCATAATCCGGCTGTCCCGGTGGTGTATGCCCACGACCGCTGACCCCGTGAAAGGAAGCCCGCATGAGCCGTACCCGCCAGAAGTTCCGTCCCACCCGCCGCGCTGCCCTGCTTGGGCTGGGCCTCACTGTCCTCGCCGCCGCGGGGTTGCTGCCCGGCTGCTCGCAAACCAAGGCGTCGTCGGCCGCCGGCGCAGGCCCGGTGGTCCTGCCCGCGAGCGTCGCCGAGGCGTGGCGCGGCAAGGTCGTTGTCGCCGACTTCTGGGCGACCTGGTGCGGCCCCTGCCGGGCCAGCTCACCCAATGTCCAGATCCTCCACGACACCTTCGCCGGGGATGACGGCGTGCTGGTGGTCGGCGTCCACGCCGACGACGGCGTCGACGACCCCGCCGCCTATATGACCGAGCACCAATACACCTACCCGATCGTGGTGCGCGGCGAAGCAGTCGCCAACGCCTTCGGCATCCACGCCCTGCCGACCTTTGTCATCCTCGACGCCCAGGGCCGCGAGGTGTACCGGTCGATGGGAACGCTCAGCGAGCGGACACGCAAGACGATGGAGAAGAAAGTCCGCGAGCTGCGGGGTTAGGGCGCCGCGCCCACCGGGATCGTCGGATCCCCGAACACCATGAACTTCATCCCCTGGAAGAAGATGCTCGCCGGGTACCAGCTCTCGGTCGGCTCGATGGTCGCCAGCCGCTCGTGCTCGTAGTAGTACGCGATCGCGTGCATCCAGCAGTCGCCGAGGCGCGGGTCCGGGAGCGTCGCCACGCCCTCGACAAATCCGGCCATGAGCGTGAGCCCGCACGGCTGGCTGCCGGTGTTGCAGCCGATGTAGGCGACCGCGCCGCCTTCGGCGCCCACGACCATCTGCTCGCCCAGGCCGGTGCGGTTGAACCCGGCGCGGGCGTAGCAGGCCGGTGCCGGCGGGGGCGCGTCGAACACCTCGCCCTGGTCGGTGCCGGTGTGCGCCACGCCGTGGACATCCTCGTACGACTCGTACGGCGGGAGTGTCGCGAACCGTGCCGTCGAGCACCCCGCGGACATCACCACCGCGAGCTGCTCGGCGTTGGTCATCTGCGGCAGGTTGCCGGTGCCGATGCACTCGTGCCAGGTGGTGTCGCTGCCGTGCCCGGCGTGGAGCAGCAGGCCCACGCCACCCCCCACCCCGCCCCCCACCCCACCGTTTAGCAGGCCGACGACCTGCTCGGCGCTGGGCTCGAGCGCCTGGTAGTCCCCGCCGTCGTAGTACCGCCGTTCGGTGTCGAAGCGCGTGCCGAGCAGTGTTGACAGCTCCTCGAACTGCGGGCGGGCATCGACCCAGCCGCCGACCATGACCAGCCCGGCACGGGCGGGCCAGGCACGCCCGCCGAAGCCCATGTTCGCCGCGGCCGCCCTGGCCCTCTCTGCCGCGAGCTCGTAGCGCATGGTCTTGCCCGCGACCAGCGCCGCTTGCTCGGGTGCGCTCACCGGCCAGCGGCCCACCGCCAGCTCGGGGCGGTAGTCGATCTGGTCGAAGTTGATCGGGTCCTGCTTGTTGTGCTCGCCCCGCACCTCGCCGAAGTACCCGGCGTGGAACCCGTCGGCCCGGGCGTTCCAGGTCTCGAACGAGCCGTCGGGCTTGGCGACATCGGCGTAGTAGAGGTCGCTCGGGTAGAACGCGTAGTCGAACGCCGCCTCGGTGTTTCGGTCCAGCACCATGTACCGCACCGGCAGCACATCCGCATCGCCGACGAGCAGCACATAGCGCACGCCCCCGTCGCGCCAGCGATCGTAGAGGTACCGCTTCAGCCGCTCGGGATCGTCGACCCCCTCGCCGGCCGCCAGCGCGTCCTCCAGCGTCACCAGCTCGGTCGTCAACCGCTCGCCCTTGAACGCGACAAACTCCCCGAGCGAGTCTGCCAGCGCGGCGGGCGCAACGATCACCAGCCCATCCCCGCCCCACGCGCTCGAAACGGCGCACGCCACACCAACCACCGCTGCGCGCACGGCGCGTCCAATTCCTGCCCCCTCTCCCGCCTGCCCCTGAGAAGGGCCCGGCGGGAGAGGGCTGGGGAGAGGGCTCATCTTCTCCTCCTTCTCCCACGCTCGCCAACCGCGACCCGCCAGACCGCGCGACATCTCAACAAGTCCCAGTCGCCATTTCGCCACACCTACCTCCCATCCCGGCCAACCCCGCTCCGGCCGCCACAGCTTACACTCCCCCCATGCCGGACCTCCCCCTCCACATCGTCACCGGTGCCCTCGGCTATACCGGCCGCTCCGTCACCGAGCAGCTCCTGGCCCGGGGCGTCCGGGTCCGCACCCTCACCAACTCCCCCAACCGTCCCAACCCCTTCGGCGACAAGCTGGAGATCCTGCCCCTGGCCTTCGACGACCCGGTCGCCCTCGCCGGCTCGCTCGAGGGCGCCGAGGTCCTGTACAACACCTACTGGGTCCGCTTCAACCACGCCCTGTTCACCTTCGACCGCGCCGTCGCGAGCACGAAGACCCTCTTCGACGCGGCGGCCCGCGCGGGCGTGAAGCGCATCGTCCATGTCTCCATCCTCCACGCCCGCAGCGCCGACGACCTGGGCTACTACAAGGGCAAGCACGAGCTGGAGGTCGCCCTTGAGACCTGCGGCGTGCCTCACGCGGTCGTCCGCCCCGGCGTCCTCTTCGGGCGGGGCGACATCCTCGTCAACAACATCGCGTGGGTGCTCCGCCACCTCCCCCTCTTCGGCCTCTTCGGCGACGGTCGCTACCGGCTCCGCCCGCTCCATGTGGACGACATGGCGGCGTTGATGATCGACCACGCCCACCGCGCCGGCAACACCCACGCCGACGCCGTCGGCCCCGAGGGCTTCGAATACCGCGAACTCGTGCGCACGATCGCGGGCATCCTCGGCGTGCGCCGGCCCATCGTGCCGGTGCCGCCCACGCTGGGCCACTGGGTGAGCAAGCTCGTCAACCCATTCGTCAAGGATGTGGTCATCACCCGCGAGGAGATCGAGGGCCTCATGCGGGGGCTGCTCGACTCCGACGCCCCCGCCGCCGGCCACACCAGGCTCACCGAATGGGCCACCGAGCACCGGGACACCCTCGGCCGCCGCTACGCCAGCGAGGTGGGCCGGCGCGTGAAGCGGGACGAGGCCTACGCGGCGATCTGAATAGGTCCTATAAGTCCTATACGACCTATGCCCAGAGCCACGCCCGCCCTGCGAGCTTGACATCACCCGTCGATCTGGTAACCTATGCGTTACTAATGGCGACCGCGCTCCCCACCCCCGACCCCCACACCGACGCCGTCTTCGCGGCCCTGGCCAGCTCCACCCGGCGCCAGATCCTCGACCTCCTCACCGCCCAACCGGGACTCACCGTCAAGGCCGTCGCCAGCCACTTCCCGATCAGCCGCATCGGCGTCATGAAGCACCTCGCGGCCCTCGAGGCCGCCGACCTGGTCATCAGCCAGAAGCACGGGCGGGAGCGCCACCTCTTCTTCAACCCCGTCCCCATCCAGCAGATCTACGACCGCTGGACCGACCAGTACAGCTCGTTCTGGGCCTCGCGAATGACCGACATCCAGGCCCGTGTCGAAGCCGCCCAAGCCAGCCAGGAGATCAAGCGTGCCTAACCCTGTCACCGTCACCAAAGAGGGCGAGACCCGCGCACTCTTCCGCGTCCACATCCACGGCACGATCGACGCCGTCTGGCGAGAGATCACCCGCACCGACGCCCCCATCCCTGCCTTCTTCAACTCCCGCATGCATGTCGGCACGCTCGCCGCGGGCTCCAAGCTCGCCATGCGCACGCCCGACGGCAAATACACCGGTGTGGTCGGCGAGATCCTCGAGTTTGACCCGCCCCGACGCTTCGCCCACACCTTCCGGTTCACCAACTTCGACGACCCCGCCTGCAAGGTCATCTACGACCTCGAAGAGACCGACGGCGGCGTGCGCTTCACGCTCACCATCGAGGACCTCCCCGTCGGCACCAAGACCGCCAAGCAGATGCTCCAGGGCGGCACCATGATCGCCAACACCCTCAAGAGCGTGATTGAAACCGGCCGGCCGTCGTTCGGCACGCGCATGCTCTTCGTGCTGTTCAAGCTCATGACCCCCATGACGCCCAAGCAGTGTCTCAGCGAGTACTGGCCGGTGAACTGAGCCCCGTTCCATAGGACCCATAGGCCCTATACGACCTATGGGACAAGCCACACGCCCCAAACCACCCACCCAAGGAGCACACCCATGCTGCGCCCCATCCTCGCCGTCATCGCCGGGTACGCCGTCTGGACCGTCATCTGGCTCACCGGCGGTGTCACCCTCTTCCCCGAGTCCTCGAAGGCCGCCGCCCAGGGTGAGCCCGTCACCGATACAGGCGTGCTCGTCCGCTACCTCATCCTCAGCGTGGTCTGCTCCGCGGCCGCGGGAGTGGTCGCACGCCTCGTCGGCGGCAAGAAGGGCATGGCCGCGGCCATCGTGACCGCGGTCCTGCTCCTCCTCACCGGCATCGGCGTGCAGGCCGGCGTCTGGCGCCAGATGCCGTTCTGGTACCACCTCACCTTCCTCATCCTCCTGGTCCCGGTCACCCTCGTCGGTGCCAGGCTCGTGCCCCGCAAGCGGCCGGCCTGACGCGCGACGCCCACCCCGACGGCCCCGATACCATCCCGCGTGGGGGCACCCTCACCGCGGGAGTATCCACCCATGCCGTTCGCCGTCCTTCTCGGTGCCATCGCGTCGCTCGCGGTTGGCCATCAGCCTCCGCCGCCCGCCCCCACCCCCGACGCCCCGCCGCTGACCCTCGCCTTCTACTACCCCTGGTACGGCTCGCCCGAGGGACCTTCGGGCCGCTGGGTGCACTGGCAGGGGGTTGAGACCGACGACGACGGGCTCACGACCGAGATCGAGAACTCGGGCAATGTGCCGACCCTCGGCCCCTACGACTCGCTCGACCCCGGCGTCATCGATCAGCACATGCGCTGGGCCAAGGACGCCGGCCTCGACGGCCTCGTCGTCTCGTGGTGGGGCCAGGGCACGCACGAGGACAAGGCCGTCCCCCTCCTCCTCGACGCCGCGCTCGAGCACGACCTTCTCATCTCCCTGTACATCGAGCGCACCCCCGACGACGCCACCGGCCCGCGCGCCGCCGACGACACCGCCGACGAGCTGCTCCACCTCGCGGGGACCTATGGCGCTCACCCCGCCTTCCTCCGCGTCCGCGACCGCCCGGTACTCTTCACCTATGTCCGCCTGAACCAGCAGCTCACCAACCGAGGCTGGGACGCCGTCCTCGCCCGCCTCCGCGCCGAGGGCGACGCCGCCCCCCTCCTCATCGGCGACCGACCGCCCGACCCCATCCGCCCCAGGTTCGACGGCTGGCACACCTACGACCCCATGGGCCAGATCTTCCACGAGCGCGGCCGCTTCGACACCCTCGCCGGCTGGGCCGAGCACACCTTCGCCGACTGGCTCGCCCAGGGGCGAGACACCGCCGGCATCACCTGCATCACCATCTGCCCGGGCTACGACGACCGGTACTTCCGCACTCCCGGCGTGGTCGTCCCCCGCGAAGGCGGCGCCACCTACCGCACCCTGTGGGAGAAGGCTCTCGAGGCCGAGCCCGATTGGATCCTCATCACCAGCTTCAACGAGTGGCACGAGACCAGCGAGATCGAGCCCTCCGCCGAGCACGGAGAGGTGTACCTCGACATCACCCGTGAGATGACCGCCAGGCGCCGCCAGCTCCTCCGGGCGCCGGGGACCGGACCACGCGAAGCGGAGTAAAGGCCCGCGGCGCTCGCGCAGGGCCCGGCACACGCCCGGCCCCCGCCCCCGCCCCCAACCCCGCCCGCACCCCGCGGCGTCCCCCGACTACCATCCCCGCCGCGGGAAAGGCCCGCGCCCGGCTCCCCCGCATGCCCCCCGAAGCGCCCATCCCCGCCGAGTTCCTGGCCCAGTACGACGC
>CAYJPX010000020.1:0-42652 GCA_964372195.1 uncultured Phycisphaeraceae bacterium
GCAGCGGCTCCCCACCCCCGCCGAAGGGGAAGAAGTCACCGGCGACGATGTCGCCCGGCCCGGTGCCGTTGCCGTTGTTGAGGGGGACCGGGTCGAGCGGTGTAAGCACCGGGTTGGCCGGGATTTCGGTCTCGTTGTTGAAGATGATGACCACATCCGTCGGGGCGATGCAGTCGCTCACCGCTGCCGCGATATCGATATCGCCGTCGAGGTCGAGATCTTCCGCGACGAGGCCTCGGAACGACACGCCGGACACCGTCACCGCGACGGGGAGGAACTGAACCCCGTCGTCGAAGGTCCCGTCGCCGTGGTTTCTATAGATCAGGAGATAGCCACGCGAGAGGCTGGCATCATACCCGAGGAGCACCAGGTCTGGCCCAAGGGTGCCCGTGACATCCGCGAACACCAGCTCGGTGGCCGCGATGCCGTCGGGGACATCCAGGGTCTGGTGCGGCACGAGCCCTTGCGTGGGGTCGGGGGCCCAGTTGCCGGTGTTGGGGAAAATCTCGATGTAAGTATTGTAGGGCGGATCATCGCAGGGGAAAGAGAAGTAGTTAACGCCCGAGGTCGCGATGGCGATCTCCGGGTAGCCGTCCTGGCCCACGGTCGGACCGGGATCGTTGATGGACTGCCTCCTCAGGATGTCCGCGGAGGCGATGCCATACGGTCCCACGCCGAAAACCTCGAACACGACCGCCGGCTCAAAGTCCGGCACGGTCGGCGCGGGGCCCTGCCCGCACGCCCAGGCCGCACCCCCAGCGATCACCGCCAACGCCGCCATCGCACGCCCCGTCCCTATCGCTCTGGTCAACATGCCTGTCTCCCTGATCTGGAGACCGGCCCTGTCTGGCCGGCCCCGGTTGAAGACCGGCCCTGTGAAGACCGGCCCTGTGAAGACCGGCCCTGTGAACGACTCCGGCAGACTATCGGGCCAGCGCCCCGGCGTCAAGAACTTTTTCATCGGCCGTGCCGGATCATCACATCAATCTCATCTCCCACTCACGCGTGAGTGAAAGTGCCGCCAATTCACTCAAATCTGTGCAAGAGACCCCCGGATCTGGGGGTTGCCGATCCTGGGCCGAGGGGATCTAATCGCCGGCTGCGCAGTACCTTGGGAGGACTGCGCATCGCGGGCGTTTTATCCCGCGGGGCTCTCGATCTGTCCGCCGGTCGTGGGTGTCGGGGGCGTGGCGACCGGCGGCGCGTGCGGCTCCGAGGTGAGCTTGATGAACGCGATCGCCGCGACCAGCAGCACCATCGCCGCCAGGGTCAGCAGGTTGAAGTACCGCTCGACAAACTGCTTGGCCGGCGGCCCAAACTTCCAGATGATCGCCGCGACGAGGTAGAACCGCCCCGCCCGGCCGAGCAGGGAGCCGACCACCAAGACCCAGATTGGCACCCCGAACACCCCGGCGGTGATCGTAAAGACCTTGTAGGGGATCGGGGTAAACGCGGCCACCAGGATCGCCAGGAACCCATACTCCGTGTACCACCGCTGGACCGTGTCGAAGTGCTCCTGGGTGAACCCGGGCACATGCTCCAGGAAGAACGGCCCCAGCGCCTCCCAACCCCACAGCCCGATGGCGTACCCCGCGACCCCCCCGAGAACCGACGCCGCCGTGCTGACCCCGGCGAACCACCACGCTTTCTCACGCCGCTCCACGGTCAGGGCGATCTGCAGCACATCGGGCGGGATGGGGAAGAAGCTCGACTCCGCGAAGCTCAGAACAAAGAGATAGACCGACGCGTGCCGGTGGTGCGCCAGCGAGAGCACCCAGTCGTACAGCCGCCGGTGCAGGTGCCACCAGGGCACCGGCCGGGCAGTGCCGGGCTCGGGCGGTGGGGGGGCTGGGGTTTTCTCGGTGTGGTCGTGCATCGGCGGGGACTGTATCGGCCGATCCGCCCCGGGGCGTGACCGCTGGGCGGAGGGCGGCGACGGCACGACCTCCCCCTTCGCCCCGCGGAGGGGGTGCCGAGCGCCAGCGAGGCGGGGGAGGTGCGTCGTCTGGCAAACCGTCCGCGCCCTTGCACCACTCCACCTCCCCCGGTCGCTGCGCGACCACCCCCTCCTCAAGGAGGAGTGGGAGAAGATGGAGGCGCGGGCGAAGCAGGACGAGGGGACGGCCTGCGCCAGCCGCCAAGCTTCTCGGCCGTCGAACGCCGCAGCCGCACCAGGATGAACACCCCGACCGCCGCCATCAGCATGCTGAACCACTGCCCACGGCTGAGGCCCAGGACCCGCTGGGTGTGCAGTTGGGCGTCGGGGAGCCGGACCAGCTCGGTCGCGACGCGGAGCACGCCGTAGCCGATCAGGAACCAGCACCCGACGACCCCCGGCTTGCGAGGCTTGGCCCAGACCAGCCAGAGCAGGGCCCCGAGCACGAGCCCCTCCGCGGCCGCCTGCATCAACTGCGAGGGGTAGCGGGCGCTGAGCAGCGGGGCCAGCTCGGCGGCGAGCCTCTTGCCCTCCCTGGTGCCCGACTGGATGGTCTCGACGATCCGCGCGTAGGAGTCGACCCACGGCTCCTCAACACCCGGCAGCGAGCGGCGGAAGATCAGCTCGTCCAGCGCCGCGACCTGGGCGTCGGTGCGGAAGGACGGGTGCCCGCTGACCACCTCCTGGGGGAAGCGCACGCTCCACCAGGGCGCCGGCTCGCCGGGCCTGGCGACGACGCGGCCGAGCAGCTCACCATTGACGAAGTTGGCGACCCGCCCGAACGCCAGGCCGATGGGCGCGATGAAGGAGAATACATCCATCACATGCATGGGCGGGCACCGGCCCTCGATGGCGCCGTCCGGCTGCTTCCAGCCCCGGCTGATCCGCCACGCGGCGAGGACGACGCCGACCATCCCGCCGTGGCTCGCCATCCCGCCGTGGTTGATCGCCAGGACGCCCCACCAGGGGGCCCGGGAGGAGAAGTCCACGAGGAGGTTGGGCTCGTAGAGCAGGACATACCCGAGCCGCCCGCCGACGACCACGCCGACGATAACCGAGAGGATGGCGTCGCCGCAGCGGTGGGGGGGGATGAGGATGAGCCCCCGCCTCGCGAGGAACCGCAGCTGGAGGTACCCGGCGACGAAGGCCAGGGCGTAGGCGAGCCCGTACCAGCGGATGCCGAGGGTCTCGGTGAACCGCCACACGAAGGGGCTGAGGTCGTGGAGCCAGGCGTCGGCGAGGGTCAGGGGCATGGGGGGCGATTGTACGGGCTCGGATCCGGGCGGCGCCCGGACCGTCGCCCGGTGTCGGTTCGCGCGTCCCCCCGCCTCGCTCCGCTCGGCGACTCCCGTCTACCATCGCCCATGCCAGCCGACCGTCTCAGCGCCGACGCCGCCCGCCACGCCCGCGTGCGCGATGCCCACTCGGCCGAGACCGCCGAGGACTATGTGGAGGCCATCGCCGACACCATCGCGGCGCGTGGCGAGTGCCGGGTGACCGATCTGGCGGCGCGTTTCGGCGTGAGCCATGTGACCGTCAGCCGCACGGTGGGCCGGCTCGTGCGTGACGGGCTGGCCTCGACCGAGCCCTACAAGCCCATCGCGCTGACCGCCGCCGGCCGGCGCCTGGCCCATCGGGCCAAGGCACGCCACGAGACCTGCGTGCGCTTCCTGCTCGCGCTGGGGCTCGACCGCAAGACCGCGGAGATCGACGCCGAGGGCATCGAGCACCATGTGAGCCCGAGGACGCTCAAGCTGTTCGATCGGTTCGCGGCGAGCCGGACCCGCTAATCGACGATCCCCTCGGCCTCGGCGATCTCGCGGGGCAGGACCTCGAACTCCAGGTCGAACTGGAAGGGCTCGAAGAACGAGCCCGGCACTTCGAGCGCCCACGGGTCGCCCTTGTGGCGCAGGAGGCGGTAGGGCACCACGGCTCGCATCGAAACGGTGCCGTCGTCGGCGACCCACACCCGCGCCTCGCCGCCGTTCGCATCGCCGCCGCCGAGGCACGAATAGCGCACCTGCTCGGTGAGGATTGTCCCGCCCATGTTGTCGTCTTCGCTCACGACATTGAACATCTCGGTCTGGTTGATGGTCAGGCCGCAGGCAAGGATGTCGTCGGCCTTGTACCGCAGCCGCTGGACGAGTGTGTCGGGATCGGCCGCGACCTCCTGGTTGAAGGCGACATTGGTGAGTTCGATGACCACATCGCTGGCGTGGGCGATGTCGTCGAACATCAGCAGGTCTCGGTCGGTCTTGTAGATCCCGACGCGGACGATCGCCCCGCTGGGGTGTCCGGCCCCTTTTTCGAGCCTCGACCCACCCAGGGCGACAAAGGTCTCGAGATTGTCTCCCAGGGCAGCGCGCTCGTCGGGGCTTGTCAGGGGTAGGTCCAGGTCGAAGCGGGTCACTTCGCCATCGGAGCGGGTCCACGAAACAGACACATGCGGCTGCTTGGTGTCGTCGGCAAGGAGGATCGGATCATGCCCGAGGGAGCCACTTGCCGCGGGGATTATCCCCAGCAGAACCGCCATCCCCCCTGCGAATCGGCGTGCGCCCATGAGCGTGAACCTCTTCCCAAACCCGAGAACCTGGGAACCGAACCACTTTTTCTACGAAACCAAGCCTAGCAGGGTTGCCGAAAACTGCACATCGAGATAGCTTGAGTTCCGATACCCAACCGATTATTGCCCCGGAGCCGACGCCCGGGCTCCGATGTCGAGTCCACCTGAGGGAGGAAAGTTCATGCCGCATCGCCGACCCCACGCTCTTGCTCTACCCCTGTTGGTGCTCTGTGCGGGCGCGATCGCGGCGGGCGACCCCCCCGGCACCACCACCACCGCCGGCGATGAGGACATCCTCAAGAAACTCGCCATCGAGAAAGCCGTCCCCATTCTTGAGAGCGGTAATGACGGCCGGCAGGCATTCGACGCCCTCAACATGACCCTCCACAAGTGGTACTCCCTCACCGACCTGCCCGGCAACTCCTCCTCGGGCAACGACTGCTGGGGCTATGTCTCCCCCTCGGGCCGCGAGTACGGCATCGCCGGCGTCGCCCGCGGCTTCGTCTTCATCGAGGTGACCGACCCCGACAACCCCGTCATCCTCCAGTTCATCCAGGGGCCCAACAGCTCGTGGCACGATGTCAAGGTCATCGGGGAGTACGCGTACGGCGTGAGCGAGGGCGGCTCGGGCATCCAGGTCATGGACATGTCCGACATCGACAACGGCAATGTCACCCTCGTGCGCAATCTGACCCAGCAGGGACACTCCTCCACCCACAATATCGTCTCGAACACCGACAGCGGCTACCTCTACCTCGTCGGCGGGAATATCCAGAACGGCGGGCTGGTCGCGGTCAACACCACCGACCCCGAGATGCCCACCATCGTCGGCGCCTGGGGGCAGATGTATGTCCACGACGCCCAGGTCGTCACCTACACCTCCGGCCCGTACGCGGGCAAGGAGATCGCCTTCTGCCTCTCGGGGTTCAACGGCGGGTGGAGCCAGACCGGGCTGCGCATCGTCGATGTGACCAACAAGAGCAACATGTTCACGATGTCGACCGTCTCCTGGTCGGGCGCCCGCTATGCCCACCAGGGCTGGCTCAGCGAGGACCGCCACTACCTCTATGTCAACGACGAGCTCGACGAGGGCGACACCGTCAGCGTCACCACCACCCGCGTCTTCGATGTCTCCGACCTCTCCAACCCCACCTTCATGGGCTCCTTCACCACCGGCCTGCCCTCCATCGACCACAACCTCTACACCCACAACGGGATGATCTTCGAGTCCAACTACCGCTCGGGCCTCCGCGTCTTCGACGCCACCGACCCGCTCAGCCCCACAGAGGTCGCCTACTTCGACACCTACCCCGAGAACGACGGGGTCGGGTACAACGGCACCTGGTCCAACTACCCCTACCTGCCCAGCGGCACCATCCTGATCTCCGACATCACCCGAGGCTTCTTCATCGTCAGCCTCGACCTCGCCTGCTCCGCCGACTTCAACGGCGACGGCACCGTCAACACCCAGGATGTCCTCGCCTTCCTCAACGCCTGGAGCAGCGGCGACAGCTCGGCCGACATGGACGGCAACGGCGAGGTCAATACCCTCGATGTGCTCTACTTCCTCAACCTCTGGGGCGCCGGCTGCTAGCCACCACACCCTCCGGACCACCCAAAGGCCCCGGGATCCACATCCCGGGGCCTTTCTTGTCGCTGCCCACGCGGAGCCTGCCCTCCCGCAATGACCCCCGAGATTCCGGCCCGCTCGTGCGGTTTCCACGCGCAAGGGGCTTGTCAGCACCGGCCGGTTTCTATAGCTTGGCGGCACCGACCCGCCCGCGGCCGAGGTGGCCCCACCGGGCGCAGGTCCGATACCCCGCCAGGGAGGATGTCCATGACCCGTCACTGTCGCCAGCCCCTCGCTCTCCCGCTGCTCGTGCTCTGCGCGGGGACAGCCTTCGCGGGAGACCCGCCCGTCACCGCCGGCGATGAGGACGCCCTCAAGCTCCTCGACCGCCAGGGGCCGGTCCTGGTCGAGCACCAGCCAGGCGACGACGCCGACGACGAGCGCGGCATGTTCGAATCGCGCAATGTCACGCTGCTCGCCTGGCTCAGCCTCGCCGACTTCCCCGGCGGGCACACCGAGGGCAACGACTGCTGGGGCTTCGTCTCCCCCTCGGGGCGTGAGTACGCCATCATGGGCCTCCAGAAGGGCTTCGGGTTTGTCGAGGTCACCGACCCGAGCAATCCCGTCATCGTCGGGTCGGTCACCGGGCCAAGCAGCTCGTGGCACGATGTCAAGGTCATCGGGCAGTACGCCTACGGCGTGAGCGAGGGCGGCTCGGGCATCCAGGTCATGGACCTCTCCGACATAGACAACGGCACTGTCACCCTCGTCCGCAACATGACCCAGCAGGGCCACTCCTCCACCCACAACATCGCCGCCAACCCGGACAGCGGGTACCTCTACCTCGTCGGCGGCAACATCCAGAACGGCGGCCTGGTCGCGGTCAGCACCACCGACCCCGAGATGCCCACCATCGTCGGCGCCTGGGGCGAGATGTATGTCCACGACGCCCAGGTCGTCACCTACACCTCGGGGCCCTACGCAGGGCGTGAGATCGCGTTCTGCCTGTCGGGGTTCAACGGCGGGTGGAGCCAGACCGGGCTGCGCATCGTCGATGTGACCGACAAGGGCAACATGTTCACGATCGCCACGGTCTCGTGGTCGGGCGCCCGCTACGCCCACCAGGGCTGGCTCAGCGAGGACCGCCACTACCTCTATGTCAACGACGAGCTCGACGAGGGCGACTCGGTCAGCGTCACCACCACCCGCGTGTTCGATGTCTCCGACCTCACCGACCCCACCTTCCAGGGCACCTTCACCACCGGCCTGCCGGCCATCGACCACAACCTCTACACCCACAACGGGATGATCTTCCAGTCCAACTACCGCTCGGGCCTCCGCGTCTTCGACGCCACCGACCCGATCAACCCCACCGAGATCGCCTGGTTCGACACCTACCCGACCGACGACAACACCGCCTTCAACGGCACCTGGTCCAACTACCCCTACCTGCCCAGCGGCACCGTCCTCATCTCCGACATCGAGCGGGGCCTCTTCATCGTCCGGATCGACGGCGTCACGCTCAACCTCATCGACGCGCCCACCCAGCTCGACCCCAACACCCCTGCGCCCGTCACCATCCAGGTCACCGAGGATTTCGGCGCCTACGACCACGACTCGGTCAGGCTCAACTACTCGCTCAACGCCGGCTCGTTCGTCGAGGTCGTCATGCCCGACCAGGGCACAGACACCTACACCGCCAACCTCCCCGGCGCCGACTGCTTCGACACCTTCGACTACTTCGCCTCCGCAACGACCGACGACGGCAACCAGATCTCCACCGAGACCGTCCACGCCCTCGTCGCCGGCGACAAGATCACCGCCGTCGACTACGACGGCGAGACAAACGCCGGCTGGACCGTCGGCGACACAGGCGACAATGCCACCACCGGCGTCTGGAACCGCATGGACCCCATCGCCACCGATGCCCAGCCCGAGGACGACGCCTCTACCGACGGCGTCAACACCTGGGTCACCGACGGGCGATCCGACGGCGGGCTGGGCACTTACGATGTCGACGGCGGCAAGACCACCGTCAAAAGCCCCGTCTACGACCTCGCCGCCCTGGCCGACCCCTACCTCGGCGTCTGGGTCTGGTACTCCAACAACACCGGCGCCGACCCCAACAACGATATCTTTCGGATCGACTTTTCCGCCAACGGCGGGACGAGCTGGACCAACGCCAAGACCCTCGGCCCCGCCGACGAGTTCTCCAACGGCGGGTGGTTCTATCACGAGATCCGGGTCGCCGATGTCGTCACCCCCGGCGCGTCCTTTCGCGCCCGGTTCGTCGCGGACGACGCCGCCTCGGGCTCGATCATCGAGGCCGCGGTCGATGAGCTGATCGTCTTCGACTACGACTGCAACAGCTGCGTCGCCGACTTCAACAGCGACGGCAGCGTCAACACGCAGGATGTCCTCGCGTTCCTCAACGCCTGGTCCGCGGGCGACAGCTCGGCGGACATCAACGGCGACGGGACGGTCAACACCCAGGATGTGCTGGCCTTCCTCAACCTGTGGAGCGCGGGCTGCTGATCGGCACTCGCACGCAAAGAACACGAGAGCCCAGGGATGGGGATCCCTGGGCTCTTTGGTTGCGAGCACACGATCGACGACCCGACCGCATTCTACTGGTCGCCCTTGACCTGGATATCGACCGAGCCGTTGCTCGTCTCGATGGCGGACTCGGCGTCGCTCGCGCCGACCTGCACCACCTTGTGCTTGCGTGAGCCGCTGACCGACTGGACGCCCCCGTCCACCCCGACACTCCCGTTGCTGGTGTCGGCGTCGATCCGCCCGGCGAAGCCCGGCCCGACCACGAGCGTGACCCCCCCGTTGGAAGTGTCGATCTGCACCGGCCCGGTCCCGGCCTCGGCAAGCTCGACCTGGACGGCCCCGTTGCTCGTGTCCGCGTCCACGGCGCCGGTCGCGCCGAGGATTGTGATCTTGCCGTTCGAGGTCTCCGCCGATATAGGCCCGTCGTGGCTCTCCACCCGCACCGCGCCGTTGGAGGTCTCCACCTCGGCCCCGCCGGCGAAGCCGGTGACGGAGACCGCGCCGTTGCCGGTGCCGGCGCGGACCGCCCGCCCGCCCGGCGCATCGATCACAAACGAGACCCCCTCGTTGCCCTGGCGCACCTCGGGCCAGATGGCGCTGACCTCGAGCCAGGGGCCTTCCCCGACGCCCACGATCTGGACCGCGTCGGCCCGCTCTTGCGTGGTCGCCTTGATGTGCGCACGCACGAGGACATCATCCCGCGATGCCTCGGTCAGCGTGATCGACCCGTTGGCGGACCGGGCCGAGACCCCCGACCCGGCCGGCACCAGGAAAACCAGCTCGACATCCCGCTCGAAGCGGGCCTGCTGCCAGCTCTCGACGCACCCGGTCCCGAAAACCGCCAGGCCCGCCAGGGCCGTGATGAGCACCGCGTTGTTCCGCTGCATGGGTATCCTCCTGCATCCTGAGCACTCGACGCCGACCCCGGCGACTTACTCGGGATTGTACTTCCCCGATTGCACACACCCGAGAGCACCGTGACCGCACCCACCCCCGCCCGCATCGCCCGCTCCCTCCGCCGCCACGGCCCTGGACGCACCGACCCCCGGCCCCAAGTGGTGGGGGACCGCGTGACCCGCCACCGCGACCAGGCGTTCGTCCACCTGCCCCTGCGCCCCTCGCCGGCGCTGGTCGGACAGCCCACCCCGCTCCGCCGGTCGCCGCCCCCGACCCTCCCCGCGGACCGAAGCCCCGCGTTCTGCAATGCCGGGACCCAGTACGCGGTGCGGCTCCCCCTGGCCCGGGGCACCGACATCTACGGGGCCGGGGAGGCCGCCGGACCCCTCCGCCGCCGCGGGCGGACTATCGGCGTCTGGACCACCGACGCGTTCGGGTACGACGACACCACCCCCGCCCTGTACCAGGCCCACCCCTGGGTGCTGGGGGTCCGGCCCGACGGCAGCGCGTTCGGGCTGCTCTGCGATACGCCCCGCCGGGGCCTCATCTCCGTGGGCAAGCGGGACCTCGTCATGGCCTTCGAGGGCGAGCCGTTCGCGGCGTACCTCATCGAGCGCGACCACCCCGCCGAGGTCGTCCAGGCCCTGGCCAATCTCACGGGCAAGCCCGCCATGCCGCCGGCCTGGGCGCTCGGGTACCACCAATGCCGCTGGTCGTACGAGCCGGAGTCGCGGGTCCGTGAGCTGGCGGCCGAGTTCCGACGCCGCCGCATGCCCTGTGATGTCCTCTGGATGGACATCGACTACATGCGGGGATTCCGGGTGTTCACTTTCGACGAGGCCAAGTTCCCCGACCCGGCGGACCTGAACGCCGACCTGCACGGGCAGGGGTTCAAGACTGTCTGGATGATCGATCCCGGCGTCAAGGTCGACGCGCGGGACGCGGTCTATCAGGCCGGCCGCGATGGCGTGCACTTCGTGACCGACGCCCATGGCAGCGAGTTCCACGGCGATGTCTGGCCCGGGCCATGCGCCTTCCCCGACTTCACCCGGGCGCGAACCCGCCGCTGGTGGGCCGGGCTCTACCGCGACTACATGGCGCACGGCATCGATGGCGTGTGGAACGACATGAACGAGCCCGCGGTCTTCAACGGCCCGGGAAAGTCCATGCCGGCCACCAACCGCCACGACGCCGACCGCGAACTCGGCGGCCCGGACTCCCACGCCCGCTACCACAACCTCTACGGCATGCAAATGGTTCGCGCCTCCCGCGAGGGGATACAGGCGGCCAACCCCGACAAACGCCCGTTTGTCCTCACACGATCGAACTTCCTCGGCGGGCAGCGGTACGCCTGGACCTGGACCGGCGACAACACGAGCGACTGGCGGCACCTCGGCTGGTCGATCACGATGGCTCTCAACCTGGGGCTCAGCGGCCAGCCTTTCGCCGGGCCGGATATCGGCGGCTTCGCGGGCGATGCCGACGGGCACCTCTTCGCGCGGTGGATGGGGATCGGGGCGCTCCTGCCCTTCGCGCGGGGGCACTCGATCAAGGGCTCGCGCGACCACGAGCCCTGGTCGTTCGGGGCCAGTTGCGAGCGCGTGTGCCGGATCGCGCTCGAACGCCGATACCGGCTGCTGCCCTACCTCTACACGCTCGCGCGCGAGGCGACCCAGACCGGGATGCCGATCGTCCGCCCGCTGTTCTTTGCCGACCCCGCCGACCAGAGGCTCCGCGGCGCCGACGATTCGTTCCTGCTCGGCGGCGACATCCTCGTCCGTGCGCACACCAGCTTCACCGGCCTCTGCCGCGCCCCGATGCCTCCAGGGAGGTGGGCGCACTTCGAGCCCGCCGGCGACACCGACCGGGCGCTGCCCGAGCTGTTTGTGCGCGAGGGCGCGGCCGTCCCCCTCGGGCCGTCGATGCAGCATGTCGGCGAGAAGCCGCTCGACCCGCTCACGCTGGTGGTCCATCCCGACGCCCGAGGCCTGGCGACCGGCACGCTCTACGAGGACGCGGGCGAGGGGCTCGGCTACTTGCGCGACGAGTTCCGGCTCACGCGGTTCGACTGCCGGGCCGGGGAGGGGGGCGCGACGGCCGAGGAGCACACCCTCGCCGGCGGGTGGACGCCGCCACGGCGCGAGGTCCGGATCGAGGTGCTCCGCGTCTCCACGCGGGCGTGATCGACGCCGCGGCCAGCCCCGGTGCGAGCGTCGCCCCGGCAATACGCCGGACCGCCCCGCGTTGGACGCGGCAGGAGGTGGCGCCATGCATCGTCTACTCGTCGGGTTGGGGGTTCTGGGCTTCGTACTGACCGCGGGCGCCTCGTGCGCGCAGCCCGAGGCCGAGTCGCTCGCCGCGTCCGGCGTGCAGGACACGGGTGTCGTGATCCTGCACGACGACGAGAGGGACAAGGACCTGCAGGTCCGCGTCCGGGCCCCCGAGCCAGACGACGCCCGCCCCGGCCCGTTCCCGATGATCGTCTTCAGCCACGGCATGGGCGGGTCGTCGGCGGCCTTCGCGGCGTTGAGCGAGCACCTCGCGGCGCACGGCTATGTCGTGGTGCATCCGACGCACTCGGACTCGGTCAGTCTCGGCGACGCGAAGGCGCGCCGCGAGCGGGCACGGGCACTGCTCCGCGACCCGGCCGGCAGCGTGGCGGGCGTGGACCTTGGCGACCGTGTCGCCGATGTGAAGTTCCTGCTCGACTCGATCGACGAGATCGAGGCGCTGCTCGGGGCGCCGGGCCTGGTCGATCGCGAGCACCTGGGCATGGCCGGGCACTCGGCCGGCGCGATGACCACACAGGCGCTCGGCGGGCTGGAGTTCTTTGCCGGGGGGCGATCCCTCGGGGCCCCCCTGGCCGAGCACCGCCTCGATGCCTTCGCGGTGATCTCCGGCCAGGGGACTAACCGCCGTGCGCTCACGGAGGAGTCTTGGCGGTCTGTCGATCGGCCCTGGCTGGTCATCACGGGCAGCGAGGATGTCAGCCGTGCGAGCGACGAGACACCCGAGAGCCGCCGCCACCCCTACGAGTACGCCCCGGCCGATGGGACCAAGTACCTGCTCTTCATCGAGGGCGCGACGCACTCGTCCTACCAGGGGAAGGGCCCCGGGCTGGCGCTCGACGGGCGTGCGCCGGAGAACCTGGAGTGGATCGGCGAGGTCACCAACGAGAGCGTGCTGGCGTTCTTTGATGCGTACCTCAAGGGCTCGGCGCCGGCCCGCGAGCGGCTGGATACCGGCGAGATCGCCGAGCGCGAGGGCGGGGAGCTCCAGTTCCTCCACAAGTGACCCTACCGCGGGCTCCTGGCGCCGGTTCAAAACGGCGCCGCAGAGTCAAACGCCACCCACTCGCCCAGGTACGGCTCCCAGAACGACAGGTGCGAGGCATGAAGCAGCAGGCGCGGCGCGCTGGCCGGGTCGCCGTAGAGCAGGTCGCCCAGGATCGGCGCGCCGAGGCCGCCCTCCTCCCGCGGCGTGGCGGCGTGGATGCGGAGCTGGTGGGTGCGGCCGGTGCGCGGGCGGAACTCGACCCGCGTGCCGCCCAGCTCGCGGGCGACCACCCGCCACGGCGTCTGGGCCGGCTTGCCCCGCTCGAAGTCGACCTGCTGGCGCGGGCGGTTGGGCCAGTCGACGAGGAGCGGCAGGTCCACCTCCCCCCCATCGCCCTCGACCTTGCCGGCCAGAAGCGCGGTGTAGCCCTTACCCACGCTGCGGGTCTCGAACTGGCGGCTCAGCCTGGCGTGGGCGGGCTTGGAGAGGGCGAACACCATCAGCCCGCTGGTCTCCATGTCGAGGCGGTGGACCGAGACCGGGCCGGTGGCGTCGGGGAACATAGCCTGGACGCGGGCCTGGACGCAGTCGGCCTTGTCCTCGCCGCGCCCGGGGACGCTGAGCAGGCCGTAGGGCTTGTCCACGACCACCCACCGCTGCCCCCGTCCGACCACCCGGACCTCGTCCCCCGGCCCGGAGGCGAGCGGATCGCGGGGGAACTGGGCGGGCGTCTGGGGCGTCTGGATCACCGACAACAGCCTACCCTTCCGTGCGGAATTCACCGCTGCCCACCAGGAGACGAGTCCATGCGTTCGACCACCTGCATCATTGCCTGTTCGCTCGCGGCCGGTTCTGTGTTTGCGCAGCCGGAGGGGCGCGACTCCGAGGCGCCGGTCCTCACTCAGGCCATCGCGCTGACCTCGCGCGAGTCGTTCGTCAAGGCCGGCGAGCAGTACTTCTCGGCCGACGGGCAGTGGATGATCTTCCAGGCGGTCCCGGTCCCCCAAGCCGGTGTGGAGCCCGACGCCCACTACTCGATGTATGTCGGCAAGCTGCGCTACGACGCCGAGGGTGCGATCGTGGGGATGGACGAGCCGGTCCGCGTCAGCATCCCCGGCTCGGCCAACACCTGCGGCTGGTTCCACCCCACCGAGCCCGGCGTGGTCATGTTCGGCTCTACCCTGGTCCCGCCCGGCAGCGGGATCAGCCCGGGCTACAAGGGCCCCAACCAGAGCCGCTACTCCTGGGAGTTCCCCACCGAGATGGAGGTCGTCACCCGCTCGGTCGCCGCACTCGGCGCTGAGACCGACACCGAGTGCGAGCCCATGTTCGCCCGCCCCGGGTACGACGCGGAGTGCTCGTTCTCTCCCGACGGGCGCTTCGTCCTCTACGCCCATGTCGATGACGAGCGCAGCCAGCGCCTCGGCCGCCCAGACGCCGACCTTTATGTCTATGACACCAAGACGAAGGCGCAGGTCCCCATGGTCGTGCAGGACGGGTACGACGGCGGGCCCTTCTTCAGCCCGGACCTGAGCTGGATCTGCTACCGCTCCGATCGCCACGGCGACGCGAACCTGCAGCTGTTCGTCGGCGAGATCGACTGGGGGGCCGACGGGTCGATCAAGGGCATCAAGCGCGAGGTCCAGGTCACCGACAACGAGGCGGTCAACTGGGCGCCCTACTTCCACCCCTCGGGGCGGTTCCTGGTCTACACCAGCAGCGAGCTGGGCCACACCAACTACGAGGTGTTCGCGATCGAGTTCAACCCCGACAAGCCGCGGGAGGACCTCTGGAAGCTGCGGGTCACCCGGGCCGAGGGCTTCGACGGGTTGCCGGTCCTGAGCCCCGACGGCAAGCATGTCATCTGGTGCGCACAGCGCGGCGATCTGGCCGACGGCGAGACCCGCCCGAGCAGCCAGATCTGGGCGGCCACCTTCGACGCCAAGGCGCTTCTGCGGCGGGCGCGGGCGGGCGGGTCATTCTAAGTCAAGCCCGTTCAGCCCGCACTCCGGGCACTTGGGAGTTACCGCGCCGGCGTACCCACAACCTGGACAGCCGCGCTCCGGCATCGAGATCGCCCACCGCGCGATCCGCCGCGAGAGAAGCGCCAGCACCCCGCCCACCGCCAGCATCGACAGCCCGCGGTAGGCGGACATGTCCTCGCCGACATCCATGTACACCCGAAAGATGTGATCGAACCCGCCGGGCCCCATGCCGATCGCGAACAGCAGACGCTTGAGGAACAGGTACCCTCCGATTGCTAGCAGAATCACACCGGCGGCACGCAGCCCCCAGGCCATCAGGCTCCGCGCGGTGTTGACAGTTGTCGGCGTCAGTGTCGGCATGGTGTCCTCCGGCGGCCCCGGGAACGCCCCGCTGGGCCTTCCGCAGAATACAGGCGATGGGTTCCAGCGATCCTGCCGAGCCGGTCGCGTGTCGTCCTCTGGGTCAACCCCCGAAATCCCCGGACCGTTTTCCCCTAGACTCTCCCCATGGCCGACAGACGGGACCATGCCAAGCACGATCAGTCCGAGCCGGTCGTCATCGCCCGGCCCTCGACCGAGATCGAGGCGGCGATCATGCGTGGGGCGCTCGACGCCGAGGGCATCCCCTCCTGGGTCGTGGGCGGCCTGACCGCCGGCTTCCGGGCCGAGGCTCCCGGGCAGGCCAAGCTCCTGGTGCGTGCCGTGGACGCCGAACAGGCCCGTGAGATTCTCGCCCGAGCCGAGGCGCGGGCCGACGAGGACACGGACGAGACCGACGGGATGGAGTGAGGCAGACCCACCGCCGCGGACTCCGGGGTCTCAGTCTCGGCGTCCTTCGGCCCCCGCCTCGGCGGCGGCCTCTATCTCTCGCAAACGCCACGCCGCCCCGCGCAGCAGTTCACCCACGCGCCGCTGCCGATACCGCTCGCTTGTCCAGATCGAGCCCCCCGCCTCGGGCAGGGGTGTGGAGGTGGCGGCCGGCTGGCTCTTCACCCGCAGATCGACGCGTTGAGCAAGCGGGCGGGTGCTCTCGACCGCGGGCAGGCGCATCACCGCCCCCGCCGGGCCGCCCCCGACGGCCCCATGTTCGAGACCGGGAGCGAGCAACCCCGGCCGCTGCAGGTCCACCGGCAGGCTTCCGAGATAGAAGATGGTGCCCGCCGGGATCAGCGGGGTGCCGGCCCCGGCGTAGAGGCTCCGGTCGAACACCGCCGTTACGGCCCCGGCCCGCCGGGCGTAGAGGCCCCCGCTGCCGACGACCTCGTAGACCCGCTCGAAGTTCGTCGGCGCGCGCATATCGACGGGCCACACCAGCGTGCTGACCGCCCCCGGGCCGACATCCTCAAACCCGGCCTCGACCTCGCGGAAGCGGTCCGCCTCGGTGTCCTGGGCCCACGCCGGGGCCGCGAGAGTGAGCAACAGGATGGCTAGGCCGGCGCGGTGCATGGGACCCCTATCGGCTGGATGGGATGCGGTGGATTGTCCCCCGCTGGGGAACGAGCACGATCTGCATCTTGATCGACGCGACGGCGGCGGGATCACCAGCCGGAAGGTCGTCAAGGGCCTCGCCCTTGGCGGTCCAGCGGTAGATCGCGTCGAGCAGCGGGCCGTCGACATCGCGGTGGCCCGAGTCGTGCCCGGCCAGGAACGCCGCCCGGGCGACCGTGCCGTTCTTCCGGAAGTCGATCTTCACCACCGGGTTCCGGGGCAGAGCCATGATCCTGGTCGAGTCGTCCCACTGGGGCCTGACCGTCGTGATCTCCAGGCCCTCGGCGGCTGCGGGGCGCCCCGGCGCCCACTGGTACACCTTGTCGTCCGAGGTCGCGTCGGACTCTTTCTCTGAGGGCAGGGCGTCGGACGGTTCCCCCGGGGGTGGGCTCGCGGCGGCGAGGGCCGCGGCCTGCTGGGCTGCCTGTTGGGCTGCCTGCTGGACGGCACGCTGGGCAGCCTTGGCGGCGAGCTGCTGGGCCCGGGCGGTCGCCTGCTTCACCACCCGGAAGAACCGGCCCCTCGCGGCGGCCGAGGATTCCTGCAAGACCGCCAGGGGCGAAGGAGTCTCCGGCAGGTCGGCAACGACCGCGTCCGTCTCTGTCGGGTTCTCCGCCGCGACCTCGGTCGGCGCCTCCGCGGGCGTCTCGGTGGGGGTCTCGGTGGGGGTCTCGACCGCGACCTCGGTCGGGGCAACCTCGACCGGGGCGACCTCCTCACGGGCCTCGACCACCTCGGTCGGGATGACCTCGGCCTCGGCCAACTCCACCGGCTCGGTGGGCTCGGCGGCGTCGGCCATGCCGGGGTCGACCGGCGAGAGGGCGGCCTGCTCGGTCTCGCTCGGGGTCGCGTGGTGTTCGGTGGGGTCGGCGAAACCCAGCCAGTTGATCGACACCTGGCTGGATTCCTCGATCCCGACCGGGTCGGGCGGTTCGGCAAGGTCGGCCGCGGGCGGGTTGACGAGCGGGACCGCCGACCCCGCGAGGCCGGGGGGCTGGACCGCGATAACCGCCAGGAAGCCCGCGTGGGCGAGCAGGCTGAGCACCGCTCCGAGCGCCAGGCGGGGGCCTGACCGATCGTCTGTGATGGTGGCGGGCGCATGCATCAGCGGGCCTTTGGCGGCGGGCCCTATGCCGGGCGGGCCCACGGCGGTATCGTGTACCGGAGTAGGGTACGCCCCCGGGGAGACCGCCTGTTCGGGGACGCGGCCCCGGCGAAGGGAGGACCGCCATGGACGCGCGGATCGCACTGGTGTTGTTCGGGGCGGCGCTGCTCGGACCGATCGCTCCAGGGTCGGCCCAGCCCGGGACGCCCGCGGACGCGGTCGAGGCGGCGGAGCCCGCGACACTCGGCGTGGGAGACAAGGCCCCCGAGCTCCGGATCGGCGAGTGGGTCAAGGGCGAGCCGGTCGAGGCCTTCGAGGCGGGCAAGGTGTTCGTGGTCGAGTTCTGGGCGACCTGGTGCGGGCCCTGCATCGCGGGCATGCCCCACCTCTCCGAGGTCCAGAAGAGGTTCAAGGACCAGGGGGTCACCGTCATCGGTGTGAATGTCTGGGACGACCCGGCCAATGTCGCGCCCTTCCTTGCCGACCAGGGCGGCGACGAGAAGATGCAGTACACCGTCGCGATCGAGAAGAAGCTCGCCGGCGCGGAGGCCGAGGGCGGCGAGATGACCGCCCGCTGGATGGACCCCGCCGGGCAGAGCGGCATCCCCTGCGCGTTCATCATCGACAAGCAGGGTCGGGTGGCGTGGATCGGGCACCCGGCGATGGAGGAGTTCGAGGCGACGATCGACGCGATTGTGCGCGACGAGTTCGACATCGAGGCCGCGGGGAAGGCACGGGCCGAGGCCGAGGCCGCCGCGGGGCGTGTCGGCGCGATGCAGGCCGAGCTGCACGAGGCGTGGGCGGCCGGCGACCACGAGCGGGCGTTCGAGCGGGCCGACGAGATCATCGCGTCGGACCCCGCGTCGATGCAGCAGTGGGCGTGGTGGAAGTTCGAGTCGCTCATGGTGGGCGTCGGGGACCCGGCGCGGGCGTACGCGTTCGTGCGCGAGATGATGACCGGCCCCTATCGCGAGGACGCCGACATGCTGATGCGTTTCGCGTACGGCATCGCCGACTCGCTGGGGATCGAGGACCCCGACCTGGACCTGGCGCTCGACCTGGCCGAGCGCGCGGTGGCCGCCACGCTGGGGCAGGACTCCCAGAAGCTGGCGGGCCTGGCGATGGTGCGGCACTCGCGGGAGGAGTTCGCCGAGGCGGTCGCGGTGCTGGAGCGGGCGATCGCGGTCGCGCCGACTCCCGAGACCAAGGCGTACTTGGAGAACGAGCTCGAGTTCTACAAGTGGGACCAGGAGGACGCCGAGCGCGGGGAGGACTGATGCGGATGGCCGTGTGGGGTGTGGGGGTGAGTGGGTGAGATTTTTTGCGAGACCGCGTGAGCGGGCCGGGGTTCGCTCGCTCCCTCTGGTGAACAGTCACGCACACCTCACCAAGGAGCACCGTTATGTCGCCCACGATCGCCACGAACCGCGTTGCCATTCTCGCCATTGCCGGCATCGCCGCCGCCGCCTCCGCCCAGTGGTACAACGGCGACCCCGACCTCGTGAACGGGCTCGCCGCCGAGTTCAACACGCTGGTCACCGACGCCTATGTGTTCGAGGACTTCAACCACACCGGCGGCGTGATCGGCGAACTCTACGGCAACTACTTCTGGAGCTCGAACATCAGGGGCTACACCTACGAGATCCGCTCGGGCGTGAGCAACGGCTTCGGCGGCACACTGGTCGCCTCGGGCAACACCGACGGCGCGTACTCCATGACGCCCAACGGCTTCGACGCCTTCGGGTTCACCGGCTACGGGCTTTGCGCTGACATCCCCGACCTGATCCTGGTGGCCGGCACCTACATGCTCGGCCTGTCGCCCATCGGCGACGGCACCGGCCGCGGATTCGTGCAGTCCACCAGCGGCGCCGGCGGCATCGGCAGCCCCAACGACAACGACCTGAACTGGTTCCACTCCGGCTACTTCGGCGCCAACTACTCCCAGAACTACCTGGTCGGCAACGACTACAGCTACGGCACGGTGTGTGTTCCCGCCCCTGCGTCGGCCGTCCTGCTCGGCCTGGGCGCCTTGGTCGCCCGTCGTCGTCGCTGATCGCGAACGGTTGACCCATCATTCATGAACCCAAGGGCCGCCCGCGTTCGCCGCGGGCGGCCTGCGTCTTTTGGCCCCCACGCCTGCTCCGGGGCGCTGTCGCGGTGCGCCGCGACGGCGTTGCGAGCGGCGGGGCCGTTGGGTGCGGCGGTCGCATCGGTCCCAAAAGGATTGACGGGAAAGCACTCGCGCCGCGTGATCGGGCCGGGGTTCGCTCGCTTGCTCTGGTGAACAGTCACGCACAACTCACCAAGGAGCATCGTTATGTGTACCAGGTCCACGATCGCGACGAGCCGCCTCATGCAGCGCGCAGGGAAGGTCACGATCCGGTGCGGAAGGTGCGTGAACCCCCGACCCCGCTGGGCCTTCGCGGGCGCCGCGGTGCTCGCGGTCGCCGCGGTCGCCCAGGGCCAGCCGATCGGCACCTGGTACGGCACGATGTCCAACTACAACGGCCCGCGGCAGGCGCGGGTGGCGGCGGGGGTGCTGGCGATCACCGCCTCGGTAACCCAGGCCGAGGGGCCCATCGCCGTCTGGGGAGATGTCCGCACCATGGGGATCTGGACGAACACCGTCGGCGCACAGTACAACCTCGCCCATGCCCCGCTCGGTCCCACTTACACGCACCCCGGGAGCCTCGGCTTCACCTGGGACGGCACGACCGATGGCCAGTGGAACTACACCGTCGAGGCCAACACGGGGGATGTCTACCGGCTGGACCGCAACTGGCAGAGCCCCACCTACATGTTCAATGTCGGGGTCTCGAGCCAGGGCGGGATCACCTACGACTGCGCCACCGGCACGCTGTGGGTCGCCAACGAGGGCGGGTGCGGCGGGTCGGGCCAGTGCGGGATCACCGGCGCAGTCACCAACTACACGATGAACGGCACGCCGATCAGCTCCACGGTGTTCGGCGGGTCGGGCCTGCTCAACGACCTGGCGATCGATGTGGACGGCACCTTCTGGGCGCACGCCACCTACGCCTGGGGTGATGAACTGGTCCACTACGGCGCCAACGGCTCGGGCCTGGGGTCCTACTCGATCAACCTGGGCGGCGACACCATCCGGAGCGGCGAGATCGCCACCTGCCCCAGCCCGGCCGGCGCGGCGCTGCTGGCGATCGGAGGCCTGTTCGGCGCCCGGCGTCGTCGCTGAGCATGCCGACGGCGGAAAGCGAAACCACTGGGGCCCGGCCGGCGTGCCGGGCTCTTTATTCGCCGGGACGGGCCGGCGGCGGCGAAGCCCCCGGGTCCTCCGGACGCCCGAAGAGCTGGAACGAGCCGTAGCCGTTCTTGCTCAGTTGATCGATCACGCCGAGCAGCTCGCCCGAGGGGCAGGCGGTGTCGGCGGCGAGCGTGATCTTCGCGTCGGGCTGGGTCTCGAGCCTGGCCTGGAGGGCCGCGATGAGCTGGTCCCGGGCGGTGGGCGCCTCGTCGACGAAGACCTCCCCCGCCGCGTTGAGCGTGATCGTGACCGCCGCGGTTTCCTGGGCGGGCTGGCCCGAGCCGAACTGCGGCAGCGTGACATCCAGGACCTGGGCACGCACCATCAGCAGCATGGCGAACACGAAAAAGGTCAGCAGCAGGAACACCACATCGATGAGCGGCGCCATCTCCAGGCGGACCTCGGGCATGGTGCGGCGGGCGCGTCGCATGGGGGGAGGGTATTCAACCCGGCGCGCGGCCGCCCGGCGGACTACCGCCCCGCGTGCTACCTCGAGACCCGGCTGTACGCCCGGCCACCCCACTCGGTCGGGCGGTCGTGGATGAGGTCGTGGGCCGCCTCGCGCAGGATGCCCGCGACACGCCACGACGCCAGCGGGTGCAGGGGCGCTGCCCAGAGCGGGGCCGCGGCGTAGTGGTAGACCAGCGAGACGGCGGCCAGCCACACCGCGAGCCCGTAGCCGCAGACGATGCCGGCCGCGGCCGCCAGCCACCCCGGCGAGCCCGATCCCAGCAGCGCCGTGAGCAGCCCGCCCATCGCGAGCACCGGCAAGAGGGCGTAGATGATCCGCACCCGCCAGGTGGAACGGGTGAGCCGCCGGGGCCTGCGGTTGGCGCACTCGGTGTAGATCCGCTTCCACCCCTTGCGGAATTCCGCCCACGAGTGGTACATACGGCAGATGAGCACGCGGTCGGCGTTGAGCAGGGCCGCCGCCAGGCCCGCCTCGGCCGCGACGCGGGAGATGCCGAGGTCTTCGAGCAGGTGGTCCTTCACCGTCTCGTGCCCGCCAAACGCCCAGTAGGGGGCGGCTCGGAACAGGATGAACTGCCCGTTGGCGAACGCGCGGCGGTTCTCGGCGCGACTGGCGCGGAGGGGCGGGTACTGCTGCATCAGCTCCAGCGCCGCCGCCGGCTGGATGAGCCGCTCGAACCAGGTGTCGCTGGTCAGCGTGCTCATAAGGCTCAGCAGGTCGAGCTTGTGGTGGATCGCCAGGGCGGCGGTCGCGCGCACGCAGCCGGGGTGGAAGGTCGTGTCGGCATCGGCGAAGATCAGGAACTCGGCGGCCTTGGCGTGGGCCGAGCGGTGCAGCGAGGTCCAGAGGGCGTTGACCTTCCCGGCCCAGTCGTCGGGGCACTCGGTGATCTCGAAGACCTCGAAGCGCTCGTCGGGCCCGACCGCCGCCCGGGCGATCGCGCCGGTGTCGTCGGTGCAGCGGTCGAGCGCGAGCACGAACCGCACGGGCCCGTAGTCCTGCTGGCGGAGGGAGTGGACGAGGTTGCCGATGACCGCCGCTTCGTTGTGGGCGGGGATGACCACGCACACCGGGGCCCCGGGCGTCGGCAGCGAGAGCCCATGGCGGGCGGTGGGCAGGCGGGTGATGGTCTTGACGATGCGTCCCAGGCCGACGGTCCAGTAGACCGCCAGCACCGCGCCCGCGGCGGCTCCGAGCAGGACTACAACCAGCCAGACGACACTCATAGGCAGAGAGGGTAGAACAAAATCAGGCCGGCCGTGGGCGGGCGGCCCGCCGGATCTCGCCGGCACACGGGGATGCTCTAGACTTCCCCATGCCCCGGCGCAGCGAACATTCGGACGATCCCGCCGGCCGATGGGTGCTCTCGCGCCGGGCGGTGCGTGAGGTCGATCGGCTCGCCGTCGAACGCTTCGGGATTCCCTCGATCCTGCTGATGGAGAATGCCGCGATCGGCCTGGCCGCGCGGGCGGAGGCGATGCTCGCCGGGCTGGGCTCGGACCGGGCGGTCATCCTCGCCGGGCCGGGCAACAACGGCGGGGACGGCTTCGCGCTCGCCCGGCACCTGCATATCGCCGGGTGCGGTGTGCTGGTGCTGACCGCCGGCGACCCTGACCGCGCTGCCGGCGACGCGGCGACGAACCTGCACATCATCCGGCGGATGGGCCTGGCGATCGAGTCCCTCGACCGATCGGCCGGGGCCGAGGCGCTCGAGCACGCGGCCCACGCGCCGGTGTTGCTCGTCGACGCCCTGCTCGGCACGGGGCTTCGGGACGCGGTCCGCGGGGTCATTGGGGATGTCATCCTTCAGGTCAACCGCCTCCGCCAGCCCGGCGTCGCGGTGCTGGCGGTCGATGTGCCCAGCGGCCTGGACTGCGACACCGGCGCCCCGGCGGGCGGCGGGCCCGCGATCGAGGCCGACGAGACCGTGTCGTTCGTCGCCCTGAAGCGGGGGTTCCTCCGGCTCGGCTCGCAACGGTGGACCGGGGAGGTGACCATTGCGGGGATCGGGGTCCCCGAGGAGCTGATCCAAGAACTGGGCGAGCTTGTCCGCGACGCCAGGCCGGGGCTCGGAGCCGGGGAGACCTCGCCGGAGGCGCCAGGCGAACCGCCCGCCACGCACCGACGAGCCGATCAGGGGGAAGGCCCGGGCGGCGGTCAGGGGGACCCCGAGCGGGGCGGGTAGGATCCCCCGAGGGCGAGGCCCCACAGCAGGAGCGGGCGATGCTGGTGCATATGGAACTCTCTCGCATCCTGATCCGCGAACTCAATGACTTCCAGGTCATCGAGCTGCGTGAGGTCCGCGAGGCGGCCGACGGCGGGGAGGCCCCGGGCGAACCCCGGAGCTTCCCCATCGTGATCGGGCTTCCCGAGGCCCAGGCGATCGAGCGACGGCTCAAGGGCGTGACCATCAAGCGCCCCCAGACCCACGACCTGCTCGCCAACATCGTCGAGGCCCTCGGCGCCTCGCTCGAGTCGATCTCGATCACCGAGTTGGCCGAGCACACCTACTTCGCGACGCTCGACATGCGCAACGCCGCGGGCGAGCTGCTGCACATCGACTCGCGCCCGAGCGACGCGATCGCCCTGGGCATCGCCCAGGAGGTCCCGATCTATGTCGATGACGCGGTGATCGAGGCGGCCCAGGAGCCCGAATGACCGCGAACCGACAGGACGGGGCGTTCGTGTCCGGGTGCCAGACGCCGGCGGCGGGCGCCGGCATCGGCGGGCGGCTGCGCGAACGCATCGAGGACTTCCTCGTCGAGGAGATCCCCCTCTACGAGCCGGCGGGCGAGGGCGAGCACATCTACCTCTTTGTCGAGAAGCACAACCTCTCCACCATGGAGCTAGTCGGCGTCATCGCCCAGCACTTCGGCATCAGGCGCCGGGATGTCGGCTACGCGGGGCTCAAGGACAAGCGGGCCATCACCCGCCAAGTCGTCAGTGTCTGGACGCCGGGCAAGTCGGTCGAGGACTTCCCGATGCTCCGCCACGACAAGGTCGCCATCCTCTGGGCCGATCGACACGCCAACAAACTCCGGCGCGGGCACCTCCGCGGCAACCGGTTCAGCATCCGCATCCGGGGCGTGCCCTTCCAGGCGGTGGTGCACGCCCAGAAGGTGCTCGACCGACTCGGGCGCGACGGCCTGGCGAACCGCATCGGCGAGCAGCGGTTCGGGTACCTCGGCAACAACCACCTCGTCGGGCGGGCGATCGTGCTGGGGCGTTGGGGCGAGGCGGTCGAGCGGCTCCTCGGGCCTAACGCCGAGCACCCCGACGCCCAGCCGCGGGCCCGCGAGCTCTTCCTCGCGGGGCGCTTCGGGGAGGCGATCGGGGAGTACCACTACTCCCTGCGGACCGAGCGCGGACTGCTCAAGGCGATGGACCACGGCGCGAGCCCCGAGCAGGCGGTGCGGAGTATGGAGCGGTCGTCCATGTCGTTCTTTGTGACCGCGTTCCAGTCGGCGGTGTTCAACGCGGTGCTGGGGGAGCGCGAGCGGGCGGGCACGCTGGCGGCGCTCGGCGAGGGCGATCTGGCGTTCATGCACGCCAGCCGTGCGTGCTTCGGGGTGGGCGAGGCCGAGCTCGCCGACCCGGGGATCGCCGACCGGCTGGCGCGCCTCGAGATCAGCCCCACCGGCCCGATGTGGGGCGCGACGATGCGCCGCGCGGGCGGCGCGGTGGGCGAGGCCGAGCTCGCGGCGCTGCGCGCGGTGGGTGTCGAGGAGATCGACCTGCAGCGGTACGCCGACCGCGGCGGGGAGATCGACGGCGAGCGCAGGCCGCTGCGCGTGCCGGTGATCGACCCGGATGTCGAGGGCGGCGTGGACGCCCACGGCCCCTTCGTGCGGTGCGCGTTCGAGCTTCCCCGCGGCTGCTTCGCGACGAGCGTCATGCGGGAGATCATGGGCCCGGGCGGGGACGACGAGCACCCCGATGAATGACCGCGCCCCGAACGCCGTCCGCATGGTCTGCTTCGACGCCGGCGGCGTGCTGGTGCGGATCTGCCGGTCGTGGCGCGAGGGGTGCGAGGCCGCGGGCGTGCCCTACCGCTGGAGCGACCGGGCCGAGGCGGGCGAGGGCGTGCGGCGGGAGATCAACGACGCCTACCAGCGCGGCGAGCTGGCGTGCGACGGGTACTACGAGGGCATGGCGGCGTCCTCGGGTGGGCTGTATGTCGCGGCCGAAGTCCGCGCGGTCCACGAGGCGTGGATCCTCAACGAGTACCCCGGTGTCCGCGGGCTCATCAACCGACTCAACACCTCGGCCGAACTCAGCACTGGCGTGCTGAGCAACACCAGCCCCTCGCACTGGGCCCAGCCCCACATGCTGGGCGGGCGTGGGGTGTCGGCGGTGGGCAGTGTCGAGCACCCGCACGCCAGCCACCTGCTCGGCCTCCTCAAGCCTGGGGTCGAGATCTACCGGGCGTTCGAGCGGCAGACCGGGTTCGGGCCCGGCGAGATCCTGTTCTTTGACGACCTGGCCGAGAATGTCCAGGCCGCCCGGGCCGTCGGCTGGCACGCCGAGGTGATCGACCACACCGCCGACACCGCCCCGCAGATTGCCGGGCACCTGCAACGACACGGGATCGGGCTCTGACGCCCCAATCTCGGCAAGCGCAACGACTGCATCGCCAAGCGAAGCGACGGCGTTGCTTCCCCCTCCGCCCCGCGGAGGGGGTGCCGAGCGGAGCGAGGCGGGGGAGGTGCGTGGTCTGGCAAACCCCCGCGCCCTTGCACTACCGCACCTCCCCCGGTCGCTGCGCGACCACCCCCTTCTCAAGGAGGAGTGGGATGAAGGCAGGGCGGAGGGGGAAAGGGAGTCGCCGTGCTCGCGGGCAAGTACAATCGCCCATGCAGACCAAGAACCTGATCGGCGGGGCGTGGACCGACGCGGACGCCGGCGAGATCTTCCCGGTGCTCGACCCGGCGACCGACGAGCACATCGCCGAGGTGCCCGACTGCGGGGCGAGCGAGACGGCCCGGGCGATCGACGCCGCGGCGGGGGCGTTCGCCGAGTGGGCGGGGCGGCCCGCGGGGGAGCGAAGCGCGCTCTTGCGGAAGCTCTACGAACTCCTGCTCGGCGAGGTCGAGCCGCTCGCCAGCCTGCTCAGCCGCGAACAGGGCAAGCCCCTCGCCGAGGCGCGGGGCGAGATTCGATACGGCGCGAGCTTCGTCGAGTGGGCCGCCGAAGAGGCCAAGCGGGTCTACGGCGAGACGATCCCCGCGACCGCGGCGAACAAGCGCATCCTCGTGCTCCGCCAGGCGGTGGGGGTCGCGGCGGCGATCACGCCGTGGAACTTCCCCAACGCGATGATCACGCGGAAGATCGCCCCGGCGCTCGCGGTGGGGTGCACCGTGGTGGTCAAGCCCGCCGAGCAGACGCCGCTCTCGGCGCTTGCGTTCGGCGAGCTGTGCGTCCGGGCGGGGCTGCCCGATGGGGTGGTGAACATCGTGACCGGGCGCGACCCCGCGCCGATCGGGCGGGCGCTCTTCGCCGACCCTCGCGTACGGCATGTGTCGTTCACCGGCTCGACCGAGGTGGGGCGGGTGCTGATGCGGCAGGCCGCGGAGCACATCACCCGCCTGTCGCTCGAGCTGGGCGGGCACGCTCCCTTCATCGTGTTCGACGATGCCGATGTCGACGCGGCGGTGGCGGGGCTGATGGCCAGCAAGTTCCGCAACGCCGGGCAGACCTGCATCTGCGCCAACCGGGTCTTCGTGCAGCGGGGAGTCTACGGGGAGTTCCTCGACAGGCTCGAGCGGGCGGTGGGGGGGCTCCGGCTCGGTGCCGGGCGCGACGAGGGGGCGACCGTGGGCCCGCTGATCGACGACGACGCGGTGGCGAAGGTCGAGCGGCACCTCGCCGACGCCCGCGAGCGGGGGGCAACGGTGCGTTGCGGTGGGGGGGTGGTGGCCCCGAGGCCGGGGCTGGCGCGGCGGTTTGTCGAGCCGACGATCCTCGAGGGCGTGACCGACGCGATGCTCTGCAGCCGCGAGGAGACCTTCGGGCCGGTCGTGCCGGTGGCGAGCTTCGAGACCGAGGCCGAGGTGATCGCAAGGGCCAACGACACGCCGTACGGACTGGCGGCGTACTTCTATACGCGCGACGCGGCGCGGCTGGTGCGTGTGGCCGAGGCGCTCGAGTACGGCGTCGTCGGCGCCAACGACGGCGCCCCGAGCACCGCGCAAGCCCCCTTCGGTGGCGTCAAGCACTCGGGCTTCGGGCGCGAGGGGGGCAGGCACGGGTGCGAGGAATACACGGCGCTCAAGTACATCTCGTTGGGGGTGTAGTCGAGCACGCGATTCAGTGCGCTTCTACGAGCCCTGTGCGCGAGCACAGGAGGGGAAGCCCAGGCTTGCGCCGGGGCCTCTGATGGGAAGCAAAGGAGCCCGGGGACCGTGGTCCCCGGGCTCCGGGTGGGTGAGGGTTGCTTGAAGTCGGCGGAGGGGTCGCCCGCGCTCCAGGCGTTGAGGAAGGCGAGCACATCGAGGGTGTTGACGCTGCCGTCGTGGTTGAAGTCGGCGGGGCAGTCACCCGAAACGACGCCCCAGATGGCGACATCGTCGATGTTCCATCCTGAGTAGAGCCAGGAGCTGTCGGTGGTGCCCATAGTCCAGCGGACATAGACGGTGCTGTTCCCGTCGGCGATGCTGGAGATGTCGTACTCCACCGACTGCCAGGCGCTGTCGGTGATCTCGCTGCCATTGGTCCAGACATCGGTCCAGGTGGAGTTGTTGGTGGAGACCCGGATGGTGGCGTGGTCGTAGGCGGGCTGCTCGACATTGAGGAAGCGCTTGAACTTGAGAGTGGTGCGTGAGAGATCGGTGCAGTCGATCGCGCCGGTGGTGAGGTGGTACTCGGGCATGTTGTTGGCGTAGTCGCCGGCGAGGTTGTAGCCGTAGACATTGGGGCCGGTGGCGCCTGAGGTGGGATCGTTGTTGCCGTGCTCGCCGCCGCCGCCGGTGGGCTGGCCGTAGGCCCACTGGCCCTGGGTGGTCCAGCCGGGGTTGTTGCTCATGTCCCAGCCGTAGACCGGCTCGGGGACGCCGACGAAGAGCTGGACGGGCCGGGTGGTGTCGCCGTCGTGGTCGGTGGTGTTGACGAACTCGACCGAGGCGCTGTAGCCGCCGTTGGAGAAGCTGTTGGCGTTGCTGTTAATGGTGACGGTGACATCGGCGGTGCCGTCGACGGGGATGGACCCCGAGCCGTTGGTGATGGTGAGCCAGTTGTCGGGCGTGGTGACGGCGTAGTTGATGGAGAAATCACCCATGTTGCGGATGGTGTAGACCTGGGACGCGGGGCTGAAGGGGCCGCCGGACTGGCCCTCGGAGGTGAAGACGCCCCCGGGGCTGACGGTCATGCCCGAAGCGCCGGGCCAGAGGGTGTCGACGCCGGTGATTCCGGAGTTGCCCGGGTCGAGCCAGTCGCTGAGGCGGTTGGTGGAGCCGGTGCCGGTCCAGGAGACGCTGAACTTGCCGTACCAGTCGGACAGGTCGTTGCCGCAGGCGGCGTACCCGCCGTGGAGCTGGCCGATGACGCGGTGGTTGACATTGAAGAGGGGCGAGCCGGAGGACCCCGGCTCGGTGGTGCCGGTGTCCCAGTCGGTGACGCGGACATGCGTGCCGTCGCCGGGGACGACGGTGCCCAGGTAGCTGGTGGTGCTGGTGGGCGCATACTCGAAGCTGATGGCCTTCTCGTCGGTGTTGGGGTGGTGGATGGCGGTGGCGCCGGGGCTGTCGGCGCCGTTGGCCTCCCAGCCGGCGAAGGAGACCATCCAGTCGGGGTTGGGCGGCGAGTCGAGCTCGACGAGGGTGAAGTCGCTGGAGGACTTGCTGGCGCGGAAGAAGGCGCCGGACTGGAAGTCGTCGAGCTGCCCGTCGGGCGTGCCGTCGCAGATGCTTGTCTCGTAGTTCCAGAAGGTGACCAGGGAGGCGGCGTTGCCCGAGTTGATGCCGCAGTGGTTGGCGGTCATGAAGTAGGGCGTCTCGTCGTTGAGCGCGTTGTTGACCATGAACCCGGTGCAGAAGGTCGACCCGCCGGTGGAGATGACCGCGACCGAGGCGATCTCGGCGCGCCAGGCGTCACCGTCGGGGCAGACGACATCGACATTGCACCAGCCCGAGCGAGGGTCGAAGAAGTCCTCGAAGCCCTTGTACCCGGAGTTGATCACGCCCAGGTGCAGTTCGAGCTCATCGATCGCCTTGACCGGGACGGTGATCTCGAGGACCACATCGTTGCCGACTGTCGGGGGTGTCCACAACTGCCCGTGCGCGGCGTTGTCGGCCGCGGTGAAGGGGCGGATGGCGCGGCTGCCGGTCGCCTCGTAGATATAGAGCTGCCCGGCCTCGGGCATGTGGAAGCGGTCGAACCCGAAGTTCAGGGAGATCGCGTTGCCGCTGGTGATGCGCAGGCGCCACACCGCGGTGCTCTCGGAGACCTGCTCCCAGAAGCCGTGCGTGTCGGGGGTGATGTCGGTGGCGAAGGGCACGGCGTACCGCGGCGCGAGGCCCTGGGCGTTGTCGTCGGCCTCGAGTTGGGCGACGACATCCCAGTCGATGTCCGGCACCCGGAACGCCGGCAGATCGACGCGGGCCATCGTTCCGTAGAGTTCGTCCGAGGGGCTCGGCAGCCCGTTCTGTTGTGCCACGGCGGCGGCGGTCATCGCCGCGGCGGCGACGAGGGACCAGCGGTATCGCGATTTCATGCTCTCTCCCATCCCTTTCTGGTGTGCGGTCCGGTTGGACCCGCGGGGCCAAGGCTCCCCACCCGGGGTTCGGGCCAGGTTCGGATCACATCGAACCGGGGAGATCCTCTCTTCAGCCTATCAGGTGAGGGTATCAGTGGTGGCAAGGGTCCGCAATGATAAAATCGGCCGAGGCAGCCCCACCGGGAGCCGTGCTCGGGGGTGTGTCGGCGTTCTCGGACCTCCCTCCCGCTACGGGCAGGCCCCGCTCCAGAGGGCGAGGAAAGCCAGCACATCGAGGGTATTGAGGACCCCGTCTTCGACGAAGTCGGCCCGGAGGTCGCCCGACGCCCACCAGCCCAGGAACAGCAGCACATCGAGCGTGTCAACCCGCTGATCCTGGTTGAGGTCTCCGGGACAGAATGCCGGGCAGGTCACGATCTGGGCGAAGCTGCCGGCGTTGAGCTGGATGTCTTCCCGCGTCGTCGGCACGCTATCGAACCAGTGCCCCGGGGCCACGCCGAGGTACTCGTTCGAGCGGTCGGCGGTGTCCGCATCAAGCAGCGTGGCCACGAGCCGGACGGGCGACTCGAAGCCGGCGTCGATGTCGGCGAGCCCGAGGCGGACCTCCCGCATGGTCGGGTCGGCGGGGCTGCGGAAGTAGCGGAGGTCCTCGCCGCCGAAGAGGTCGGTCTCGGCGTTGAGTTCGACGGCATTGACGACCGACTGGAACCAGGGGTCGAGTTCGAAGAGCGTGGCCTGGGTGTCCTGAAGCACCAGGGCGTAGTCGGCGGTGAACCCGTCGGGGAAGAAGAGGTCCACCTGCTCGCCGCCGACGCGGGCACGGCCCGAGGCTAGGGCCCGGGGCCGGCTGGTGTTGTCGACCATGGTGATGGTAGAGGTCATGCCCCCGGGCCTGGTGTCGAGGTAGACGACCACGCCGTCGCGGTCGTCGGCGGGCCAGGTTGTGGCGCTGTCGAGGCCGAGGTGGAGCCAGCCGTCCCGGTCGGAGTCGAGGGCGAGCGTCGAGTTCGCGCCGATCCGGTCGCCGAAGCCGCTGTTGATGCCGGGGAACGAGGCGGGGTACTCGCCGGGCTCGATCGTGCCGTCGGTCGTTGGGCCGCCGCGGGTGGTGTCGGTGAAGGCGTGATGCGGGTCGCCGGGATCCTCGCGGGTGTAGACGCGGACATAGTCGATGCGGTGGTGCTGGGGGAAGACCGTCGACCCGTCGGGGTTGCCGAGGAAGTCACCCCCCACGGCGGTGTTGAGGATGATGTACATGGGCTCGGCGGGGACGCCCTGGCTCACGCTCTCGAAGCGCTGGACGCCGTCGACGAACCAGCGGATGCGCCCCGGAGCCCACTCGACCGCGAAGGTGTGGTAGCCGGCGGTGAAGTCCGGGCCGGTGTAGGTCGTGCCGCGGCTTTGAACATTGGGCCACTGCCCCCAGTGGTGGGTCATGTAGACGGTGTTCGGCTGCTGGCCCTTGAGTTCGGTGATGTCGATCTCGGGGGGCCACTCGCCGGTCTCGGGGAGCATCCAGTGGGCGGGCCAGATGCCCTGTGTGCCGGGGAGCTTGGCGCGGACCTCTACCCGGCCGAAGGTCTGGGCAAAGAGCTGACGGGTGAGGACCAGCCCCGAGGTGTAGTCGCGCCCGGCGTAGGAGCGCTGGCGGCTGCGGAGCACCAGGTCGCCGGCCTCGAGGTAGACCTCGTCGGGGGCGTAGTACTGGAGTTCGTTGTTGGTGTTGCCGGGCTTGTCGGCGGCGTCCCACTTGGAGATGTCGAGGTTCGGGCCCTCGAACTCGTCGGCCCAGACGAGCTGCCAGCCGGGGGGATCATCCTGGGCCGGAGCGGGCGGAGTGAGCGCGCCGAGGAGGATCGGGGTGACGAGCAGGGCGATGCGGCAGGATTTGGACATGAGTATCGGTATCCGTACGGCTGGAGACTCCGGGCGCTTCACCGACTGTACGAGGATACGGACGGTGGCGGGTGGACACAAGATCTGCGCGTAGGGATTGGAACAATTCCGGTACGGTGAATTTCTGGTACCGGCTTCATGCACCGGATATTGCCGGAGTTTTTCTGAAGGAACGCGGGTTAGGGGCTTGACGCCGGCGGTGGTTCCGTTACGGTATCGGAACAGTTCCAGGTCGAATCCCGGAACGGTTCAGGCTCTCCCGCAGCGTGTGCCCCCGGGTGGCGGACGGCAACGGTGCTTGAAAACGGAGGATCACATCATGTTTGCTCGAGTGTTGCCCGCGATTGCTCTGTCGGTCATGGCCGCTGCCGCCTCGGCGCAGTTGCTCAACCCCAGCTTTGAAACCCCGGGCTCGGCCGGGCACACCTTCGCCGACTGGGACCAGTTCGGCGGCAATATCTACTGGCACAACGACCCGAACTACCAGGGCGCCTTCGACGGCGACGCCCTCGGCAAGATCTTCGGGAACTTCGACGGCAACCCGCAGAGCGATGCGGGCATCTATCAGCGGCTGCCGGCCAACCCGGGTGAGGAGTGGACCGCCTCGATCAACTTCCTGCACCGCTCCGATGACCCGGTGGTCGGCGCCAACATCGGCGTGCTGGTCCTGAGCTGGCAGGACGCCGGGGGCTTCGAGCTCTCGTCGGACGCCAAGGTCTTCCTCGACGCCACCACCGAGACCGACTGGTGGTTCTATGACGAGGTGACCGGGACCGCGCCCGCCGGGACCGCGCAGGTCGGCTACTACCTGCTGTTCATCCAGTTCACCGACGACGACTACCCCTGGGGCGCCCCCGGGGCGATGTTCTTCGACCTCGCTTCCCTTGAGTCCGGCGGGAGCGCCTGTGCGCCCGACCTCAACGGCGACGGCGCCGTCAACACCCAGGACTTCCTGCTCTACCTGAACTACTGGACCAGCAGGAATCCGCTCGCCGACTGGAACGGCGACGGCACGATCAACACGCTGGACTTCGTGGCGTTCCTCAACAGCTGGGCCGCCGGCTGCTGAGTTGGTGAGAACTCGGTCACGGCGGCGCGAGAGCACCGCCGGGGCCTTGGTTTGTGCTTCCCCCGTTCGTGCTGCCCCGCCCGGAGACGCCAAGATGCCACGGCACTCCCACACCCCCTCACGCCCGGCCTTCACGCTCATCGAGCTGTTGGTGGTCATCGCGATCATCGCGCTGCTCATCGGCATCCTCCTGCCGGCCTTGGGCAAGGCGCGGGACGCGGCCCGGACGGTCAAGTGCTCCTCGGGCATGCGGCAGGTCACGATGTCGCTGATCAACTACTCGGTCGACTTCCGCGAGAAGTTCCCGCCGGTGCTGTACCGCATCCCCGACCCGACGACGGGCAAGCTCAGCGCGCACTGGTACGATGTGCCCCGGATCGGGCCCTACCTGCCGAATGTGGACTACTCCAACATCAAGCCCACCAACCAGGAGAACGAGACCGTCGGCGGCGGGGTGCTGCTCTGCCCCTCGCACCCCCAGGGCGGGCGCTCGTACACCATGAACTACTGGGCGGCGTCGGCGGGGAGCTGGCGATGGGCCAACGGCGGGGGCACCGAGACCTTCAAGCCCGGCCAGAGCCCGGTCTTCCCCGATGAGGCCGACCGTGGGCGGGGGTTCGACTCCGCCGCCGAGTTCTCCTCGCGGATGATGCTCCTGGGCGAGGCCTGGGGGCTCTACCCGTCGGAGGGCTCGGAGGTCCACGACGCCTCGTGGTTCACCATCGGCCAGATGGGCGTCAACGGGCTGCCCGGCGAGCGGTTCGGCGCCGGGCCGGGCGTGCCGGGGTACTCGTTCCCCGGGCCCTGGCGCCGGTACGCTCCTGAGATGGACGGGTCGTCGGCCGAGACGCTCAAGACCTATGTGCCCTGGTACCGCCACCCGGGGCAGACCGCGAACCGGCTGGAGCTCAAGGGCTCGGCGAACTTCGGCTTCCTCGATGGACATGTGGGGGTGATCAATCGCAGCGAGCTGGTTGACGAGCAGACCGCCAAGAGCACCTACCAGGTGCTGTGGTCGCCCGTGGATGAGAAGGTGGAGCGGGACTGAGTTTCGGGCGGGGCGCCCCGCGGTGTGTGGAGTTCGCAGGACGCGGAGAGGTATGTGATGACATCGCAAGGAAAGCAGAGCGTGACCTCGGCCCGGCAGCTTGCCAGCAAGCTGGGGCTGTCGGTCGCGACGGTCTCGCGGGCGCTCAACAACCACCCGGATGTGGCCGAGGAGACGCGGATCAAGGTCATGAAGATGGCCGACAGCGCCGGCTACATGCCCCGCGTCGGGCGCAAGCCGACCAATGTCATCGGCCTGGTCTACCCGACCGACCCGGTCCGGGCCGACTACGGCAACTTCGAGTCGGCGATGCTGGCGGGCATCCTCGAGGGGGTCAACGAGCAGCGGTTCGATGTGACGATCATCAACTTCCGGCGTGACCGGCTGCGCTCGGAGAGCTGCTCGCAGTTCCTGCGGGCCAAGGGCGTGCGGGGGGTGATCGTGCGGACGATCGACCCCAACTCGACGCTGGCCGAGGAGATCGCCGACGAGGGCTTCCCGTGTGCCGTCGTCGCCGACCGCAGCGAGCACCCCAAGGTCAACTACATCTGCGCCGACTCGCGGTCCGACTCGATGCGTGCGGTGCAGCACCTGGTCCACCTCGGGCACCGGCGGATCGGCCTGGGCGTGCACAGCGTGCTGGACTCGGACCACCGCGACCGTCGGCAGGGCTACCTCGACGCCCTGGCCGAGGCGGACCTCGGGGTCGATCCGACGCTCATGCTCCAGGCCCCGGCGAGCATGGAGGGCGGGGCGACCTGCATCAACCGCTTCCTCTCGCTGCCCGAGCCGCCCACGGCGATCTACTTCACCGACCCGCTGACGACCGTCGGCGCCCTGCACCGCTGCCTGGTGCTCGGCGTGCATGTGCCGTCGCAGTTGTCGGTGGTCGGGTTCGACGACGGCGATGTGCGCTACCGCACCTTCCCGCACTTCACGGCGGTGTGCCAGGACGCGGCGAGGATGGGCCGCGAGGCGGCGCGGTGGATGACCCGGGCCCTGGCGGCGGGCGACGAGGTGCCGAGCTTCCGCGTCCACCTGCCGACCAGCCTGTCGATCAACGAGTCGACCGGCGCGCCGCCGCCCAAGCCGGCGCGGCTGACACAGAACGGCGTCCGCCCCCGCGCGGTCGCGCCCCAATGACTCTGAGGAGAACGGTGGGGCGTGTGCCCCGACCGGTGGATTGAGCCAAGAAGAACGAGACCAGACAAGAGGAGAGATCTCATGCGTCGAGTCACACTCGCTTCGTTGACGGTGCTTTGCGGGGCCTCGGTGGCCATGGGTCAGAACCTGCTGAATAACCCCGGGTTCGAGAACGGCCTCAGCGGCTGGTTCGCCTTCGGCAACGCCTACCCCGAGACCAACAACCCGCCGCAGTTCGAGGCCTACGAGGGCCAGGGCCTGGTGTCGATGTTCGGCAACTGGTCCGGCGGGTTCAATGTCACCGGCATCTTCCAGGAGTTCGCCGCCGCCGCGGGCGAGGCCTGGACCATGGACGCCTACTCCCGCCACTGGAGCGGCGACGCGATGTTCGGCAACGGCGCCCCCGACAGCAACTGGGTCGTCATGAAGCTCGCCTTCTTCGACGCCGGCAACGCGGAGATCGGTTTCGCCGAGGGCACCATCCTCGACGGCACTTTCGCCACCGATGTCTGGCACGACAACGCCCCCGTCACCGGGATCGCGCCCGCCGGCACCGTCAAGGTCCAGTCGTTCATCCTCTACCTCCAGCCGCTCTTCGACGGCGGGGCCGCGCACATCGACAATGTCTCGCTGACGGTGGTCCCCGCCCCCGGCGCGTTGGCCCTGCTCGGGCTCGGCGGGCTGGCGATGCGTCGGCGGCGCTGAGCCGGAGTCCGGCGCTGTGTATCCTGCCCTGTCGTGACACTCCCCCCTGGTGACAACATGCCCAAGGCCGTCCGGACCTCCGAACCACGGGGGTCCGGGTGGCTGGCATGGTTGTCGCCCGGCGGGTGGGTGATCGCGGTGCTCGCGCTGGCGTGCTCGGCGGCGGTGCTGATCCCGGCCGGGCACACGCGGGCCGATGTCACCATGTGGACCTTCGCCCCTCCGCACGCTCGCATGTACGAGCCGTTGCTCGCCGAGTGGGCCGCCGAGCCGGGGCAGCCCTCGGTCGAGATCGAGGTGCTGAGCCTGCCGGCGCTCGAGCGGCGGATGCTCGGGGCGTTCCTGTCGGGCGTGCCCGTCGCCGACCTGATCGAGGCCGAGCGCCGCACCGCCTCCCGGGCGTTCGCCGGGCCGCTCGAGGCGGTCGGGTTCCTCGACCTGACCGACCGCCTGCGCGAGGACGGCCTGCTCGACTCGATCAACGAGGCCTCGTTCAGCCCCTGGAGCTCCGGCGGGCGGATCTTCGGCCTGCCGCACGATGTCCACCCCGTCATGCTCTGCTACCGCGCCGACCTGGTTGAGGCCGCGGGCATCGATGTGTCGAGGATCGAGACCTGGGACGACTTCGCCCGCGAGTTGCGCCCGCTGATGGCCGACGAGAACGCCGACGGCGAGCCCGACCGCTACCTCATCGCGTTCTGGACGACCTTCCCCGATCAGCTCGAGGCGCTCATCCTCCAGGCGGGCGACGGGTTCTTTGACGAGGACGACCGCCTGCGGATGGCGACGCCGACCAACGCCCGGGTGCTGGCGACGCTGGCGGGCTGGATCGCCGGGCCGGATCGGATCGCGGCCGATGTGCCGGAGTTCAGCGCCGCAAGCAACCAGCTCAAGCTCGACGGGTTTGTGGTCGCCGCGATCATGCCCGACTGGTTGAGCAACATCTGGCGCCAGCAGATGCCGGGACTCTCGGGCAAGCTCAAGCTCATGCCCCTGCCCGCCTGGGAGCCGGGCGGGCGGCGGACGAGCGTGTGGGGCGGGACGATGCTCGGCATCCCGAGGACGGCGGAGAATCCCGACGAGCTGTGGGCGCTGGCCAAACGCCTGTACCTCTCGCCGGAGCTCTCACGCACGCTCTACGAAGAAGGCGACATCATCACTCCCGTGCGCGCAAACTGGGACGACCCGATCTACGACCGGCCGGACGAGTTCTTCAGCGGCCAGCCGAAGGGGCGGATGTACATCGACCTGGCCGGCGATGTGCCCCGGCGTACCTCGTCGCCCTTCAACACGATGGCGATGCTGCGGGTCCAGGACGCGCTGGTGGGGCTGGTCGATGCGCTGCGCGACGAGCCGGGGATGGGCCGGGCGGCGCTCGAGGCCCGGGCTATGAAGTTGCTCGAGGTTGCTGAGGCCGATGTCCGCTCGCGGATCGACCGCAATGTCTTTGCGCGGGAGGGCGAGCGATGACCCCCCGCAGGCCCGGCCCGGGCTCAACCCCCTATCTGCTGCTCTCGCCGTTCGTCCTGGTGTTCGGCGTGTTCGTCCTCTGGCCGCTGGTGCAGTCGGTGGTGCTGTCGACCCGGCAGATGTTCGGCCCCAGCGCGTCGGCCTTTGTCGGGCTCGACAACTTCCGCTTCCTGGCCCGCGACCCGCTGTTCCACAAGGCGGTCGTGAACACGCTGATCTTCACCGCCGGGTCGGTGTTCGTGCAACTGCCGATCGCGCTGGGCCTGGCGCTCCTGCTGAACCGCCCGGGCCTGCGTGGGCGGCATGTGCTGCGGCTGGTCTTCTTCTCACCGCAGCTCGTGGGGCTGGTGTTCCTCGCGGTGATGGCGAGCGTGGTGTTCCAGAAGCAGACGGGCCTGCTCAACCAGATCCTGCAGGCCCTGCTCGGCGATCGGGCCGGGTGGCTGCTGCCGCCGGGCGTCGGCACCTGGCTCGACTACCCGTGGCTCGAGACCGCGATCATGCCCACGCTCATCCTGGCGTCGCTGTGGATGTACGCCGGGTTCAACATGATCTATTTCCTCGCGGCGTTACAGAATGTCGACCGCGAGCTGACGGAGGCCGCGTCGATCGACGGCGCGGGGCCGGGGCGGCGGTTCCTCGCCGTCACGCTCCCGGCGATCGCCCCGGTCGCGGGGTTCGTCGTCCTGCTCTCGATCATCGGCAGCCTGCAGCTCTTCGAGCTGCCGTACATCCTGCTCGCCGGCGCGGGCCCGGACAACCGCGGCCTGACGATCGTGACCTACCTCTACCAGTCGGGCTTCGAGACCGGCGACCTGGGCTATGCCAGCGCGATCGGGTGGGTGCTGGCCCTGCTGCTTGCGGCGTTCACCATCGGCCAGCGGCTGGTGGTGCGGGGGGCGGCGCGATGAGGCTCGGCGCCCGAAACACCTGGCCCGCCCTGGCGACCTACGCGGTGCTGCTGCCGGCGGTGGTCATCACGGTCATCCCCTTCGCGTGGCTCATCGCCGCGGCGTTCAAGGCGCCGGAGCAGTTCTTCGAGTCGATGTTTCTGCCCCGCGGCGAGGGCCTGTTCGGCATCGCCTGGGACCAGCTCACGCTCGAGAACTTCACCAAGCTGTTCCGCGACCTGGCGATCGGCCGGGCGATGCTCAACTCGCTCTTCCTGGCGAGCGTGACCAGCCTGCTGGCGACGCTCTGCTGTGCGGCGGGCGGGTACGCGCTGGCGTTGTACCGATTCCGCGGGCGCGGGTTCCTGACGGGCCTAGTGCTCGCGGCCCTCATCATCCCGCCGCCGCTCCTGCTCGCGCCGGGGTACCAGGTGCTCTTCAAGCTCGGGCTGCTCGACACCTACGCGGGGCTCATCCTGCCGGCGCTCGCCCCGGCGTTCGGGGTGTTCCTGTTCCGCCAGGCGGCCCTCCAGTCGATCCCGCCGCAGCTGCTCGAGGCCGGTCGCATCGACGGCTGCACCGAGCTGGGGCTCTTCGGGCAGGTCGCCCTGCCCCTGCTGCGCCCGATGACCGGGGCGTTCCTGATGATCACCTTCCTGGCGGTGTGGAACAACTTCATCGGGCCGCAGATCGTGCTGCAGAGCCCCGACAAGCAGCCGCTCGCGGTCGTCATCGCCCAGCTCAAGGGGGTGTACTACGAGGACTACGGCCTGATGATGGCCGGCACGCTGGTCTCGGTCGCGCCCGTCGCGATCTTGTTCCTGCTCTTGCAGAAGGACTTCGTCTCCGGGCTTACCCTCGGGGCTGTCAAGTAGCTTTCGTTAACCCGCGGGCGGAGGGACCACTCGCCCGCATCGCCTTGGAGGATCGAACCGTGAGCTTTCCAACTGGATTCGTATGGGGCGCCGGCACCTCGGCCTATCAGATCGAGGGCGGGATCGACAAGCACGGGCGAGGGCCCTCGGTGTGGGACGCCTTCTGCCACACCCCCGGCAAGATCAAGCACGCCGATACGGGCGACACCGCCTGCGACCATGTCGCCCGCTACCGGGGCGATGTGGCCCTCATGAAGCAGCTCGGGCTGGGCGCGTACCGGTTCAGCATCTCGTGGCCGCGCGTCATGCCCGAGGGCGCGGGGGCCGTCAGCGAGGCGGGGCTGGCGTTCTACGACCGCCTCGTCGACGAGCTGCTCGGGGCGGGCATCACGCCGCATGTGACGCTGTTCCACTGGGACTACCCGCTCGCCCTCTACCGGCGCGGCGGGTGGCTCAACCCCTCGAGCGCCTCCTGGTTCGCCGAGTACACCCGCGCCCTGGTCGACCGGCTCAGCGACCGCGTGAGCAACTGGATCACCATCAACGAGCCGCAGGTCTTCATCGGCCACGGCCATATCACCGGCGAGAACGCCCCGGGCCTGCGCCTCCCCATGGAGGACATCACCCGCATCGTCCACAATGTCCTCCGCGCCCACGGCCTGGCCGCGCGCTGCATCCGCGAGTGCGCCCAGACCAAGCCGGTCATCGGCTGGGCGCCCGTCGGCATCGTCAGCTCGCCCATGAGCGACAGCCCCGCCGAGATCGAGGCCGCCCGCGCGAAGACCTTCGCCATCGAGCAGCCCGGCGTCTGGAACAACACCTGGTTCAACGACCCCGTCCTGCTCGGGCGCTACCCCGACGAGGTCCTGCGCATGGTCGGCCAGCACCTCCCCACCGGCTGGGAGCGCGACCTGGAGATCATGCACCAGCCCGTGGACTTCCTCGGCGTGAATCTCTATCAGGGCGGGCGCGTCACGCTCGGCGAGGGCAATGTCGCCACGCCCGTCCGCCAGGAGGTCGGCCGCGCCCGCACCGCCTTCGGCTGGAACATCACGCCAGAGGTCCTCTACTGGGGGCCACGCTTCTTCCACGAGCGCTACAAGCTCCCCATCATCATCACGGAGAACGGCCTGGCCAACCTCGACTGGGTCTACCTCGACGGCAAGGTCCACGACCCCCAGCGCATCGACTACACCGCCCGACACCTCCAACACCTGCGCCGCGCCATCCGCGACGGCGTGCCCGTCACCGGCTACTTCCACTGGTCGCTCATGGACAACTTCGAGTGGGCCGAGGGGTACGACCAACGCTTCGGCCTCATCTATGTGGACTTCCAGACCCAGCAACGCATCCCCAAGGAGTCGGCGAAGTGGTACGCCGAGGTCATCCGCACCAACGGGCGGAACCTCGGGTCGCACGCCGGGAACGGCTCGCCCGCGAGCGCCGCCGCCGCCGAACTGACCGCGGACCTGGCCGCGGATCTCGCCGCCGACATCGCGGACGGAGCCGGCACATGACACCCGGCGCGCCCGCCCGCCACATTCCTGCCCCCTCTCCCGCCCTGCCCATGAACATGGCCAGCGGAAGCAGGCTGGGGAGCGTGTGCCTTGCCCCCTCTCCCGCCCCCGGCGGGAGAGGGCTGGGGAGAGGGCTCCTCTTCTCCTTCTTCTCCACCCCTCGTGTTCACTCATTGCGCCCGACCCCCGCGGTCTATTTCCCCATCCTGCCTCTCGCCTTCTTGCTTTCCCTCCAAGCCTGCGCCGCCCAAGCCACCCCCCCCGACCGCCCCGGCTGGACACTCGTCTGGCACGACGAGTTCGACGGTCCCGCCCTCGACCCCGACAAGTGGCGGGTCGAGTACGCCGCCCTCGTCAAAAACCAGGAACTCCAGTTCTACACCGACGACGAGGTCTACATCGAGGACGGCTGCCTCGTACTCCGCAGCCGGAAGCGCGACTACGGCGGCCGCGCCTACACCTCGGGCCTGGTGGACACCCAGCACCGGTTCGCCCAGGCGTTCGGCCGCTTCGAGGTCCGCGCCAAGCTCCCCGCGGGGCAGGGCATCTGGCCGGCGCACTGGATGCTGCCCGAGGACCACCCCGCCTGGCCGCCCGAGATCGACGTCATGGAGGCCCTGGGCCACGAGCCGGACACCGTCCACCTGACGCACCACTGGGGGACCTACCCCAACAACGCCAGCCGCGGCGTCCCGCACAAGGGCCCTGACTTCTCGGCCGACTTTCACACCTTCGCCATCGAGTGGTCGCCCGAGCGCATCGACTGGTTCATCGACGACGCCCCCGTCTACTCCAGCACCGCCGACATCCCGCAGATCCCGTTCTACCTCATCCTCAACACCGCCGTCGGCGGGCACTGGCCCGGCAACCCCGACGACAACACGGTCTTTCCGCAGCACCACCGCATCGACCATGTCCGCGTCTACGAGCGCGCCGACGCGGGGCGGCCCATGCTCCAGACCCGCAGCCACCACGGCCGCATCGTGCTCGACCCGCCGCGCCATGTGTTCGAACAGGGCGAATCGGTCACCGCTCGCGCCGAGCCGGACTTTGGCTACCGGTTCGTCGGCTGGGACGACCAGGACGCCGAGCCCGGCGAGATCACGCTGACGATGGACCGCCCGCGCACGCTGGTCGCCCGCTTCGAGCCCGACCCCGACCTGCCGCCACGGCTTACCGATGGTGTGCGGGCGAGCGCTACTTCGGTCGAGGGGCCGGGCCTCGGGCCCGAGCTCGCCATCGACGGCCTCCCCGGCACGCGGTGGGCCTCAGCGCACAGCGAGCCGCAGTCGCTCACCCTCGACCTTGGCGCGCCCGCCCGGGTCGAGCGGGTCCGCATCACCTGGGAGAACGCTTTCGCAAGCGAGTTCGTGCTGTGGGGGTCGATCGATGGCGAGGTGTGGAGCGAGGTCCGGCGGGTGCAGAAGCCCCACGCCTCGCCCGACATCCTGCAAGGCCCGACCGACCCGGTGCGGTTCCTCCGCCTCGATGCCATCAAGCGGGGCACGCCGTGGGGGGTCTCGGTGTGGGAGTTCGAGGTCTACGGCCGGCGCGTTCCGGGCGGGTGAGGAGTTCGGATCGCCCGGGAGGGGCGGAGGAGGGCGTTGGTTCGAGCGCATTTGCGCCAGCGCCTGCGAAGGAGGGGGAGCAGGGGCTGGCGATGGAATGGATGCGAGTTCGGATCGCCCCAGAGGGGCGCAGGGCTGTAGCCACGGGTGAAGTCCGCCGCAGGCGGACGGAACCCGTGGACACATCGAGTGATCGCGAGCCGCCCCGGCGGGGCGGAGGAGAGCGGAGGCGGACGATTCCTCCGACCCTCCGGGGCGGATGAACATGAGCCCGATCGATCCACGGGTTGCGCATGTGTGCCACGGCCGTGCCGGCCGTGCGGTGGTGCAGGCGTGTGCGCTGGGCAAGAACGAGAGATTGGAGAAGAAGGAGGGACGGAGCACGGCTCGCAGAGCCGTGGCACGCGCGTCAGTGTCATGCCGCGTTGAGCGCCCGCGCATGAGCCAGCTCCGCCGGTCGCTCCCGCTCCGGGATGCCGCCGAGCATGGTCAGGTGGACTTGGCGGCCAAGAAGCTCGGTGAGGTCCATTTGGAGGCCGCCGAGGGCGAACAGCCCTGCGGGGCGGGCCGGGTCGGGCTCCACGAGGACATCGATGTCGCTGTCGGGGCCGAACCGATCGGTGAGGATGGAGCCGA
>CAYJPX010000021.1:0-24365 GCA_964372195.1 uncultured Phycisphaeraceae bacterium
CCTCCATCCCCAGCACCGGCTCGGCGATCGCCCCGTCCAACGGGTCGGTCCCCCACGCCCCCGAGATCCCGACCTCCGCCACCCGCAGCGAGTAGACCTCGACGCGATCGCCGGCTCCGCGGTAGAGCAGGAACACCTCCCGATCCCAGCCCGCGACCGCGCTGGGCACCTGCGCCAACTCCCGCGCCGGCCGTGCGGCGCCGGCACCCACGCCGCCCGCGTCCCCATCCGACCTTGGCGGCAGGTGCAGCAGCGTCCCGCCGCCGCCCTCGAGCGACGCGACCCCCAACCACCCGTGGCCCTCCCGGGCCGCCGCGGCCTCCCCCGAGGCCTGCCCCAGCGCAGGCCCCACGCCGGCGAGCACCACCGACGCGCACACCCACGAGCACACCATCCACAGGCGTCGCACCATCACTCCCCTTCCGAGGCGGGCCCCGGCCGCAGCGCGAACACCTCGTCGATGCCGTAGGACTCGACCAGATCGTCGAAGTCGAACGCCCGCGGGTTGATCGGCTTGTTCTCGGCCCCGTACAGCTCGAGCGTCGCCCGCACGCCGGTCTCGGGCATCTCCACCCGGTACTGCGACGCCAGCTTTGGCGGCACGCGCCCATCACCACGCACCGGGGCCGAGATATACCGGCCCATCTCGCAGGTCGCCCGGACCCGGCCCCGCCCGTCGCGCAGCTCGACCCGCTGCGGCGCCATCGTCACCGGATCGAACCACAGCACACGCCGGCCCCACATCGCCCCGGTCTCGATCCGCAGCATCCCCAGCTTCTCGTCCCAATCCGCCGCCCCCGGCTCGACCGACCCCCCATCGCCCCGTACCGGCAGCGGCGTAATCCCGCACAGATCGAGCAGCTCCCGCGGATGCACCGGCAGGCCCAATTGGCCGACCAGCTCGGGCGTCGCCTCGGCGTGCAGCCCGTAGATCGCCGTCTTGCGCTCGCTGTCGCTCATGTCGAGCCACCAGTACCCCTCGGCGTCCGAGCCCAGATAGAAATAGGTCTCGCCCAGCTTCATGATCGAGAGCGCGGTCTTGTCCGGCTGCTCGAGCTGCAGGTACCCCTCGGCACGATCGACATTGGTCCCCCCGCTGTCCTTGGGCGTGCGGAGCGTCAGATTGACCCGCGACCACACCCGATCGAGCCTCGCCACGCGGGCGTTGAACCGGGACGCCGCCTGCCCGTAGCTCGGCACCACTTCGGGCCGAGGGAATCGCGGGCCGTCGGTCGTCGCGCACCCGCCGAGCACCGCCGCGAACAGCACCGCCGCGATCGCCGCCAGCGTGCGCACAGTCACGCGTCACCGCCGTCCGCGCCGGCGCCGAGCACCGCGCCCAACTCCTCGATCCCCGCCGCCACCGCCTCCTCGTCCATGCCCGGGTCGACGACCTCGATCACCTCGGGCTCGATGTTCTTGGGCCCGCCCCGGCGCACGAGCTGCAGCACCGGCCGGGCGTTGTCCCCCACCCGCTGATCGACGACCCGGAAGAGCCGCTTGCGCAGGAGCATCAGCGCCAGCAGATACCGGAACACCGCCGCCCGGCCCTCCGCGGCCGGCTCGAGCCCCTCGAACAGCCCCAGCAGCTCATCGGGGCTGAGCAGCGTGTTGGAGCCCGGCTCGCGATCGGTCTCGATCGCCCTCCACACCGCGACCAGCGGCCGGTGGGGCCTCGCCCCCGCCTCCCACGCGTCGACCGAGTAATCCAGCCGCACCAGCGCATCGCTCTCGGCCGCGTCGGTCAGGGCCGCGACATACCGCTCACCGGCCTCGAGCGCCCGCCCGGTCGCGGCGCACACATGCGTCGGGCGTGCCGATTCGTACCCGGTTCGTTGCAGGCTGCTCATCAGGAGCGAGTGTACCCCCGCGACCCGGCCCGGCTATCGGCAGCTCACCTCGAACTGGCGGCACTCGGTCCCACCCTCGCCCACCCGGAAGTACGCGCACCGCCCGCAGGAGGGGCACCGGGCGGTGTACCTCGACCCGTCGGCATCCCGGTAGACCCGCACATACTTGTTGGCGCAGACGAACCGCACCCCGAGCCAGGGGCGGGCCTCCTGCCGTTCGGGAGAGACCGTCCGGCCCAGATTCAACGCCTCGGGTTCCATTCGACCGATGCATATCGGTTCGAGGCCGCCCGAATCCTCAGCCGCGGGCCGGGGGGGCGGCCGCAAGGTCCGAAAATCCAAGAGTTTTTCCCAGGATTTCTGGGCGGTCTACCAGGCGCAGGCCAGGCCGCCCCCACCCGTCCCGTCCGGCAACGCTAAAGTCCTGCAGCCCCAGGCCATTCCACGCCGGGGCTTGCTCGCCCCTGATGACCCCATCGCTTTCCATACTTCCAGATCCTCCGCCGCCCCCTACCGCGATCGGACTCATCGCCGGCGGGGGTCGTCTCCCCATCCTCATCGCCGAGGGGCTCCGCGCCAGCGGCCACCCGATCCACGGCCTCGGACTGCTCGGCCAGTACGAGCCCGAGCTCCCCGGCATGTGCACCAGCTTCCGCGATGTCGGCCTGCTCCGCGTCGGCAGTTGGGGCAAGATCCTCTGCAAGATGGGTGTGCACCACGCGGTGATGGTCGGCCGGGTCGACAAGGCCAAGCTCATGCACGACCCGTTCCGCCTGATCCGCAATGTGCCCGACCTGCGGACGGTGGTATCCTGGTTCCGGCACCTCCGCCACGACCGTCGTTCGAGCGCCGTCCTCGCGGCGATCGCCGAAGAACTGGAGCGCTGCGGCGTGTCACTGCTCGATTCCACCGCCCACATCCCCGACCACCTCGCGGTCGAGGGGGTCATGACCCGCACCAAACCCAGCGGGCAGCAGCGCTCGGACATCGAGTTTGTCTGGCCGCTGCTCGCCGAGTTGCTCCGGCTCGACATCGGGCAGTCCATCGCGGTGCGCGATCGCGATGTCATCGCCGTCGAGGCCGTCGAGGGCACCGACCGCATGATCGAACGCGTCAGCGTGGTCTGCCGCGCCAAGGGCTGGACGCTCTGCAAGGGCGCCCGCGCCGGGCACGACCGACGGTCCGATGTCCCGACTGTCGGGCTCCAGACGATCGAGAACCTCGCCACCCACGGCGGGCGCTGCCTGGCGATCGCCGCGGGCGATGTCATCATGGTCGACCGCGACCGGATGCTCGCCCGGGCCGACGAGCTGGGCATCGCGGTCGTCGGCGTGCCCCACGCCCAGCCCAGCGCCCGACGCGCCGAGCGGGAGTCGGGCATCCATGTCCTGCCGTCGGGCTCGCTCGTCGGCTCCCGCGCCTAGCCATGCCCGCGGAACCCGACTGCCCCTTCGTGAGCCGCGGCGGGCTGAAGCTGCGCCACGCGCTCGACGAGTTCCACATCGACCCCGCAGGCTGCACCTGCGCCGACCTGGGCTGCTCGACCGGCGGCTTTACCGATTGCCTCCTGCAAGCCGGCGCCGCCCGCGTCTACGCCGTCGACACCGCCTACGGGCAGCTCGCCTGGAAGCTCCGCACCGACGACCGTGTCACACTCATCGAACGCTCCAACGCGCTGCACACCGACCCGCCCGGCCCAGCAGTCCGGGGCGTCGACCTCGTCGTCATCGACCTCGGCTGGACCAGGCAGTCGCTGGCCATCCCCGCCGCGCTCCGCTGGCTCGCGCCCGCGGGCCGCATCATCACGCTCATCAAGCCGCACTACGAACAGCCGGCCCAATCCTCCCGCGCCCACGGCAGGCTCCCCCCGCTCGGCGAGCCCGACGCCGAACGCATCGCCCTCGAGGTCGCCGAGAGTTTCCCCGCGCTCGGCGCGCGCGTGCTCGGTATGACCAAGAGCCCCATCCTCGGCCGCAAGGGCGGCAAGGGCGAGGGCCACGGCAACATCGAGTACCTGGCGCTCCTGGGTTGTTCGTTGGGTGGACCCTTTGGTGGTCCGTTGGGTGCCGAGGTCTAAACGGAGCGCAGCGGAGTGCAGGCCACGCGACCGCGGAACCGCCTACTCGCTCTGCCCCCACCCCGCCGCCGCCTTGACCCCCGCCTCGCTCAGCATCGACCACAGCATCTCGAGCAGCGCGTCGAGCCCCGTGTGCGTCGCGCCGCTCAGCGGCAGGATCTCCGCCGCCGCCCCCTCGGTCCGCAGCGCCCGGCGGAACTGCTTGAGCGCCTCGTCCCGCTCGGCCTCATCGCCGAACAGATCCATCTTGTTGAACGCCACCAGCTCGGCCTTCTCCGCGAGCCGCGGCGAGTGGGAGAACAACTCCTCGCGGATCGCCCGGTAGTTCTCGACCGGGTCCGACCCATCGGCCGGGCGTGCCTCGACGATGTGCAGCAGCACCCGCGTCCGCTCCACATGCCGGAGGAACTCCACGCCCAGCCCGGCGCCCTCCGCGGCCCCCTCGATCAGCCCGGGGATATCCGCCAGCACGATCCGCCGCGACGCGTCCACCTCCGCGATGCCCAACTGCGGCGTCAGCGTCGTAAAGGGGTAGTCCGCGATTTTCGGCGTCGCCCGCGTCAGCGCGCTGAGCAGCGTGCTCTTGCCCGCGTTGGGCTTGCCGATAAACCCCACATCCGCGATCAGCCGGAGCTCCAGCCGCAGCCGCTTCTGCTCGCCGGGCTCCCCGGGCTCGGACTGCCGCGGCGTCTGGTTGGTCGCGCTCTTGAAGTGGTCGTTGCCCCGGCCCCCACGCCCCCCGCGCGCGATCACCACCCGGTCGCCCGGGCGCAGGTCGCACAGCAACTCCCCGGTCTCGGCGTCGAACGCGATCGTCCCCGCCGGCATGCGGATCGGCCGGTCCTCGCCGGACTTGCCGTGGCGGTTGTTGCTCCCCCCCGGCTCGCCGTGCTCGGCGTGCCAGTGGTGGGTGCCCCGGAAGTCGTAGAGCGTGTTCAGCCCCTCTTCGGCGACCAGGACGATCGACCCGCCGTCGCCCCCATCCCCGCCGTCCGGCCCGCCCTTGGGCTGGCGCTTGGCCCGATGGAACGACACGCGGCCATCCCCGCCGTTGCCCGCACGCACATCAATAACTGCTTCGTCGACAAACACGCGAGGAGTTTAGGCCGACTCGCGGTCCGGGCCTCCCGCGGCACGCGGTTCAGGCCGCGATCGCGTACCGATGGCCCTTGAGCGTCCGCAGGAACAGCTCCCGCTCGGCGACCGTGTCAAAGCTCGTGAACACCGCCGCCATCCGCACCGGCCCGGGCACCCCGTCGTCGTCGTTCCAGACCACCGTCCCCTTCACATGCACGCTGGTCAGGTCGGTCTGCCCGTCGGTCAGCCCCAGGAGCCACTCCGGCAGGCTCAGCTTCATGTACACCGGCGTCCCGTTCTCGATCCGCTGGTCCAGCTCAAAGCACACGCCGCCCCGCGAGATGTCGTAGGCGTGCCCATCCATCGTCTCGCACGCGTCGCAGGTCAGCTTCACCTCCATCGCCGAGTACATCGGACGCAGCGCAAACCTCGTGTGGGCTCGACGATCGCTGGGGTTCCCCAAGTGCTCTTCCACGGCGTGCTCCAATCGGGCGTTGTGGCTCGCGCGATGCGCATGCCCCGCCCAGAGGGAGCATCGGCCTCCCACCGGGCCGAGTTCACTCCGACTCAGCAGTCCGAGATTTCCTTGGATTCCGCCTGGGGGAATGCCACCAACTGCACCCCGAGGCCGCACATGGAAACCCCTGTCCTGGCCTCCAGATCGGCCACCAGCCCCGGGGGAACCGCCGCCAGAAGGGCCTTGGCCAGCTCGCTGGGTACATCCAAAACCCGACCATCCGGCAGGACGACATGGACATGTCTGGTCAGATCCGCATCAAACCGGGTCGGCCCGCCGTTGCAGGGCAGCCGGCGGCAGAGCCCCGCATCGCTCAACGCCTCCAACGAGTTGTAGATCGTCGCCAGGCTCAGCCCCGGCTCGTCCTGGCGAACCAGCTCGTGGAGTTCCTCCGCAGTGGGGTGGATGTCCGTCGCGCACAGGGCCGCGAACACCGCCTCGCGCTGGCGTGTGTGCCGGAGACCAGCCTCGCGGAATGCCAGACGGACATCGCCCAAGTCGTAAGCTCCTGCAACCACAGCAGTCTAGATCGAGGGGGCGGCCGGGGCGAGCCCGAATCGCACGCTCACCCGGGTTCTTCACTGGGCTGGCCGAGCCACATCCGGTGGTGGGGTATACCCGCCTCGGTGAACTCGTCCGGGTCGGTCGCCCAGCCGAGGCTCGTGTAGAACCCCACCGCCGAGTTCTGGGCGTGGCAGAAGACCTCCCCGAGGCCGAGCTCTCCCAGGGCACGGGTCTCGAGCTCGATCACCAGGCGCCGCCCGATGCCCTCGCCCTGCCGCTGGGGGTCGACGGCCATCTGCATGAGCTTGCCGACGCCGGCCTCGGGATAGTCGGGGATCAACAGCACCACCCCCACCACCCTGTCCCCGGCCGGGTGGGCCAGCACCGCGACAAAGTGCTCGGCCCGGCGCTCGACCTCGGCGTAGTGCTCGGCGAACCAGGCGAGGTCCTTGCCGAGCGGGCGGAGCAGGACCGACTCCCGCAGGGCGCACGCCTGGCTGTAGAGCGGGTCGCTGGCCGAGATGCGGCGGTACTCGATCACGGGAGGGTTCCTCGGGCCGACGGCGAACTGGGCGGAGGCTGCTCCCCACCCCGGCGACGGCCCCATTATCGGTCGGCCATCGCCCACAGGTTAGCGAATCCAAACCCGGTCTGCCGGGAGCGGGTATACCTGAGGTATGGACGGACGCGGGGCGACACGATCGGCGGTGCGCGAGTTGCTCTGCGACCGTTGCGGGTACTCGCTGGAGGGGACGCCGGAGACGGCGGTATGCCCGGAGTGCGGACTGGACTTCGCCGCGAGCAGGGCGGCGCGGGTTGGGAGCCCGTGGCAGCGGCGGCCGTCGCTGTGGAGCTGGATGAAGACGGTTGGGTTGATGGTCGCCAGGCCGCGACGGACGCTCGGCGTTGTGTCGTTCGACAATGACGACTCGAACTTCCGGCTGTTCCTCTGCAATATGCTGATCGTGCCGGGGTGCGCCTTGTTCTTGGCGGCGGCGTGGGCCGGCGTGACGCTCGCCCTGGAAGTACCTCTATCGGATAATGACACGGTCTTTCTCGGCGTGGTACTTCTCGCAGCGACGATCGTGGTCGTGGTCGGGCTTCTGATGTGGTTGGCGTTGGGGCTGGCGCTGTACTTCTCGGGCCGGCAGGTGATCCGCTTGGCCTGCCGACCCTCGCGGGAGATCTGGCGCGGCAGCCATGTGCTCGCGGTGCACGCCTCGTGTGTGCTCGCCCCTACCAGCGCGGTCCTGCTGGTCGATCTGCTTCTCGACATGCTGGAGCATGTCACGCCATCGCTCGCGGCCGGGGTGCTGTGGTTCGTGGCCCTGTGTCTCGCGGCGTCCCGCTGGCCCGACCGAACCCCGCCCGCTCGCGATCAGTAGAGCTTCAGCAAGGAGTCGCGGATTGGCCACTTGGCGTGATGAGTTCGAACTGCTGTGCGAACGCTGCGGATACTCCATCGAGGGGCTGCCGCAGGAGACCAACTGCCCCGAGTGCGGTCGGCCGGTGGTCGAGAGCCTGCCAGAAGCCCGCTCCGGGACAGCCTGGCAGCAGGACCCTTCCGCGCGGAGCTGGGCCCGCACGCTGCTCGCCCTCCTGTGCCACCCACGACGAACAGTCAGGACATTCAAGATCGAGCGGGAGTCCAGCCGGTCGTTCGCCGGCCTGACGATGACGGTCGCCGCGGCGCTGCCCTCTGCCGTCTGCAGCGGAGCGATCGGCCTCGGATGGGTGTTCCGGAATGAGCCGGTCTTCTGGACCGCGGGGTCGCGTACGGCCCTGCCGAGGATCGACCCCGTTGCTGTCGGGTCGTTCTATATCCTGGCGTGGGTAGGGCTCGCGACGCTCCTGTGGGTGCTGACTCGCGTCGAGTATCTCGGCATCCGGACCTTCGGACGCTTCCACCGCACGCGGATCACACGCGCCGTCGCCCGCACGATCACCGCGCACGCGACGGCTGGTTGGATGGGGGCGGCGATTCTCGCGTCGGTCGGTTTCTTGCTCGGCGTGGCGATGCTCCACCGGGCGCTGCGGCACGATGTCGGCCCGTGGCGCGGGCCGATGATGCTCTCGGTTGGCCTCCTGCCCGCGCTGGGTGGGTTCCTCGGCATGCTGTGGTTTGAGTCCATCGTCTACCTCGGCGTCCTCAACTGCAAGTTCGCCAACCGGGAGCGGGCGGGGAGCGCCTGAGCATCGTCCGCCGAGCTTGCGCTCGGGGCTCGCAGAGGCGTGCGGGGACCGTGGATGGCGCTACTTGTCCCGCATCGCTGCCGCGGCTTGCAGCGGACGCAGGTCGAGCGTCAAGCCGGGCAGCGCTGTCGAGCCGATGCGGTCGGCGTCTACGGCACCCTCGATGAGCCGCTGGCCCTCGCGCGCGTAACGCCAGGCCTGACCGCTCGTGCTGTCGATGACCCAGTACTCACCGACGCCGCCGCGTTCGTAGTCGTCCTTCTTGGTGGTCAGGTCGAAGGCCTTGGTGCCGGGGGAGAGGATCTCGATGACCAGGTCGGGGGCCTCGGTGAGCCTGGCGGGGATCGCCGCGAGACGCCCGGGGGCGTAGCAGGCGATATCGGGCGAGTAGACCGTGTCGGGGCGGAGCTCCCAGTCAACCTCCGGGAAGCAGGCGGCCCCCTCGTGCCCATCGAGGTAGGACTCGACCTGGCGGAGGATCAGGCGGAGCATGGTCTGGTGGAGCGGTGTGGGGCGTGGGGACATGACGACAACGCCGTCGACGAGCTCGAGGTGGTCGGCGGTTTGACCAATCGTGAAGAAGTCCGCGGCCGTCATGCGGAGCCCGGCGTGGCCAAAGTCGGCGGGGTAGCGGGGTGCGGCGGGCATAGTCGCATGATAGTGGGCTGGGGGGCGCGATCGGAAGCGCCGCGGGCGGCGTAAGGGCGTGTGAGAACTCAGGGGTCTGGAGTGCCCCGCCCCGAAACACCGGCCCCTACCATCCCCCGCCATGCACCCACGCCGTCCAACCAGGCCCATCTTCGTCGGCGACGACCGCACCGGGATCATCCAGATCGGCGGCGGCAAGCCCGACTCGCGCGGCCAGGCCTCCACCCCCGCCTCCACCCCCGCCCCGGTCAGCGTCCAGACCATGACCGCCGGGTACACCCACGACATCGACAAGTGCGTGGCGGAGATCCACCGGATGCAGGCCGCCGGGGCGGACATCGTCCGCGTCGCGGTGCCCGAGAAGAAGGACACCGACGCGCTCCGCGAGATCCTGAACCAGACCAGCGTGCCGATCGTCGCGGATGTCCACTTCCACTTCCGGCGGGCTCTCGAGGCGGTCGAGGCCGGGGTGCACAAGATCCGCCTCAACCCCGGCAACATCGCCGACCGCGAGCAGGTCCACGCCGTCATCGACGCCTGCAAGCAGGCCCAGGGCGGGCGGGGCATCCCCATCCGCATCGGCGTCAATGAGGGCTCGATCATCGAGCGCCGCGACAAGCAGAAGCGGGCGAAGGAACTCGGCGCGGTCTTCAGCGACCACAAGCACGGCTACCTGCTCGCGATCATGATCGCCAAGCTCGAGGAGTACCTCGAGATCTTCAGCGAGCGCGGCTTCCACGACATCGCCATCAGCGCCAAGAGCATGAGCGCCCCCATCGTCATCGACGCCTACACCGAGATCGCCAGCCGCTTCGACCACCCGCTGCACCTGGGCGTCACCCACGCCGGGCCCAAGGAGACCGGCTGCATCCGCTCGGTCGTCGCCCTGGGCACGCTGCTGGCCAACGGCATCGGCGACACCATCCGCATCAGCTACGCCAGCGACCCGGTCTTCGAGGTCGAGGACGGGCTCGAGCTGCTCTGGTCGCTCGACCTGCGCGAGCGCAGGGGCGCCGAGCTGATCGCCTGCCCGACCTGCGGCCGGATCCAGGTCGACCTCTTCACCCTCATCCAGGATGTCCGCCGCAAGCTCGCCGACGAGATCACCGTGCCGATGAAGGTCGCGGTCATGGGGTGCGTGGTCAACGGCCCGGGCGAGGCCGAGGGCGCGGATGTCGCGGTCTTCGCGGGCGATCGGCGCGGCATCATCTATGTGCAGGGCGAGAAGATCGCCAATGTCCCCGAGACCGAGATCCTCGACCGGCTGCTCGACGAGTGCAAGGCCTTCCAGGCCCGCGTGCGGGCCGGCGAGGTGAAGCTGGGCGAGAAGCGGGTGGACATCGTGCCGCCGGACCCGATCGGGGAGCTGGGCTCGGGCTGGGAGAAGATGGCCGCCGAGCGGATGGGCCGGGAAAGCCCCGCACGGCTGACGATCCGGGAGAGTTGAGTCAACCGCGGAGCACGCGGCGGCGAGCCGGAGATCACGCAAATCAGAGTGAACCGCGGAGTGCGCGGAGATCGCGGAGAAAAGACATAGACAGGAGTGAACACAGAGGCACAGAGACACAGAGAGGATGCATCAACACCTGTCTCTCTCTGTGCCTCTGCGACTCTGTGTTGAATGACTTTGTGTTGAATGACCCCTGACTCGACTCCGCGCTCTCCGCGCCCTCCGCGGTTCACTCCCCCCGCTGCTTCATCATCTCCATCTGCGAGTCGATCATCTGCTTCATCATGTTGCGGTAGAAGCCCACCTGCTGGGCGGTCAGGCCGGCCTCGGTCAGGTCGATCGACATCGCGGGGATCCAGATCGTGCTCTCGTAGCGGTAGCCGAGCTCGTCGGCGATGCTCGCCTCGAGGTCGCCGAAGTGCCCGGCGCCGTAGAAGATCGCCACATGCCTGACCCCGGGCTCGTCGTCGATCACGCCGCGCAGGTCGTCGAGCACCGCCGCGTTGCGGTCCTGGATGATGACCTCCATCAGCTCGGCGAGCCCGCCGGGCTGCATCGCCAGCAGCTCCTCGGCCTGGGTCAGCGTGTCGGCGAGCATGATCTTGACCATCGCCCGGCCGGTCGGGTTCGACCCCAGCATCTTGAGGATGAAACTCGACGCCTTGGCCATGAACGACTCGCCGCTCAGGGTGCTGAACAGCGCATCGGCCGCCTTGAGCTTGTCGGGGGCGTCGGGGTCGAGCCGCTCCCGCTTGGCGTCTTTGTTCCGCGGCGAGCCGGCGGGCGCGCCGCCGAGCGCCTCCTGGATCTGCCCGATATCCATGTCGCTGTTGCGCCAGTGCGGGTGCGAGTAGTCGATGGCGTCGAGCTGGAAGGTCAGGCCCAGGGCGTGCGCGAGGTCGCGCTGCAGCCCCGCGGCGTCGGGGTCGGGCTCGAGGCCGGACGGCGCATCGAGCAACGCCCGCCCGCGCAGGTCGGTGTCCGCGCCCTCGCCGCCCACGGCCCCGTCGGCGCCGAGGCTGAGGGCGTCGAAGTCGTCGTTCTCGATCACGATCTCGCGCCCCCACCCGTCCCGCGAGGCGGCCCGGACGATCCCGTGCATCGAGCCGTCGAACGCGTCGATCAGCCCGCCGGTGGTGGATGGGTACTCGCCCTCTTCGCGGGCCACGACCTCGCCGAGCATCGCCAGGAACATGACCCGCCGCGCGGTGAGCAGCACGGCCGCCTCGTCGCCGCCCGCCGGCTCGGGCGTGGCCTCCCGCGCGCCGCCCACGCCCTCGTAGAGCACCAGGTCGTGGACATCGAGGAAGCTCTGCACATCGGCGTAGAACGGGGCATCGGCGATGTGGACCGCGCCGACGAGCTGCACCACAGGCCCCTCGCCATCGACAGGCGCCAGCGTGCGGACCGCGATGTCGAGCCGGATCGTCTGCGCATCGGGCTCGACGACACGGATGTAGGGCGACTCGGTCTGGGCCAGCCCCGCCGAAGCCGAGGCCATCACCCCTGCCGCCAACCCGATCGCCCACCGGTTCCGTGACATCATGTGCATACCTCCACCGGCCCGCTCGCCGGGTGTGCCACCTGTTCTTCGGCATCGCGGGCCGCCGGTTGCATCAGGGCCTGACCCTCAGGGTGATGATCTCGAAGTTGCCGACCGCAAACCCGGTCCGCGAGGCGGCCGGATCGTGCGAGAACCCGGCCTGGCCGTCCACGAGCGGACGCTCGAGGAGGTCGACCGGTTCCACAACAGACACCGGCATCCGCCAGGTGACCGTCGCCGGGCCCCGCCCGCCGTGGGTCTCGACGAGGCGGACGATCACGCCCTCGCCGTCCTCCGCGGGCTTGATCGCCGAGACCGTGAGGGAGGCCGAGCCGGTGGTCTCGATCGAGATCGGTGACCACTCGCACGGCTCGCTGCCCGGCGCGACACCGGCGTCCACCTCCCCATGCACGACCAGCGGGGTGTTGATCGCCTCGGCCTGCCCATCGACGCCCGCCGTGCGCCAATCGCCCCCGTGCGGCAAGACCGAATAGCAGAACTCGTGGACGCCCCGGTCGGCTGTGGGGTCGGGCCACTTCGGGGCCCGCAGCAGCGTGAGGCCCATCACATGCCCGTGGCAGGAGTGGCCGTACTTGCAATCGTTGAGGAGCGCCACGCCGAAGCCGGGCTCGGAGAGGTCCATCCAGCGGTGGGCGCAGACCTCGTACTTGGCCCGGTCCCACGGCGTGTTGCGGTGCGTTGCCCGCTCGATGTGCCCGAACTGGATGTCGTAGGTCGCTCGCGTCGCCCGGACCGCCACCGGGAACAACGCCCGGAGGAGCCGGTGGTCCTCGTGCCACTCGACCCTGGAGCGGATGTCCAGGCGCGGGCTGGCGGCGTCGAGCGTGTAGGTCTGCTCGATCCGGCTGCGCTCGCCGATCGCTCGCACCACGCGGACCTCGCACCGCAGCGGATGCTCGGTCACCACCTCGATCGACTCGGGGGCGCCGATGGCGTCGAGGGGCTTGTACTCGGCCTCGGGGTCGAAGTCCCACGCGTCCCACATGCGGGGGCGGTCCTCGTAGATCGCGAGCTGGTTGAGCGACTCTCCCGATGCGCAGGCCTCATGCCCGGTGGACAGCTCGCGGAGGCTGGCGATCGTGCCGTCGGAAGCGATGGTGGCTTCGATCAGTCCATTGGCGAGTACATACACCCCCAGGGGGGTGCTGTGGGTGAGGCGGACATGTTCCACGGGGAACGCATCGCCCAGGATTGTGCGCGCGCCTACGGGCGGGACATCGGCGACATACCGAAGCCCGTCTCCCGTGCGCACCACGCCGCACTGCGGGTGGCTGGTCTGGTTGACCACGATGGGGCCGCCAAGCTCCGCCGACCAGCGGCCGAGCCCGGCGCGCACGATCGGCTCGATCAACTCCCGGATCCTGGCGTGGTCGAGTTTGGCATCGTCGTAGACCCAGGTGATCGACGAGCCGGGGAGGATGTCGTGGAACTGGTTGAGGAGGAGGAGTTTCCACGCTTGGTCGAGGGTGGCGCGAGCTTCGCTGATGCCTGTACCACCCAGCGTTGGAGAAGAAGGAGGAACGGAGCCCTCTCCCCAGCCCTCTCCCGCCGGGGGCGGGAGAGGGGGCAATGCAGCGTTGGGCTTGGCGACGAGCAGCAGCTCGGCGAGGCGCAGCAGCTCCTCGGCCCGGCGGTTGGCCTTCTTGAGCCACGCCTGCGTGGTGAGGGTGGCCCGGTGGAGGTCGAGGTACAGCTCGCCATCCCACACGGGCGGCTCGACGCCGCGCCCGCGCAGGGCATCAAAGTCTCGGTGCAGCGCCTCGCAGAAATCGTCGGTACGGCCGAGCCGGGTCTTGGGCAGGCCATCACAGTCGGCGGCGAGCCGGGCGTACTCGATGCTGCGGTCGGTCGGCCCCCCGCCGCCATCGCCATAGCCGAAGGGCTGGAGCCAGCGGCTGGTCGGTTCGCGGCCCGGCGTGTGCTTGTCGGCGTGGCGCTTCTCGCCCCGGCGCAGCTCGAGCGGCGTGTTGACGGCGTTGTAGTCGGCGCCGGGGGTGAAGTGGGCGAGCACCTCGCTGCCGTCGATCCCCCGCCAGAGGAACGAGGTGTGCGGGTAGTGGTTGTGGGCGTTCCAGGCGAGCTTGTTGGTGATGAAGGTGTCGAGCCCGGCCTTGGCGATGATCTGCGGCAGGGCGGCGGGGAAGCCGAAGGTGTCGGGGAGGTAGACGAAGCGCTGGGCGCCGGCGCCGCCGAACTTGTCCCGCCAGTAGCGCGTGCCGTGGAGGATCTGCCGGACCAGCGACTCGCCCGAGGGGCAGTTGGCGTCGGGCTCGATCCACATCGCCCCGCCCGGCTCCCACCGGCCCTCGGCGACGCGGGCGGCGATCTGCGCGAAGAGCTCGGGCGAGTCCTGCTCGACGAAGGCGTACTGCTGGGCCTGCGAGCAGAGGAAGCGGAAGTCGGGGAACCGGTCCATCAGCCGCAGCACATTGCTGAACGAGCGGACGCACTTGCGGCGGGTCTCCCGGATGGGCCAGAGCCAGGCGGTATCGATGTGCGCGTGCCCCGTGGCGTGGCAGATCGTCGCCGAACCCGGCGCGGGCGAGCGGAGCAGGGTGTCGAGGATGACGAGCCCCCGGTCGGCGGTGGCGGCGACTCGGGTGTCGTCGATCGCGGTGGTCGCGTCGCGCAGGCCGGCGATGAGCTGTCCGGCCCGGGGCGACTCGGGGGGAAGCTCCCGGAGCAGCAGCAGCGCGAAGCGGTAGGCGGTCGCGAGGCGCCACAGTCGCTCGTCGAAGACCACGACTTCGGCGCGGTCGAGACGGGCGGGCTCGGCATCGGTCCAACGCCGGACCGAATCGGCCGGGTCCCAGGGGAAGTGCCCGACGCCGAAGGGGTGGTTGCAGGCCGCCTCGACGAAGAGTTCGAGGTGCTCGCCGCCCCGCGCGAGGCTCAGGATGATCGCCGTGTCGCGGTTGACATCGAAGCCCTGGACCGGGACGAGCGACCCCGGGGCGCCCACCCGGGGCTTCGGACCCCGGGGCTCTGCCGGGCACGGGGCCCACAACTGCGCCTCCACACCCGTGTCGAAGCGCAGGGCGGTGACGAATCCCGCGTGGCTCGCCGGCACCACACCCCGCAGCCTGAACCACGCCGTCGACCACTTTGGCCCCCAGCGGAAGCCCAGCCCGACCGGGGCGTAGGCCAGCCCGGGGGCGTCGGCGGGCGGAATCGGGTCGGGGGTCTGGCACACCTCGACCGCGAGTGGCGCGGTGTCTCGGTAGGCCGCCGGGTCGAGCACATCGGTACAGAATCGGCTGAAGCGATCGGACTGGCGGATCGGGTCGGTGTCCATGGGGCGCGAGTGTAGCTCGGGGCACGCCCTCCGACGCCGGTTCCATCCCCGGAACGAACCACCGGCCCAGGTCTTCGGGCCGGCGATAGGGGGTAAGCGGGGTTGGGGGGCTTCGATCAGGCGGCCAGGCGGGAGGCGCCCCTGGACCAGTCGAGGATGTGCCCGGGGATCCGGCTCAGCGGCGAGGTCTCGCACACCCCGCCGGCCTCGATGGCCTCGCGGGGCATGCCGAAGACGACGCACGAGTCCTTGTCCTGGGCGATGGTGTACGCGCCGGTGTTCTTCATGGAGAGCATGCCGCGGGAGCCGTCGCCCCCCATGCCGGTGAGGATGACGCCCATGGCGTGCCTGCCGACGCACTCGGCGGTGGACTCGAAGAGCACATCGACCGAGGGCTTGTGGCGGCAGACGCGCGGGCCGTCGAAGACATGGACCTTCCAGCCCTCCCCGTCCCTGACGACCTTCATCTGCAGGTCGCCCGGGGCGAGCAGCGCGGCGCCGGTGCGGATCTCGTCGCCGTCGCACGCCTCCCGAACCTCGATCGCGCAGAGGCGGTTGAGACGGTCGGCAAATGCGGTGGTGAACCCCGCGGGCATGTGCTGGACGATGACGATGCCGGGGAGATCGGTCGGGAGCGGCACGAGGACATCGCGGAGCGCATCGGTGCCGCCGGTAGAGGCGCCGATCGCGATGACACGCCCGCTGGGGCGTCCGCCACCGTGGGGCGCGCCCGCCGCGGGCTGCGAGACCGGGGCGACCGGTCGTGTCCCCTGGGGCTTGCGGAGCGTGACCCCCTTGATGCCGCGGATGATGTCCCCGAGCCTGGCGGCGACCTGTCCGACGCCCGCCGAGCCCTGGGGCTTGCCGAGCACCTCGACCGCGCCGGCCTCGAGGCAGTCCATGGCGATGTGCGTCCCCCGGCCCGCGAGGGAGCTGAAGACGATGGTCGGCACCGGGTGGAACTTCATGAGCTTCTTGAGGAAGCTCAGGCCGTCCATGCGGGGCATCTCGATGTCCAGCGTAATGACATCGGGTTCGAGCGCCACGATCTGCTCGCGGGCCACGAAGGGATCGGGCGCCGTGCCGACGACCTCGATGCCCGGCTGGCGGGACAACTGCTCGGTCAGCACCCTGCGGACCAGGGCGGAATCATCGACGATCAGGACACGGATCGGTGCGGACATCGGATCGGCTCCCATGGACTGTGCCCGAGGGGTGGGCTCAGGCGGCCTTCGAGGCGGACCCGGCCTGCGGGGCCCAATACACCCGCAGGGCGCCAAAGGTGCTCTCGATGTAGCACTCCGCGCCGGCGGTAAACGCCACGGGCTCCACCTCCTCGGGCAGGCCCAGGCGGTACTCGCAGTCGTCGCCGCCCATCTCCAGGACCACGGAGCCGCCCATGATGTTGGCCAGCTCTCTGATCGCGTCGCGCCCCTCGACCTCGAGGTCGATCTCGTCGGGCTCGCAGCCGAGCAGCCCCGACGCGAGTTCCTCGAGGAACCCGTCGGAGGCGACGACGAACACATGCCCCGACGCGGGGCCGGTGTAGGCGATGCGGGCGCAGCGCCCGAGCCGGTACCCCTTCCCGGCCGCGGCCGCCTGGTCGGAGGGCTCGCTGACCATGAAGCAGGTCCGCTCGAGGGCTTCGGCCACCAGCTCGGAGAGGCGCTCGGTGTTGATCTGGCTCACAGCTTGACTCCCAGGACTTTGGAGATGAGACGGCAGAGGTCCTCGGGCTCGAAGGGCTTGTGCAGCGTCTCGACCACGCCGTACCGCTTCATCCGATCGAGGCGCTCCCGGTTGGATTCGGTGCTGACGACGACGGTGGCGACATGCCCGAGGTCGTCGCGCTCGTGCACGCGTTTGGCGAACTCCTCGCCGTCCATGACGGGCATGTTCAGGTCGAGGAGCACCAGGTCGATCCAGATGGTTTCGAGGATGTCGAGGGCTTCCTGGCCGTTGCCGGCCTCGTGGATATGGTCCTCGCCGACCCCCGCGAGCTTGACGACCTTGGTCACGGCCCGCCGGAGGATCGGGGAGTCATCGACGATGAGTACATTGCAGCTCACGCGGACTTCTCCTGCGCCTTTGGCGCGTTCAGGCTCTCTTCGATGTGCTTGACTTCGGTCCAGACATGCGCGATCTCGTGTTCGGCCTCCTGGCGGGTCAGCCCCAGGCTGTCGCGGACATGCGGCGCGAGGTTGTAGGCCAGCCCGTCGTGCCCGACCGCGAGGCCGGCCCACAGGCATACCGCGTCCGCCGCGTGGACGAGGTCGAAGAGCACATCGTGCCCGTCGCCGTCGGCCGGCGGGTCGTGGTGGAAGCGGATCGCGTCGCAGAGCCGCTGGGGCAGACCCCACTGCACACCCATCGCCTGCCCAACCTCGGCGTGGTCGAAGCCCAGTGCGAGGCGCTCGCACTCGACGAAGGTGCGGGTCGCGTCGGTGTGGGGCGCCAGGAGCAGGAGGTACCGGTCCCCGAAGTAGGCCTCGAGGGCGATCTTCCCGATGTCGCGGAGCAGACCGGCGACATAGGCGATGCCGGCCTCCTTGGGCGCGAGGCGTCTGGCGATCCACTCGGCCCCCACGGCGCCGCCGATGCCGCTCCGCCACAGCGCCCCGCGGGCGAGCCCGAAGGCCTCGCCGGTCTGCCCGAACACATCGGACGCCTTCTGCTCCATGACCACATGGGTGAGGTTCTTCGAACCCAGACGCACGATGCTCTGGTGCAGGTCGAAGACCCGCCCCGTGGATCCAAAAGCGACCGAATTGGCTCGCCGGAGCACGGCGGCGGTGAGCACCTCGTCGCTGCGGATGATCTCGGCGAGCTCCTGGGCGTCGGTGTTGCCCGTCGCCAGCATCGAGGTTACCCGCATCACCGACGCGGGCATGGCGGTCATCCGGTCCCCGGCCTTCACGATGTCGTTTATGCTGACCACAGCACGGTCTCCTGTCCTTTGTGCCGGATGGTGACCCGGCCGTCTCTCAGATCGATCTGCATCGTCCGGCTGATGCTCCCGCCGGTCTCGTCGGCGGCGAGCAGGATGTTGTTCTTCCAGAAGAGCTGGCGGAGGATCGTGCGGTTCCGCGTCCCGATCTTGAACTTGCCGCAGTCGTTCATCACCTCGGCGCCGCCCGCGGCACACACGACCAGGCGCTCCTTCTGGGCGCCGAGGTCGTAGCAGCGGCGGAAGAGCAGCGGCACGCCGGTGTCCCCGAACATCGCCGGGTTGGCCTTGGCCTTCTCCTCGTTGCCCCGCCCCGAGGGGAGCATGAAGTGCAGCATCCCGGCGACCTTGACGACCGGGTCGTAGATCGTCACCCCGATGCACGACCCCAGCGCGTGCGTGATGATGTGGGCGTTCGGGTCGCTGGCCACCTGCAGATCGGCGACGCCGACGGTGACCCGGCCGTCCACCTCCCTCGCCAGGCCTCCCTTGTTCAGGAATGACGACATCCTTCCTCCGTTACTTGACATAGGTCGACGGCGCGACCGATCGCAGCGGCGTCGCGATGCCCGAGAGGGTCTCCGAGCTGCCGATCGCCAGGATCCCGCCCGGCCTGAGCAGCCGGCAGAACCGGTTCACGAGCCTCTCGCGCGTGTCCTTGTCGAAGTAGATCATGACATTGCGACAGAAGATGACATCGAACGGGCCCTTCATCGGCCACTCGCCCATGAGGTTGAGTCTCGCGACCGAGACCATCGATCGGACCTGCCCGCAGACGCGGACGCTGCCGGCCTGGACCCCGGTGCCGCGCTCGAAGTACCTGCGGAGGAGTCCCTGGTCCAGCGCGGCGACCATCGGCTCGGGGTAGACCGCGCTCCTCGCGTTTGCCACGGCGCTGTTGGAGAGGTCGGTCGCCAGGATCTTCACATCCCACCTGTCGAGGTCGGGGAGACTCTCCCGGGCGTGGAGCGCCATCGAGTAGGGCTCGCAGCCGGTCGAGCACCCGGCCGACCACATGCGGATGCGCCCGCCGGGCAGCGCGATCGTGCCGCGCGCCAGAGGGGTGTAGAACTCCCGCTCGAGGTAGTCGAAGTGCTGGCGCTCGCGGAAGAAGCTGGTGACATTCGTCGAGAGGATGTCGAAGAACACCAGACGGTCCTCGTCGTCGGCGTGGGTGGTCAGGTGCTCGAGGTACTCCTCCACCGAGTCGTACGGCGCGCGGGTGAGGAACTTGGTCAGGCGGTTGCAGACCAGGTCCATCTTCCGCTCGGAAAGGTTGAGCCCCCAGTGCTCCCTGGCGATCGAGGAGATCAGCTGGAACTGCTTGGGCGTGATCGATCGCTTGCTCGTCACTCCGGGACTCCCTTCGGGCCCGACGCCCGCCGCTCGAGAACGGCCCGGCCGGCCCGTCGGGGCCGGCCGGGTGGATGGTGTGCCTCAGGGGGCTCAGAAGGACTCGAAGGAGTCATCGTCGAAGGGGATCGCCTTGGCCGCGGTCCCGGCCCCGACGGGCCGGCCCTTGGTGGCGATGGGCTTCTTCACCGGCTTGGTCGGGGCGCCCTTGGGGCCGCGGTGCTGCCGCGCCGGGGCGGGGGCACGCGACGGCGTGGTGTCCTCCTGCCCGATGTTGAACCGGTTGACGACCTCCCGCAGGCTGCCCACCTGGGCGGCGGTCTCTTCGGCGGTGGCGGCCAGCTCCTCGCTGTTGGCGGCGTTCTGCTGGGTCACGGTGTCGAGCTCGGAGACACCCTTGTTGATCTGGATGACCCCGTCGGCCTGCTCCTGGCTCGCGCTGGCCACCTCGGCGAGCAGCGAGTTGACCTTCTTGGTGCTCGCGACGATCTCGCTGAGCGCCCCGGCGACGCGGGAGGCGATCGCGGCCCCGTTCCCGGCCCGCTTGCTGGACTCCTCGATCATGGCCGAGGTGTTCTTGGCGGCCTCGGCGGAGCGCTGCGCGAGGTTGCGGACCTCCTCGGCGACGACCGCGAAGCCCTTGCCCGCCTCGCCGGCCCGGGCGGCCTCGACCGCCGCGTTCAGGGCCAGCAGATTGGTCTGGAACGCGATCTCGTCGATCACCTTGATGATCTTGGAGATCTCGCTGGACGACTTCATGATTTCGTCCATGGCCTGGTTCATCGAGGCCATCTCGTTGGTCCCGCGGTCGGCCGACGCCTGGCTCTCCTCCGAGAGCGACGCGGCCTGCTTGCAGTTCTCCGCGTTCTGCTTGGTCATGCTCGACATTTCCTCCAGCGAGGCGCTGATCTCCTCGAGGTTCGCGGCCTGCTGCGACGCGGCCCCGGAGAGCGACTGGCTGGCGCTCGAGATCTGCTGCGCGCCCTGGTCGATCTGCTCGGTCCCGCCGTTGACCTCGGTGAGGGCCCCGCGGATGCTCTCGATCATCCCGCCCAGGCCCGCGGCCAGCTGGCCGATCGCGTCCTCGCCCGAGAAGGGGACCTCGACCGTCAGGTCGCCCTGGCCGGCCGCCTCGGTGACCTCAAGGAGCTGATCCACCTTGTTGCGCAGCTCCTGGGCCTGCTCACGCTCGCGCTCCTGTGAGCCCTTGATGTTCTCGATCATCGAGCTGAAGCCCCGGGCCAAGTGCCCCATCGTGTCGTCGCTCTCGAAGGGGAGGGTGGAGTCGAGGTCGCCCTTGCCCGCGGCCTGGGCGATCCTCAAGAGCATGTTGGCCTTGTTCTGGAGGTCCTCGGCCTGGGCCCGCTCGCGCTCCTGGGCCTCGGCGGTCTCACGCTGGAGCCGCTTCTGCTCGGTGACGACGGTCCAGGTGGCCATGCACCCGATGAACTCGCCCTGGGCGTCGTAGACGCCATCGGCACGCAGGGAGACATCCTCGCCGCCGATGACGATCTCGCCCGAGTAGGGGAGGTACTTCTTGGGGTTGCCGAGCAGCTTTCGCTGGTGGGCGGGGTTCTGGTGGAAGACATCGATGCAGGTCCCGATCATCTCGTCGGCCTTGACCGGGAGGTTGTCCTCGATGGACTTGAGGGTGTTGAACGAGGTGTCGTTCATGTAGGTCAGCTCGAGGTCGGCGTTGCAGAGCATGACATTGAGCGGGAGCTGGCGGAGCATCTCTGTGACCTTCTGGGCCTGGGCCTCGGCCTGCTTGCGGGCGCTGATCTCCTCCCAGTTGACGATCGTGCCGACGAGCTTCCCGTTCTCGTCGGTGACGCCGTTGACATTCAGGTCGAGCGTGAGCTCGCCGACCGCGATCTCGGCGCGGTGGGGGAGCTTGGCGGGGTTGGAGACGATGGAGCGCTGGTACGAGGGCTTCTTGTGGAAGACATCGATGTTCTTCCCGATGACCTCGTCGGCGCCGAAGCCGAACTCCTGCCGGAGGATGGCGTCGATGGTCTCCAGGGTCATGCGGCCCTTGGCGTTGATGAAGACGATGTTGTGGCGCTCGTCGGCGACGAACACATTCGTCCCGATGTTCTCCAGCATGCTGGCGTACTCGGCCGGCGAGAAGCCGCCGGCGGTCGACGCGGCGCTCACATCCGACTCGAACTGGGAATGCGTGTTGCTCATGGCGTGGTTCCTTCTCTGGTGCGTGCTCTTGTGCGTGCGGTGGGTGCTTGTGTGTTCCGCGACCGTCCCGTGCCGGGGCGGCGCGTGGGGCGGCTCAGGCGGCCTTGGCGGTCTCGGCCGGCGCATCGGCGCGGGCCGTCTCGGACAGGCTCTGCAGGTCGGACTGGGTCATGACCCGGTCGATGTCGAGCAGGATCAGGACCTGCTCCTTGACCTTGCCCATGCCCAGGATGTAGCCGGTGTTCAGGTTGCCGCCGAAGCGCGGCGCCGGCTCGATATTCTCGCGGGGGATGTCCATCACCTCGCTGACCGAGTCCACGATGACCCCCATGTGGAACCGCTCGTCGCCCCCGTCGGAGACCTCCACGACGATGATGCAGGTCTCCTCGGTGTACTCCCTGGCCTCCAGGCCCAGCTTGGCCCGCAGCTCGATCACCGGGATGATCTTGCCCCGGAGGTTGATCACCCCTTTGACATACGAGGGGGTCTGCGGCAGGGGAGTGACATCGATGACGCCGATGATCTCGCGGACGCGGAGGATCTCGACGCCGAACTCTTCCTTCCCGATGCGGAACGAGAGGAACTTGTTCTCGTTGGCATCGCCGTCGTGGTGCACTATGCTGGTCATGGCTGCTCCCGTGATGGTTGAACTTCGGTGTATCCCTTGGGCTGTGCTCTAGGCGGCGGCCCGGGTCGCCTCCTGGATCAGGCCGCCCACATCGAGGATGAGCGCGACCCGCCCGTCGCCGAGGATGGCGCCGCCCGACACGCCCGGGATGGACGGCAGGCCGTGGCCGAGGGTCTTGATCACCACCTGCTGCTGCCCGACGATCTCGTCCACCAGCAGGCAGAAGCGGGCGTTGTGGGCCTCAAGGACCACCAGCAGCCCGTCGCCGATGCGGTCCGCGCCGTCGCGGAGCCCGAAGATGGACTTGGCGCGGTAGACCGGCAGCAGGTTGCCCCGGACCTTGACCATCTCGCCCCGGCCGACGACCGTGTGGATGTCCGTGTCCCGCGGGCGGAAGCTCTGCTCGATCGCCAGCGTCGGGATCACATACCGCTGCGACCCGACGCGCACGACCATGCCGTCGATGATGGCCATGGTCAGCGGCAGGCGCATCTTGAATGTCGAGCCCTCGCCTTGCCGGGAGTGGATTTCGACCTTGCCGCGGAGCGCCTCGATGTTCCGGCGGACGACATCCATGCCGACGCCGCGCCCGGAGATGTCGGTCACCTCGTCGGCGGTCGAGAAGCCCGGCGCGAAGATCAGGTTGAACACCTCCGAGTCGGGCATCTCGGCGGGGTCGCGGTCGGTGGGGATCAGCCCCTTGGCGATCGCCTTCTCGACGATCTTGTCTCGCCGCAGCCCGCGCCCGTCGTCGGCGACCTCGACCACGATCGAGCCGCCCTGGTGGTACGCCCGGAGGTAGAGGTTGCCCTCGGCGGTCTTGCCCGCCTTCACGCGGTCGGCCGCGGGCTCGATGCCGTGGTCGCAGGCGTTGCGGATCATGTGGACCAGGGGGTCGGCGATCTCCTCCACGACATTGCGGTCCAGCTCGACATCCTCGCCCTCGACATGGAAGCGAATGTTCTTGCCCGCCTTGGCCGAGACATCGCGCACCAGCCGGGCCATCTTCTGGAAGGTCGCCCGCAGCGTGACCAGGCGCAGGGACATCGCGACCTCCTGGAGGTCACGGATGATCTTGGAAACATGGCCCAGCGTGCGCTGAGTGTGCTGCTGGCGGATGCCCTGGATGGCCTGGTCCTGATAGACCATCTGGTACCCGATCACCAGCTCGCCCACCATGTCCACCAACGCGTCCATGCGCGTCGTGTTGACCTTCACCGTCTGCTCGATCTTCCCGGAGGCCTTGGCCGATGCCCTCGCCGGCGTGGGCGCGGTGACCGGCGACGCGATGGCGGGTGAGCCAGGGGCGGCGCCCGCGGCGGGCGGCGCTCCGGTCCGCCGCGCCTGGGGCACCCCCGGTGTTTCGGGCGTCGGCGTCCGGGTTCTGGGCGCGGCCGCGGGCGGGGCGAGCGGCGCGGAGGCATCGCCCGTCTCGGCGGCGTGATTGAGGTCCCCCATCAGCGCCTCGAACACGCTGCGCATCGGCCCGGGCGCGCCCTGGATCGCCCCGATCAGCTGCGCCAGCACATCGCAGGCCCGCAGGAACAGGTCGAGGTGACCCGGGGTGAGGTCCAGCTTCCCGCTCCGGGCCTGGTCCAGCAGTGTTTCGGCGACATGCGTCAGCCGGACGATCGGCGTCAGGCTCATGAAGCCCGACACGCCCTTGATGGTGTGGAACGCGCGGAACACGGTATTGATCAGCTCGATGTTGCCCAGATCGCTCTCGAGGTCCAGCAGCGACTGTTCGGCGTTGGCGATGTGCTCCCGGGCCTCGCACACAAACTCCGCGGCGGTTTCATCGATCACCGCCTCAGGCGGGAACACCACGGGCGCGTCCTCACCCTGGAACGCCGGCGCCCCGGACGAGGCCGGGGCCTCCGGTGCCGTCGGTGCGCCCGGCGTCGGCGTGGAGGCCCGCACCACCGGCGCGGCGTCCGCCGGCTCGGCCTGGCGCTCGGACGCGGGGGCGTCGCTCGGCCGGGACACCGTGACCGCGAGCGCGTCCGTCTCCTGGCCCCAAGCCCCGGTCGCGTCCCCCGCCAACAAGGAAGCCTCCAGGTCGCTTTCAAACT
>CAYJPX010000021.1:24375-41544 GCA_964372195.1 uncultured Phycisphaeraceae bacterium
CCCGCCGGCCCCCAACCACCCGCGCCCCCCCCCCCCGCCCCCCCCCCCGCGGCGCCCTCCGAACCGGCGCCCGGGGCGTACCGGGAGATCGACTCCTTGATCTTGGCGTGCAGCTCCTGGTGCGGGGGGAGCGCCGCGCTCGGAGCGGTGCTGAGGACCTCGACGCACCCGCGGATCCAATCGATGATGGCGAGCACTTCCTCGACCGGGAATGGGCTGCCCCGTTGCTTGGCGAGGTCGATCAGCGTCTCGCAGTCGTGGCAGACCGCCTGGAGCGACCCGAGGGACAGGATCCCGGCCTCGCCCTTGATGGTGTGGATAATCCGGCGGGCCTCGGCGTCCTGGCCGATGTCCTCCTCACCGGCATCGAGAGAGATCGCCGCGGACTCCAGCTCGCTCAGCGCAGAGGTACACGATGACACCCACGCGCCGAGCAACTCCATGTCGAAGTCGGGCTCCCGAGCGTCCGACGCGCCGGCAAGGAACGCCGGCACCGCCAGGGTGGAGGGGTCTGCCCCCGTCAGCGCGGCGTCGGTGATCTGCTGCGCGTATTCGATGGCCTGCCTGACCTCCGCCAACGCGGCGTCCGCGTCCTCCGCGCTCCGCAGCACGATGGCCTCGATCGCCCCGGCCGCGTGCAGGCAGGCCGACACCAGGCCCCGCTGCTCCTGCTCCTCGATCGACGCCGCCAGGTCCGCGAGCTCGTCCTGAAGACGGACAAGCGCCGGCAGGTCGGTGGCGTCAAGGCAGACGACGGCCCGGGCCAGGTCTTCAACACGGGTGCTTAGTGACACGGTTCCGTACCCCGTTCTTCACGAGTTGCCGGCCCCTTCATGGCGGCCGGAGCACTGCGCATTGGGCCTATCGGATCCGGGCGGGAGCGAGAAAAGCCCCAGTGACAGAAACTATTTCTGGGACGCTCAGGTCCCCAATAGCAACGGGGTACAACTTGAGAGAAGTCCAAAGGAAATGTCGCCTCTCCCGCAATCCCGGGAGCCCCCCGGCCGACGAAGGGCCGCGGCGGTCCCCACGCCCGCGTCGGGTGCCGCCAGACGGGGTGTGGACCGACCTCTCGAGGCGACCCCGACCCGAAAGGAGCACCGCATGGACGCCACACTCATCCGACGGTTCATCGAGGCGACGCAGAATGTGTTCGGCACGATGCTCCAGTCCACCGTCAGCTTCGGGGCGCCCGGCCCGACCGGCCAGGTGCCCTCGGCGGGCGATGTGTCCGGCATTATCGGGTTCTCCGGCGATGTCGCCGGCGCCGCGGTCATCCGCATGCCCATGGGGACCGCCCTCGGCGTCGTCGAGTCCTTCTGCGGCCAGCGGTTCGACGCCGGGACCGAGGACTTCGCCGACGCCATCGGCGAGCTGGCGAACATGATCTGCGGCAACGCCAAGTCCAACCTCAACTCCTCCTGCGTCAACATCAGCTGCCCACAGGTTGTCGTCGGGAAGGACCACAAGGTCCAGAAGCCCAGCGACGCCGTCTCCATCACCATCCCGTGCAACGCACCCCAGGGGGCTTTCTCCATCGAAGTCTCGATCCGCGCGACCGCGGCCCGCGGCGCTGCCGGCCGGTCGTCGCACGCCGCCGCCGGTTGAGCGGGCTCTCGTTCCACAAGGAGATCAGCCGTGAGAGTGATGCTTGTTGACGATTCCAAGACCATCCGACGCATCCAGCGAAGCATCCTGGAGCAGCTCGGGTACACCGAGATCGAGGAAGCATGCGACGGCCAGGACGCTCTCAGCCGCGTCGCCGCCTTCCAGCCCAGCCTCATCCTCCTCGACTGGAACATGCCGAATATGGACGGCATCACCTTCCTCAGAGCCTTCCGGCAGAGGGACACCGCCACGCCGGTCATCATGGTGACCACCGAGTCCGAGAAGACCCGGGTCATCGAGGCTATCCGCGCCGGGGTCAATAACTATGTCGTCAAGCCGTTCACCCCGGACATCCTCCAGCAGCGGATCCGCGAGACCCTCGACAAGCTCAAGACCGCCGCCTAGCGCTCCCCCCGATCGCGAGCGTGCCCCATGACAGAGCCGCAGGCAGAGAACCCCACTATCGTGCTCGATGCCAAGAACCTCGCCGCGAGAGTCGTCATCCCCAAGGGGTCCGACCCCCATGCCCTCTCGCTGCACCTCCTGCTCTCGCTCGCCCGCGAGCGGGGCGTGGAGCTCAACCCCGCCGCGGAGAAGAGCCTCGCGGGCGTCGTCGAGAGGTTCAAGCTCTCGCCAGAGCCCGTGGACCTGGTCTTCCTCCAGGCGACCCCGCCCATCCACGGGGACGCCGGGTACATCGAGTGGCGCCCCGGGTTCAACCCCGACGCCCCGGGTGAACAGGAGCACACCGCGGTCTCCGACAAGGCTGTCGACTACTACGCCCACCAGAGCTTCGTCCGCGTGCGGAGAGAGGACCATGTCGCCACCATCCACGAGCCAACCCCCGGGGTGGACGGACGCGATGTCACCGGACGCACCATCCCCGCCACGCCAGGCAAGTCCCTGACCATCACCATCGAGCCCAGCCTCTCCAAGCTCGCCGACGGGCGCGTGATCGGCCAACTGGACGGCCTGCTCACCTACCAGGGCAAGAAGCTCCGGGTCGACCCCGTCCTCGAAATCCAGGGCACCGTCGACTTCAGCACCGGCAACATCGACTTCGACGGCGATGTCGTCATCCGCCGAGACATCCGCGACAAGTTCGTCGTCAAGGCCACCCAGAATGTCACCATCGAGGGGCTCATCGACGCCTCTCACATCCACTGCGGCGGGAATCTCTCGGCCCGGCGCGGCGTCGCCGGCCGCGGCGAGGGAACACTCCATGTCCACGGCGACGCCCATATCGGGTACCTCGACGCCGTGACCGGGCACATCGAGGGCTCGCTCTACTTTGCCAGGGAGATGATGCACTGCACCATGTCCATCGGCGCCAATCTGACGAGCGATGTCGGCCGTGTCATCGGCGGCCGCGTCACCGTCGCCGGCGATGTCCGGATCGCCGAGCTGGGGGCCGAGTCCGAGACCCCCACCACCCTGCGGCTCACCGCCGTCCCCGACGACGACTCGCCCGCCGGCAAGGCCGCCCACGAGATCGCGGCCCTCCAGAAACAGATCGCCGGTTGGCGGAAGGAACTCGAAACCCTCCGGGCCCACAGCGGGGCCCTCACCCCCACCGCCGCCGAGCGCATGACCGAGCTCACCTTCGAGCTCACCGACGCCGAGTCGCGGGTCGCCACCCTGAACGACCAGCACCCCGCCCTCGCCGCCGCCCCCGACCGCGTCGGATGCGACTCCACCGTCGACATCCTCAAGCTGGTCCACGGCCGGGTCGACCTCACCATCGGGACCCACACCGTCCGCTTCGCCGAAGCCGTCAAGGGCCCGATCCGGATCTGGCTCGAGGGCACCCGCGAGGTCATGTGCAAGTTCGGCGAGGGCACGCCCAAGCCGATCCGTACCATCACCGGCGTGACCGACCGCGTCGCCGCCTGACCCGGCCACGCCCACCGCCGCCGCACCGCTCCGACTACGCTTCGCCCGATCCGATGGAGGTGCGGCATGAAAGTCGGCGTGCTCGGCGCGATGCCAGAAGAGGTTTCCGCGGTCATCGACATGCTCGACACCCCGGCCCGCCACCACGCCGGCGGGCGCGACTACACCCAGGGAAGCCACGCGGGCCACCAGGTCGTCGCGGTCCACTCGAGGATCGGCAAGGTCGCCGCCGCGTCGGCGGCGATCGAGCTGATCGTCCGCTTCGGCGTCGAACAGGTTCTCTTCACCGGGCTCGCCGGCGCACTGTCCCACGACCTGGCCCCGGGCGATGTCGTCATCGCCGATGGGCTGCTCCAGCACGACATGGACGCGAGCCCCCTCTTCCCACCCCTCGAGGTCCCGCTGACCGGCTGTTCACGGTTCACCACCTGCCCGGTGATCAGCTCGCGACTCGAGCAGGCCGCCCGGGCCGCGCTCGACACCGAGCGGGGCCCCATCACCGCCGCCCTCGGTCGGAACGCGAGCGCCGCCCGCGCACCCCGCGTCGTCCGCGGCGATATCGCCACCGGAGACCAGTTCATCGCCGGGAGCCGCGCCCGCGACGCGGTCGCCGCCCGCGCACCCTCGGCACGCTGTGTGGAAATGGAGGGCGCCGCCGTCGCCCAGGTCTGCCACGAGTACGCCGTCCCCTTCGGTGTCGTCCGGATGATCTCCGACAACGCCGACGAATCCGCCGCGTTCGACTTCTCGACCGCGCTCACACGCATCGCCGGCGACTTCGCCGGGCTCGTCGTCAAGCGGTACCTCGAGTCACTCTGACCCGCAACCCCGACAGGCCCGGTCCGCCACGCCCAGGGCCACGCCGGCGGTCACCGCCACCGAGCCCTCCGCCGATGCCGCCATCAGGTCCGTCATCGGTGAACTCGCCAGCGTCCGCTCCAGCAGACCGATCGACTCGTCGAGCCTCTGGTGCAACCGGCACAGGTTCTTGCCGTGCGACTCGATGCCCAGCGGGCACTTCTCGATCCGCTTCACCGGGTCCACGACATTCACCACATCGAGCACGCTGATCTGCGACGCGTCGCGGGCCAGCTCGAACCCGCCCGACGGCCCGCGGTAGGCCCGCAACACCCCCGCGCTCGTCAGGTCCCGCAGCACCCGCGACATATACCGCACCGGCGAGTTCGTCCCCTCGGCGATATCACGACCCGTGCGCGGCTTCTCGTCGTGCAACGCCAAGTAGATCACAGCACGCAGGGCGTACTCGGCTGTTACCGAAAACATATTGCCTCCCAACCGCAGCGTTGAGACCGCTGCTGATAATGATATCCGCTTATCCGGTATATTTCCCCAAAGGGACCCCACCCTCGAGCGCAACGGGGGCGACCAGGTCGACAACCAACTCCACGGCCACGAGCGAGGGCTACTCCCGACCCACCGGGACCAGCGTGAAGCTCGGACCGGGGATTTCACCAAGTTCTCGCAGGCGTGTGGTCACGGTCGCGTCGGTCGGGTCAAACCAGAGCACCATCCGCAGCCGCCGGACCTCGGCGTCCCGGTCCCCGATTGCCCGGTAGAACGAGGCCAGCGCCTCCTGGGGCGCCCGGGTCAGCCCGCCGTCGATCTCCGCCGCCCCCAGGTAGGCCCTCTCGGCCTCATCGGCGTGGCCCAGCCGCTGGGAGTACCGCCCCATGGCCAGGTAGTCCGCCACGCCGCCCCGATCCCGGATCCGGTGCTCCAACGCCTGAAAGAGCTCGTCCTCGTTCCCCGCGGCCACATACGCATCGGCCATGCCGTCGAAATAGGTGAGATTCGCGGGCTCGAGGTTGTAGGCGAGGATCATCTGCTCGCGGGCCTCGCCCGCCCGGTCCAGCGCGAGCAGGGCCCGGCCCAGTTCGTAGTGCCCCAGGGCATCCCCGCCCCGGCGATCGACGACCTCCCGGTACAGCGGCTCGGCCTGGTCGTACCGGCCATCAAAATACGCCGTGTTCGCATCGGCGCGGATCTGGGCGATCGGCCTTTGGGCGCAGCCCGCCAGCACCGCCATCAACCCCACCCCGGTCGTCATCCACCCGGCTGCCATCCAGATTGCTCTTCCCTGCATGCCTCAACGCTCCGTTCTTCCTGGCGTGCGTACCCGCCCGTGGCACCATCCTACCCAACCTCCCCGCCCGGTGCCCGGCAGTACCCTTCCGTCATGCCCCGCTCGGTCGTCCTCCTCCACTCGCTGCCCGATGGCTCACACCATTTTGACTGGCTCCTCGAACCGGCCGGGGCCGCCGCCGGCCGCGACCCCCACGAGCGGGTCCTGATCGCCTGGAGTCTGCCCCGACCCCCGGAACAGGCGGGCCCCCAGCCCATCGAGGCGGTCCGCCTCCCCCCCCACCGGCTGCTCTATCTCGACTTCGAAGGCCCGATCCCCGACGACCGCGGCACGGTCGAGCGGGTCGCCGAAGGCGTGGCCGAGGTGCTCGCCGACACCCCGGAGCACTTCGCCGCCACCCTCTCGCTGGGTCGTGAGGATCTGACCATCACCGGCGCCTGCAAGGGCCACCCCTCCTGGGAACTGCGATTCGCACCGCGCCCGCCTCGGAGCTAAGGCCGTCCGCACCCCCCGGATCGGATGGCCCAAACCCCGCCCAGCGCCGACCCGGTTCTCTGGTATGCTGCCACGATCTTCCCGCGGGGTTCTCCCGCGAACTCGAGGAGGCCGACATGTCACGACCGCTGCTGCACCCCATCGAATACCCCGACGAAGGCGGCCCCGAGCCCGTGCCCTTCACGCGCGCCGACAAGACGGCCGAGGGCGGCGAGCCCTCCAAGTCCTCCAAAATCACCTTCAGCTCCGTCAAACGCCACGAGGACACCTGGACCCGCACGCCCAACACCCCTGGCACCGGGGCGATCCATGTGCATACCTTCCGGGCCAAGCTGTCCGACGACGGGATCGCGTTCCTCGACCAGGCGATCAATGAGTGGCTGGATGCCCACCCGCAGTACGAGGTCAAGATCGTCAACACCGCCATCGGTGAATGGTCGACGAAGCTCGGCAAGGAACCGGGCATCATCGTCAGCGTGTGGGTGTGACGAAAGGGCCAAAGGGCCAAAGAGCCAAAGGGCCAAACCAAGGCACTCGGGGCGTTCGGCTTTGCCTGTTTGGCGCATTGGCCATTTGGCGCTTTGGCCATTTCCTACATGCCCGGCGGGCGGGCGAACTTGCGTGACGCGTACCGGTACGCGGTGAGCATGCCGAAGAGCAGGTACAGGTAGTTGTTGTTGAATGTGCCGTAGGCGGTGCCGAGGTTGCGGAGCCGGTCCTCACCGGTCCAGCCGCTGGCGACGGCGGGCAGGGGCCAGACCGAGGCGGCGACCAGGGCGAACGCTCCGAAGGCGGCCCACAGCCCGAGTTTCCAGTCGCCCCGGCCAGCCACACGAAGCGCGACCGCGCCCACGGCCCCGCCCAGCGGCCAAGAGAGCGCATCGAGCCGACGCTCGTAGTGGTGCGCGAGCCAGAGCCACAACGCAAGCCCCGCGGCGGCCGCGATCCAGACCGCGATCACGCCCCTCCAGCGCCGGGAGGCCGGGGCGTCGTGCACTGGGGCCGGTGATGCCGCGGCCGGCGTCTCGGCGCCCAGCCGCAGGAGGTCAGCGAGGCGTGTAAACCTGGGGCCCTCGGCCGACCGGTCGGCGCGGTGCTGCCTCGGTTTGTAGTCCCCGACCGCCGCCAGGTAGCGCTCGGCGCGGGCGCGGACGCGGTCGTCCCATCGCAGCCCGGTCCGCTCGCAGACAGTCGCGAGGTGGGCGATAGGATCGGCGACGAGGTCTTCGTATCGCACGCACGCCACCCGCTCCCCGAGCCGGTGGGCATCGGCCAGGAAACGCTCCTCGGCGTCGAGATACTCGCCGATCACCGCCTCGCGCGTCTCGCGGGCGTCTGGGAGCGCTTGCAGGGACTGACTCTCCAGGCGGGCGTGCATGGCGACATTGGATCGCACCACCTCCCTGGGCTCGCGGGCGATGTGGACGAAGCGGACGCGCCCGCCGAACAGGCGGTCCAGCTCGGCAGTCTTGCCGGTGTGGCTGGGGGACTTGAGCAGGAGGGCCTTGTGTGCGCGCGCACGGGTGACCTTCCACGCGAACGCCGCCGCGACCCGCGACCACCGGCCCCGCTCGGCCTCGGTCAGGGGGGTGAGCGAATCAAACCGTGCCCACCAAGCGCGTTCGCCCGGCAGGACCACGCGCCCCGGCAGGCTGGAGGCCAGGGCCCAGTTGTTGTGGGCGAAGTCGTCCTCGGCGGGCCAGTCGGGGCCGAAGGCGACATCGTCCTGGGGGCGCGTGTTGGGCAGGAAGGGGACCAGTGCGAGGCGGAGGAACGCCCAGCTCAGCCAAAAACCCTGCGGGCTCATCGCCTGCACCCACTTGGGCGTCACCACATCCGGGTGCGTGGCCAGCAGGTTGTGCAGGTGCGTCGTGCCCGAGCGGAAGTAGCCGACGATCACGACCGCGTCGCGCTTCGGGACAAAGGTCGCGTCCCGCCGACCGAACTTCACCGCGAGCACGGGCGACAGCAGCAGACGCTCGGGCAGCGTGATGGCCGTCGCGAGCAGGCTCGTCGCCATCGCGCACCCGAGCCTCACCCAGTACCGCGGCCCGATCCGCCCCCGGCACGCCACCAGCAGGCGCACCCACACATCCAGGGGCGCAAGCCCCATGAAGTGTCCGCTCGGCAGCGCGATAGGTGATCTGGGCAACGGCCGCTCCATGGCAAGGGCGGAGTGTACCCCGCGGCGCCACCCGAGCGTCGGCGCGCCGCGGCGATCGGGTATGCTGCCGACGCGCCCGTCCCTGCGCAGGAGCCGCCCCGTGCCCGACCGCCCCGGAGCCCCGCTGATCATCGGCATCGCCACGGTGGACGCCGTCGCCCGGACGATCGAGCGTTTCCCCGCGCCCGGCGGGCTCCAGATCTTCGACGAGCTGACGACCGCGACCGGCGGGTGCGCGGTCAACACCGCCCTGGCTCTCGCGCGGCTCGGGGTCGGCGCCGACATCATCACCCGCGTGGGGAAGGACCCCAACGGCGACTTCGTCCTTGCCGAACTCGCCCGGCACGGCGTCGCCACCGACCGGGTCGTCCGCGACCCCGAGCGCGCCACCTCATTCAGTTTCGTCGCCGTGCACCCCGGCGGCGAGCGCAGCTTCCTCCACACCACCGGCGCGAACGCCCGCCTCGTCCCCGGTGATGTGCCCGATGAAGCCCTCGCGGGCCGGCCCATCGTGTTCGTCACCGGGGCCATGGTCATGGACCGGCTCGACGGGGCCCCCACCGCCTCGCTGCTCGCCCGCGCTCGGGCCGCCGGGGCCCGCACCATGCTGGACACCGTCTTCGTGGAGGGCCTCTCCACGCGGGCCTGGCGCGACCGCATCGAGCCCTCGCTCCCGCACCTCGACGATTTCGTCCCCTCCCTGCCCGAGGCCCTCGCGATCAGCGGCGAGGCGGAGGCCCTCGGCGCGGCCGAGTACTTCCGGCGCGAGGGGGTCCGGCGCGTCGCGATCAAACTCGGCGATCGCGGGGCGCTCTGCCTCGATGAGGACGGCCGGGCGACGCTCGTCCCCGCGTGCCGGGTCGAGCGTGTCGTCGATGCGACCGGCGCCGGGGATTGCTGGTGCGCCGGCCTGATCGCCGGGATCCTCGCCGGCGACGCCCTCCCGGCGGCCGCCGCCCTGGGGAACGCCGTCGCCGCCATCGCCATCACCGGCCCGGGGGCGACCGGGGCGGTACCCTCGCTGGAGGAGGCCCGCGCCTTCCTCGCCCGCACCCCCACTGCCCCCACCGCCCCCGCACCCGGAGCCCCGCCTTGGCAAACCCCGCCGCCGCCCCGCGATTGAACCGGCTCCTGGCCGCCGACGGCAAGTGCTTCGATGTCGCGATCGACCACGGCTTCTTCAACGAGGCCGGGTTCCTCTCCGGGATCGAGGACATGCGCCGGGCGATCGGGACGATCATCACGGCCGCGCCCGACGCGATCCAGCTCAGCCCCGGCATGGCCCCGCACCTGCAGCAGCGGCCCGGGGCCAAGCCCGCGCTGGTGCTGCGGACCGATGTGGCCAATGTCTACGGCCGCCCCCTCCCCGGCACGCTCTTCAGCCGGCTGATCGACGACCCGGTGGGCGCCGCTGTCCGCCTCGACGCCGCGTGCGTCGTGGTGAACATCCTCCTGCTCCCCGGCCAGCCCGGCGTGCACGAGCGCTGCGTCGAGAATGTCTCCCGCCTGCGGGCCGAGTGCGACCGGACCGGCATGCCGCTCATGATCGAGCCCCTGGTCATGAAGGGCTCGGACGCCGACGGCTACGGCGTCGACGGCGACGCGGCGAAGATCATCCCGCTGGTGCGCCAGGCCGTGGAGCTCGGCGCCGACATCATCAAGGCCGACCCGACCGACGACATCTCGATCTACCACCGCGTGGTCGAGACGGCCGCGGGGGTGCCGGTGCTGGTGCGCGGCGGGGGCAAGGCCTCCGAAGAGGAAGTCTTCCGGCGCACGCACGCCCTGATGGAGCAGGGCGCCCGCGGCATCGTGTACGGGCGGAATGTGATCCAGCATGCCAACCCCGCGGGCATCACCCGGGCCCTCATGGCGATCGTGCACGAGGGGGCGACGCCGGCGCAGGCCATCCAGATCCTGGCGGGCCGCTGAGGATCCCCCGCCACACCGCCAGACCGAGACAGACCATGAGCACCGTTCGCACGATCAACTTCGGGGTCATCGGCTGCGGGCTCATGGGGCGCGAGTTCGCCTCCGCCGCCGCGCGCTGGAACCACCTCGTCGGCCTCGATGTCGCGCCCAGGATCGTCGCCGCGGCCGACCCCGACCGCGCCACGCTCGAGCGCTTCGCCCAGTGCGTCCCCGGCGTCCGCGCCTCGGCGGACCACCTCGCCGTGCTCGAAGACCCGGAGGTCGAGGCGGTCTATATCGCCGTGCCGCACCACCTGCACGCGGGGCTGTACACCGCCGCGCTCCAGGCCGGCAAGCACCTGATGGCCGAGAAGCCCTTCGGGATCGACCGCGCCGCCAACGAGCGGATCATGCGGGCCATCGCGGACCACCCCCACCTGCTGGTGCGCTGCTCCAGCGAGTTCCCCTTCTACCCCGGCGCCCAACGCATCGCGGCCCTCCTCCGCGAGGGGGCGCTCGGGCGCGTCCTCGAGGTCCGCTGCGGCCTGCTGCACTCCTCCGACCTCGACCCCACCAAGCCCATCAACTGGAAGCGGCAGATCGCCTTCAACGGCGAGTACGGGTGTATGGGAGATCTGGGCATGCACGCCGCGCACATGCCGCTCCGCGCCGGCTGGATGCCCCGCGATGTGCGCGCCCTCCTCACCAAGGTCGTCCGCGAACGCCCGGGCCCCGACGCCAAGCCGGTGCCCTGCGAGACCTGGGACAACGCGGTGCTCGCCTGCATGGTCGGCGACTCGCCCGACTCCGAGTTCCCGCTCCTGCTCGAGATGAAGCGGATCGCCCCGGGACACACCAACACCTGGTTCTTCGAGGTGTACGGGACGGCGGCCTCGGCCCGATTTTCCACCCGCTTTCCCCGCACCCTCGAGACGATGCGCTACGAGCGAGGCAGGGCCCAGGCTTGGAGCGTCGAGGACCTCGGCTATCACAGCGCGTATCCCGCCATAACCGGCGGCATCTTCGAGTTCGGCTTCCCCGACGCGATCCAGCAGATGTGGGCGGCGTTCTGCGACGAGCTCGCCCACGGGCGGCAGGGGATGCGCCAGCCCTTCCACTGCGCCACGCCGGAGGAGGCCGCCCAGTCGCACGCGATCTTCGATGCGGCGCTGCGCTCGCAGAAGGCCGGGGCGTGCGTGATGATCTGACCGCCCGGCGGGGCGACTTCCGGACGGCCAGATGGCGGATCGGCGGCGGATCTGAGGGCCGCCGGGGGCCTTCGACACTTTCAAGCAGCATTGAAATGTGGCCAGGGAGTGGGAATAATCCGGCATGACCACCCTCGCCCCGCTGCCCACGACCCCACCGGCGACCCTCATCCGCGATGCCGCCCTCGAGCCCATCGCCGCCAAGGTCGAGGCCGGCGAGCGGCTCAGCATCGAGGATGGCGAGCTGCTCTTCAGCACGCCCGACATCTGGACCGTCTGCGCCCTGGCCGACCAAGTCCGGCGCCGGCTCCACGGCGACGCCGCGTACTACAACATCAACCGCCACCTCAACTACTCGAACATCTGCGCCCTCTCCTGCAAGTTCTGCGAGTTCTACCGCAAGCGCGGCGATGAGGGGGCGTACGAACGGTCGATCGAGGAGGTCCGCGCCGAGGCCCGACGCGCCATCGAGGCCGGGGCGACCGAGATGCACATCGTCGGGGGGCTGCACCCGTACTTGCCGTTTGAGTACTACACCGACCTGGTGCGGGCGATCAGGGAGGAGGCGGAGAAAGCAGCAAAGCAGCAAAGCGGCAAAGCAGCAAATGAAGGCAGGCAGAGATCGGGATGTCTCCACATCAAGGCCTTCACCGCCGTCGAGATTGTGCACCTCGCCAAGATCGCCAAGGTCTACAAGGCGAATGACCGCACCGCCGGCATCCGCTGGGTGCTCGAGCGCCTCAAGGACGCCGGCCTCGGCTCACTCCCCGGCGGCGGGGCCGAGGTCTTCGACGACCGCGTCCACGACGAGGCGTTCAAGGGCAAGATCCGCTCCGATGTCTGGCTCGATGTCCACCGCGTCGCCCACGAACTCGGCCTCAACACCAACGCCACCATGCTCTACGGCCACATCGAGGACAAGCGGGAGCGGCTGGTGCATATGGACATGCTGAGGCGGGCCCAGGATTTGGCGCTGGGGAGGATGGGGTATGAAGCGACGGAGCGACGAAGCGACGAAGCGACGGAGGGATGGGGTGTCGGCGACGACGAGTGGCCGGGACCGATCACCCTCACCCGCGAGGGCGTCCGGCTTCCGACCCCTTCGTCGCTGCGTCGCTCCGTCGCTCCGTCCCTCTCCGCCGGCTACTTCCAAACCATCACCCCCCTCCCCTTCATCCCCGACGGCTCCGACCTCGAAGCCCTCCCCGGCCCCGGCGGCCTCGAGAACCTCCGCACGCTCGCCGTCGCCCGCCTCATGCTCGACAACTTCCCCCATGTCAAGGCCTTCTGGATCATGCAGACCCTCGGCATGGCCCAGCTCATGCTCCAGAGCGGCGCCGACGACCTCGACGGCACCGTCGTCTGGTACGACATCACCAAGGTCGACGGCGCCGGCACGCACCAGGAGACGACGGTGGTCGACCTGCAGCGGGCAATCATCGAGGCGGGGTTCGAGCCGGTGGAGCGGGACACGCTGTATCGGAGGGTGGAGCGCGAGGGGAAGCGGTGGTGGGTGGCGGAGGAACAAGGAGGCTGACAAATGGGCAGCATCGCACGAGGCGTCGGATCGGTCGGCATCTCGATCGCCGCCGGTTGTGCGTTTGCCACTGCGGCAGCCCTGAGCGTGCCCGAGGCATCGATCTTCTTCGACGGTACTCTCCTTGTCGGCGGAGTCATCGGGTTTATAACTTCGCCCACGGCGGTGTACGCCCTCGCTCTGCCCGATTGCCGACCGTCGTTCGCATCGGTATTCTGGCCGACCTTGCTCGTCACCTTCGTGGGATCGATGATCGGCGGGCCATTCGTGGCGATGGTCCTCAGCGTGCCGATCTATGTCGGGCTGTGCCTGATTGCAGGCACCGTGGCGTTCCATCGCCGCAGGCACCTGCGGTGGTTCAATGAGAACCGCTGCCCACAGTGCGGCTACGACATGCGTGGACTCGATGGCGTCACCTGCCCGGAGTGCGGACGAGACACAACTGGCCTCTACGAGCCTTCGAGCCTTGCCTCTACGAGCCCCGAGCGCAAGCTCGGGATCACGAGTCGTCGGTAACCGCCGCAGAACTCCGACCTGTGCTCGCGCACAGGGCTCGTAAAGACAGGCTCGTAGAGACACACGCGAGGTGCTCGCAACGGGCGTCAAACCTCAACCATGTCCTTGAACTGCGGCAGCGTCGCCTCAACCCCGAATCGCTCCTTGATCAGCCCCGCCAGAATCCCCCGCTGCCGATCCTCGCCGTGGTTCAGGATCAGCCGGGGCTTGCCGGGGCCTGCCCCGCCCCGCCCCGCGCCCTCCAGCGCCGGCGTCGCCCACCGCACCAGGCCGCTCTGCCCCGCGTGGGCGCTGAACCCGCCGAGCGTGTGGACCTTGGCGTGGACATCCACCGGCTCACCCATCACCCGCACCTGCTTGTTCCCTTCGACGATCTTCCGCCCCAGCGTCCCCACGCCCTGATAGCCGACGAAGACCACATGCGTCTCCTCCCGCGGCAGCCCGTGTCGCAGGTGGTGCAGGATGCGCCCGCCGGTGCACATCCCGCTCGCCGAGATCACCACCACGCCGTTGCCCAGCGGGTTGATGCCGCGCGAGTCGTCGGGCGTGCGGGCGAAGCGCAGGCCCTCGAAGTGCAGGCAGGGGTCGCCGCTGTTGATGATCTTCCAGGCGTCGTCGTCGAAGAGGTCGCGGTGTCGGCGGTAGAGCGTGGTCGCCTCGATCGCCATGGGGCTGTCGATATAGACGACGGGGCGGTCGAGCTTGCCATCGCGGAGCAGGCCGCCGAGGAAGTAGATGAGCTGCTGGGTGCGTCCGACGGCGAACGAGGGGATGATGACCTTGCCCTTGGGCGTGCGCGCGCCGCGGAGGATCTCGGCGAGCTCGTCGAGGGTCGAGTCGAGGTCCTTGTGGTCCCGGTCGCCGTAGGTTGATTCGAGGATGAGGACATCGCACGCCGGCGGCGGGGCGGGGTCGCGCAGCAGCGGCGCATCGTACGGGCCGATGTCGCCGGAGAAGACGATGGTCTTGACGACCGAGCCCCCCCTGGCGTCCGACTCCTCGACCACCATCTCGACCCACGCCGACCCGAGGATGTGCCCCGCGTCGTGGTAGGTGATCGTCACGCCCGGGGCGACCTCGATCGCCTTGGCGTAGGGCGTCGCGTGGAACCAAGGCATGAGTTGCTCAACATCGCTCACGCTATAGAGCGGCTCGGCCGCCCTCCCGCCCCGCCTGCCACCCTGACCGCGACTCCGGTTGAACCGGTCCGCATCCCCCTGCTGGATGTACGCCGAGTCCCGCAGCAGGATGTCGCACAGATCGACCGTCGCCGGCGTGGCGTGGATCTTGCCCCGGTACTCCTCCCCCACCAGCATCGGCAGGCGTCCCGAGTGGTCGATGTGCGCGTGCGTCAGCACCACCGCGTCGAGGTCTCGGGCCCGCAGCGGCGGCACGCGCAGGTTGCGGGCGTGGGCCCCGGGCCCGCCCTGGTGCATGCCGAAATCGACCAGCACCCGGGCCCGGGAGGTCTCGACCAGGGTGCAGGAGCCGGTGACCTCGCCGGCGGCGCCGAAGAAGCGGAGTTTCATGCGGGCAGTGTACGGGATGCCCAGGACTCAGGCGGTCGGGCGGTCAGGCGGTCGGGCGGTGGGCGGGCGGGTGCGAACCCCCCGGCCCCCGGGGCGCGACACCCCGCACCAGCAACACCCCCGCCTCGACCACGATCCACACCTCCAGCACCAGCATCGCCAGCCCCACGATCAGCAGGTGCACCTTGCCCTCGGCGTCGGCGAACTGCTGCACCAGGCTCGCGATCGCCCAGCCGGTCATGGCGAGCATGAAGACCATGGGCACGCCGGTGACCCACGCCGGGCGGTTGTGCCGTACGAGCCAGACGGTGATGACCAGGAGGGCGAGGCCGCCGAGGAGCTGGTTGGTGGCGCCGAAGATCGGCCAGAGGATGAGGGCCCCCTTGCCCGCGGCGGCGAAGCCGCCGTCGCCGGTGTAGGCATCGGAGAGGGCCAGCCCCGCGGCGGTGGCGACGGCGATGCCGGTGGCGGTGTAGCGGTTGCCCACGACCTGGGCAAATCCGTGCTTCGGGGGCGGCGGGGCGTGACGGCGGTCGGTGGCGGCGCACTCGGGGCAGGGGGCAGGGGCGGCGACGCCGCGGAGCGAGTAGCCGCACGCCGCACAGACCTCCTCGCTGGTCAGCGTCATCGTCCCCGCCCCGGCCAGCTCGGCGATGACATACCTCTGGAGCCGGCACGCCGAGTCGAGCGTCGTGGCGGCGAAGCTGGCGACGAAGACGCCCATGATCGCGACCGCCAGCGCGTGGCTGATCCCGATCGACTCGATCATGTTGGCCGAGCCGGTGACGAAGGGGGCGAGGTTGTTGCCGAGGCCGGAATCACCGCCCCAGGTGGCGTAGTGGTGGTGCCAGGCAGAATCACCAGTCAATCGATGGAGCACGAACGGCGTTTCGGTTCCCGCCTCCCCGTCCGCAATCAAGTGATCGAGTATCTGGGCGAACTCACTCCCATCGGGTGTCCCCAGCCCAATCCCCGCACAACACGCCAGTATCACCAGCACCGCCAAAAACCCCTCCGTCAGCATCGCCCCATACCCCACATACTGCGCATCCCCCTCGCTCCGCAGCTGCCGGCTCGAGCACCCCGACGACACCAGGCAGTGGAACCCGCTGATCGCCCCGCACGCGATCGTCACGAACAGGAACGGGATGAACGGCGGCACGAACCCCCCCTCCGTCGCCGGCGCCGGACGGAAGTTCACCGCGTCCGCCACGATCGGCGGGTGCGACACGAGAAGCCCGACCAACAACAACCCCATCGCGATCAGCAACTGCCACGCGTTGATGAAGTCCCGCGGTTGGAGCAGCACCTGCACCGGCAGCACGCTCGCCACGAAGCAGTACACCATCAGCAGCAGCGTCCAGAACCCCACCTCCGACAGGTGATCCGTGATCCACGCCGGCAGCTCAGGCCTCGCCCACGCGTACTGCGACGCCACCACGATCGTGCCGTACATGAGCCCCACCGCGACCGCCGTCCCCGCGATGAGCCCGCCCCCGCGCTTGAGCCACACGCCCAGCCCCACCGCGATCGGGATCTGCAGCCACACCGGCCACACGCTCTCGGGGTACAGCTTGAAGATCGTCGCGATCACCAGCCCGAAGATCGCCAGCACGATCCACAGCCCCAGCAGCACCACGATCAGGAACAGCACCCGCACCCGGGGCGTCACCACATCGCCCGCGAGGTCGGCGATCGTCCGCCCCCGGTTGCGCATGCTGACCACCAGCGACCCGAAGTCGTGCACCGCCCCCATCACGATCGACCCCACCAGCACCCACACCAGCGCCGGCACCCACCCCCACACCACCGCCACCGCCGGCCCCACAATCGGCCCGGTCCCCGCAATGCTCGTGAAGTGGTGCCCGAAGACCAGCGACCGGTGGCTGGGCACATAGTCGACGCCGTCCTCGAACTCGATGCTCGGCGCCACCCGCTCGGGCTCGATGCGGAAGATCCGCCGGGCCAGGTACCGGCCGTAGGTGTGGTACGCGACCAGGTAGAGCACGAACGAACCCAGGGCGATCAGCACGGTGAGCATGGGGGCAGATTACACGAGGAGCGATCCCGGGTGCCACCCAACGCCGTGAACTTCAGGCGACAGGCCCGTGTACAGCGAGGGTCGCCATCCGGCCCCCTCGCCGCCTCCCCCTGAGAAGGGCCCGGCGGGAGAGGGTTGGGGAGAGGGCTCCTCCCCTCCTTCT
>CAYJPX010000022.1:0-41462 GCA_964372195.1 uncultured Phycisphaeraceae bacterium
GCGTACACCAGCCCACGCTCCCCGCCCAGAACCTGCCCGAACAACTCCGCGTGCGTCTCCAGCCGCCCCTGCACATACATCGCCCCCGACCCGTCCGCCTGCCGCTCCCGGCTGAGCGCCGTCAGATAGGTGAAGTTCGGGTGCCCGGCGGCGAGCTCGCGGAACTCCTCGTCGTACAGCAGGTCCGTGGCGTACGCCGAGCCCATCACCAGCACCACCCGCGACCGCACGCCCCCGGCGAGCAACTCCCGCACCATCCCCCGGAACGGCGCGATCCCCGTCCCCGTCGCGAAGAATGCGTAGTCGTGCTCCTCGGGGGCCGCCGGCAATAAGAACCTCTTGCCCGCCGGACCGGTGATCGGCACGGCGTCACCGACCTGCCTGTCGCACAGCCAGTTCGACGCCACCCCGACAAAGAGCCGGTGTCCCTCCCAGTGCTCGTCGAGCAGCCGCTTGACCGTCGTCGAGAGCAGCCGTCCCGTCCCGTCCTCGCCGCCGGTCGGGCTCGCGATCGAGTAGAGCCTCACCTTGTGCGGCCTGCCCCGCTCGTCCTCGCCCGGCACCGCCACCCCGAACGACTGCCCCGCCCGGAATCGCCCGGCGATCCCCGTCCCCCCGACATCGAGCGTGATGTGCCGGACACACCCCGCGGCCTTGGACCCGCCCCGCGTGCAGAGCCGGCTCTCCACGACCACCGCCATGGCCGGGTCGTTGGGCTTGCGGATGTGCATCTCGACCGCGGGCAGCGCCGGGCCGGGGTCGCGTGCGGTTGCTTCAGCCATGAGGAGTCCTCTCGCCGGCCGCCCGAGTCGCATCCTGCCGGGCGCGCCTTAGCCCCCGCCGGGCGGCTGCATAAGCGACATGATCCGACTCTTGATCTCCTCGCCCACCGCCGGGTTGTTCTCGAGATCCCCTGCCTCGACGCCGTCGGCGACCTCGCCGAGCACCACCGCCAGGCTCGCGACCAATTGCATCTGCGCCGCGACCATCGGGTTCGTCGGCGTCTCCATCAACTGCCTCCACTCGCCGTCGATCCGCGCGAACCGCACCTCCGGCAGCGAGGCGATGCCCGTCAGCGCGACCGCCTCGTCGCCCAGCACCCGCAGGTCCAGGTCCGCCGGATCGGCCCCGCCCACCGTCCCCGTGTTGCCGAACGAGGTGAGCATCGGGTCGCCCGACTCGGCGGCCCAATCCGAGAACGCGGCGCCGAACGCCGTCTCGGTCGCCGTGTCGAGCCGCGCCATCGCCCGCGCCATCTCGGCCCAGTCCGCCACCAGCGATTCATCGTCCGCCGATGCCGGGCGCACGAACGCGATCACCGTCTCGTAGTCACCCGCCGCGGCCGCGGCATAGACCGCCTCGATCGCCGCCCGAAGCTCGGCCTCGGGGTCCAACGCCGCCTCCGGCTCCGCCGCTGGTTCCTCTTCCGGCTCCGGCTCCTCGGCAACCGGCTCCTCCTCGATCGGCTCGTCGAGCGCACTCAGCGCCTCGGCGTCCACAACCCCCTTCCCGACCACCTTGGAGATCGCGTTGAGCTTCCGCCCCACCTCCTCGATCCGGCCGGCGACATCCCCCTTCGCACCGCTGCCCTCGTAGGCCTGGACGGCCGCCTGGTACGCGTCGTACGCCGCCTGCTTCGCCGCCAACGCCGCCTCACGCGACGCCCGCGCCCGCGAGGCGTACTCCGCCGCCGAGGGCAACGACGGCTGCGCCGACACCAACTCCTCGAACACCTGCGCGTACGCATCGAGCCCGTTGGCCTCCGCCCAACGCACATCGCCCAGGCTCTGCTGGGCCTCCCCGACCGCCACCTGCGACCCGCTCCGCCGCAGCGTCCCGGCCTTCCGCGCCGTCGACGCCGCCGTCTCGAGCTGACGCGCCGCATCCGCGATCTTCGGCGCCAGCGTTTCCTCCATGAACGGCGTGAGCGCCGCGGGGCCTGCCCCGAAGATCTCCTCCGGGGACAGCTCCAGCTCGCCGCCCACCGCCGCCATCACCTCGTCCAGCCCCGGGGGCACCGGGCCGGTGGCGGTGTCCACCAACGCCGCCAGCGCGTTCGCCGCCTGCTGGGCCGCCCCCCGCGCAGCGGCGGCCTTCTCCTGCGCCGCCGACTGCCGGGTCTGCACCGCCGCCCGAGAACGCGCCAACAGGTCGATCTGCGCTTCGAGCTTGGCGATCGCCACCTCCGCCGCCCGCAGATCCACATTCTTCCGGTCGGCCTGCGTCTTCAATCCCCGGGCCTCAAACTCCAGCCGGTCGGCCTCGCGAGTCAGCCCGCGGATCTGCTCGGTCAGCGCCAGCCCCTCGGTCTCCGACACGCCGGGGATCCGCAGCCGCAGCTCCCCCGCCGTGCCCCGGAGCGTCGCCGCCTCGGCCAGACGCCCCGCGACCTGCCCGAGCAGGCCCGAGACCTCCGCGTCGATCGCCGCCTTGTTGGCCCGCTCCCGCTCGGCCTCGCCCTGGCGGGCCCGCACGCTCTCATCGATCCGGGCGAACTCCGGCGCCGGGTCGTACGCCGACGCCGCCGTCGCCGCGGCGTTGTGCATCGTCCACGCCTCGAGCTGGGCCCGGATCATCGGCAGCCGCGAGAGGCCCCGCCGCTGCAGCCGGACCGCCTCGCCCGCGGTCTGCAACCCGAGCCCACGCTGCGCCGACGAGACCAGAAGCGACGCATCCGCCGCCACGGCCCCGCTCCCGCTCGTCAGCGGCTGCAGCTCGGCGATCACTTCCTGCAGGCCCTTCGCCACGGTCTCCCGCGGCATCGGCGTCCCCACGCCCGCGTTGAGCGAGGCCAGGGTGATCGACGCGTCGCTCAGCGCCTGTTCCCCGGCGTCACGCCCGCACCCGCCCGCCCACAACAGCCCAGCACACGCCGCAAGCGCCGCCGCACGCCGGGCCCCGGTCAAACCGCGACCCGATCCGAACATCCCGCCAACGCCTTGCTCGTTCATGTTGCCGTCCGTTTCGTATGCCCGTTTCCGTGGCGCCAAACCCGATCCACTCCCCAAACCGGCCGGGGAACGCTCCAGTCGCGGCACCGGGGCGCACCGCGACACCCCGCCCCAAGGCCGGGGCCACAACTCTAGCACAACCCGCCACCCAGCGGGGGCTGGCCGTCACCGCCCACGAACTCCCGCGAGCCGCCCTCAACGCTCCCCGATTGGCTCGTCGGGCATCGCGGGGACTCCCTCGGCCGGCTCCGGCGGCTGGTAGGTCACCGGGTATGCCGGCCGGGGCCGGTACATCGCGTTGATCCACTCCACGGCCTCGAGGAACCGCCCATCGTCCACCGAGCCGATCACCGGGCGCCAGGTCGCCGTCCGGCTCGTCGACACCAGCGGGTGCGGGTACAGGCTGTCCTCCCGGGGCAACGCCATCTGCAGCAGGGGCGACTTGCCCGGCTCCTGGTAGTCGATCAGCGGCGTGCCGTCCGCCAGCCTGTAGCGATCCAGGATCAGGAAGTTCGTGTAGATCGTCTTCTCGGCGTTCTGGCTGGTGTTGTTCAGCCAGAGCCGCCCCGCCTGCTGGCCGCCGTGGCAGGCGCTGGTCGCGCAGGAGTTCACCAGCCACGCCCGGTGCACATTCTCCCGGAAAAGCCGGAACGACCTCGGCTCGCCCTCGACACGCACATGCGTGTAAAAAGCCCGAGCCTTCAGCCGGAACATGAGCTCCAGGATCTGCGATGGCGACCGCCGCTCCAACGCCGCCCGACCCTCCCGGCTCGCCGGGATCAGCTCGTGCCCCTCGTACGCGGCGACGAGATCGCGGATCGTCTCCTGGTCGACCGACATCCGCGGCGGGTCCGTCAGGTCGACCTCGTAGACCTTCAGCAGGTTGATCTGATCGGCCGTGAGCATCGGGTAATCAGGACGCCGCACCGCCGGGACCGGATCCGCCGGATCCCGTTCCCCGGCCTCAGAACCGGTCTCCGCCGTCGCCGCGCGGAGCAAGAGCGTGCTCTCGATCTGCAGCTTCAACTGCTGGGCATCGGGGTGCCCCGGGTCGATCGTGAGCACATGATCGAGCTCGCGCAACGCCAGCTCGAACGCCTCCCGATCTCGCAGCCAATCGATCAAAAGCAACAGCTGTTCGATGTCGTCGTCGGCGATCACCGCCCGGAGCGCCTTGTAGTGCTCCTCCACCGGCGGCACCGGATCCACCCGCAGCAAATCCGCCCGGTTGAACGCGGTCTCGATCCCCGCGATCTCCAGCACCACCTCGGCGGTGTCCGCCCGGACAAGCCGACCCTCGACCCGCCGACCATCCCGAAAGAAAACCACCACCCGGTCGGAGACCTGCTCCTCCCCGGCGGGCTGGCCCGCGATCGGCTGTGTTTCCCGCCCCCGACCCGCCTCCCCGGGCGCCGCCCCGAGCCCGAACACAACCACCGCCCCCAGGCCCAAAGCAGCCAGCATGCCCCCGCCGAGCCTCGCATTTCCCGCGCTACGGCTCATAGTCGTGCTCACTTTGTTGCGTCGCGGTCGGGCCCACGCCCCCCCCCCCCCCCGCCCGGCCACGACCCGGTGGCCGCCGGCCCTGCCCAATCGCAATGCCCAGGAGAGGACTCGAACCTCCACCCTGTTTCCAGGACTACCACCTCAAGGTAGCGCGTCTGCCAGTTCCGCCACCTGGGCCAAACCCGGCTTCCTCGCCGGGCGGACAGTGTATCACCCACCGCCGCCCCTGTCGATACCCGGCCGGCCCCTCAGGCGTACCGTCCGCACACCCCCTTCCGGGGTTCCCAAAACCGTTCCAGGAGCCTCCCGCGGAGACCCCCCATGACCACCCACACCCAACAGACCCTCATCCAGACCGTCGCCCGGCGAGCCGACCACGCCGCGGTCTTCGCCCAGGTCGCCGCCGACGGCCCCCGACTCACCGCCACGGCGCGCGACGCCGACGCCCACTACCGGCTCGACGCCCTCCCCGATGGCTCGCTCTGGGTCTCCCTCGTCACCGCCGATCGCTGGCTCAGCGAGTCCATCGAGACCGAACTGCTGCACACCGGCGACAAAATCGAGGAACTCATCGACGACGAGCTCGCCGACCTCGGGTGCGACGCCGGCCCCCTCCGCGTGGAGCACTTCCGCTCCGAGGACCTGCTCTTCACCTTCCGATCCCCCGTCCCCACCGCGGGCCTGAGCGACGACCAGGCCACGGACACCGCCGCCACATGCCTCCTCGCCTACGAGGCATGCTTCCGACAACTCGGCGATATGGCCGGAGAACGCGGCGATTAGCCGCCGGCGTTCTGGATCGGCACGCGGGACTCGGCCTCGCGCTTCTTGTCGGCCTCGACCTCCTGGTCGAGCCGCTGCTGCCGGGCCGCGGCTTCGGACGGGTCCACGCGGCTGCCCCCGCCCCGCCCAAACAGCCCAAACTGCCACGCGAGCACCCCTCCCGCCGCGATCGCCAGCACGATCGCCACGACGAGCTTGATCTTCTGAGGGTCCGAACCGCCCCCGCCCCTCGTCGGCTTCTTCATCGCCGCGGGGTCGATCCCCGCCTCTTCAATCAACGATGGTCGTTGGTTCATGTTCGCCGCTCCTTTGCAAGGCGTCGGGCAGCCCCCGACCCAGCCTATCCGACATCACGCCGCTGGAAAAGCACGATACCTAGCGCCAAAAACACCACGATCTGTGAGCCAGCATACCCGGCCAGCTGCCGCAGGTGCGACATCGGCACCGGGCTGTTCTGGCTCACCGCGTCCACCAGCCAATAGTGCTGGAAATTCGGCACCACCGCGTGCACCGCCGCCGCCAGCGGGTTGACCTCCGTCGGCGTCAGGAACACATGGTCTCCCGGCGCCGGTGGCCTGGTCGCCAGCGTCGCGTCCCCCTCGAGGCGCACATCCACCTGGCGGAAGTCGTCGTCCGAGACCACCACCACCCCCCGCGCCGACCCGTCGGCCCCCAGCTCCCCGCGCCCCGCCAAGCGGAACCCGTTGGGGTTCGCGCCATAAAACAGCGGCACGCCGGCCTGGATCTCCGCCCGGGGCGGGCTCTTGAGCAGCAGCTTGTACCCATCCCCCACGCGGTCAAACGCCGCTCGGCTCTCCAGCACCGGCGCCACCGACTCCACGATCCCCACCGAGGCATTCCGGTACGCGTGCCGACCGATCATGGCGTTCGACAGCAGCCCGACCATGAATACCCCGGCGCACACCACGATCGTCATCACCTGCCCCAGGCGCGTCGACGCCGCCGTCGCCACCGCCGAAAGCACCAGCAGCGCCAGCAGCAGCGACGCCCCCGCCACCAGGATCTGCGGCCGCAGGTCCGCCGTGGGCGGCTGAATCTGCCAGTGCCGGCCCACAAACAGCGTCAGCACATAGGCCAGCACAATCAACGGCAGCAACAAAAGCGATGCGGCCTGCGGGAACGACCACCCGTAATAGAAGTTGCACCACCCCGCCACGCCGACCGAGAGAAACACCGCCGCGGTCGAGAAAACGATCACCGGGTAGTCCAACTCGTCAGCCGCCGTCGTCATCACCCCGTGCCGCAGGCCCAGCAACAGGTACGCCTCCATCACCACCACCGCCACCACGATCGCCCCTGCCACGCCAAGGTATTTCCCCAGTACCACCGACGCACGGCTGATCGGCTTACTCACCACCGTCAGCACCGTCTTGCTCTCGATCTCGCGGCTCACCACCGCGGTCGCGATGAACGCCGCCAGCAGCATCCCCGCCACGAAGACCGTCGCTAACCCAATATCCAGCAACAGCTTGTTGTCCTTCGAGACCTCGGCCGAGTCCGAGTACCCCATGCTGTACGCCGTGCTCCAGGTGCTGAACACCTGCAAGGCCCCGGCGAGCAACAGCACGATCAGATAGATCGGCTGCCGCACGCTCTCGACAAAGGTGTTCCGCGCGATGGTGGTGGTCTGGACGATCATGGAGGAGACATCTTTACCCTAATCCTCGCCCTCGGGGTCGCGGAAACCTCGCCCGCGGCGCGGAAATTCTCGCCGCCGCGCGAACCGCCCCCCGCCCCCGTCGTAGGTCCGCGTACCGCGGCAGTCCGTCCAGGCCGCCCCATCCCCACGGCTTTCGTGGGGGCGGGGCCCGCCCCCGGGACGGGCTGACGAGGTCAACTCCGGGTACGGTGGACAGGCGGGCTTTGTGCATCGACAATACCCGCCCCTCGGCCGCCGCCGGGGATGGGTGTGGTTCCGGTGGGCCAGTCAGGCCCCCCGTCGTTCGAGAACAGTGGATCCGGGGAGGCCATGAAGGCAGACCATCTCAGCTTCAAACGCGCCGCCTCCGTCAGCATGCTCGGGCTCGCGATCCAGATCGCGATCACCCTCATCCTGCTGCTCTACGGCCTGTTTGGCAAAGACAACGCCGCCCTCTCCGCCTCGTTCTTCTCCATGGTCGGCGTGGGCGTCTGGCTCGTCCTCCTCCTGCTCTTCGACCAGCACCGCCGCGAACGCGTCGAGGCCATGGAAGCCGAGGCCCTCGCCAGCGAGGCCGCCACCTCCGTCTTCGACGAGGGCGCCGCAGACCTCCGCATCGCCTCCAAACGCCTCCAGACCTGGTACAAGTTCGTCATCCCCATCACCAGCCTGCTCTTCGGCGGCGCCCTCGTCGCCCTGGGCGTCTGGCGTTTCCAGCTCGACGAGGGCCTGGTCCGTGAGGGGGAGCTGCCGGCGGCCGCTCAACGCGGCTGGGCCATGGCCCTCGGCCTCATCATCGCGTTCATCGGCTTCGTCTTCGCCCGGTTTGTCTCAGGGATGGCCAAGCAGCCAATCTGGGCCAACCTCCGCGCCGGCGCCGCCTACGCCGTCGGCGCCGCGATCATCGGCCTCGCGATCGCCGTCGCCCAGTTCGTCGATCTCGCAGGCTCCGATGCCCTCCGCCGGTACATCGTCGTCGGGATCCCCGGGCTGACCATCTTCCTCGGCGCCGAGGTCTTCCTCAACTTCCTCCTCGACCTCTACCGACCCCGCAAGAAGGGCGTCTTCCCCCGCCCCGCCTTCGACTCGCGAGTCCTCGGCCTGGCCTCGGCGCCCGACCGCATCGCCCGCTCCATCGGCGAGGCGCTCGACTACCAGTTCGGATTCGGGGTCCAGGAGACCTGGATCTACCGGCTCCTGCTCCGCCGCTGGCCCCTCATGGTCCTCATCGGGGTCTTCGTCGTCTGGATCCTCAGCGGCTTTGCCGTCGTCTCCTCCGACCAGAGCGCCATGGTCCTCCGCTTCGGGCGGGTCGTCCGCGAGGATGTCGGCCCGGGCCTGCACCTCAAGCTTCCCTGGCCGATCGACCGGATGATCATCCCGGAGGTCACCCAGCGAACCCCCGGCGGCGATGTCAGGGTCACCGGCCACACCGCCTCGGGCGTCCGCACGATCCAGCTCGGCACCCCCCCCGCGGAAGGCGCGGGCGCGGTCCTCTGGACCAACGAGCACACCGCCGAAGAGATCTTCCACATCTGCCAGCCGCCCCGCACCTTCGACTCCTCGACCAACGACAGCCAGAACCGCGACCTCGCCCTGGTCGCTACCGAGGTCCCCCTCACCTACGCGGTCACCGACTCACGGCTCTTTGACGAGCTCGGCCCCCCCGGCATCCGCGAGGACATCCTCCGCGTCGCCGGCCAGCGTGCCGTCACCACCTTCCTCTCCGCGATCTCCATCGACCAGATCCTCGGCGCCGACCGCTCCCAGCTCGCCGACCAGATCCTCCGCCGGGTCCAGGCCGATTTCGACCGGCTCAACCCCGGCCCCGACGGCAGCCCCCGCGGCGCCGGCATCGAGGTGCTCAGCGTCACCATCGCCCACATGCACCCCCCGCGCGATGTCTCCCCCAAGTTCGAGCAGGTCGTCATCGCCCAGCAGAACCACGCCGCCAAGATCGAGGTCGCCCGCGGCGAAGAGGTCCAGGCCCTCGCCGGGGTCGCCGGCTCGGTCGCCGCCGCCCGCGCCATCATCGCCGCCCTCGACGAGTACGACGCGCTCCGCATCGGCGGCGCCGACCCCGACACGCTGGCCGAGAAGGAGGCCGCCATCGTCGGCCTCATGGCCAGCGTCAAGGGCGAGGCCGCTACCGTCCTCGCCGCCGCCCAGGCCGAGCGCTGGGCCAAGCACATGGGCGCCTGGGCCGAGACCATCCGCTACCAGGGCATGGTCTCCTCCTACGCCTCGGCCCCGATGGTGTACCGCGCCGGGCTCTACTTCGACACGCTCGCCGAGTCACTCGCCGACTCGCGCATCTATGTCGTCCCCGCGGGCGTGCCCAACCTCCACATCCGGGGCGAGCTGCAGACCGAGAAGATCAACGCCGCCCTGTTCCAGGGCGACCCGGAAGAGTGACCAATCCCGCCCGGCCGCACCGCCGCGCGTCCCAGGAGCCCACACCGTGAACCGATTGAAGGTCCCGATCCCCATTGTCCTGGCCATCGTGTTCCTCCTGGCCATGGCCTCCTTTACCGTCACCTACTCGGTCCGCTTCACCGAGGCCGCCGTCGTCACCACCTTCGGCAAGGCCGACGAGCAGTCCACCATCACCGAGCCCGGCCTGCGCTTCAAGCTCCCCTACCCCATCCAGGCCGTCACCACCTACGACACCCGCGTCCGGCTCCTCCAGACCCGCGCCGAGGCCCAGCAGACCAAGGACGACCGGCAGATCATCGTCGAGGCCTTCCTCACCTGGCGCGTCGGGAACCCGCTCGAGTTCTACAAGCGGTTCAGCAACGCCGGCGGCCGCCCCGAGGACCACTTCGCCGCCGCCGAGAGCACCCTCAAGAGCCTCCTCGCCGGCGCCATGTCCGAGACCGGCCAGTACGCCCTGGGAGAGCTCTTCAGCCCCGACGGCAACACCAAGCTCCCCGAGCTCGAGGGCCGCATCCTCGCCGCGCTCAAGCAGGCCGACGAGGGCAAGTCCATCGCCGACTACGGCATCGAGGCCGTCGGCGTCGGTATCCACCGCGTCCGACTCGCCGACGCCACCACCAAGGCCGTCAACGACGCCATCGCCGCCAACCGCGAGCGGATCGCCAAGGAGATCGAGAGCGCGGGCGAGGCCGAGGCCGAGGCCATCCGGTCCAAGGCCGAGTCCGACCGCCGCCGGATCCTCGACTTCGCCAACCGCCGCGCCAAAGAGATCGAGGCCGAGGGTGATATCGCCGCCGCCCAGTTCCAGGCCAAGATGAACGAGTACCCCGACCTCGCGGTTTTCCTCAAGAACCTCGACCTCATCAAGGCCGCCTTCAGCGAACGCACCACCGTCATCCTCTCCACCGACTCGCCCGGTCTGCGACTCCTCGACCCCCAGGCCCTCGGCCTGCTCAGCCCCGGTGAGATCCCCTCCAGCGGCCTGCCCGAATCCTGGCGCCGCGCCCGCGCGACCGAAGACGCCACCAAAGACCAGGGGAGCTCGCAGTGACGCTCAACCCCAACGAGCACGACGACACACCGAGCCCCGGGCACGAGCAGGGCCCGGCCCGGCCCGCCTCGGTCCAGCTCCGCACCGGCGAGAACGGCCCGCGCGACGGCTCCCTCATGGACTCGGCCAACCAGTCGCTCGCCGACGCCCTCCGCATCACCTACCGCATCCTCCAATGGGCCATGGGCGTGCTCGTCGTCATCTATATCCTCAGCGGCCTCCAGTCGATCAAGGCCAGCGAGCGGGGCGTCCGACTCTTCTTCGGCCGCATCGCCGCCCAGGACCTCCGGCCCGGCTTCCAGTTCGCCTGGCCCTACCCCTTCGGCGAGCTCGTCAAGGTCGATGTCGCCAACCAGGACCTCGAAGTCAACAAGTCCTTCTGGCCCTATGTCAAGCCCGGCGATGAGGCCCAGAGCATCGACCAACTCCGCCCCAAGGCCGCCCTCAGCGTCGACCAGGACGGCTCCATCCTCACCGGCGACGGCGCGATCGCCCACACGCAGTGGAAGGTCCAGTACGCCCGCACCGACGCCAGCGCCTTCGCCCAGCATGTCTACCCCGGGCACGAGACCGGCATCGTCCTCGCCGCCGCCCAGCGGGGCATCGTCCAGGCCGTCGCCGGCGTCTCGATCGACGACCTCCTCAAGCAGAGCGCCAGCGATGCCGAGTCGGTGGCCATCCGCGCCCGGGCCATCGCCCAGGCCACGCTCAACAGCGAGGAGATCTCCACCGGCATCGAGATCGAGCAGCTCTCGCTCACCCAGAAGATCCCCCCCGCCTACCTCCTCGAGAGCTTCAGCAGCGTCAACGACGCCGACAACAACGCCAGCAAGGCCCGCGAGAACGCCCAGAAGGAACGCAACACGCTCCTCTCCGACACCGCCGGCGGCGCCGCGCCCATCCTCATCCGACTCATCGACGAGTACGAGCGACAGATCGACGCCGGCCAGACCGAGCAGGCCCAGGCCACCCTTGCCCAGATCGACCGCGTCTTCGACAGCCAGCCCATCCAGATCGACGGGGCCGAGGTCACGCCGTCCGTCGGGGGCGAGGTCGCCAGCATGCTCAGCGCCGCGGTCCAGTACCGCTCCGGCGTCGTCGACCGCGCCCGCTCCGACCTGGCCGTCTTCCAGGCCAAGCTCGCGCAGTTCAAGACCAACCCGGAGGTGATGGTCACCGCCGACTGGACCGGCGCGCTCGCCAGCTTCTTCGGCGACGAGCGCGTCGAGATCTTCTTCCACCCCACCAGCGCCGACACGCTCGAGCTCGTCATCAACACCGACCCCGAGATCGCCGCCGAACAGGAACGCCGCATGCTCGCCGCCCAGAACGACAAGGCCCGCGAGGAGCGCGAGCAGCTCCGCCAACGCTCGCGGTACGAAACCGAAGAGGGCCTCCGGCTCGTCCCCAACTAAGCCCCGCCCCGGGATCAGCATGAACCAACCCACCGACCAGCCCCGAGGCAACCCCGTCGTCGCCTGCCAGGACCTCACCAAGGTCTTCCGCGACTTCTGGATGCGCAGCCGCGCCCACGCCGTCGACTCACTCACCTTCGAGATCTACCCCCGCGAGATCTTCGGCCTCCTCGGCCCCAACGGCTCGGGCAAGTCCACCACCATCAAGATCCTCCTGGGCCTGCTCCGCCCCTCCCGCGGCCGCGTCGCCGTCTTCGGCAAGCCGCCCACCGATGTCGCCACCAAGAAGCGCATCGGCTACCTCCCCGAGGAGTCCTACCTCTACCCCTTCCTCAACGCCCGCGAGACCCTGGACTACTACGGCAAGCTCTTCGAGATCGGCCACGCCGTCCGACGCAAGCGCATCGACGAGCTCCTCGACATGGTCGGCCTCACCCATGTCCAGCACCGCCCCGTCCGCGAGTACTCCAAGGGCATGCAGCGACGCATCGGCCTCGCCCAGGCCCTCATCAACGACCCCGACCTGCTCATCCTCGACGAGCCCACCACCGGCCTCGACCCCATCGGCACCCGGCAGGTCAAAGACCTCATCGTCGAGCTCGGACGCCGCGGAAAGACCGTCCTCCTCTCCAGCCACCTCCTCGCCGATGTCGAGGACTGCGTCGACCGCATGGTCATCCTCTACGGCGGCAAAAAGCGCGACGAGGGCACCTGCGACTCCATGCTCGTCTCCCGAGACCGAACCACCATCGAGACCGACGCCCTCGACGAGCAGACCATCGCCGAGATCGACCAGTTCCTCCGCCGGCGATCGGGCGGCCAGCTCTCCATCCTCGGCGTCTCCCACCCCAGGCAGTCCCTCGAACAGAAGTTCCTCAGCATCGTCGAGCAGGCCAAGGCCGAACGCCTCGAGACCGCCGGCGCCATCCACGGCAGCGGCACCGCCGCATTCCTCAAGGCCGACGACGACGCCGAGTCGCTCATCTCCCGCCTCACCAGCGACGAGCCCGCCCCCCGGACCCACGCCGCCGAGCCCGCCCCCGCCGACACCAAGGCCGACGACCTCATCGAGGGCCTCCTGGGCCGGCACGCCCCCGAGCCCCCGACCCCTGAGGGCCCCGGCCCCGCGCCGCGCACGCCAACGACCGAGTCCCGGCCCGCCCCCCAGCCGCCCGAAGACATCGATGACTCGGTGATCGACTCGCTCCTCGCCGACGCCGACCCAGAGGACCGTCAGCCGTGAACCCCCGTGCGCGACTCGCCGCCGCGAACCGGCTCCAGCGATCCAAGCCCTTCAAGATCGTGGCGACCATTGTCATCGCCCTGCTCGCCATCGTCACCGTCTCGACCTACGCCATCAACAAGGCCCTCCCCGAGGATGCCCGCGCCGCGGCGGGGCCGGTCCCCCAGGCCGAACGCGACACCGCCCTCGACACCAACCTGGACCAACCCCAGGACCAGGAACTTACCGAAGAGGAACGGAACTACCGATCCGCCATCGAGGCGGGCCAGCAGGCCTTCGCCCGCGTCCGCCAGGGGCAGTCCGACTGGCAGAGCGTTGCCTTCGCCGCCGTCGTCATCGCCGCCCTCTCCATCGGAGTCGTCTGGCTGGGCCTCGGGCTCACCTACCTCGCGCTGCTCGCCCTGGCGGCCGCCGTCGGCGTCCCGCTCCTCCGCATCGACGCCACCGCGACGCTCGGCCAGGTCTTCCTGGGCATCGTGGCCCTGACCGCCTCCTTCGTCGCACTCCTCCAGTTTGTCCGCATCCTGCTCAGCCACCCCGGGCCGGTCAGCTCCATCGCCCGCGTCGTCCTCGACGAGGCGGTCCGCATGCGGGTCTCCCTGGTCTTCATCGTCATCCTGATCATCGGGCTCTCGGCCCTGCCCAACGCCCTCGATGCCGCCCAGCCGCTCCGCTACCGCGTCCAGTCGTTCATGTCCTTCTCGACGGGCCTCTCCTTCTGGACCGTCGCCGTCCTCACCCTGCTGTTCTCGGCCGCCACCGTCTCCTTCGAGCAGCGCGACAAGATCATCTGGCAGACCATGACCAAGCCGGTCAGCGCCGCCAGGTACATCCTCGGCAAGTGGGTGGGCGTGTGCGCCCTCAACGCCATCCTCCTCGCGGTCTGCGCCTCGGGCATCTTCCTCTTCGTCGAGTACCTCCGCAACCAGCCGGCCCTGGGCGAGCGAGCCGCCTTCGTCTCCGCCGAGGGCGCCCAGGGCGACCTCACCGAGGACCGCTGGCTCCTCGAGACCCAGGTCCTCAACGCCCGCGTCGCCGTCGTCAACGAGGAGCCCTTCACCAAGGCCACCCCGGCCTTCCAGGAGGGCGCCCGCAAGTTTATCGCCGACCGCCAGGCCCTCGACAACCGCTTCGGCGCCACCGCCGGCGAACGCGCCAAGATCACCGACGACCTCTACAAGGGCGCCATCACCGAGTACCGGTCCATCGAGCCCGGCAACTCCGAACGCTACATCTTCAGGGGCCTTGGCTGGGCGCGGGACCACGACAAGCTCCTCACCTTCCGACACCGCATCGACGCCGGCACCAACAGGCCCGACCAGTTCTACGATGTCACCTTCCAGTTCACCGATACCTCACGCCTCATCCAGCGCATGGCCGGCGGCTACTGGCACACCGCCACCGTCTACCCCACCGCCATCCACTCCGTCACCCAGGCCGATATCGACAACGCCCAGCCCGAGGACCGCGAAGAGCTCCGCAACCTCGACGGCTCCCTCGTCGTCCAGGTCATCAACGCCAACCTCGGCACCGGGTACGCCAACCCCGACACCATCATCTTCCCCCCCGGCGGCCTCGAGATCTCCTACGAGGTCGGCAGCTACCGGCTCAACTTCGTCCGCGCCATGGTCATCCTCTGGGCCAAGCTCGCCTTCCTCGCCATCGTCGCCATCTGGGCCGCCACCTTCCTCTCCTTCCCCGTCGCCTGCCTCGTCGCCTTCGGTGTCTTCCTCGCCGCCGAGGGCTCCGGCTTCCTCCGCCAGAGCCTCGACTCCTTCGCCACCACCGACCGGGAGGGCAACCTCCAGATCTTCAACCTGATCTCCTCGGGCGTCACCACCGTCGTCGCCGGCGCCTTCAGCCTCTACAGCGACCTCAAGCCCACCTCCCGCCTCGTCCAGGGCCAGCTCATCCCCGTCGCGAGCGTCCTCCGCGGCGCCCTCTTCATCGCCGCCGCCTCGAGCCTCCTCTACCTCGCCGCCGTCGTCACGCTCCGCCGGCGCGAACTGGCCACCTACTCCGGACGATAGAAAGCCATGCGCCCATGAACCGAGACACACTCATCCAACTCGGCGCCGCGGCGGTCGGCCTTACCGCTCTGACCCTCTCCGGCGGGCTCTCGGCCTCCATCACCAACTCCGCCGGCCGCAACCAGCTCTCCTACGCCGACACCGCCGAAGAGGGCGACCCGCCCGAGGTCGCCCTCGGCATCGCCATGGGCGCCTTCCGCGGCGTCTTCGTCAACTTCCTCTGGTTCCGCGCCAACGACCTCAAGGAAAAGGGCCAGTACTACGAGGCGATGGAGCTCGCCCGCGCCATCACCACCCTCCAGCCCCGCTTCCCCCAGGTCTGGGTCTTCCACGCCTGGAACATGGCCTACAACATCTCCGTCTCCACCCAGACCCCCGAGGAACGCTGGCAGTGGGTCCAGGCCGGCATCCGCCTCCTCCGCAACGAGGGCATCAAGGCCAACCCCAACGACTTGCTCCTCCACAAGGAGCTCGCCTGGATCTTCCTCCACAAGGTCGCCGGCATCACCGACGACTCCAACCAGTTCTACAAGCGCAAGCTCGCCGAGGAGTGGACCATCGTCCTGGGCGACCCGCCCACCCGCTCGGCCCTCGACCGCTCCCGCGAGGCCATCACCGCCCGCTACGCCGAGTGGCTCGCCCCCATCGCGGCCGCCCCCGACACCATCGAGAAGCTCGCCGAGGCCAACCCCAAGGCCGCCGAGCTCTTCGAACGCCTCCGCACCCTCACCGAGGGCCAGCCGGCCTACGACATCCTCCGCCGCTACCAATCCCACACCGCCGTGCGCCGCTCCATCTTCCGCGCCCGGGCCGAGGCCAGCATGGGCGATCGCAACCGCGCCTTCGCCGACCTCATGGAGGACCCACAGTACGCCAACGCCTGGCCCGACCTGCTCGCCCACATCCGGCGCCGCGTCCTCATCGAAGACTACAACATGGAGCCGCAGCGGATGGTCCGCTACACCAACAAGTACGGCCCCATCGACTGGCGGCACCCCGCCGCCCACGCCCTCTACTGGTCCGCCCGCGGCGTCGAGGAGTCCCTCACCCGCTGGACCATGGACAACAAGGGCGACTTCGACTTCATCAACTCCGACCGCGTCACCATCCAGGCCCTCCAGGAGCTCTACCGCTCCGGCGATGTCTACTTCAACTTCTTCGACTCCATCGCCGGCGGCGCGCGACCCTACCAGCTCGCCCCCAACGCCGCCTTCGTCGAGACCTACGGCGAGGTCCTCGGCGAGCTCATCGACCGCTCCTGGGCCGACACCGACAAGCGACCCTACAGCGTCTACTCCGCCGGCTACGAGAACTTCCTCCGCGACGCCATCCGCTACTTCTACCGCCGCGGCCAGAAGGACCTCGCCCAAACCTACTACAACCGCCTCGGCACCTACCCCAGGCAGAACATGAACGACCCGTTCTTCCACATCGAGGTCACGGTGCCGCTCGACCTCTTCGTCCTCAACGAGCTCAAGGAAGACCGCATCCAGTCGCCCTATGTCCTCGTCTCCGAGGTCATGGGCGCCCTCCAGGGCGCCTACGCCGAGGGACTCCTCGGCGGCGATACCGAGCTCTTCGAGAGCAACTTCGAGTGGGCCCGCCAGGCCCACGCCTACTACTACGACACCCAGGTCCGCGATGTCGTCGCCGGCGGCGAGGACCCACGCACCGCCGTCCTCGACCCCGACTTCCGCATCGTCGCCGGCGACGCCTTTGCCCGCATCGTCGAGATGCTCGAGATCGACGACGCCTCCTTCATGTTCCAGCGGGCCCCCGCCGCCCTCCAGCAGTTCGCCTACGACTTCCTCGCCGCCGCCTGGAAGCCCGAGCTCGACAAGCTCGCCGAGGCCGGCGCCGGCAAGCCCTTCGAGCAGCTTTTCCCCGAACCCCCCGGCATGGCCGCCCACCGCGCCTGGCTCGGCCAGGTCGCCGCAGATCGCGCCGCCAAACGCATCGACCTCGAAAAGCAATGAGCCGCCTCCACGGTCTCGCCCAACCGCACCATCCGGGCACGCCTCGTGGGGGGGGGCATACCAGCACGCCGGGAGCCGCCCAAGCGGGTCCGATATCGCCAATCCGCTCGCAGGCAGGGCCGATCTCGGTCGCCCCTGTCACCGGCCCGCCTGGAGGCGGCGCCGGGGCCTGACATCCAGGCATTGTTCTGCGGATATACTCGCCACGACCATGCAGCGGGCCATCCTCCCCATCCTCATCCTCGCGTTGCTCCTGGGCACGCCGTTCACGCTGGCCTTCCCGCCCTGTTGCGCCGTCGAGGCAACTACCGGCCAGACCACCCCGGTCTCGGCCGACGCACCTCCCGTCCCCTGCTGCCCGACCGAAGCCCCCGGCGAGCCGGACCCCCAAAGTCCCACCACCCCGACCCCCCCCGACAACCCCCCGCGCCCCCGTGACTGCAACAGCCCGCCGCTGTGCTGCGCGTCGGTCCCCATGCCGGCCATGAGCCGCGAGAGTGCCCCACCCCACACGGCGACCCCGCGCGGCGGGCCCCTCAACCCCGCGCGGGTCGAGTGGACCGGCCGGCTCGCAACGCTCGACCTGACACGACCTCCCCGAGGGTAAGGCCGGACCACGCGCCGAAAGTGCGCGCAGTGCCCGCCCCGTGCCCGCGCCCCGCGGCCACACACCCACACCCAGGAGGTCTCGCCTTGAATGACACGCACATGGACACCCCGCGCCGTGCGCGCGCGGGAGTGCTCTCCAGAATCGCACCCACACGCCGGGTCCTGCACCGCGCACTCGCCCCCGCCGTCGTCGTCGGCCTCGGCGGGCTCCTCCTCGCGTCCGGTTGGGAGTCGCTCCGCCCGGCGACCCCGGTGCAGGTCGTCCCGGTGGTGTTCGCGGGTGCGACCGAAACCCAGCCCCTTGACCTGCCTCGCCAGCCGGCAGGCCAGCCCGACCAGCCGGCCAGCCCAAGCGGCCTCGCCGCCCAGGCCGCCGGATGGCTCGAGGCCGACCCCTACCTCGTGGCCTGCACCGCGCTCGCCGACGGCATTGTCGCCGAGATCGCCGCGCTGGAGGGAGACCGGGTCGAAGCGGGCCAGGTCGTGGCCAGGCTCATCGACGACGATGCGCGCCTGGCCCTGCAGAGCGCCGAGGCGCAGGTCGCGCTCGCCGATGCCGGCGTCCAGGCCGCCAGGGCCGATGTCGCCGCGGCCGAGGGCGACTGGGAGCACCCCATCGAACGCGACCGCCTCGTCGCGACCTCGAACGCGCAACGGAGAGAGACCGAGGCCGAGCTCGCCCAACTTCCCGCGTTGGTCGCGGCCGAGCGTGCGATGCTCGACCGGCTCGGGGACGAGCTCGCCCGGCTCCAAGAAGCCGCCGCCTCCGGCGCGGTCAGCTCCATCGAGCTCATGATCGCCGCCCGACAGAACCAGGCCCAGGCCGCCGCGGTCGAAGCCCTGGAGGCCCGGGGTCCGATCCTCACCGCGCGGCGTGATCGGCTGGACGCCGAGGTCGCCGCCGCAACGCAGAGCGCCGAACTCCGCATCACCGAGCGCCGGGCGCTCGACGCCGCCCGTGCCAAGCTCGCCAGCGCCCAAGCCCAACTCGCCCAGGCCCAGGCCGCCCGTGACGAGGCGGTCCTCCGCCTCGACCGCATGACCATCCGTGCTCCCATCTCCGGGTTTGTCCAGCGACGCCTCAAGGCCCCTGGCGACAAGGCCATGCTCGGGATGGACGACCCCCAATCTGCCCAGGTGCTCCACCTCTACGACCCCGAGCGCCTGCAGGTCCGCGTCGATGTCCCCCTCGCCGACGCCGCCGGGATCGCCGTCGGGCAACAGTGCGAGGTCCTCGTCGAGGTGCTGCCCGACCGCCTCTTCGAGGGACAGGTGTCTCGCATCACCCACGAGGCCGACCTCCAGAAGAACACGCTGCAGGTCAAGGTCCAGCTGCGGGACCCGTCGCCGATCCTCAAGCCGGAGATGCTCGCCCGGGTGAAGTTCCTCGCCGGGGCCGCGGCCCCGCGGTCCGGCGATGGGGTCTCGAAGTCGTTCGTGCACCCGCCCGCCGGCCGGATGCTCCGCGTGCCCGAGGCGGCGCTGCACGCGAGCGACGCGGGCCCGATGGTCTGGGTCGTGCGCGACCGACGCGCGGGCCGAGGCCGCGCCCGACCCGTCGCGCTTGAACTGGGGGCGAGCGCCGATGGATGGGTCGAGGCCGCCGGCGACCTGCGGCCCGGCGACCTGCTCGTCACGGGCGACGCGACCCTGACCCCCGGACAGCGCGTCCGCATCCGCCGGACCGAAGGGGGGGCCGGCTGATGGCCTTCATCGAATGCCGCGGCCTGACGAGGGAGTACCAGCGGGGCGAGAACCGCATCCGCCCGCTGGATCGGCTCGACCTCGATGTCCCGCGCGGCGATTTCCTCGCGCTGATGGGCCCCAGCGGGAGCGGCAAGACCACACTGCTCAACCTTATCGCCGGCATCGATTCGCCCACCGCGGGCACGCTCTCTGTCGACGGCACCGACACCGCGGCGCTCTCCCGCAACCAGCTCGCGGCCTGGCGGGCCGGGCATGTGGGCTACATCTTCCAGCTCTACAACCTCGTGCCGGTGCTCACCGCGTTCGAGAATGTCGAGCTCCCCCTCCTGCTCCACCGGCTGCCCAGGGCCGAACGCCAACGCCGGGTCCACGAGGCGCTCGACATGGTCGGCATCGCCGACCGCGCCGACCACTTCCCCCGCCAGCTCTCGGGCGGGCAGGAGCAGCGGGTCGCCATCGCCAGGGCGGTCGTCACCGACCCGGCCATCCTGGTCGCCGACGAACCAACCGGAGACCTCGACAAGGCCTCCGCCCACGCCGTCATGCTGCTGCTCCAGCGGCTCAACACCGAGCTCGCCAAGACGATCATCATGGTAACGCACGACCCGCACTCCACCGACTACGCCCGCCGCACGCTGCACCTCGACAAGGGCCGGCTCGCCGAGGCCGCTGGGCTTGAGGGGGCGCCGGCATGAGCGTGCTGCGCTACCTCCCCTATGTCTGGAAGCAGCTCTCGCGCCACCGCGTGCGCACCGGGCTGACCGTGGTCGGCATCGCCATCGCCATGTTCCTCTTTACCGCCGTGCAGGCCATGCAGCGGGGCGTCCGGGCCGCCACCGAGACCACCGCCCGCGACACGACGCTCGTCGTCTACCGCAAGGACCGCTTCTGCCCCGCCACCAGCATCTTGCCGCAGGACTATGTCTCCCGCATCGAGCGGGTCGGCGGCGTGGTCTCGGCGATCCCGATGAAGATCGTCGTCTCCAACTGCCGAACCAGCCTCGATGTCGTCACCTTCCGGGGCGTTCCCAAGCAGGCGTTCATCGCCGACCGCGCCGAGGGAATCGAGCTGCTCTCCGGCTCGCTGGACGACTGGCACCGCCGGACCGACGCGGCCCTCATCGGCGAGACGCTCGCCAGCCGCCGCGGCCTGGGCCCCGGGATGACCTTCGACGCCGCCGGCATCACCGCCTATGTCGCCGGCGTGTTCCGCTCCGACGAGCCCCAGGAACAGAATGTCGCCTACACCGCCCTCGAGTTCGTGCAGCTCGCGGGCCGCGACCAGCTCGGGATCGTCACCCAGTTCAGTGTCAAGGTCGACGACCCCGCCCGCCTCGAACCGGTCGCAGCCGCCATCGACGAGTTGTTCCGCACCGCCCAGGAGCCCACCGCCACCTTCAGCGAGAAGGCCTTCGTCGGGCGCATCGCCGACGACATCGTCGAGCTTGTCGCGTTCGCCGGGTGGCTCGGCGTGGGCTGCCTTGTCGCGGTGCTGGCGCTCATCGGCAACTCCATCGTGCTCAGCGTGCAGAGCCGGATCGCCGAGCACGCCGTCCTCCAGACGCTCGGCTACTCCGGACGCCTGGTTGCCGCCCTGATCGTTGCCGAGGGCGTCGTAGTCTCCCTCGCGGGCGGGCTGGTCGGCGCGACCGCCGCCGTCGCCGTGGCGGCCTGGGGCAGCTTCGCCCTCTCGGTTGAGGGCCAGTCGATCCCCATCCAGGCGGGCCCGGGGCTTGTCGCGGCGGGCCTGGGCGTGTGCGCCGGGCTCGGCGTCGTCGCCGGCCTCGTGCCGGCGATCACCGCCTCCCGGACCGAGATCGCCGCCTGCTTCCGAACCGTGTAGGAGCACCACACCTTGCGATTCCCCATCCGACAGCTCCCCTTCGAGTACGCGTACCGAAACTTCGGCCGCAGCCGCACCCGCCTCGCCGCCTCGCTCATCGGCGCCGCACTGGTGGTGCTGCTCATCCTCGCGGCCGGCGGCTTTGTCCGCGGCATGCAGGCGACCCTCACCCAGCACCACGGGCTGCACGAGAATGTGGTCCTGCTCGGGGTCGGCAGCGAGGAGGCGATCGAGCGGTCGCAGATCGACGCCGCGACCGAGGGCATCGCCGCCGCCGGCATCCGCGGGCTGCGCGAGGCCGGCGGTGTGGTGTTCGTCTCACCGGAGGTTCACGCGGCCCTCCCCCTCCGCGAGCGGGCCGATGCCCCCGCCGACCTCCAAGCGGTCATGCGCGGCGTCCGCCCCGCCGCGATGCTCGTGCACTCCGAGGTCGAGATCACCGCCGGCCGACTGCCCACCGCCGGGGCCGACGAGTTCATGGTCGGCGCGCTCGCCGCCACCCGACTCGGCGTGCCGCCCGATCGCCTCGCCCTCGGCAGCACCCTCCACTTCGACGCCCGAGACTGGACCATCGTCGGCCACTTCGCCGCGCCCAACACCGTCATGGACGCCGAGATCTGGCTCCCGCTCACCGACCTCCAGATCGCGACCAAACGCGAGGGCACGATCTCCTGCGTCGTCCTGACCCTCGACAGCGCCACCTTCGCCGATGTAGACCTCTTCGCCAAGAGCCGGCTCGATCTGGAGGTCGCCGCCGTCTCCGAGAAGGACTACTACGCCTCCATCGCCGCGTTCTACGCCCCGATCCGGGCGATGATCCTGGTCACCGCGACGCTCATCGCCGCCGGCGGGGTACTCGGCGGGCTCAACACCATGTACGCCTCCTTCGCCGCCCGAGTCCGCGAGGTCGGCATGCTCCAGGCACTGGGCTACACCCGGCCCGCCATCGTCGCCAGCCTCGCCGAAGAATCGGTCTTCGCCGCCGCCTGCGGCGCCCTGATCGGCGCCGCCATCGGCCTGCTCACCCTTGACGGCCTGGCCGTCAAGTTCTCCATGGGCGCCTTCGCCATCACCCTCGACGCCCCCGTCATGTTCATCGGCCTCGCCGGGGGCCTCCTCGTCGGCCTCGTAGGCGCCGTCCCGCCGGCCATCCGCTGTCTGCGTCTCCCGATCACCGAGGCGCTCAAGTCGCACTGATCACCCGCAACCCAAGGAGTCAATCATGCCCCGATACGCACCCACCATCGCGACCGCCCTGACCCTCGCCGCCGTCACCCTCACCGGCTGCGGCCGCTCGGAGGGCGCCGCCACCGCCGACAAAGGCCCCCCCGAGACCGCCCCGGCCTGGCTCCTCACCGCCGCCCCCGACGGCGCCGTCGAGATCGCCGCGGCCAAGCAGTCCGCCGCCGAGGGAGACCAGATCGTCCTCCGCGGCCGCATCGGCGGGCGTCGCGACGCCCTGAGCGCCGACAGCGCCACCTTCGTGATGATGGACACCAGCATCCCCAGCTGCGCCGACGACCCCGACGAGACATGCCCCACGCCGTGGGACTACTGCTGCGAGCCCAAGGAGGTGAGGGAAGCCAACAACGCCACCGTGCAGATCGTGGACAGCACCGGCGCGACGGTCACCACAGACCTCACCTCGCTGGGCATCCACCCGCTCGACGAGGTCGTCATCGTCGGCACCGTCGCCCCACGCCCCACGCCGGGGACGCTGATCGTCCGCGCCACCGCGATCCACCGCGTGGGGGGCTGACGGCCGAAAGCACCTCGTTCCACCCGCCCGATGCCGTGCGGAGGGCACCGCGCTCCTGCGAGAGACGGTGGACGCCGGGCAAACCGGGGCTGTCGCCCTATCGCAGCGCCTCGGCCTCCTCGTGCATGCCCGCGGCCTCGTAGGCCTCGATCAGGCCCGCCAGGGCGTCCGCGCGGTAGGGGCCCTCCGCCCCGATGGTCTCGAGGCTCACGCGGAGCAACTCGATCGCCTCGCTGTGCCCGCCCAGCACGGTGAGGCACCGACCCAGCTCGATGCGTGAGTAAAGCGTGCGTGGGTCCGCCTCACCCAGCACCCCGACACGGATCGCGAGCGACTCGCGCAGCAGCGGCTCGGCCGCCGCGCTGTCCCCCAGCGCCCGCTGGAGCAGGCCGAAGCTCAACAGGGTGGACGCGATGTCCGGGTGCCCCTCGCCCAGCGAGGCGCGCATCCCCGCGAGGGCCTTGCGGTAGAGCGGCGCCGCCCGTTCCAGCTCGCCCTGGCCGTGCAGCGTCACCGCCAGGTTGGAGGTCGACTGCGCCACAAGCGGGTGGTCCTGCCCGAGCACCGTCTCGCGGATCTGCAGCGATCGCGTCAGCCCGCCCACACACCCGGGCATGTCGCCCCGCAGGCGCTGGATGTAGGCGAGGTTGTTGAGCGTCTCCGCAACGGCGAGGTCGTCGGGCCCGAAGAGCCTCTCGCGGATGAGCAGCGCCTCCCGCATCACCGGCTCGGCCTCGTCCAGCCGACCCTGTGCCCGCAGCACCGCGCCGAGGTTGTTCAGCCCCAACGCCGCCGCCTCGCTCCGCCGGCCGTGTTCGGCGTCGGCGACCTCGATCGACTCTCGGATCAGGCGTTCGGCCTCCTCGAACTCACCAACCGCGTAGAGGTAGGTCGCAAGGTCGTTCAGCCGAGCGGGCAGGTCATGATCGGCCCCGGGCAGCCCGCGGGTCATCTCGACCGCGTCACGCAGGAGCCCCTCCGCCCGGTCGTAGAGCCCCAGGCTCGAGTAGGCGGCGCCCACCGCGCCCAGCACCGGCGCGAGCACCGCCGGGTGCGCTGCCAGTTCGAGCCGGGCCCGCTCGTCGGCCGACTCAAGCAGTTGCTTGACGGTGACATTAGGCCCCGCCTCGCTGTACACGCTGGCCGACTGCAGGATCGACTGGAGGAACTCGTTGATCTGGTCCGCCTGATCGTGGGCCAGGAGCGCCCGGTCGCGCTGCACCCCCGCGATGTGCGCCTGCCAGGCAACCCCCCCGACCGCCGCCGTCACAAGCAACGCCGCCGCCGCCGCCAACCCCACACCCAGACGGTTGCGGCGTATGAACTTGCACGCCCGATACCCGAAGGTGCTGGGCCGGGCCAGCACCGGGTGCCCCTCGAGATGGCGCCGGATGTCGGCCGCCAGGTGCTCCGCCGACGCGTACCGCCGCTCCGGCTCCTTGCGCATCGCCATGAGCACGATATTGTCCAGGTCCCCATCGAGCAGCCGCGCGGCCCGGGCGACCCCAAGATCCGACGAACGCCGCGCGGTCTGCCCCGGCGGTGGGGGGTTGGTCTCGCACACCACCCGCCGCAGCTCGTCATCCGACCCGGTCGCCAATCGGTACGGCGGCTCACCGCTGAGCAACTGGTAGAGCACCACGCCAAGCGAATAGATGTCCGTCGAGGTCGAGACCGGCGTGCCGAGCACCTGCTCGGGGCTCGCGTACCCGGGGGTCAGCAGCCGGCGCTCCGGCGCGGTTATCCCCACATCCCGCCCCGACCCGGCGCCGAGCACCTTGGCGATGCCAAAGTCCAGCAGCCGCGGCACGCCATCGTCGGACACGAGGATGTGCGCCGGCTTGAGGTCGCGGTGCACCACCAGGTTCTGGTGGGCGTGGTGCACCGCCCCGCACACCGTGCAGAACAGACGCAACCGCTCGGCGATCGACAGGTCGTGCACCCGGCAGTACTCGTCGATCGGCCTGCCCTCGATGTACGACATCACCAGGTAGGGCCGCCCGTCCGGGGCTACGCCGCCCTCGAGCAGCCGGGCGATATTCGGGTGGTCGAGGCCCGCGAGCAGCTGCCGTTCCCGCCCGAATCGCTCGACGATCTCCTCGGTGTCGAGCCCTCGCTTCACCAGCTTGATCGCCACCCGGCGGTCGAACTGCCCATCCACCCGCTCGGCCAGGTAGACCGCGCCCATGCCGCCAGTCCCCACGCGCGCCTTGACCTCGTACGCCCCGAGCCGCCAGCCGATCGCCGGATCCGGGCCGCCGGCGTCCTCGGCCAACCCACGCAGCAGCGCGCCGGCGCTGCCCATGGCGGGTGTGTCGAGGAGCCCGGGGGGATCCACACCACCCGCGAGCATGGACTCGAGCATGGGCCGCAGCGAGGCGTCGGCATCCGCAAGCCCGGCCAGGGCCTCCCGTCGGCCCTCGTCGGGCAACGCCGAGAACGCCGCATACAGATCCTTCGCCCGCGCCCAGCGTTCAGGGTCCATCGCCGCCGCCCCCGCCGAGCTGGGCGTGCAGCCACGCCCTCGCGAACTGCCACTCCCGGGCCGCCGTCGCCGGCGAGATGCCCAGCGCCTCGGCCGACTGGTCGACGGTCAGCCCGGCGAAGAACCGCAGCTCCACCAGCCGCGCCATCCGCGCATCGATCGCCGCCAGGGCGCCGAGCGCTTCGTCCAGCGCCAGAAGATCGACCGCCGAGGCACCCTCCATCGCGTGCGCGTCCAGGCCGACGCGCTCCCAGTCCCCACCGCGCTTCAGGCTCTGCCGAGCCCGGGCGTGGTCCACCAGGATCCGCCGGATCGCCTGGGCCGCAGCCCCGAAGAAGTGACCCCGGCTCTCCCACCCCACCCCCGGGCCGACCAGACGAAGGTACGCCTCGTGGACCAACGCCGTCGCCTGCAGCGTGTGCGACGACCGCTCGTGCCCCATCGCCTCGGCGGCCAGACGCCTCAGCTCGTCGTACACCAACGGGAAAAGCTCGTCGGTCGCCGCCCGGTCGCCGCCGCGCACCCGTCCGAGAAGCTCGGTCACGCCACCCCGGTCAGGGGTTCCGGGTCTGGGCAAGCCGGCTCTGGGCATCATTTTCATGGAATCTACCAGAGGGTTGAGAGCCGACGCACACGAAATACGCATGGCTAAGGGAGGTATTGATGTCTCTCCCCGCTTGCCAGCCAACCACCAGCAAAACCCGGTCCAGCCGGGCTCGCGGTCCTGGCGACCGCACCAACACCCTCTACGACAGCCCGAGGGCGGTTTCCGGGCGCCTACGGGCACCCGACCGTTCCAGATTCCGGTGTTTATGGTACAGAATAACCAGCGAGAATGCACGGGAATTGGCCAGTATTAGCCCAGATCCGGGCCATGGCGATGGTCCGGGGTCAAAAACTTGTTGGCACAGCCATTGCATTCCACGCCGCCACACCCCGGCACCGAGCCGCCGCACGCCGCGCACGGTCCGGACCACAGCCCTCCCCCGAGGAACCCCATGCCCCTGACCGCCGGACGATCCGCCACAGGAATCCTCACCACCTGCGCCGCATTCGCGGGGGCCGCGGCAAGCCGACCCGCCTTCGGCGAGGGGACCGGGCACCTCGGCCCGAATGCCGAGGGCAAGCACAACCTCCCGCGCGGCGGGCGGGTCAACACCATTGATGTCCTCGCCTTGCTCAACGCTCGGAGTCGCGGCTGCTGACGCCGGCGCCCACAGCCCCGATCCTCCGCCCCGACCCTCAGACCCGGAGACAGCACATGTCGCACACGACATTCCTCGCCGCCGCCGCCGCCCTCCCCCTCGCCACGGCCGCGCTCGCCCAGACCGTCACCGTCGACACGGTCGAGGACCGCACGGACTTCGGCGGCGCCCGGCAGGTCGGCGACTTGCCGGGCCCGGACGGGCGCGTCTCGTTCCGGGAGGCGGTGTACGCGGCCAACAACACGCCCGGTCCCCAGACCATCGAGTTTGCGATCCCGCAGGATGAATGGTGGCTCGTGGATACCCTCGCCCTGCTGAAGCTTGACTGGGGGGCTTTCTTGGTCACGGGAAACGAGACCACGATCGACTTCTCCACCCAGACCGATTTCACAGGGGACACGAACCCCGACGGCATGGAGGTCGGGATCTACGGCCTGGAGCCTAACGGATGGGGGGTGCCGGCGATCTTCGTCAGCGCAGACCACTGCGTCCTTCGCGGGCTGGGCACGGTGTGGCAGCGCGGCGCGGCGGTCAGCATCCGGAACGGCAACCACAACCGTCTCGTCGGGTGCGTCACCGGGGAAGTCGAGATCGACCCCTACCCCAGTCACTGCGGATTCAATGTCATAGGAGGCACAGCGCCCGGGGACGGCAACACGCTCGACGAGGTGCGGCTGGTGTGCGGGGCCGATGACAACATCATCATCGGCAACCACCTCCGCACGGTGTTTGTCGGGGCGAGCCCCTACTGCGACACCTCCAGCCGCAACCGCATCGGCGGGCCCACACCCGAGGAGCGCAATGTCATCAACGGCTTCGGCTACTACGGCGAAGAGGGCTACCCCGTCGGCGAAGGCATCGAGGTCTCCTGGGCCAACGATACCCTCATCGAGGGCAACTACATCGGGGTCAACGCCGAGGGCACCGCCCGCTTCCCCCAGATCGGACCCACCGGCATCGAGATCAACGACTCGGAGAACACCACAATCCGCGGCAACCTCATCTCGGGGCTGCGGGTCACCGGGGGCAACCACTACCAGGGCCAGCTCTTCGGCCAGGCGATCCGCGTGAACTCCATCAACCGGGACAACAACGGGATCGTGATCGAGGGCAACATGATCGGGACAGACTCCACCGGTGAGCATCCCATCCCGACGCTCAACGGCATCCTGGTCGGGCAGTTCACGAGCCGGTACACACCGCACGGCGCGAGGATCGGAGGCACGGAGCCCGGGCGGGGCAACCTGATCGCGTTCTGCGAGCGGCTCGGCGTCGGCGTGGGCTCGCTGATCGGGGATGCCGTGATCTCGGGGAACAGCATCAGGGACAACGGGCGACTGGGGATCGACCTGGCGACCTGGTCGGCCGGCTACGACGGCGTGACGCCGAACGATCAGGGCGACACCGACACACAGGGCGGCAACGGGCTTCAGAACTTCCCGGTGCTCTCGGGCGCCGAGACCACAGGCTCCGCCATCCACATCGCCGGCACCCTCAACTCCCACGCCAACACCAGCTACCGCGTCGAGTTCTTCGCCAACGCCGCGTGCGACCCCACCGGCTACGGCGAGGGCGAGACCTACCTCGGCTCCGTCGAGGTCACGACCAACGGCTCGGGCAACGCCGCGATCGACGCGACACTCGGCGCGAGCGTCCCCGCCGGCGCCTTCATCACCGCCACCGCAACCGACCTTGCCGCCGGCGCGACCAGCGAGTTCGGCGCCTGCGTCGAGGCCGCCCCGGGCGCCTGCCCCGCCGACTTCAATGCCGACGGCCAGGTCAACACCCTCGATGTCCTCTCGTTCCTCAACGCCTGGAGCAGCGGAGACCCGCGCGGCGACTTCAACGGCGACGGCGCCATCAACACCCTCGATGTGCTGGCGTTCTTGAACTCGTGGAGCACGGGCTGCTAGCACAAACCCGCCGCGGGGCAGCGCAGTGCCCGTGGCATACCCATGAAAGAGGCTCCTCCGATGATCCCGACTCGCATCGCTTCACTCAGCCTGTGCCTTGCCGCGGGCCTCGCGTCCGCGCAGGGCGGCGAGGTCATTACCGTCGATACGGCCTCCGCGACCGTCGACTTCGGCGGCGCCCAGCGGCTGGCCGACCTGCCCGGGCCCGACGGGCGTGTGTCGCTCGAGGAGGCGGGGCTGGCGTCGGACAACTCGCCGGGTGTGCAGACGATCGGGTTTGCCGTGCCGCAGAATGAGTGGGAGTTCCAGTGGCTCTTCCCCGGCCGGGTGGTGCTGCGCCCCTTCCTGGGCTTCCGCACCTTCGACACGGTGGTCCTCGACGCCACGACCCAGACCGCCTTCACCGGGGACACCAACCCCGACGGCGGGGAGGTGGTCATCTGGGCCGAATGCTACTTCATCGACGGTGTCGGGAGCCTGATCCGCGGGCTCGACAACACCAGCATCAGCATCAGCGGCGGGTCGGGCAACACCGTGCAGGGCAACACCGAGTCGGGCATCGAGGTGTACGACTCGATCGGCTGCCTCATCGGCGGGACCAACCCCGGCGAGGGCAACACCGGCGGCACCATCAAGATCGACCGCGCCAGCCACAACACCATCGTCGGCAACACGATCCAGCGCGTCCGCATCCTCGGGTGGGTGGACGGCGGGCAGCCTGCGGTGGGCAACCGCGTCGGCGGGCCTACCCCCGAGGAGCGCAACTCCATCACCGGCTACGGCACCTGGAACAGCGAGGGCGCACCCGGGGGCACGACCGTCCAGATCTTCGATTCGACCGGCACCATCGTCGAGGGCAACTGGATCGGCACCACGCCCGACGGCATGGAGCAGGGCAACCTCGCCTCCACCGCCGGTGTCGGCTTCGAGGGTGAGAACCACGACGCGGTCATCCGGAACAACCGCATTGCCGGCATCCTCGGGCACGGGCAAGGTCCGCACTACGCCGGCTGGCTCTTCGGCTCGGCCATCCAGCTCTATGGCGAGGGGGGCAACTTCACAATCCAGGGCAACACCATCGGCCTCAACGCCCTCGGCGAGCCCCTCCTCGGCAGCGTCACCGGCATTGTCACCTACGACTACTACCTCGGGAATGTCCACGATGTGCTCATCGGCGGCGCCGGCCCCGGTGAGGGCAACGAGATCGGCGGGCACCTCCTCAACGGCGTCACCATCGACCCGGACTTCACCGGCATCCGCCTCAGCGGCAACTCCATCCACGACAACGACGAGCTCGGCATCGATCTGGTTGGCCCGAACTTCGTCTACGGTGTGACGCCGAACGACAACCTCGACACCGACACCGGCGGCAACGGGCTGCAGAACTACCCGGTGCTGACCCTCGCCGAGGCGGCCGCCGACAGCGTGCACATCGTCGGCTCCCTCGACACCTCACCCAACGGCTCGTTCACGGTCGAGTTCTTCGCCAGCCCCGTGTGCGACGCCACGGGCTTCGGCGAGGGCGAGCGGTTCCTGGGCGCGACGACCGTCCAGACCAACACCCAGGGCTCCGGGACCTTCGATGTCACGCTCGACGTGAGCCTGCCGGACGGCTGGTACGCGACGGCGACCGCGACACGCGACGCGAACTGGGAGACCTCCGAGTTCGGGCCGTGCATGCCGATCATCGGCGGCGCCTGCCCCGCCGACTTCAACGACGACGGCCAGGTGAACACCCTCGATGTCCTCTCGTTCCTCAACGCCTGGTCCGCCGGCGACCCCGCCGCCGACTTCAACGGTGACGGCTCGATCAACACCCTGGATGTCCTTTCGTTCCTCAACGCCTGGAGCGCCGGCTGCTGAACCCCGCGAACCACGCCCCCCCCGGAGTCCACGACATGACCAGCCCACGGATCATCGCCCTCCTCCTCACCGCCGGCCTCGCCCTCCCCGCGCTCGCCCAGAGCTGCGGCGACTGGACCATGCACGACGGGCCCAACTACGACGACGGCATCCACCACATCCTCCGGGGCGTCAAGGCCTTCGCCCCGGACGATGCCTGGGCGGTCGGGGACTACGACCAGATCACTCTCGGCGTTCACGAGATGCACCCCATCGTCATGCACTTCGACGGGGCCGCATGGAACCTCGTGCCCACGCCGTTGCCCGGGAAGGGCTACCCCGGCGGCACGAACATCTATCTCTGGGATGTGGACGGGGTCGCGCCGGACGACCTCTGGGCCGTCGGCGACCACGAGCACCCGGTCGACCCCGGCACCGAGACGCTGACTCTCCACTGGGACGGGTCCGAGTGGTCGGTGGTCCCCAGCCCGAGGACCGGCGAGTTCTCCAGCGGCTCGGGGTTCGACGCCGTCGAGGCGATCACCTCCGACGATGTCTGGGCCGTCGGCTCGTGGTCCAACGAGAACGACTTCGCCCGGCGCAGCCCCCTGGCGGCGCACTGGGACGGCTCGGACTGGACGATCATCGATGTCCCGATCGTCACCAACGGCGACCAGGAGCTGCGCGATGTGGACGCCGACCCCACAGGCTCGGTCCTCTGGGTCTCCGGCGGCTGGGGCGTCACCGAGACCGCGCCCTATGTGCTCCGCTGGACTGGGGGCGAGTTCGAGCTGGTCGAGCCGCAGCCGGACCTGAACCTCTACGAGTCGCTGCAGGAGATCGAGGTCTTCGCCGAGGACGATGTCTGGATCGCCGGCTACACCCGCAACACGCTCGAGCCCGTCATGCTCCACTGGGACGGCTCGGGCTGGACGCCCTTCGACGCCGCGGGCGCCGGCTGGTCCCTCGCCGGCGTTGCTCCCGACGACATCTGGTCCGTGGACGAGAGCGCCGTCGCCCATTGGGACGGCGTCTCCTGGACGGAGGTCACCTCCTGGCCCGGCAACGCCAACGACGCCCGCGTCCTCGGCGCCAGTGACGCCTCCGATACCTGCTCGCTCTTCGCCGCGGGCCTGCACTATGTCGATGGCGAGTACTCCGCCATGCAGGGCTGGTTCGAGTGGGGCTGCCCCGCCGACTTCAACGCCGACGGCCAGGTCAACACCCTCGATGTCCTCGCGTTCCTCAACGCCTGGAGCGCCGGCGACCCGCGCGGCGACTTCAACGCCGACGGGGCGATCAACACGATCGATGTCCTGGCGTTCCTCAACGCATGGAGCGCCGGGTGCTGAACCCCGGCTCAGAAAGGAAGCGGATGATGGCGATCCTGAGACCTTTGGCGAGCGCGGCGGTCCTGGTGGGCTCCGGCGTTCACGCGCAGCCGTCGTGCGGCGACTGGGTCGGGTGGCCGACCGATTCGCCCGGCACGGTCACCAACATCCTCTACGACACGGCGTTCACCGGCCCCGGCCGCGGGCTGGCGGTGGGGAGCTGGAACGGTGGCGTTGGTCCCCAGCCGCTCGTGCTGGGCTGGGGCGGGGCCGGGTGGTCGGGCGTTGAACTGCCCGACACCTCGGGGCTGGGCACCCGCCCGCAGGTCGAGGGCGCGGGGCTTTCCGGGGGTGAGCTGTGGGTCGTGGGCAATGTCGCGACCGGTTACCCCACCAACAACATGCCCCTGGTGATGCGTCGCCAGGGGGACCAGTGGGACCGCGTCTCGACCCCGACCCTGCGGAAGCAGAACACCTACCCCTTCGCCGACCGCGGCGGGTTCGCCTACGACATCGCCGGGGTTTCGACGGACGACATGTGGGTTGTCGGGAGCGCCGTGGGGTACGGGGACGGCTCGGCGACGAGCGTCGGTCTCGCGCTCCACTTCGACGGCTCGGCGTGGGAGGACATCGAGGTGCCGCTGGTCGGCAATCGCCACCACGAGCTCAACAATGTCTCCGCCAGCGGGCCCGACAATGTCTGGGCCGTCGGTGACTGGCGCAGCATCGGCCAGAACTTCAAGGCCCTTGTCGTGCGGTGGGACGGCTCGCAGTGGCAGCATGTTCCCAACCCGGGCGAGGGCGACGCGGGCGGGGATGCCGAGTGCGTGGCCGCGTTTGCCCCCGACGATGTCTGGGTCTCAGGCAACTTCAACGGCGGTACGGACCACCTGATCCACTGGAACGGTTCGTCGTGGGATGTGGTGGACGCCGGGCTGCCCGGGCCGTTCGCCGCGTTCGCCGCGACGGGTCCGGGAGACATCTGGGGGAGCTGTGCGATCAACGCGACGATCTATCACTACGACGGGGCGTCGTGGACGCCGGCCGGCGGGCCTGACATCCCGGGGTCGGAGTATGTCCTGCGCGGGTGGGGCATGGCGGCGGTCGGGGCGTGCGAGGTGTGGTCGGTGGGCGCCTGGTCCGACGGCTCGCTGCAGCGGACGCTGGCCGAGCGGCTGACCCCGGGCTCGTGTGCCGCGGACTTTAACGGCGACGGGCAGGTCAACACGCAGGACATCCTGGCGTTCCTGAACGCCTGGAGCAGCGGCGACCCACGAGGTGACTTCAACGGCGACGGGGCGGTCAACACGATCGATGTCTTGGCGTTTCTGAACGCATGGGGTGCGGGGTGCTGAGCCCGCGGACGCTCGGGGAGATGGTGTGGTCCAGTATGTACCGGCTGGCGCCGGCGGAGAAGTGTCCCATGAGTCGTAGCGTTGTGATGCTCGGTGTCGTCGCGGCAGCGTCGGCGGTCGGTCTTGGCGGGCAGCCCGAGTACAGCTGGCGGTACTACCGTCCGGGCAATACGGGCATCCAGGGCGATTACAACGGGGCGCTGTGGGTCGACCCGACCGGCGCGGTCTACATCGGCGGCTACGACCCGGGCTTTGAGGAGGGGGGCTTCTCGAGGTTCATCCACAGCGAGAACCGCTGGGAGAACTACTCCAATGTCGACTACCCGGTGATCGGCCATCCCGACGATACCGGAACCACGCGGGTCAGCGACATCGTTCCGGACGCGGCCGGCAGGCTCTGGATGGCGACCTGGCGCGGGGCGCTGACCTTCGACCCGGCGGGGGGCGTCGCCTCGCTGACCCGCTACGGGCCGGGGAACTCGGCCCTGAGCGACAGCGGCGTTTGGGATATCGACCGCGCGCCGGACGGCACGATGTGGTTCATAAGCGACGGCGCCGTGCGCTACGACCCGGCGACCGATACCTGGACTCACCTGGGGCTCGGCCTCATGACCGTCGGCGTGCAGCCCAAGCCGGGGGGCGGGTACCTCGTCTGGTCCTCGAACATTGCGCCCTACCAGGATCAGACGCTCGTCTTCGACAGCGATACGGAGCAATGGACGACCTACACCTGGGATCCCAACGGCCCGTCGGGCCAGATCGTGGGCATGCCGGGGCTGGACTGCGTGGACGACAGCGGCAACCTGTGGGCCATGCGCACCAACGCCCCGGGCGACTGGAACAGCCTCGATTATCGCAGGCCCGACGGCACATGGGCCACGCCGCCAGAGCCCTACGACGCCTTCGCGTTCAGCATCTGGGCGTTCAAGGCGTACGCCGACGCCAGAGCGATCGCCGTGGACGGCTCGGGGACCGTGTATCAGTTCAACGGGTCGAGTTGGAGCAACCTCGGCGTGTGGCGCGAGGGCGCGTACGCCTCCTCGGCCGATATCGACGCGGCGGGGAATGTCTGGGTGTGCGGGGTCGGCGGGGCGGCCAGGCGTGACGCGCAGTCCGGTCGGTGGCAGCGGTACCGCGTCACCAACACCTCGCAGTACGACTCCTTCAACAATGATCTCACGATCGATCCGGCGACTGGCGATGTGTACGCCTGCGCCAACGCCGCGTCCGGCGTCGGCGGCATGGAGAAGTTCGACGGCGTGCGCTGGACCGGCTTCAACAACCTGCACTACGGGCTGGGCGTCGACTGGCCGTTCCCCACCGACAACAGCGAGGCGGTCTGCGTCCGGCCCTCGAACGGCGTGGTCGCGGTCAACCCGATGTTCAACTTCACCCACGAGTTCGACGGGGCGTCGTGGTCGGGTCTTCCTGGCGGCGCCGACTCGATCCGGCAGTACGCCGAGGACTCGCTCGGCCGGCTGTGGTCGGTCGCGCACTACGGCGGCCTGGGGTACTACCAGAATGGAACCTATACCCAGGTGAGCGCCGGCGGCTGGGGCTTGGCGCTGCGCCCGGATCCCGATCGCCCGGGGACCGTCTGGGCGAACGAGGACTATCAGATCACCCGCACCGACGGCGCGTACACCTTCACCCGCACGATCGACGACTTCCCCGAGGCGCTCGGCCTGTTCACCGGACTCGCGGTTGACCACGCCGGCGTGGCCTGGGTCGGGGCCTGGCAGCAGTTCACCAGCACCGGCAGCACGCTCCTGCGCATCGACGCGAACACCGGCGCCTACGAGGTGTGGGAGCACGACCAGGGATGGCCGTTCCCCGGCGAACATGTCCGACCGCTCGCGGTCACGCCGGACGGGCGGCTGTGGATGCTCTACGACAGCGAGTATCCCTACCCGGAGGTCGGCCTGTGCTGGTGGGACGGCAACGAGGTGGGCGCGTTCCCGGCGCCGTCGTTCGGCGAGCCGCAGTGGGGCGGCCTGCCGCACGCGGCGATCGTTGATCTCGAGGTGAAGCTCGTCCCGGGCGGGTACGAGTTGTGGATGAGCTGCATGAGCCGCGGCATCGCGGTGCTCGCCGTGCAGACCGGCGGCTGTGCGGCCGACTTCAACGGCGACGGGAGCGTGAACACCCTGGATGTGCTGGCGTTCCTCAACGCCTGGGGCAGCGGCGACCCGCGCGGTGATTTCAACGGCGACGGGGCGGTCAACACGCTCGATGTGCTGGCGTTTCTGAACGCATGGAGTATTGGGTGCTGAGCGGGGGGCCCGCTCAGACCTTCTGAGGCATTGAGACCCCCGCCCGCCGGGGGCCGTGCAGGAGTGTGAGTATGTTTCGGAATGTTCTGGTCGGAGCCGTGGCGTCCCTCTTGTCGTTGGGGGCGCTCGCCGACCCCGGGGGCTACCGGGTCGTCCCGCTCGGCGCCGGGTGGGGGGCGACCGGCCTCAACGAGCTCGGCGACGCGTGCGGCAACTACGCGGTGGATGGCACGAGGCTGCTCGCGGGGGTGTCACGCGGCGGGGCGCCGTTCGAGGTGCTGCCGCTGCCGGAGGGGATGCAGACCTCGCGCACCCACGCGATCAACGACGCGGGCGTCATCGTCGGGGCGGTCTGCCCCAACGAGTATGTGATTACCCAGCCCACCGCGGCGGTGTGGCGGCCGAGCGGGTCGGGCTACACCGTCGAGGTGCTCGGCGGGCTGCCCGGCGATCTCTACAGCGCGGCGTGGGCGGTCAACAACCTGGGCGACATCATCGGCGCGTCGGGGTTCTGGGGCTGGAACCTCTCCAACGGCGTGCTGTTCACCCCGGAGGGTCCCGAGGCGCTGCCCGGCGGCATCCTCGGCGCGGACATCAATGACGAGCGGGTCGTGCTCTCGGGACTCGACCAACTGGACCTCGACAACGGGACGGTTTCACACCTCTCGCTGCCGCCCGGCAACTGGCAGGGATTCGCCGGCGCGGCGTTGAACGACCAGGGTGATGTGTGCGGGTACATCGTCGGATACTCCGGGTGCAGCACCTTCCCGATGCGCTACCGGCAGAGCGTCGGGTGGGAGTACCTCGGCGGCTGCGCCACCACGACCAGCGCAACCTCGATCAACAACCGGGGCGATGCGCTCCTGTACTACTACTTCGCAGGGTCTGGCGTGAGCCTCGTGCCGGAGGGGTACTTCTCGCTCGGCTCGCTGATCGATCCCTCGCAGGGCGAGTGGTATGTCCAGTGGGGCGGGGCCGCGGGGATCAACGACGCGCGGCAGATCGTCTGCTCGGCCCGGCAGGGCGCCAACGGGCCTATCGGCGCGGTGCTGCTGACACCGATGGCCTCGTGCCCCGCCGACTTCAACGCCGATGGCCAGGTCAACACCCTCGATGTCCTCTCGTTCCTCAACGCATGGTCGTCCGGCGATCCCCGCGCCGACTTCAACGCCGACGGCCAAGTCAACACCCTCGATGTCCTCGCCTTCCTCAACGCCTGGAGCGCGGGCTGCTGAACGCGCGGTCCGACGCGCACCCAACGGAGCGACCACGCACCATGACCCACACCACCCCATCACGCCGGTCTCACCGTGCCACCCCGCGGGCAAACGCCGGGCGAGCCCTCGCCGCGATCTGCCTCTCCCTGGGCGCGTCCGCGCCGGGTGCTCTCGCCCAGGAGCTGCTCTTTGCCCGCGATCACGGCGGCGGACAACCCGACGGCGCGTACGCGATCGAGGCTACGGCCGACGGCGGCTTCATCGCCAGCGGGTTCAGCGAGAGCTACTCGCCGAACTCGTCGGTCGCGCTCTACCTCGTGAAGACCAACCCCGACGGCGCGGCGGAGTGGTCGAAGACCTTCGAGCTCTCCACGCTGGAGACGCACGGGGCCGCGGTCTGCCAGCTGCCCGACGGGGGATACGCCGTCGCGGGACGGGCCGGGAGCAACAACGCGGGCTTCGACTCGTTCCTCCTCCGCCTGGACGCCGACGGCAACGAGCTGTGGCGACGCTTCTACGACGCGGGCGACGACGATCGCGCCCACGCCATGGCGCCGACACCCGACGGCGGGTTCATCCTCGTCGGGCAGGCGTGGTTCATGAACACCCTGTTCGGAAACTACGACCTCTATGTGATCAAGACCGACGCCGACGGCGAGGTCGAGTGGACGCAGGTCTACGAGTACGAGCCGGTCGACGACAACGGCCACGACATCGCGCACGATGTCCAGCCGGTCTCGACCGGCGGGTACGCCATCGCCGGGATGAGCCAGAGCGGCCTGTGGGCCGGGTGGCTCCTCCGCATCGACGACCTCGGCGCCCCCCTCTGGGGGCACATCTACGACTCCGGCTGGGTCTCCGATGAGCTGCGGTCGGTCGCGGAGGTCCCCGGCGGCGGGTTCGCGCTCGGCGCCGTCTACGGCAACAGCAACACCGGCGATGTGGACATGGCCCTCATCCGCACCGATGACCAGGGCGGGCCGGTCTGGACCCGCACCTTCGGCTTCCCCGACGGGGGCTCGCACGCCGAGTGCGTGCGCGTCATGCCCGACGCCGGGTTCGTCGTCGCCGGCATGGCCGCGTCGTTCAGCACGAGCTGGGACATGTATGTCGTCCGGACCGACGCGGACGGCAACCTCCTCTGGAAGCACCGGCACGGGGGCCAGGGCGACGACAGGGCGTTCTCGGTCGCCGTCGGGAAGGACAAGATCGTCGCCGCCGGCTGGGCGTGGTCGTTCGGCAACGGCTTCGGGGACCTCCACCTCGCCGCCTACAGCGACCCGGCGCTGGGCTGCGACGCCGATTTCAACGCCGACGGTGCCGTCAACACCCTCGATGTCCTGGCCTTCTTGAACGCATGGAGCGCCGGCGACATGTCCGCCGACTTCAACGCCGACGGCGCCGTCAACACCCTCGATGTGCTCGCTTTCCTCAACGCCTGGAGCGCCGGCTGCTGAGCCGGAGGGGCGCACGCCCCGACCTGTCGGCCGAGCGCGCGCCGCCAGGTAGTCCTCCCCGACACCGGAGCCCACCATGCAGTGTCAACCAGCACGAGCCGCCGCGAGCACCCTCGCCGTCTGTGCCGTCCTGCTCGCCCTCCCCGCGGGGGCCCAGCCGGTCATCAACTCCCTCAACCACGACACCCTCCCCCGCAGCGGGCGCATCGCCCTGACCGGCACGGGCTTCGGCGCCGGCGGCGGGTCCAGCCGCGTCGAGGTCGGCGGCGTGCCCGCCCTGACCGCCGCCTGGACCGCCGGACGCATCGTGGCCTATGTCCCCGAGGGCGCCCCGGTCGGGTCCAACACCGTCAGAGTCATCGCCGGCGGCCAGGCCAGCAACGAGGTCCCGCTCGGGGTCACCCTCCGCCAACCCGACGGGCGCGTGCGATGGACCTTCGAGGCCGCTGCCGACGACATGTGGTTCCGACCCGCCCGCGCCCCCGATGGCACCCTCTACATCCACACCTCCGGCGGCGTGGTCTACGCCATCAGCCCCGACGGCGCGCTCAAGTGGATCGCAAGCGCCCTCTGGTTCCCCTATGTCCCGCCGACCGCCGGCCCGGACGGCACCGTCTACTGCGGCAGCATCCAGACCATCACCGCCATCTCCCCCGACGGCCAGACCGACTGGACCTATGTCGACCAGAGCGCCCAGGGACTCCAGAACGCCATCACCGTCGGCCCCGACGGCCACCTCTACGGCGCCTACGACTTTGGCCCGGGCGCCATCTCGCTCACCACGAACGGCTCGTTCCGCTGGAGCAACACCGGCGACCCCGTCATGTTCGAGTACGGCGGTTCCGGCAACCGCACCATGTTCGGCCCCGCCGAGGCCGGCGGCCCGATCGACCAGGTCTACATCGGCATGGACCTGCGCGGCAACAACAGGCTCTACGCGTTCGATATCGAGAGCGGCGACCAGCGCTGGGCCGCCCCGGTCGGGCCCAACTCCTACGGCGCCGAGCCGACCATCGGCTCCGACGGCACTGTCTACACCCCCGACTTCATCGCCGCGGGCACAGGCTGGAATATCCAGGCGCTCGCCCCCGCCGCCGGCCCCACCAACTGGTACTTCGACGGGGACTTCATCAGCGGCTGCACCAACCTCGCCATCGGCCCCGACGACACCCTCTACTACGCCCGCGACCTCGGGCACCTCGAGGCCCTCGACACCGCCTCCCGCTCGCGCCGATGGCACAACTTCACCGGCAATGTTCTCGGGCGGCCCTCGATCACCCCCGACGGCGGGCTGCTCGTCCTCGGCGGCAGCGTGACCTTCGGCGACCTCGGATTCATCCGCGCCTACAGCACCGCCGACGGGCAGGAGCTGTGGAGCGTCACCCTCCCCGGCGAGATCTACCCCGGCTCACGGTTCGTGCCTGTCGACTCGCCCCTGATCACGCCCGACGGCGCGACGGCCTATGTCTCGACCGTCATGCTCGGCGGCTCCGCCGACCCGCACTCGCTGCTCTACGCCGTCGACACCTCCACCGCCCTCGACTGCGACGGCGACGGCGTGCTCGACGCCGACGACAACTGCGAGTGCACCTACAACCCCGACCAGGAGGACCGCGACGCCGACGGCATCGGCGACGCCTGCGACGACTTCGTCCAGGCCGACGACTGCGCCGACGCCACGCCGATCTGCCCCGGCTTCCACGAGGGCAACACCTTCGGCGCCTCCCCCGACGGCGAGTCCACCTGCAGCCCCTTCCCCGAGAGCAACAAGGATGTCTGGTACGCCTACACCCCGGCGACGACCGGGCAGGTGACCGTCTCGGGGTGCGGGTCGTCCTACCTGTTCTATCTCTCCGCCCACACCGGCTGCCCCGGCACACCACAGAACGAGATCGCCTGCGACGAGGACAGTTGCGACGGCCTCATGCCGGAGCTCTCGTTCTTCGCCCAGGCCGGACAGACCTACTACATCCGCGTCAACGGCTACGGCATCTTCGAGATCGAATACTCCTTCACCCTCACCGGCCCCGACTGCGGCGCTCCCTGCCCCGCCGACTTCAACGCCGATGGCGCCGTCAACACCCTCGATGTCCTCGCCTTCCTCAACGCCTGGAGCGCCGGCGACCCCGCCGCCGACTTCAACGACGACGGCACGGTCAACACCCTCGATGTCCTCGCATTCCTCAACGCCTGGAGCGCCGGCTGCTGACCGCCAGACACCACAAACCACGGAGACCCCGCATGCAGACCCGAGCCCTCGTATTCGCCGTCCTTGCACTCGCCGGCCACGCCGCCGCCCAGCAGGCACCGTGCGACGGCGCGATCACCCAGGAGGTCCTCGAGAATGGGCCAGGCGTCACCAGGACCTTCCTCCGCCGGCTCCGCGTCGTCGCCCCCGGCGTCGCGTGGGCCGTCGGCGACGAGACCACCACCGACGAATCGCGAACCGTGACGCTCCGGTACCAGAACGGCGTATGGAGCCGCGTGCCGAGCCCGGCGCCCCAGAACGCTCTTGGCTTGTCCGAGAATGTGCTGCACGACCTCGACGCGACCGGCGCCGACGATGTGTGGGCGGTCGGCGGCTACACCAACCAATCGACCAACGCCTACGACACGCTCGCGCTGCACTGGGACGGCAACGGCTGGGAGCAGGTCGTGACGCCGGGGCAGAGCGACTCCTTCACGCAGGGCTTCCACTTCGAGGCCGTCCGGGCGGTCGGGGCCAACGACATCTGGTTCGGGGGCCAGGCCGCCGGGTGCGTGCGGGGAGAGGCCTTCCTCGTGCACACCGACGGCTCGGGCGCGTTCGAGACCCACTGTGTCCGCGTGGGGCAGAACGGCGTGGCCCGCGTCCGCGACATCGATGCGCTCGGCGCCGACGATGTGTGGGCCGTGGGCGCCTGGGGCGGCGTCGCCAGCGCCGTGGGCGCACCCTTCGCCCTGCACTGGGACGGCTTGTCGTGGGAGGTCAACAGCCCTCCTGTCACCGACCATGACGAGGTCCTGTACGCCGTCGAGATGGTCGCCCCCGACGATGTCTGGGCGACGGGGGTCTACGCGCAGGACTCCACACTCCCGCTCTACTGGCACTGGGACGGCGCGGGCTGGACCCGCTTCGAGGCCCCGGCGTTCGCCCTGGACCTGGTCTCGTTCGCCACGGACGATATCTACGGCGTCTCGGGCGACTCGATCGTGCATTGGGACGGGTGGGCCTGGACACGGCTGGACACACGGTTCGACCCGGGAACCGCCGGCCTGATCAACATGCTCGGGATCGACGCCCTCGGGCCGTGCGACCTCCTCTTCGCCGGGCACACGCTCTCGCCGGATCAAGCCGCGCTCGCCGAGCTCGCGGGCGACGGCTGCCCCGCCGACTTCAACGCCGACGGCCAGGTCAACACCCTCGATGTCCTCG
>CAYJPX010000023.1:0-24725 GCA_964372195.1 uncultured Phycisphaeraceae bacterium
TGAGGAAGGCGAGGACATCGAGGGTGTTGACGGCGCCGTCGCCGTTGATGTCGGCCGAGCTGTCGCCGGCGCTCCAGGCGTTGAGGAAGGCGAGGACATCGAGGGTGTTCACCGAGCCGTCGTTGTTGAAGTCGGCGATGCAATTGGAGGGCTCTGCGACCTGGCCGGTGACGACGAGGGCGTAGCCCTGGGCGCCGACATTGACCGCTGCGCCGTTGACGCGGACGGTCCATGCGCCGACGGCGGGGGTGTTGAGGTGGACCTGCTCGACATTGTTCCGGTCGTCCTTGGCGCCGCCGGTGACGCTCACCCCGCCGCTGAAGACATTGCCCTTGTAGACGGCGCCGGTGGGGCTGACGACCTCGAGGTCGAGGTCGTTGATGGCGGCGAAGCTGGCGCCGGAGGTGGCGGCGGGATCGGTGAAGGTCAGGGTGACGCGGAGCTGCTCGGCCGAGCCGGTGACCTCGATGGGGTACTCGGCGGCCTGGCCGGTGGTCATGCCGCTGGCGTTGCGGATGTCCATCGCCCACATGGTGCGGGTGTCGCCGGGGAAGTAGAGGGCGTAGTCGGCGATCAGGCGGCCCCAGCCCTCCTTGTTGGAGGGGTAGCCGGAGACGCCGGTCATATCGACAGCGCCGTTGAGCAGGGTGCCCTTGATGAGTGCGCCGGAGGGGACGAAGGCGTCGTCGATGGCGGGGGCGCCGGTGGGGTAGTAGCCCTCGGCGTAGTACTGCCTGATGAGCAGCCCGATGCCGGAGATGGCGGGGCTGGCCATGGAGGTGCCGGTGGCGGTGGTGGTGCTGCAGGCGCTGCTGCTGTAGGACGAGCGGGTGGAGCAGCCGGGGGCGTAGATCTCGGGCTTGCGCCGGCCGTCGTTGGTGGGGCCGGAGCCGCCGGAGCAGTGGTTCTGCTGGCTGGGCGTGTCCTGGCTGGCGCCGACGGCGAGGACATTCTTGGCGTTCTCGGGGTTTTTGAGGAGTGACTGGTTGGTGACGGCGAAGGCGACGAGGTTGTCCTCGTAGTCGTAGCTGAAGCGGTCGATGGCGCGGGCCATGCCGTCGTAGGCGGTGGTGCCGTCGTTGCCCCAACTGTTGGTGTGGACGCGGGCGCCCTGCCCCTCGTGCTGGACAAACATGTTGTAGACGGCGGACTCTGAGAAGCTGGGGATGTCGTCGAAGGCGATCCTGGCGAGATAGGCCATGCCGCGGGTATCGCCGTTGACGGCGTTGTCACCGGCGGCGGTGCCGGCGGTGTGCGTGCCGTGGAATTCCGAGCCGAGGGCGGTGTTGTAGGCGGCGATCTTCCGGTGGTTGGGGCCGGGCGGATCGCCCTCGGGGTCGAGGAAGGAGCAGTGGTTGATGTTGATCTTGCCGTCGATGTGGCCGAGGATCTGGCCCTCGCCGTGCAGGCCGTGGTCCCAGAGGGGCGTCTGGTTCAAGATGTTTGACTGGATGATCCAGGTCGTGGTGGCGTTGCGGAAGGTCAGCTCGGGCGCATCCTCGATGAACTGGACCTCGTCGACCTGGGCGAGCCGGCCGAGGAGGGCGGTGGGGGCGACGACATGGAGCTGGGTCTGGCTGCCGACCGCGCCGGTGAAGGCCACCTCGACGCGGTCGTCGACCGCGAGGAGCTGGGCGAGGGCGGCGGGGACATCGGCGTCCTCGAAGAGGTCGACGAAGACGGCGGACATGCCCAGGCCCTGGAGGAACAGGCGGTCGTTGCTGGTCACCGCGCGCGCGCCCAGGTCGGGGGCGAGCTTCCAGGCGGGGTCGAAGGGGGCGTGCCAGCGGACGAACCCGAGCTGGGCGACCCGCACGGCGTCGGCGTGCTCGAAGCGGGCGATGTAGCTGTTGATCGGGAGATAGTCGCCGAGCTGGACGCCGGCGGCCGCGAGGGCCCGGCGGCGGTCGGGGGTCATGGGGGCGTCGAGCTGGATGACGAACCGGCCGGGTTGCCCGGCGAGCTGTTCGAGGCCCGCGCGTGGCGCCGAGGCATCGACCTGCCCGGCGCGGAAGTAGAGGGCCGTGGGGCTGACCTGCCCGATGATTGGCTCGCCGGTTTGGATGGCGCCGTCGCCCTGGGCCGTGGCCTGCCCGGCGGCCGCCGCCAGCAGGGCCACGAGGGTGATCGCCCGCCCGAATCTCCGCTCCATGCTCATTGCTCTTCCTCTCGTCAGGGGTTGGTTCTTCTTCATCGTCTTCCCGGGCGGTCGTCTCGCCGACCAGCCACACAACGCCGCCGCGTCGTGCGGCCGCGAGCCGAACAAACCGATCGATCAGTTATCCGGGCCTTCCCCCTCTCGGGGACACCCCTGACAACCTCCTCCGTCCCGGCGGCCCGCAGGATACGGGGATACCACCTTTACCCGATGGCGGACGGTCGGGTCAAGGGTTGCGCCGGGCTTTGCCAGTCAATCCGGTCCGGGAGGGGTGTTGGATCCGCCCGAGCAACTGGAGGGGGCAAAGAAAAAGCCCCGGGATGGGGCTCCCGGGGCTTTGGGGTGTCTGTCACTGGGTCGGGTTTAGCAGCCGGCGCTCCAGAGGTTGAGGAAGGCGAGGACATCGAGGGTGTTGACTTCGCCGTCGCCGTTGATGTCGGCGGAGCTGTCGCCGGCGCTCCAGGCGTTGAGGAAGGCGAGAACATCGAGGGTGTTCACCAAGCCGTCGTTGTTGAAGTCGGCGATGCAGGAGTCGGCGCAGGAGCGGTCGATGATCATGAACTCATCGAGGGCGGCCTCGATGAGGGAGCCGGCGGCGGCGTCCTCGGCGATGAAGCGGACCTGGACGGTGGCGTTGGGGGTGACGAAGTCGGCGACGCGGAACTCGTGGTAGAACCACCCGCCGCTGGTCTCGATGCCGGACGGCCCGACGGTTTCGGCGTTGACCCAGGCGCCGCCGTTGGTGATATCGACTCGGAAGGTGTCGTTGTTGGGGTCGGCGCCGGTGTCGTTGGAGTACCAGCGCCAGTAGCTGATGATGGGGTCTGTGTTGGTCGAGAGGTCGAGGACGGGGCTCTTGAGTGTGGTCTTGCCGCCATCGACATCGTAGGTGCCGAGACCGCCGTCGGAGCGGCCGTCGGTCACCCAGCACTGGGTGCCGTCGGTGGAGAAGTCGTCCTCGGGCTGGGCTTCGGTGCCGACTGGGTCCTGTCGATTCCAGTGGCCGGTGGTGGCGTTGTCGCCGGTATCGCCCCTTGCGAATCCGCCGGTGGTCTCGAAGTCCTCATCGGCGACGAGGGAGACGACATCGAATGCGGAGGCGGCGTAGGCGCCGGTCCTGGGGTCGTAGTAGGTGTTGCCGTCGTCGCCATCGACCTGGAAGAAGTAGTTGACCTCGGAGGTGCAGGGGACGCCGCCGAGGGTGGCGGTGTAGGCGTCCCCGCCGAGGTAGGTGACGGCGCCGCTGGTGAGCCCGCCGCCGTCCACCGTGTACCAGAGCTGGGCGGTGCTGGGGATCGGGATGACGCCGTTGGCGGTGATGGTCATGTCGATGTCGGTGTCCTGGTCGGGGACGAGGAGGTCGGGCAGGCCGTTGGGATAGGCGAAGAGGAGCGCGTTGACCTCGGGGCAGGAGATATTGTGCATGCCGAAGGCCTGGCAGATGTCGTCGTAGTTGGGTGTGCCGTTGGCGAGGTTGCCGTCGTTATCGTCGATGGTGAGGACCTCAATGGCGGTGCCGGGGTGGGCGCCGTTGTTGCCACTGCCGCCGGTGGTGATGAGGGACCAGTCGACGAACGCCTGCTGTGTCATGGCGAGGCCCTGGGCCGAGCCGTAGGTCGCGCCGAGGTTCTCGCGGATGTGCCACCAGGCGCCGCCGAGGGCCTGTCCGCAGTAGTGGATCTCTCCGGCGCAGGGGTAGGTGACGATGGTGGTGTCGTTGTTTCGGATATCGCCGCCGTTGGTGAAGAAGTCCTCGCCGACGATGCCCGTGTCGTAGAGGAGCTCCGCGCAGCAGTCGCCGTAGCCCTCGCCGAAGGAGCCCTGGTCGAGGTTGAGCCTGGCGACGACATAGTGGCCGTACTCGTGGGCGATGACGGTGGAGTAGGAGGTGTTGTTGCAGCCGCCGCCGGCGCGGTACATGTTGATGGAGGAGCCGTCGAAGTGGGCGTTGCAGGTGGAGGCGAGGTTGACATTCGTCGTGCAGACGAAGTCCATGCCGGTCCAGTTGGATCGGTCGGTGAAGAAGTTGTGGATGAGGCCGGTGTGGATGAAGCCGTTGACCTGGGCGGTCTTGAACTCGCTGGGTGCGCTGTTGAACTCGAGGTAGGCCTCGACGCCCGGCGTGGCGGTGGCGCTGACGCTCAGGATGGCGGTGCCGGACTGGTCGTTGACATTGCACCAGCGGCCGGTGTCGAAGTTGGCGCTGATGGTGACATTGGTCGAGCCGGCGTGGGTGATGTTGAAGAAGCCGGCGGTGTCGGTGTAGGCGTTGTTGCCGCCGGAGACCGCGACGCGGATGTCGTTGATCGGCCTCAGGACGGGGGCGTTGCCGGCCTGGTCGGGCTTGACGCCCGGGGTGGCGAAGCCCTTGGCGTAGCCGAAGACATCGATGTTGTGGACCTCGTCGCGGGCCTCGAGGAGGGCGCCGGTGGCGGCGTCGACGAAGAAGGTGTACTTCTCACGCTTGGTCTGATCCGGCACCTCGCCGACGAACTGCCAGGCGGGGACGCCCTCGAAGCCGGTCGCGGTCTGCTGCTGCCAGACGACCATCCGGGCGCCGGACCAGACGGGGAGCCCGCCGAACTGCGCGGTGCCGCGGACGAAGTTGATCGCGTCCTGGGCGGTGCGGGTGGCGGGGGCGAAGCCGCCCTGGGGTGTGGAGGCGAAGAGGCCGGCGGCGTAGACCACCGACCAGGTGCCGTCGCCGTTGTTGCGGGCGAGGACGCGGCCGGGGCTGGAATCGACCGCGAGGCCGCCGATGGTCTGGGTGTACATGAAGACGGTGAAGTCGCCGTCGCGGAGGTCGGCGGTGCCCACCTCGGCGAGCTGGAGCGTGCCGACACCGAAGGCGTCGGCGTGTTCGGCGAGCCACTGCTCGGCGGCCTCGCGGGGCGAGCCGGCGGTGGTCATGGCCCGGGCGTAGATGACGCGTGTGCGGCCCGCGTCGTTGTGCAGGCGCACGCCCGGGAACGCCCGCTGGAGCTCGGCCTGGGCGGCCTGATCGTTCGGCCCGCCGGCGATGGAAGTCGCCGCGCCGGCGCTGGCGAGCAGGGCCGCCGCCACAACCAACCCTCTGAATCGGTTCATCTGCATTCTCCCTGGTACAGTTGCGTTCTCGACACGATCCCCCGAAGCCCGGCGCCGCGGTTTCCCGCGGCGCCGGTGTGGTTCATGGGCTCAGCAGCCGGCGCTCCAGAGGTTGAGGAAGGCGAGGACATCGAGGGTGTTGACGGCGCCGTCGCCGTTGATGTCGGCGGAGCTGTCGCCGGCGCTCCAGGCGTTGAGGAAGGCGAGGACATCGAGGGTGTTGACCGAGCCATCGTCGTTGAAGTCGGCGATGCAGGGGTCGCCGCAGACGAGGTCGGTGATCTGGATGGCGTCGATGCCGGCCTCGCACTCGGAGTTGTTGGGGCTGTCGGCGACGGAGAAGCGGACGCGGATGGTGGTGGCGTCGGGCAGGAAATCTCGGACGGCGAAGCTGGTCTCATACCAGGCCTTGCCGCCGTGGGTGAGCTGCATGGCCGGGACCCATGTCGAGCCGTTGTCGCCGGTGACCTCGACGGTGATGGAGTCGTCGGCGGGCTGGTCGTAGAGCCAGTAGGCGAAGGAGACGACAGGGTTGGTCAGGTCGGTGATGTTGTAGTTGGGCGAGCGGAGGCGGGTGGGCCCGCCGTCGACATCGGAGTTGATGAGTGTGTTCTGTGTGATGTAGCACTTGCCGGAGCCGTCGAAGTCGCTGCCTGGCGCGTTGCTTCCCTGGATTGCGGGTATGCCGCGTTCCCAGTTTCCGGCGGAGGCGCCGGCGGTGACGAGCCAGCCGGTGTCGGTCTCGAAGTTGTCGCTGGCGACCTCGGTGTAGCTGGCGGCGGCGATGGCGAGGAAGGCCTCGTCGGGGGCGTCCTGGGGGTCCTGCCCCTGCGTGCCGTCGGTCGCCTGGCCGGAGATGTAGTAGAGCACCTCATCGCCGCAGGTGAACCCGCCGGGGAACTCTGCGGTGTAGTGGTTGTCGGAGGTCTGCGTCATGGGGTAGCTGACGAACCCGCCGCCGGCGTCGACATGGAGGACGCCCGTGCCGGGCTGGGCGGTGAAGCCGGTGTTTCCGGCGAGGATGACCCGCATGGTGGTGCCGCCCGCGGGGAGGACCTCGTCGACCAGGCCGTCGGGGTAGGAGAAGATCAGCGGGATGACAGCGGGGACGGGGATGTTGTGGAGGTTGAACGCGGCCTTGATGTCGTGGTAGTTGGGGGTGCCGTTGGCGAGGTTGCCGTCGTTGTCGTCGAGGGTGAGGACCTCGATGGCGGTGCCGGGGTGTGCGCCGTTGTTTCCGCTCCCGCCGGTGGTGATGATGGTCCAGTCGACGAACATCTGCTGGGCCATCTCGTTGCCGAGCTGCGACCCGTAGGTATCGCCGAGGTTGAGCCTGGTCCATCGCCACACGCCGCCGAGGACGCGGCCGCACTCGTGGATCTCGTCGCTGCAGGGGTACTGCTTGTGGACGGTCTCGTTGTCTCGGAGCTCGTTGCCGGGTCCGAAGAAGCCCTCTCCGACGACGCCGGTGTCGTAGAGCATCTCGGCGGCACAGTCGCCGTAGCCCTCGCCGAAGGAGCCCTGGGAGAGGCCCTGCCTGGCGACGATGTAGTGGCCGTACTCGTGGGCGACGATGGTGGTGTAGGCCATGTTGGGGCATGAGCCGCCGGCACGGTAGAAGCTGATGCTGCTGCCGTCAAAGAAGGCGTTGCAGGAGGAGGCGAGGTTGACATTGGTGGTGCAGACGAAGTCCATGCCGGTCCAGCTGGTTCGGTCGCGGATGAAGTTGTGGATGAGGCCGGTGTGGATGAAGCCGTTGACCTGGGCGGTCTTGAACTGGCTGGGGGCGCTGTTGAACTCGAGGTAGGCCTCGGAGCCGGGTGTGGCGGTCCCGCTGACGCTCTGGACGGCGGTGCCGGAGCTGTCGTTGATGTTGCACCAGCGGCCGGTATCGAAGTTGGCGCTGATCGTCACATTCGAGCTGCCGCCGTGGGTGATGTTGAAGAAGCCCGTCGTGTCGGTGTAGGCGTTGCTCCCGCCGCTGACCGCCACGCGGATGTTGTTGATGGGGATGATCCCCGGGGGGTTGCCGGCGGTGTCGGGGAAGAGGTTGGTGGTGCCCATGCCCTTGGCGTAGCCGAAGACATCGATGTTGAGCACCTCGTCGCGTGCCTCGAGCAGCGCGCCGGTGGCGGCATCGACGAAGAAGGTGTACTTCTCGCGGTTGATCAGGTCGGGGTTCTCGCCGACGAACTTCCAGGCGCGGACCGCCACGACATCCGTCGCGGTCTCGACCTGGTAGGCGACCAGCTCGGCCTGCGACCACACGGGCAGGCGCCCGTACTGGGCGGTCTTGCGGATGAAGTTGACCGCGTCCTGTGCGGTGCGGGTCATGGGGGCGAAGCCGCCGTCGGGCAGGGCGGCGAAGACGCCGGCGGCGTAGACCACCGACCAGGTGCCGTCGTCGTTGGCCCGCGCGAGAACACGCCCCGGGCTCAGCTCGACGGGGAGCCCGCCGAGGGTCTGGGAGTAGCTGGCGACCCAGAACTCCCCGAACCGGACATCGCCCGACCAGCTCTCGACGAGCTCGAGGCCGCCGACGCCGAAGGCGTCGCCATGCTCGGCGAGCCAGGTGTCGATCGCCTGGCGCGGCGTGGCGGCGGTGGTCATTTTCTGGCCGTAGAAGATCCGCTGGCGGGGGCCGTCGACATAGGCGCGAACGCCCGGGAATGCCCGCATCAGGTCTTGTTTGGCGTCGCCCGCCCCGCCATTGGCGGCCATGGCGGCGGTGGTGCCGGCCAACACGGCAAGGCCGATCGCGGTTCTCAGACAGTTGCGCTTCGTCATCATCTGGGGATCCTCCCACGGGTTCTCTGCTTGTTTCCATGACGCCCGACACCGCGTCGGCCGCCCGATACTCCGTCGCTAACAGCCTGCCCCCCAGGCGTTGAGGAAGGCCAGCACATCGAGGGTGTTGACCGTTCCGTCGCCGTTGATATCGGCCGAGCTGTCGCCGTCGCTCCACGCATTCAGGAAGGCCAGCACATCGAGTGTGTTGACCTCCCCGTCGGCGTTGAAATCGGCCACGCACTCGCCCGTGCCGTTGATCGTGAATGGGGCGTCGTTGACATCGTCGCCGATCCCCTCCTGCCAGTCGTAGACCAGGGCCTTGATCCGGGCCTGTTCGGTGAAGACATCGGGCACGGTCCATGTGAAGGCGCCGTCGTCCCACTCGAAGGGGTCGATGATGATGGGCCAGGTGGCCCCGTCGTCGAGGCTGAGCTCGAGCTTGATGTAGTAGGTCTCGACATCGTCGTCGCTGATCCACTCGAACTCGACCTGCTGGCCGGGCTCGAGGACGGCGCCGGGGTCGTTGAGCGAGCGGAGGTAGATCGTGGGGACTGTCCCCCCGGCGGCGGCGGGCATGTGCATGGCGATGCAGTGCAGGACCCCCGCGGCGGTCACGATCGCCTGCGAGGGGACCTGGACGATCGCCTTGCCGGGGCAGGCGGCCTGCCAGGTGGCCAGGGCCTGGGCGTTGTACTGGCTGGCGGTGCTGTTGGTGTAGGAGGGGATGCAGACCAGGTCGTTGCAGATGAGGGAGTTGGTGAAGGTGTAGTGCGTCCCGCCGCTCGAGACCGCCGGAACGCGGTGGACCGTGTAGCCGATCCCGGTGAGCATCGCCGAGACGCTGTCGCAGATGTTGTCCTCGTAGGATCCCTGGGCCAGCGGCCAGTCGCTGATGATGATGTCGCGGTCGGCGACGGGGATCATCCACATGTCGATGTGCTGGGTCGAATCGACCGAGGTGCGGAAGGGAGTCTGCAGCGCGGTGAGCACGCCTTGGTACTGGAGCCAGAGGTCGATGATCTCCTGCTCGGTGAGGCCGCCATTCTCGTTCCTGACGAGCCTGGTGGCGTAGGAATCTCCCAGGCCGCTGAGGTGGAAGTTCCCCCCGCCGTGGACCAGGGGGATGTCGTACTGGGGGATGCCATCGAGGGCGGCGAAGAAGTCGTTGAAGGCGTTGTCGTTCGGTCGTGGGCGGTTGTAGGTGTGGTCGACGATCACCCGGACGCCGTTCTCGTAGACGAACCGCGGGCCGTAGTCGCGGATCCAGATGGTGTCGAGGGTCTTGGTGACGAACCGCACGCGGCCCATGTCGGCGCCGGCGTTGGTGAGGGTGGTGGTCGCGCTGGTCCGCACGCCGGCAGAATCGACGCACACGACCAGGTCGGCGTCGCCGATGGTCGTGATCAGGGCGCCCATCTCGGCCAGGATGTTGTTCCAGGAGGTCGAGCCCTCCCAGGCCATGAGGATCGCCTCCATCGGCGCATACTCGGGCGGGCACCACAGGGGCCCGGTGGGGGCTGCGCCGCCCCGCTGGGCGACCAGCGGGTGGGCCGCGAGGGACTCCCGCTCGGCGGGGGTGAGGTTGCGCGGCAGGGGCTGGCCGACGCCCTGGGCCAGCACGGGCCCTGCGGCGAGGATCGCCGTCAGGGCCGCCGGGGCGAGCCGCATTCTCGATCGCCCGGCGCGTGTCAGCATCCCGCGCTCCAGAGGTTGAGGAAGGCGAGCACATCGAGGGTGTTGACCGAGCCGTCGCCGTTGATGTCGGCGGAGCTGTCGCCTGCGCTCCAGGCGTTGAGGAAGGCGAGCACATCGAGCGTGTTCACGGAGCCGTCGTTGTTGAAGTCGGCGACGCAGGAGTCGGTGCACCCGAACTGGCCGAGGAAGGCCGCGTCGACCCCCGCCTCGACGACATGGTCCTCGCCGGTGTCGATGGCGCGGAAGCGGATGCGGACGGTGGCCGTGGCGGGCACCTCGACCCCGACCGCGATCGCGTCCGTCTTCCAGGCCAGGGCGGCGTCGGTATAGGCGCGGAGCTGGGTCCAGTTCGTGCCGGCTTGGTCGGTCGCGACATCGACATAGAGCCCGTCGCCGGGTCCGAAGGGGATGTCGGGGTAGCCGCTGATCCAGTAGCTGTACCCGAGCTGCCCGCCGTCGGACAGATCGAAGGCGGGGGAGGTGAGCGTGGTCGTCCCGGCGTCCACATTCTCAAAGCTCGTGTTGCCGGTTACGAAGCACTTGCCCGAGCCGTCGGCGTCGCCGGTGGGGTCGCCCCAGCCCTGGTTGATGGGCACGGCGCGCACCCAGTTGCCGGCGGCGGCGCCGTTGGTGACGGTCCAGCCGGTGTCGTTCTCGAAGTCCTCGGAGGAGCCGATGGTGTACTCGCCGATGGCGGCCTCGAAGAACTCGGCCGGGGCGTTCTCCGGCAGGCGGACGGTCGAGCCGCCGCTGCCCTGCGCCTGGAGGTAGTACCGCGGCGCATCGGTGCAATCGCCGGCGGGGAGGGTGGCCTCGTACAGCCCGCCGCCCTGGGCGACCAGCGCGACATCGGTGAACGACCCGCCGTCGTAGCTCAGGAAGAGCCTCTCGGTCCCGGCGGAGACGGTCTCCGAGCCCGCGTCGATCTGGACCTCGAAGGTGGCCGGCTGCCCGGGGGGCATGGTCAGGACCGGGCCGCCGGGCAGGGTGATGACCAGCGGCGGGGTGTAGTTGATGGTGAACCTGGCCGGGTTGATATCGAAGAAGATGTTGTCGGCGGCCTCGACCCTGATGCGGGCGTTGGTGGTCTGGGTGTTCGGGGGGATCGACACGACCTCGGCGCCGTCGTTGGGGGTGTCCGCCGCGAGCACGAAGGGGAAGGTCTGCCCGTTGTCGGTCGAGAGGAGGATGTTGACGGTCGCGCAGCTGATGGGGCTGGCGGTGGTGTTGGCGACATCCCACGCGACGGCGCCCGGGCCCTGCCAGGTCTGCCCGCCGGAGGGCTGGGTGACCACGAAGGGCCCGGCGGTGCCGACGACCGTGTGCGTGACATCGCTGGTGGCTACCCCGCCGCCGCCGGCGCGGTTGTCGCGGGCGGTGACCCGCCAGGCGTAGGCGCGCGCTACGGCCGGCAGCCGGTCCTTGTTGTCCGTCGAGTTGGCGAGGATGGTGGCGAGTCGCGGCACGATTCGCGCGGGGCTGGTCGTGCCGGTGTAGGTGCGGTTGAGCGGGAACTGGCCGTCGTCGGGTGTGTTCAGCGTGGCGGCGGGCCCGAGGTCCCGCTCCTCCCAGCAGTAGGTGAGGGTGTGGCCGTCGGGGTCGCTGCCGGTGGCGGTGAGGGTGAAGGGCGTGCCCTTGGGGATGGCCCTGGCGGCGCCGGCCGAGACGGTCGGGGCGTTGTTCCCGGTGTTGGACTGCTGCGCGCAGCCGTTGCCCGAGCCGTTGTTGGTGTAGGTTCGGATGGCGGCGAAGCTGTCGGAGGTGAAGTAGGCGTCGGAGTGGGCCTGGATATTGTCCGAGCCGCAGATGCCGGCGTAGCTCATGATGGTGCTGCCGCTGCCGGGCTCGTAGGCGTGGGAGCCCGAGCGGTTGCCCCCGCCGCAGGCGCCGCTGACCGAGTTGAAGGTGTGGTTGGCGCCGAACTGGTGGCCCATCTCGTGGGCGACGAAGTCGATGTAGAAGTTGTCGCCGGTGGGGCTGGGGAGGCCCGTGACGCCGCCGGCCTTGTTGGCGGTGCAGACGACGCCGAGGTAGGCGACCCCGCCGCCGCCGGTGCTGAACACATGGCCGATGTCGTAGTTCGCGCTGCCGATGCGCGTGTTGCAGGTGGTGATGTTCTGGCCGAGCATCGTCCCGCCGTTGTTGTTCGTGTACGGGTCGGTCGCGCCGTTGGTGAAGACGATCTGGTCGTTGTTGGCGACCAGGACCATGCGGACGGCGACCTCCTTCTCGTAGACGCCGGTGACGCGGTTGGTCGCGGTGGTGATGGCGGCCATGCCGGCGGGGACCGTCCCGCCGTGGTACTGGGTGTATTCCCCCGTGGCGGCGTTGGCCAGGCGGTAGGTGCGGAGCGTCTCTCCGAAGCGGCTGGTGAACCCGCCCCCGCCGCCGAGCGGCGCCTCGCGCGTCGGCGGCTCGATGGCGCCGAAGCAGGCCCAGTCGTCTCTGAGCAGGTTGTCGGCCGCGTAGTAGCTGGCGTAATGCACCGAGTCGCCCCGGTTGAGCGGGTCGACCATCACCCGGCCCTCGGGGCTGAGGATCTGGGCGTGGAAGCCCTGCGGCGTGAGGTCGAGCCGCACCGTGGCCGCGGGGTCGTCCAGGCCCTGGCCAACGAAGGTCCGGATCTCGGGGAACTTGGCCGCCAGGGCCGGCTCCATGATCGGGCTCTCGACGATCTCGAATGCCGCGTAATCGCCCTCGGGCATGGGGATGGCGATGAGGAGCGGGGCCTCGACCGCCTCGCGGGTGTGCTCCAGGGGGGCTCCGGACAGCTCGCGGGTCAGCACCGCCATGTCGGCCCGGAAGACCCCATAACTGGCGGGGCGCACCCAGGGCTCGGCCGCCAGCAGCTCGGCGGAGGGTTGAGCGACAAGGCGCCAGGCCCCGTCCCAAGAGGTTTCCGCCTGCGCGGACGCCCACGACGCCGTGCCCAGCAGGCCACCGGTCAGACCAATCAAGGCAATGACAGACCGCTGGCAGTCCTTCACCCGCATGACATCCTCCCTCAGATCGCTGATGTCGGTCGGGAGCGATACCCCCCGGCAGACGCTTGCCTCGCTATGCGGTACAGGCTCCGAGCCGGTTCCTCCTCCCGGCTCAGACTCGCCGGAATCTCCTGGGTGGAGAGGTCCGGGGGCGCACGCACGCCCGACACACCGACACCGACCACGCCGCCCCCCCAATAGAGCGCCGCGCCGGCAGCCTGCCTTCCGACCATACCGTTGTACCAGAGTGTCCCCCGCCGGCCAAGGCCCACGGGGCAGAGCCGGCGCAGTTCTTGCAGATTCATAGCCGGTATAAACACCAGTTTTCGGACGACCCTCTCTCGGCGGGGCCCCCGGGGCGAGCCAGCGCATGCTGACCAAACCAAAAGGGCAGGCCCCGGGAATCACCCCGCGGCCTGCCTACGGAAGATCTCCTCCAAGGCTCGGTCGGCTCAGCAGCCGCTGCTCCAGAGGTTGAGGAAGCAGAGGAAGTCCTGGGTGTTGATGGAGCCGTCGTTGTTGCAGTCGGCGGCGGGGTCGTAGTTGCCGGACTGGAAGGCGGTGGACCAGATCTGCAGGTAGCAGAGGAAGTCCTGGGTATCGACGCTGCCATCGCCGGTGCAATCCGCGAAGCAGTTGACGCCGAGGATGGTGTTGATGGCATCGACATCGTCCTGGTTGACGATGAGGTCGCCGGTGATATCGCAGGAGAGGTCGAAGCCGACGGCCTCGGCGGTGTCGGCCCAGTTGGCCTCGCCGTCGGTGACGAAGGGGTTGCCGATGAACTGGGCTTCGACATAGTCGATGTCGTGCTGGTCGATCACGCCGTCGTGGCCGATGGGGCGGTAGCCGCGGGTGTGCCCGGCGGCGGGGCCGGAGACATCGGCGCGGCTGGCGCCGGGGGTGTAGGGCTCGCCGGTCGAGATGGTGGTGCCGAAGAAGTTGCCGGCGAAGGCGTTGTCGATGGCTTCGAAGCCGGCCTTGCGGTCGAGGTTGCCGGTGTTGGGGTCGATCGCCAGGCCGTCGGCCCAGTAGCGGATGTCCTCGGCGGTGAAGCTGCCATCGCCGTCGAAGTCGCCGAGGACCTCGATGATCGCGGGGGTGCCGGGCTGCCATGCCGAGCCGCCGTTGCGGTCGTGCCAGGCGGCGACCATCTCGGCGGCGTCGTTGGTGTTGCGGAGGCCATCGTTGTTGAAGTCGCCGCAGATCTTGTTGCGGGCGTTGAGGGTCGAGCCGTAGCTGACGGCGTTGGCGGCCTGGTCGACATAGCGCTGCCCGTCGGGCGAGCCGTTGGGGGCGGAGGCGTCGGAGTAGACCACGCCGGTGGTGCGTGTCGGGGCGACGCCGGGGACATCGGTGAAGGTGTAGTACTTCGGGTCGCCGAGGGTATTGCCCGACTCGTTGAGGACGAAGCTATTGAGCTGGGGATTGAAGTCGGGGTTGGGGATGAGGGGGATGAACTCGGCGTTCTGGGGCGGGGGGTTCTGGGGGATGAACTCGGCGGCGGCGACGAGCACATAGTTGAGGGCGAGGTACTCGCCGGGGGTGAAGAGGTTCTCGTCGGCGCCGGGCGCCTCGGAGAAGCCCTGGACGGCGCGGGTGACATTGTTCACGAACGCGGCGCCCTGCTCGTTGCGCATGGCGGGGTTGAGGTTGGCGGGGCGGGGCTCGATCGCGTCGCGGGACCCGCTGGCGTTGATGTCGATGAAGGGCTCGCCGACCTCGTACTGGCAGTTGCCCTCGCCGGTGTCGTTGGTGCCGTCCTGCCCGTCGAGCCCGTAGTCACGGAAGGGCTCGAGGGCGCCCGACCCGCCCAGGGCCTCGGGGGCCGAGCGTGGGTCGCCGATGGTGGCGATGACGCCGGGGCCGGTGATGTTGTACCCGTCCACGCCGCCGTTGAGCACGGCGTCGAGGTTGGGGCGGGCGTAGACGGCGCCGCCCTTGATGTCGGCCTGGACGGCGAGGAAGTCGCCCTTGACGCCCAGCCAGCCGCCGTTGAGCCCTCGCTCGGCGCCGGTGTGGCCGATGGCGAGGCGGTGGTTGAGCACCGTGCCGTCCATGCGGCTGGAGCCGCCCTTGTTGGAGGGCTGGAAGTTCGGTCCGAGTCGGTCGTTGGCGCTGCTGACGGTGCGGACGCCGATGTTCTCGCCGATGCCCCACGAGGGGTCGAGGCCGATGCCGTTCATGAAGGCGTTGCGGGTGCCCGAGCCCGAGTCGCGGGTGATGACCATCAGGTTCTCGCCGTTGATGCGGCGGCCGGTGGCGTTGGCGTGGCGGAGGTCGGACATCTTGATCTCGGACATGCCCACGCCGTAGTTCACGGGGCAGCCGACGGGGGCGTTGGCGATCAGGGTGTCGTATGCGGTGGCGTCGTCGGGGCTGGCGTAGTTGGTGTTGATGGTGCCGTTGAGCCCGACGAGGCTCTCGAGCTTGTTGGTCTCGACGACCTCGACGCCGGCGCCGTCGGTGGGCACGCGGTTGTTGTCGCCGTAGCCCGGCGCGGTGGGGACGCGGTTGAAGACCTGCTGCCCGCTCTGGCGGACGGCCCATCCGATGGGGACATCGATGACGGCGAAGTCGACATGGATGCCGCCGACATTGTCGTCGGTGCTGGTGGTGACGAGGTAGCTGCCGTCCATCAGCCCGCGGACCGGCGTGCCGCCGGGGTTCAGCGAGAAGTAGCCGTTGCCGCTGGGCAGGCCGGCGGTGACGAAGGGGGCGCGGTTCCAGAGCGACTCGTCGGAGAAGTCGGAGCGGTAGGTGCCCTGGTCGACGGGGAGGTCGTCCTCGTCGTTGTCGGGCCCGACGACATAGGCGTCGAGGCCCCAGTCGCGGAGCTCGGCGAACCCGTTGACCGAGCCGACGACCCGGTAGGTGAGCTGCCAGTGCTGATCGGCGTTCCACGGGAAGCCCGAGTCGAACGGCGCGAGCTGGTCGCCGTCGAAGGCCAGCTCGCAGTCGGCGTCGATATCGAGGAAGTCGTTGGTCGCGGCCGGCGAGCGGAGGAAGTTCTGGAACAGGGTGGCGCCCGTCCCGTTGACGAGGTAGGGCTGGGCGGTGGCCACCGAGGCGGCGGCCCCGGCGAGTCCGCTCGCCACCATCGCGATGAGCTTCGGGTTGTTCATGGCTTCTCAATCTCCTGAAGAGTGGGTACACCGATGGCGCCGGCCGCACGCGCGGGCTACGCCGTCCGTCTGCATTCCGATCCGTCCTGGCTGACACCCGGCCGACGAGACCCTCCGCCGACCGACACACGATCCTGTCCCCGGATTCTCACCCCTCCGCGTGCGTCCCGTGGTTCAGGCCGCGCGCAGAGTGCACCAAGATTGCGCTCACTCCCAGTCGCGGTTGAAGTCCAGGTCCACCTTGTTCGGCCCGGTGACGGCGTAGTTCCTGTCGCCCCACAGCCGGTTCTTGATCGTCTCGCGGATGTCGAGCAGCTCGACATGCCCGTCGACGAAGGAGAACACGGTCTTGCCGCCGTGGTGGCGCCCGACGGCGTTCAGCGCCGTGTTGGGATGGTCGATGAGGTTGACATCCTGGTCCTCGTCGGGGACCAGGTCGTCGAGCCGGGGGTAGACGAACCGGGCGGCACTGCCGCTGGTCGGCTCGTTGTAGACATCGAGGCCGGTCGAGCGGCCCAGGAAGGGCATGACCGACCGGTGGCTCTTGATCTTCCCGTCGACGACGCTGGAGAGGCTCGTCCAGCCCTTGCCGTTGTCGTGGAACTCGGCGGTGAGGATCGTGCCCGAGGCGCCGCGCATCGAGCCGTCCACGGCCGAGGCGCGGACGAGCTGGTTCTTCCGACGCCAGGGGGCGGCGAACTTGTTGCGGGGAAAGATCGCGGCGTTGCCGGTGATCGCCATCCGCGCGACCTGCTTATCCCGCGGCAGGTCCGAGCCCTCGGCCCCGCCGAGGTCGTTGAGCTGCCCGCTCTCCCAGTCGTCGCTGTTCGACCCGGGGTTGGTGCGCGGGGCGCCCTTGTTCGAGACCGAGGGGCACTCGAAGGCCCCCTCGGCCATCCCGCCGCCGCTCCCGTCGCCGTAGAAGAGCGCCCACGACCAGTGCACATACCCCGTCGCCGGGTGGGGGTTGCTCTCGAGCTGCTCGTCCATGCGCCACTCGCCGCTGTCCTCCTTGGCGGCGTACACATATGAGGGCGGGAAGATGTCGCCGGAGGTGACATACATGCCGACTCCCTGCGCCACATTGCGGGAGTTGCTCGCGGTGACGGTGGACTGGGCCGCGGCCCGGGCCTTGCCCAGCGCCGGCAGCAGGATGCCGATGAGCAGGGCGATGATCGCGATCACCACCAAGAGCTCGATCAGGGTGAACCCGCCACGATTGGTCTTGTCATGCATCGCCTGGTGCTCCGGTTGCGTGCCTCGTGCGACGAGCGGGGTTTCTTCCCCACTCGGGCCGAAGACTACCGGGGGCGCCTGGCGATCATGGTTCAGAACGCGCGCAGACTTGGTGAAGGGTGCGCACAGCATGCGGCAACCTTGACACAACCATCACGCAATCTTGACCATCGGCTCAGCAGCCGGCCGACCACAGGCCCAGGAACGCGAGGAAGTCGCGGGTGTCGACCACCAGGTCGTCGTTGATATCGGCGCGGGGCCGGCGGTTGGCCCAGTCGTCGAGGTAGGCGATGAAGTCGAGCGTGTTGACCGCGCCGTCGCGGTTGTAGTCGGCTACGCACCCGCCCTGGCACTCGTCGGGGATGGCGTCACCATCGACATCCATGCTGGTGCCCAGGGCGATGTCGCACGAGTCGGGCACGAGGTTGAGGTTGCAGTCGGCCAGGTCGCCGCGCAGGAAGTCGAACCCGGTGGGGTGCTCGATCCCTGAGTCCAGCGACTGGACATAGGCCCGAATCATCTTCCCGCTGTCCACATCGAACGCGAAGATCCGGGCGTTGGTCAGGTGCAGCTCCCCGGTGTCGCCGGGTGGCGGCGGGGGCCTGGCGTGGTCGTGGGCGCGGCTGATGTACACATCGCCGTCCGGCCCCAAGCGCATGCACCAGGGCTGGTCGAGCGTCATGCGGTCGGCGGTCCCGCCGCGGTTGAACTGGCGGACGAACGCCCCGGTCTCTCGGTCGAACTCGAGCACGGTGCTCGTCTGCCAGCTCGCGACCAGCACATTGCCGGTGGGCAGCACGAGCAGGCCGCGGGGTTTGTCGAGCCCGCCGTTGTCCGAGGCGGCCACGAACTCGCGAATAAACGCCCCGTCGGCGCTCGAGTACTCGAGGACCCGGTTGTCCGCGCTGGTGACCAGCAGCGTTCCCTCGGCCGAGATCGCGACGCCGAACGGCCCGACCAGCCCGCCGGCGCCCGGGGCGACCAGGTCGCCCAGGTACGCCCCGGTCTGCGGGTCGTAGGCCTTCACGCTGTCCGTCGCGCCGCTGGCGATCAGCAGCTCGCCGCGCGGGCTGATGAGCATCGCGCCGGCGGAGGAAAGCCCCCCACCGCCCGCAGGCACCAGGTCGCCCACCAGGCCGCCGCGGTGGTCAAACTCGACGACGCGCCCGTCGAGGCGGCTGGCGGCCAGCACCCGCCCGTCGGGCAGGGCGAGGACATCGCTGGGCTCGGCGAGCCCGGCGTTGTCGGAGTCGCGGACGACCGTCCCGGTCACGCCCAGGAACTCGCGTAGGTTGGGCCAGAGCTTGTCGGCGACCCACACATCGTTGGCCCCGTCGAGGGCGACCAGGTCGATGACCCCGTCGTTGTCGCAGTCCTCGCAGGCGTCGAGGCGCGCATCGCGGTCGAGGTCGAGGGTCATGTCGAGGTTGATCTCGGTGTTGTCGCTGATGGCGTTGTCGTTGCAGTCGGTCTCGCACTCGTCGGGCACGCCGTTGCCGTAGGCGTCGGTGCTGGCGCCCTGGGCGATGTCGTAGCCGTCGGGCAGCCCGTTGGCGTTGCAGTCGGGCTCGCACTCGTCGGGCCGGCCGTTGGCGTTGATGTCGGCGCTGGTGCCGTCGGCGATGTCCTGGGGGTCGAGCACGCCGTTGGCATTGCAGTCCTCGCACTCGTCGGGGACGCCGTTGGCGTTGGCGTCCGCGCTCACCCCGTCGGCGATATCGATGTCGTCGGCGGTGCCGTTGAGGTTGCAGTCGAGCGCGACGCACCCGCGCTGCGCGAGCAGCTCACGGATCTTGCCGGCGGTGATGGTGTGGAACCGGAGGTCGTGGTTGGCGTCGCCGCCGGTGTGGGTCTGCCCGCAGTAGGCCATGATGGGCCCGCGCTGGGCGGGCGTCTCGGGCAGGTGGCAGGTGTCGATGCCGTAGTCCTGGGTGTGGCCGGTGCCGAGGTTGTGCCCCATCTCGTGCGCGGGGATCATGATGTCTCGGTTGAACACGCTGGGCTGGTCGGGGTCGGCGAAGTAGCCGAGCATGTAGCCGCTGACCGAGTAGCCGTGGTCGCCGCACACCGCGCTGAGCCACGCGACCCCGCCGTACCAGAAGTTCACCCGCCCCGAGAAGAACTGGGCGATATCGCGGTGGACCGCCCCCATGTTGGCGTTCCAGTAGTCGCGGAACTGGCCGAGCGGGTCCTCGATATTGAACAGGTCGTTGGGGTCGTCCCAGAGCCGCGCGTAGGTCAGCACGATGCTCGTCCCGACATCGCGGATGTAGATATCGCTCACCGCGCCGTAGACCTGCACGAGGTACGCGGCCTCGGCGTCCAGGTCCCAGAACTGCTCGTAGAGCTCGTAGTCGGTCTCGACCGCGACCTCGACCTGGAAGAGCCCGGGCCGCGCCTCGGCCAGGACCTCGCCGCCATCATCGAGGAGCGCCGAGGTATCCACCCCGCACCCCGGCAGCGAGCCGCCCGAGGCGTGGTCGGCGAGCACCAGCGCCTGGCCGGCGGGCATCATCCGCCCGCCGCCGGCACGGCTGGTGATGGCGAACCGTTCGCCGCTGCCCAGCTCGAACCGGCCGGACATCTCGCCCTGGTAGACCGACACGAAGGCGTGCGAGTGGGGGTCGCCGGCGATCTGGCCGCGCATGAGCACGACCTCGGAGGGGTCGAAGTCGAGCGGGCGGTCCTTCCCATTGGGGCTGCCGACGACAAACCGCGTGCCCGGCGTGGTGACGCTGAACCGCTCGAGCTCGATCGTGACCCCGCCGGCCGCGAGGGCGACGCCGGGCACGGGGACCTCGGCGAGCACCGCCTGCCCGCCGGGCGCCAGCCAGGCAAAGTCGCCCTCGTCGAAGTCGAGCACCGCCCGCCCGGCCTGCCCCCAGGCCGAGACCACCACGCACCCGACGACCGCCGCCGTCAGGCGGACCAAGCACGACACGCCTTTGCTCTTCATGGGGCCCACCATACAACGGGAGGGGCGGTCCGCCTAGCGCGTTCTGCGGCCCCGGTCGTTCCAAGGGGCTTGTCTCGCAGCCGCTCTTTGTTAGGATGTCTGACTGTGCCGACCACCCCAAATAACCCCCCCCCCCCCCCCACCCCCCCCCGCCAAACCCGCAAACACCCGGGGGTGGGGGTTTGACCGCGACCCCCCCTACTACCCCGACCACCCCCACAACCCCCGCGGTCCAAGCCGTCATCCAGCGGGTCTGGGGCTTTGACCGGCTCCGCCCGCTCCAGGCCGAGGCGATCGACGCCGCCCTCGCCGGGCGGGACGCCCTGGTCGTCCTGCCCACCGGCGGCGGGAAGAGCCTGTGCTACCAGACCCCCCCGCTGGTCGCCGACGAGCTGTCCGTCGTGGTCAGCCCGCTGATCTCCCTGATGAAGGACCAGGTCGACGGCCTGGTGCTCGCCGGCTACCCGGCGGTCGCCCTCCACTCGGCCTGCACCGACCGGGAGCGCGACGACGCCTTCGCGGCGCTCAACACCGGCGACGCCAGGCTGCTCTTTGTCTCGCCCGAGCGCCTGCTCTCGGACGGCTTCCTCGACTTCCTCGCCGGGCTGCCCCAGCCCTCGGGCCGCCGCGGTGTCCGGCGGTTCGCCATCGACGAGGCCCACTGCATCAGCCACTGGGGGCACGACTTCCGCCCCGAGTACCGCCAGCTTGCCACGCTCCGACGGCGTGTGCCTGGCGTGTGCATCCACGCCTTCACCGCCACCGCCACGCAGCGCGTCCGCGAGGACATCGTCACCCAGCTCGGCCTGCGGGAGCCCGCGGTCCTCGTGGGCGTGTTCGACCGGCCGAACCTGGTCTACCGGGTTGTGCCGCGGGTCAACCGCGACGCCCAGATCGTGGAGATCGTGCAGCGGCACGCGGGCGAGGCGACGATCGTCTACTGCATCAGCCGTCGCGACACCGAGGGCGTGGCGGCGATGCTCGGGGAGCGGGGCGTGAAGGCCAGCCCCTACCACGCCGGGCTCACCCCCGAGCGCCGCCGCAAGGTGCAGGAGGCGTTCAGCCGCGAGAAGCTCGATGTCGTCGTCGCCACCGTCGCCTTCGGCATGGGGATCGACCGGTCGAATGTCCGGTGCGTGCTGCACGCGGCGCTGCCCAAGTCGATCGAGGCGTACCAGCAGGAGACCGGCCGCGCCGGGCGCGACGGGCTCGAGGCCGAGTGCGTGCTGCTCTACTCGGGCGCCGACGCGAACAAGTGGGCCCAGCTCATGGGCCGCTCGGCCGCGGAATCCGGCGCGCCGCCCGAGACCCTCGAAGCCCAGCTCCAACTGCTCGGCGAGATGCAGCGGTTCGCCTCGGGCATGAACTGCCGGCACAAGTCGCTCAGCGAGCACTTCGGGCAGGGCTATCCCTTCCCCAACTGCAACGCCTGCGACATCTGCCTGAACGAGATCGACGAGGCGCCGGAAGCCACAATCATCGCCCAGAAGATCATCTCCTGCATAGCCCGCGCCCAGCAGCACTCGGGGCTCACCTTCGGCGCCGCCCACATCGTCGATATCCTCCGGGGCTCGCGCTCCCAGAAGCTCCTCGACCGCGGCCACGACCGGCTCTCCACCTACGCCCTGCTCGCCGACACGCCCAAGCCCGTGCTCACCAGCTACATCAACCAGCTCCTCGACCAGGGGCTCATCGCCCGCGCCCCCGGCGAGTACGCCACGCTCACGCTCAACGCCGCCTCCCGCGAGGTGCTCACCGGCGGGCGCGGGGTCAAGCTCCTCACGCCCAAGCAGCCCGCCGCACGCCAGCCCCGCGGCGAGGCCATCGAGCTTTCCGCGCCGGAGCAGGCCCTCTTCGACGCCCTCCGCGCCCTCCGCCGCCAGCTCGCCGAGGAGCGCGGCGTGCCGCCCTATGTCATCTTCAGCGACGCGACGCTCACCGAGCTTGCCGCCGTGCGGCCCGGCTCGCCCGAGGCGATGGCGCACATCAGGGGCATCGGCGCCGCCAAGCTCACGGCCTTCGGCGAGGTGTTCCTCGACGCCGTCCTGACCCACGCCCGCCAGCACGACCTGCCACTCGACGCCCCCGCGCGCCGCACGCCCCCGCGTACGGCACGCACCACCCCGGGGAGCATCTCCCCGGCCAAGGCCCGCTCCTTCGAGCGCTTCGATCGGGGCGAGTCGATCGAGGCCGTCGCCACGGCGGTCGGGCTCAAGCCCCGGACCGTCGTCACCCACTTCGCCGAGTGGATCGAGAACCGACGCCCCGAGAGCATCGAGGCGTGGATCTCGCCCGCCGACTACGCCCGCATCGCCGGCGTGGCCGCCGAGGTCGGGACCGACTTCCTCAAGCCCATCTTCGAGCACCTCAACGCCGAGATCGACTACGACCGCATCTATATCGCCGTCGCCCACCTGCGGGCGCAGGCCGCAACCTCGCCGTGAGCCGCGCTCGTCACGCCCCCATGCACTCGGCCAGCACCGCCGCCCGCACCGCGACCCCCCAAGACACCTGGCGGAGCACCAGCGACCGGGGCCCGGCGAGCCCGTCGGCCACCGGGCCGTCCATCTCGACGCCGCGGTTGATCGGGCCGGGGTGCATCACGACCGCGCCGGGCTTCATCAGCTTGGCCCGTTCGACGGTCAGGCCGCACTGCTCGCGGTACGCCCGGACCGAGGCGATGGGGCCGGCCTTCTGCTCGCCCCCCTCGTGGCGTTCGAACTGGATCCGGAGCATCATCACCGCGTCCACCTCGGGCAGCACCGCGTCGATGTCGTGCTCCACCGCCAGGGCCCCCGCCCCCACCCCCACGGACGGGGGCTTTCCGGCCAGGGGCGGGGGCTTTCCAGCCCCCGTCTCCAGAAGGCACGCGAGCCCCTTGGGGGCCAGGTGCGGTGGGCCTACCAGCACCACGCGCGCCCCCAGCTTGGTCAACCCCGCCACCGCCGACCGCGCCACCCGCGAGCTGACCACATCGCCCACGATCGCGACCCGCAGCCCCGAGAAGTCGTAGTCCCCCTCCCGCCCGAACGCCTCGGCCAGGGTCGCCATGTCCAGCAGCCCCTGCGTCGGGTGCTCGTGGCGCCCGTCGCCGGCGTTCACCACGCTGCACGCGACGGCGTCGTGGATCAGCTCGGCGGCCCCGGCCTGCGGCGCCCGCGTCACGATCGCATGGACGCCCATCGCCTCGATGTTCCGGGCGGTGTCGCGCATCGACTCGCCCTTGGACATGCTCGACGCCCCGCTCGAGAGGTCCACCACCGACGCCCCCATCCGCTGGGCGGCGATGGCGAAGCTCGTCCGCGTCCGCGTCGAGCCCTCAAAGAACAGCGTCGCGACCGTCTTGTCCCGCAAGATCCGCAGCGGCTCGGCCTCCCCCACCGCCGCGGGCCAGAGGTCGCGCGCCCGACCCAGGAGGCGTCGGATCCGCCCGGCGCTCGCCCCGGAAAGCCCCACCAGCGACCGCTCCCGCTCGGCTTGCATCGATACCACCCCCGACAGTAGAGAGCCCGGCCTCGTCTTGGTCGTCTCGCCGATCATCGGGCGTAGTGTAGGGCCGTTTGACCGGACGCCCGAACCCGAGCCGCCTCCCGGTGGAGCCCCCTTGCACCCGGCGTCAGTGCCCAGCCGGCCTCCCCCCCTTCCGCGGGTCGCACGCGGCGTGGAGCCCTGCCGCGTCGCGCACGATCAGTTGCACCACGCCGACGCTGTCGATCTCACCGAGCGTGTGCCCGCGCAGGACCAGCCCGTCCCTCCGCCGGGCGTTATTGGAGAGCGTGTCGTCGTCACCCGACCGCAACGCCGGCTCGAGCCGCACCACATCGGGCACCCACTGATGGTGCAGCCTCGGCTCGGCAACCGCGTCGGCCGCCGACATATGGCTCACCAGGACGCTCAGCAGCACCTGCATCGTCCCCGTGATAATCCGTGGCCCGCCCGACGCCCCGGCCACCGCCACCACCCGGCCATCGGCATCGAGCACGATGGTCGGGCTCATGCTGCTGAGCGGGCGTTTGCCGGGCTCGGGCAGGTTGCGGTCTGACTGCACGAGCCCGAAGGCGTTGGCCTCGCCCCGCACGGTGGTGAAGTCGTCCATCTCGTTGTTGAGGCAAAATCCGCCGCCCTCGACGGCAAGCATGGAGCCGAACTCGAGGTTGATCGTCTCGGTGCAGGCGACCGCGCCGCCCCATTGGTCGACGACGCTGATGTGGCTGGTGCCCGAGTCGTCGGGGAGGGCGCGGGCGCCCGCGTCGCCGTTGCGCGTGCCATAGACGCCGGGAGGTTGGGTGCGGTCGGGGTCGATGATCGCCGCCCTCGTGCCGAGGTAGGTGGGGTGCAGCAGCGTGCCGGTCGGGACATCGCCGAACGCCGGGTCGGCGAGCCACTCGGCCCGGTCGGCGAAGGCGTGCTTCCAGCTCTCGATGAGCAGGTGCGTGCCGAGCACGGGCGACAGTCGCTCGCCATCGGGCCGGGTGAGGCCGAGGTGCTCGAGAATGCCCAGCGCCTCGCACATGGTGACCCCGCCGCTCGATGGGGGCGGCATCGCGAGGATTGTGCTGCCATCGAACGAGAACGACAGCGGCGCGACCTCGACGGGCCGGTAGTCGCGCAGGTCGTCGAGCGTGAGGATGCCGCCCGCCCCCCGGGCGGGGTCGACGACCAGCGCGGCGCCCCGCCCCGCCGAAAACCCCTCG
>CAYJPX010000023.1:24735-41320 GCA_964372195.1 uncultured Phycisphaeraceae bacterium
GCCGTGGTGGGCGTGGTGGTGTAGCCCGCGGGCCCGGGGGGGGGGCCCCACCACCGGCGCGGCGACGCGCCCCGCGTAAAACCCGTCGCGCCCTTGCTCGGCGATCGCCGCGAGCACGCCGGCGTGCTGGAGGTTGCGGACCCCGTCGCCCACCGCCACCTCGCCCTCGTGCAGCAGCGTGCGCCAGAGGGCGGGGCGCCCGGCGCGCTCGGCCTCGGTGAGCTTCGCGGCGCTACTCCGCACGGCGTCCACATAGGCCGTATCGGCCTCGAACCCCCCCACCGCCGCGTCGATCGCCGGCTGGAGCACCGTCGCGCGGTCGAGCGTGCCGTAGCGCTCGAGCGCATGGAGCAGCCCCGCGACCGTCCCCGGCACCGCGACCGCCAGGCCGCTGCGGGTGCTGGCATCGGGCAGCGTGGTCGTCTCGAACATGTCGGGGGTGCTCGCGGCGGGCGCGGTCTCGCGGTAGTTGATGGCGGTCAGCACCCGCCCGTGGGTGGGGTCGTCGGGCAGGGAGATCACCATGAACCCCCCGCCCCCGATGCCGCAGGACTGCGGGCGGACGACGCTGAGGGTGAAACTGGCCGCGACCGCCGCGTCGACGGCGTTCCCGCCGAGGCGGAGCATGCGGGCCCCGGCCTCGGACGCAAGCGGGTGATCGGCCGCGACCGCGCCGTGCGCATAGGTCGCGGCAAAGTCCTGGGCGGGGACGGCCTGGGCCAGCAACAGGCCAACCACGAGCGCGGCGAGGCGGGTGAGGGTGCTCATGCCGAGAGCATACCGGCGCGACGCCCCGGGCTACCCATCAAGCCCGACGAAGCTCAGGTGCATCTCGGCGTGGCGCAGGTGCAGCTCGATCCACTGCTCGCGGCTCAGCCTGCCCAGCACGGGGCTCGCGGGCAGGAACCCCGCCCCGGCCTTCACCCGCTCGATCACCGCGCACAGCTCGTCGGCCGCCACCGCCGCGGTCACCTCCGCGTCGGGCACGAAAGGCAGGTCCGGCGGCAGCTTCATCCCCGGCGGCGGGGGGCGCAGGAACAGCGTCCGGCCGAACGCGATCCGCAGCACACGCCCGAAGAGCTTGAGCCACATCGGGGGATCACCCCCGAAGCCGTCCATCGAGCAGGTCATGAAGCGTGCGAGGTGCTGGAGATTCTGCCCGGGCGACCAGTTGCCGAGCGGGTGCGCACGCCCCGCGCCCTCGGCCTGGGCGATGCGGCGGGCCTCGGCGGCGAGGTCGTCGAGCGTGGCGAGCGTGACCCCGCGGCGGTCGGTCACCTGCTTGGTGTTGATTGTGGCCATGCCCGGAGCATACGGGCGTTCGCCGGCGGGCGAGCCGGTATACTGCCGCCACCCACCCCGACCCTGAGACGAAATGCGGAGGGCCTGATCCGCCATGGCCGGACCAAAGACCCACACCGCCGCCGACGACACCCCGCCCGTGCCGATCGAGCGGCTCACCGGACCGTTCGTCCGCTTCACCCGGCTCAACTCGGCGGGCGGCATCCTGCTGATCGCCTGCACGCTGGTCGCGATGTTCTGGGCCAACTCGGCGGCGCACGACTCCTACCACCACCTCTTCCATGTCGAGAAGCTCAAGATCGGCTTCGGGAAGCTGCTGTTCGAGTACTCGCTGGGACACTGGATCAACGACGCGCTGATGGCGCTCTTCTTCTTTGTCGTCGGGCTCGAGATCAAACGCGAGGTGCTCGTGGGCGAGCTGGCGAGCCCGCGCAAGGCCGCCCTGCCCATCGCCGCGGCGCTCGGCGGCATGATCGGCCCGGCCCTCATCTACGCCGCCCTCAACGCCGGGCAGCCCACGCTCCGCGGCTGGGGCATCCCCATGGCGACCGACATCGCCTTCGCCCTCGGCATCCTCTCCCTGCTCGGCGACCGGGTGCCGGTCTCGCTCAAGGTCTTCCTCACCAGCCTCGCCATCGCCGACGACCTCGGGGCGCTGGTGGTCATCGCGGTCTTCTACACCGACCACCTCGCGACCGACTACCTGCTGTACGCCGCGGGTGTGACGGCCCTGATGTTCGGGCTCAACCTGCTCCGCGTGCGCTCGCCGCTCGTGTACTTCCTGCTCGGGGTGGTGCTGTGGGTGATGGTCTACAAGAGCGGCGTGCACGCGACGATCGCCGGCGTGCTGGGGGCGATGACCATCCCCGCCAGCGCCCGGGTCGGCGCCCGCCGATACCTGCTCGCCACGCGGGAGGCCCTCGACACCTTCGAGAAGCTCAGCGCAAGCCCCGACCACGATGTTAAGACCAGCCCCGAGCAGCGCGGGGCGGTCTGGGCGGTGCACGAGAACAGCATCCAGGTCATGCCCGTGCTCCACCGGCTCGAAGACGCGCTGCACCCCTGGACCGCGTTCTTTATCATCCCCGTCTTCGCCCTCGCCAACGCCGGGGTCGAGCTGCACGCCAGCCTCGGCGACACACTCGGCAGCCGCACCACCCAGGGCGTCGTGCTCGGGCTGTTCCTCGGCAAGCCGATCGGGATCTTCCTGGCCTGCCTCATCGCGGTCAAGTTGCGGATCGCCTCGCTGCCCCGCGGCGTGGGCTGGCGCCATGTGCTCGGCGTCGGGTGCCTCGGCGGGATCGGCTTCACCATGGCGCTCTTCATCGCCAACCTCGCCTTCCAGGACAGCCAGGCCGAACTCGACCACGCCAAGCTCGGCATCCTGCTGGCCTCCCTGCTCTCCGCGGCCGTGGGGCTGGGAGTGCTGGCGTCGTGCAAGCCGGTCGAGGCCGAGGGGCGGTAGCGCGGCCCGCGGCAAAAAGGCTGGTGTGGCATGCCCACCGCTCGGGGTGGGCATGAGCATCTGTCGAGCGTGGTAGGCGTTGTTTCCGCTCCCCGCGGGGCCGTGGCCACATCACCCCACTACACAATCTTCGCGCCCGACCTCGGACCACGGCCGCGACCCGCACGGCCGGGGCAGTATCCTCTGGCTCCAGCCCGGAGCCCCCCATGCCGCGACAGACCCTCGCCCGCCTTGTCATCCTCGCCGCCCTGCCCGCCACGCTCGGCGCTCAACCGGTCGCCCCGTCGGCGAGCCCGCCCGCCGAGCCCAAGAACATCATCGTCTTCATCGCCGACGGCTGCGGGGCCAACACCCACCGCACCTTCGAGCTCTGGCGCGGGGCGTCGATGGTCTACCAAGGCCCCGAGTGGGACCGCCACAGCGCCGCGACCCACGCCCTCCGCGGCGGCGTGAAGCCCACCGGCCCCGACCCGCTCCTCCAGGACCCCCGCTTCGTCTACGACCCCGCCAAGGCCTGGGACACCACGCCCACCGACGCCGGCGCCGGCGCCTACCCGTTCTACTTCGAAGGCTACAGGTGGCTCCGCGCCACCGCCCCCGACTCGGCCAACACCGCCAGCGCCCTCTTCACCGGGATCACTACCTACAAGGGCGCCATCAATGTCGACGGCGGGGGCAACCCCACGCGGTCCGCCGCCGAGGCCGCCAGCGACCGGGGCATGAGCGTCGGCATCGTCACCAGCGTGCCCTTCTCCCACGCCACCCCCGCGGCCGCCGGCGGCGCCCATGTCCCCGTGCGCGAGATGTTCCATGAGATCGCCCACCAGATGCTCACCAGCGGCGCCTGCGATGTCATCGCCGGCTGCGGGCACCCCGGCTACGACGACAACAGCGTCAAACGCACCGAAGCCTCCTACGGCTTCGTCAGCCCCGAGGACTGGGCCGCGCTCAACGACGGCTCCCTCGTTCACCCCGACGCCGGCGCCTGGACACTCGTCGAGGATGCGGAGCAGGTGCAAGCCCTCGCCGACGGAAGCGTGCCCCTGCCGCTCATCATCGTGCCCCGCGTCGGGCAGACGCTCCAGCAGCAGCGGGCCCCGCGCCAGGAGGCCAAGACCGCCCCGCCCGACTCGCACCCACTGAACCCCGGCCTCCCCACCCTGCGCGACCTGGCGCTCGCCGCCCTCAACGGCGTGGACGACGACCCCGACGGGTTCTTCCTCATGATCGAGGGCGGCGCGGTCGACTGGGCCATGCACGACAACCAGCTCGGCCGCGTCGTCGAAGAGATGGCCGACTTCCACAACACCATCGAGTCGATGTGCGAGATCCTCGACGATGGCGCCCGCGGGTACGACTGGTCGAACACCCTCGTCGTCGTCACCGCCGACCACGACCACCTGCTCCTCGGCCCCCAGAGCGACACGATCCCCTTCCAGCCGCTGACCGACAACGGGCCGGGCGTGCTGCCCGGGCACAAGTGGCACTCCGACAGCCACTCGAACCAGCCGGTGCCGGTGTTCGTCCGCGGCCCGGGGGCGGCACGCTTCGCCGAGATCCCGACACTCCCCGACGCGAACACCACCACCGGGCCCGACCGTGCCGAGCACTTCGAGCGGGCGCCGTACTTTCACCAGGCGGAGATCGGGAGGGTGCTGCTGGGGCTGCTCGGTTCCTCCCCGGCGGAGGTTGCCGCCCCGGTGCAGAGCGAGGGCGTGGTGCGCTGAGCCTCTGAGCCGCGGTATCGGCGCAGACTACTCCGCCCGCTCGCCGCCGAAGTCGATCCCGCGCAGGCCGCGGCGGGTCCACTTGTAGTGGGTCTCGAGGACGAGGTCCTTCGCCTCGCCGCTGAGGGTGGGCGGTTCGTAGATCAGGTTGGGCTTATAGTCGGCTCTACTCGTGCGATCCAGGTCGTCTGGGAGGTTTGGCGAGAAGCTCGCGTTCGCGTCCGCGCTCGACCGAGGACTGGCCGCGCCGTCCGCCATCAGGACCGGTACGCGGGCCTGCTGGTGCAGGAAGTAGACCGGGCGCGGGCCGAAGAAGTACGATGCGCGCTCCGCCATGTGGACCTTCTGGGAGGGATACACGATCTCGGCAACCCGGCGACCACCGAAGTTGAAGGGGGGGATCCAGTACCCGTCGTGGTACGAGATGGACTGAAACATCGTCTGCCGGGTCCCGACCTTCTGGTCGGGCGCGACATACGAGGGCATCAGCATGTACGAGCTGCCGAACGGGCAAAACAGCCGGTTCCAAGCCTCGCCGCCCGACTCATTGAGATCCGCCGGGTTGAATGGATCGGCCTGCCAGCCGAGGCGCACCGCATCGCCCGGCGAGACGACCCACTCGGCGGGGAGCGGTTCATCCAGGTAATCCACCAGCACCAGCGTCGAGAGCCATGGCGCCGCGAAACGATCGGTGAGCGCGGGAATCGACTCGTCGAACCTGCGCCGCGCAATGTCCGTGGCCTGATAGCCGATGGCTTCTATTTCGTCGCCCGGATCCTGGAGATCGTCATACTGGCTCGGAGTGATGTCGTGGGACCAGGTGAACGACCACAACTGATCGTCAAAGTCCGCCGCATACATCCCCGTCGTCTCGCCGATCTTCTTGAGGTTCGCCAGCGACCCCGCCAGCCCGGCGCTCTTGCGAGCCTGTGTCATCCCCGGCATCGCCACGAAGCAGACAACCGCGATGACCGCCGCGGTCGCTACCAGTTCGACGAGCGTGAACCCGTGCTGTCGCCGCGCGCTTGACATCATGATCACTCCGCCCGCTCGCCGGCAAAGTCGATCCCGCGCAGGCCGCGGCGGGTCCATTTGTACTTGCCGTCGAGGTCTTCATCCTTGCCTGTCCCGCTCAGCGCGGGAGTCTCAAACACAGGATCAGGCGTGTAGTCGAACAGACTGGAGGCTTCTTCATCGTCAGGCCAGTTGGGCCGGAAGCTGCGGTTCGAGAGCGCGCTCGTCCGCGAGGCCACGGCCCCGTCGGCGGTCAGCACGGGCACGCGCGCGCTGGAATGGAGGTAGTAGGCGGGGCGGGGTCCGAAGTAGAACGACTCGCGGTCGGCAACCTGGGCCTTCGAGGAGGGAAACAGGATCTCGGCTGCCCGGCGCTTCCCGAAGGACACAGAGCTGGGCACCAGGAACCCCCGATGGTGGACCGCCTGAGAGATCGTGCTTTTCGAGTCGACCTTCTCGTCGGGAGACCAAAACGCCGGCATGAGCGCGTAGCTGCTTCCGAACGAGCCGAAGATGACATCCCAGGCCCGCCCCCCCTGGCCGCTGCCCGAGAAGTCCGGCGGGTCGTCGGGGTTGTCCTGCGCGATGCGACGGATGGCATCGCCGGGCGAGACCATCCACTCCACGGGGAGGTGGTCCTGCTGATAGTCCGCGAGCACGAGGGTGGAGAGGAATGTGGGCGCGAAGTACCCCTGCACGCGCGGCACCTGGTCGTAGTCCGAGAGCCGGCGGATGATGTCGATCGCCTGGTTGGTCACCGCTTCGGCATTACTCCCCGGGTTGAGCAGGTCGGGATAGTCCGTCGGGTGCTCGTCGGTTGACCAAGTGAACCCCCACACCAGATAGTCGATGTCCGCCGCGTAGTTGCCCCCCGCCTCGCCGATCCTCTTCAGGTTCGCCAGCGACCCCGCCAGCCCCGCACTCCTGCGAGCCTGGGTCATCCCCGGCGCCGCGACCACGCACACCAGGGCCACCCCCGCGCACACGACCACCAGCTCCACCAACGAGAACCCCCTTGTGCGTGCCGATGCCATGACTTACTCCGCCCGCTCGCCGGCAAAGTCGATCCCGCGCAGGCCGCGGCGGGTCCACTTGTAGTGGGTCTCGATGGCAAAGTCCGTCGACCCGCCGCTGAGGGTGGGCGGGTCGTAGATCAAGTTGGGCCTGTAGTCGGCCGGACTCGTGGCCTGCTGGTCGTCCGGACTGTTCGGTTTGAAGCTCGTGTTCGCATCCGCGCTCGACCGGGGTGTGGACGCGCCGTCCGCCATCAGGACCGGTACGCGGGCCTGCTGGTGCAGGAAGTACACCGGGCGCGGGCCGAAGAAGTGCGATGCGCGCTCGGCCATGTGGACCTTCTGCGACGGATAGGCAATCTCCGCAACCCTGCGACCACCGAAGCCGAGGCTCAATGGGACCCAGTACAGGTCGTGATACGCGGCGTACTGGTAGATCGTCTGCTGGCTCCCGACCTTCTGGTCAGGCGCGAAATACGACGGCATCAGCATATACGAGCTGCCGAAGGCGCAAAACAACTGGGCCCATGCCTCGCCGCCCTGCTCGTTGAGATCGGGCGGGTTGGACGGATCGGCCTGCCAGCCCAGGCGCACCGCGTCGCCCGGCGAGACCGCCCACTCGGCGGGGAGCGCTTCATCCAGATAATCCACCAGCACGAGCGTCGAGAGCCACGGCGCCGCGAAGCGATCGTCCAAACGGGGGATCGACTCGTCGAACCGCCGCCTGGCGATGTCGGTGGCCTGGTAGCCGATAGCGTCGACATTCGAGGCTGGGGTCTGGAGGTCGCCGTACTGGCTCGGAGCATTGTCGCGGGACCAGGTGAACGCCCACAGTTGATCGTCGAAGTCGGCCGCGTACATGCCGGTCGTCTCGCCGATCTTCTTCAGATTCGCCAGCGACCCCGCCAGCCCCGCACTCTTGCGGCTCTGGCCCGCCCCCACCATCAGCAGCGAGAGCCCCACGCCAGCGATGCCCACCACCACGAACAACTCGCGCAGCACAAACGCCCCGCGCCTTCCACCAGCTCGCCTAATCTGCCCAACTTCTCTTGTGATCATCCCGGCCCCCGTTCTGTGATTGCCTCCCGAAGTGCCGGACAGCATACCGGGCCGGATCCGGTGGTGCAAGGGTCTGTGTGGTGATCGGTGCGGACGGAGCAGCCGCGCGCATGTGCTCGCCCACACTCCATTCCGCGCGGCTGTCCCCGCGGCCCGCTACTCCGCCCGCTCGCCGCCGAAGTCGATACCGCGCAGGCCGCGGCGGGTCCACTTGTAGTGGGTCTCGAGGTCGAAATCCGTCGTACCACCGCTGAGGGTGGGTGGGTCGTAGATCGGGTTGGGGACATAGTCGGTCGTGGTTGTTAGTAACAGGGGCCCCGGTGAATTAGGTCTGAAGCTCGCGTTCGTGTCCGCGCTCGACCGGGGTGTGGCCGCGCCGTCCGCCATCAGGACCGGCACGCGGGCCTGTTGGTGCAGGAAGTAGGCCGGGCGCGGGCCGAAGAAGTACGATGCGCGCTCGGCCATGTGGACCTTCCGCGAGGGATGCTCGACCTCGGCAACCCGGCGACCACCGAAGCGAACGGTCCCGGGAATCCAGCAGAAATCGTGGTACGCGGCGTACTGATAGATCGTCTGCCAACTCCCGACCTTCTCATCCGGCGCGAAGTACGCGGGCATCAGCATATAGGAGCTGCCGAACGCGGTGAACAACCGGTTCCACGGCTCGCCGCCCTGCTCGTTGAGATCGGGCGGGTTGGACGGGTCGGCCTGCCAGCCGAGGCGCACCGCATCGCCCGGCGAGACGGCCCACTCGGCCGGCGCCGATTCGTCCAGGTAGTCCACGAGCACCAGTGTCGAGAGCCACAGCGCCGGGAACCGATCATCCAGAGGAGGAATCGTCTCGTCGAACCGCCGCCGGGCGATGTCTGTGGCCTGGAAGCCGGTCGCCTCGCCATTGCCCGAGGGGGCTCGCAGGTCGGTGTACTGGGTGGTGTAGTTGCCCACATTCCACGAGAACGACCACAACTGATCGTCAAAGTCCGCCGCGTACGCCCCCGTCGTCTCGCCGATCTTCCGCAGGTTCGCCAGAGACCCGGCGAGCCCGGCGCTCTTGCGCGCCTGGGTCAACCCCGGCGCCGCGACCACGCACACCAGCGCCACCACCGCGCACCCCACAACCAGTTCCACCAGCGTGAACCCCCTGCTCTTGCGTGCCGGTGTCATGACCTACTCCTCCCGCTCGCCGGCGAAGTCGATGCCGCTGAGCCCGCCGCGTGTCCACTTGTACGCGCTCTCGAGATCCTCGTCCACGACCGCCGTCTCATCGACCGCCGGCGCTTCGAAGGGTGGTCGGGGGCGGTAGGTCAGTCGCGTGCTGAGCTGGGAGTTGTTGGGGACATTCGGCCACCAGCTCGCGTTCGAGTCCGCCGTCGAGCGCGGCGAAGCGGCGCCGTCCACCATCAGCACCGGGACGCGGGCCGTCGGGTGCAGGTAGTACACCGGCCGCGGCCCGAAGTAGAACGATTCGCGCTCGGCCATCATCACCTTCTGTGCCGGGAAGTAGACCTCAGCCGACCTCCGCCCCCCGAACTGCATTGGCGGGATCCACATCAGGTAGTGGGTGGGCGAATACTGATAGATGGTCTGCCGCGTCCCTATCTTCTGGTCCGGTGCGATAAACGCGGGCATATGGATATACGAACTCCCGAATGGGCCGAATGTCGCCGCGTAGGCCTTCGAGTCGCCGAAGTCCGGCGCGTGGTCCGGGTCCGCCGCCCACTGCCGGCGCACGGTGTCACCCGGCGAGACCATCCACTCCGCCGGCAGCGAGTCCTGCAGATAGTCGGCCAGCACCAGCGGGCCGAGGTAGAGCGGCCCGAAGCTGTCGTCATAGCGCGGGTGATCATCGCGCCCGGTGAGTCGGCGCACGATATCCACGGACTGAAACATGACCGCCTCGGTGTTGTTCCCGTACCGCAGATCCTCGTACTCGCTCGGGCTGTTGCCGGACGACCACGAGAACGACCACACCCCATCGTCAAAGTCCGCCGCGTATGCCCCCGTCGTCTCGCCGATCTTCCGCAGATTCGCCAGAGACCCGGCCAGCCCGGCGCTCCTGCGGCTCTGCCCCGCCCCGACCATCAGCAGGGCGCTCGCCACCACCAGCACCATCACGACCGCCCCCGCCTCGGCGAGTGCAAACGCCCTGCGAACACGCCTCGCCCCCATCCCGCCCAATCCGCCGACGGCCCCGCGACCACGCCCCTGTGCCATGATGCACCTCCTCGACTCGGTCCTTTTTCTAGCGATACATGACTTTCAGGTTGCAACCCCCGTCCCAATCCCCGCTATAAAAGAAACGCCGCGAGCAGCTCGCGTGCCGGACCACCTAATCAGGGGAATATGCGATGCAACACGCCCACCGAACCCGTCTCGCCGTGCTCTGCGCCGTCGCCGGCCTCGCCGCCGCCGTACACGCCCAGGGCATCACCGCAATCGCCCTCAGCGGTCAGCAGGCCCCCGGGGTCGAGCCCGGCGTGACCTTCGTCAGGCTCTCGCCGCCGGCCCTCACCGCCGACGGCGGGCTGGTTTTCTACGCCACGCTCGCCGGCGACAACCTCTCCGCCGACCTCGATGAGGCCCTCTTCCTCCACCAGATCGGGGGGGATTCTCTCATCCTCCGCGAGTCGGACCCCGCGCCGTGGTACGCGCCGGATACACGGTTCGTCGGGCTCTCGGACTTTGCCATCGACGCGACGGGCTCGGTCGTGCTGGCCGCCTCGGTCGACGACCCCGCGGTCACCGACGCCGCCACCAAGGCCCGCGCCCTGGGTATCTTCACGCAGGTCGCGCCGGGGTCCTTCGCGGCCCTGGCCAGGATCGACGATCAGGCCGCCGGGCTACCCGAGGGAGACCTCTACGAGACGCTCGACTCGGCCGCGGTGGCGCCGGGCGGCAGCTCGCTGTTCGTCGGCGGGCGACCGGGCGACGGGTTCGACTCCCAGCCCAAGGGCCTCTGGACCGACCGCACTGGCAGCACGACCCTGCTGCTCATGCCGGGCGACCCGGCCCCCGGGACCACCGACCTCTTCGCCCACTTCGAGACCCCCTCGCCCGTCGGCGATGGCTTCGTCATCCGGGGCTCGAGCAAGCCCGACGGCTCGACCGACCGCGCCGCCCCCGGCCTCTGGCGCGAAAGCTCGGGCACGCTCGCCCTGCTCGCCCGCGCCGGTGACCCCGCGCCCGGCGCCGGCGCCGCGTTTGTCAGTTTCGCCCCGCACCCCGCGGTGGGCGGGAACGCCCTGGCCTTCCGCGCGACTCTCGACAACGGCGACCCGGCCAGCGACACCGGCCTCTGGTCGGACCGCGGCGGCTCGCTCGCCCTGCTCGCCCGCGAGGGCGACGCGGCGCCCGATGCCCCGGGCGCCCTGATCGGCGACCCCGCCTCGCAGCTCTCCATGAACACCGCGGGCGATATCGCCTTCCGCTGCGCCCTGCAGGCCGCCGCCACCGACGCCAACGGCGCGGTCTACCTCGCCCGCGCCGACGGCTCCTTCCAGCTCGTCGCCCGCGAGAGCGACACCATCGACGACGAGCCGGGTGATGTCCGCATCGCCGGCCTCGGCGACCCGCTGGTGAACGATGCGGGCGAGATGGTCTTTACGGCACACCTTGCCGGGGCGCAGGTGACGACCACCACCAACGACGCCCTGCTCGCCCTCGACACCGACGGGCGCGTCTACACCATCGTCCGCGAGGGCGACCAGATCGACCCCGACGGCAACGGCGCGCGCACCGTCAAGGGCATCGTCGTCGACACCTCGGCCCACCAGCGCGGCCGCGATGCGCTCGACAACCAGGGGCACGCCGGGTTCACCCTCTCCTTCACCGACGGCTCGTTCGGCCTCTTCACCGCCGAGATCGGCTACGCCAGCCCCGCCGACCTCACCGCCGACGGCATCGTCAACACCCAGGACTTCATCGCCTTCCTCGACGCATGGGCCAACGGCGACCCCGCCGGCGACTTCAACCGCGACGGCGTCATCGACACCCGCGACTTCATCGCCTTCCTCGCCGCCTGGTCCCGCGATCGGACCTGACCTGACTTGGTGACGGGGGGTGACGCGGACTACCGGGCTGCATCACAGCCCACGAGAGCCAACGGCCGCGATGTCTTCGAGCATGGCGGCGGCGCGCAGCAAGTCGCCTTCGCGCCAGGCCGGGCCGGTCAGTTGTGCGCCGATGGGGAGCTTGGCGCCGTGGCGCTCGACGAACCCCACGGGGACCGAGATCGCCGGCAATCCCGCGAGGTTGGCGCCGACGGTGTACAGGTCCTCGGCGTACATGGCGAGCGGGTCGGCGAGTTTCTCGCCGAGCGTGAACGCCGGCCCGGGCGTGGTGGGCATAAGCACCGCGTCGCAGCCCGCGGCGAAGGCGTCGTCGTAGTCTTGTTTGATCAGGCGCCGGGCCTTGAGGGCGGTGAGGTAGTAGGCGTCGTAGTAGCCGCTGGAGAGCACATGCGTGCCGAGCATGATCCGCCGCTGCACCTCGGGGCCGAAGCCCTCGGCCCTGGTCTGGGTGTAGAGCGCTTCGAGCGGCGCGCCCGGGTCGAGCTCGGCCCGGTGCCCGTAGCGCACGCCGTCGAAGCGGGCGAGGTTGGAGCTGGCCTCGGCCGGGGCGATGATGTAGTAGGCCGCGATCGCGTGGTCGGCGTGGGGGAGTTCGATCTCGCGGATCTCCACGCCCGCGGCCTGGAGCGCCGCGAGGGTGCGTTCGAACACGGCCCAGGCGTCGGGCTCGTTCTTGGCCCGCCTGGCGAAGCCCGGGATGCCGAGCACGAGGCGGTCGGGGCGGGCGTCGAGCCCCTCATGGAACCGTTCGGGCTCGCGCGGGGCCGAGGTCGCGTCGCGGGGGTCGGGCCCGGCCATGACCGAGAGGCCGAGCGCACAGTCCCGGACGGTGCGGGCGATGGGGCCGATCTGGTCGAGGCTGGAGGCGAAGGCGACCAGCCCGTACCGGCTGACTCGGCCGTAGGTGGGCTTGAGGCCCACCACGCCGCAGAACGAGGCGGGCTGCCTGATCGAGCCGCCGGTGTCGGAGCCGAGGGCGAGGGGGATGACCCCCATCGCCACCGCCGCGGCGCTCCCGCCCGAGCTGCCGCCGGAGACCCGGCTGGTGTCCCAGGGGTTGCGTGTGGGCCCGAAGTGCGAGTGCTCGCAGGAGGAGCCCATGGCGAACTCGTCGAGGTTGGTCTTGCCGACCACCACCGCGTCGGCGTCGAGCAGTTTCTGCAGGACGGTCGCGGTGTAGGGCGAGCGATAGTCGGCGAGCATGCGGCTGCCGCAGGTGGTCCTGCCGTGGTCGAGGCACATGTTGTCCTTGACCGCGACGGGCACGCCGGCGAGCGGGCCGAGCGGCTCACCCCGCGCCCGCTTCGCATCGATCGCCGCGGCCCGGGTCAGGGCGTGGTCGCGAAAGACCTCAAGGAAGGCGTGGATCGGGGCGTCGCGGGCGGCGATGTCATCGATCGCAGCGCGCACCACCTCTGCCGCCGAGCGCTGCCCGGCCTTGACCCCTGCCGCCAGCGCAGCCGCGGTGTCGTGGTTCACCGACCGCTCCGGGTTCAGCCGCCGCCGCGGGTGAGCCTCACCCGCTCCTTGGCGACAAAGCCGCCCTTGGTCTCACCCTCCTCGGACTCGACCGCCCAGTCGGAGAGCACATTGATGTCGGTGATCTGGACCGTGATCGTGGCGCCGTACTGGAGGCTGACCTTCGTAGGGTACATCTCCACGGTGCCCACGATCTCCTTCTCGTCGGCGCTGCGGACGGTGAGGGTGATGTACTCCGTGCCGTCGTAGAAGACCTCGACGGTGGCGGCCTCTGTGGGCTTCCTCGCCTTGAGAGCCTTGAGGAAGTCGGGGTAGCTGTCGCGGGCCTGCTGGCGGGCGGCCTCCAGGCGGGCGTCATCCTCGGAAACCGTGGTCCACCCATCGTCCTTCTCGCAGCCGACGATGCCGAGGACCGAGATCAGAGCCAACACGGCCAGTGCCAGAATATTGCGCATGTTCGATTCTCCTGTCTGCAGCCGAGAGCGTGTCGGCCTGATTCCTATTCTACGCCCCGCCGCCCTCGCCCAGGACCCTGGGCACGCTGAAGAAGGGCGGCTTGGGATCGGGGGCGAGCCGCATCACAACATCATTGGCCAGCACCAGGCCCGGCTCATCCTCGTCGAGCCGGTTGGCCGACGCCCCGGCGTCGGTGCCCTGGGGCTCTCCCCCGGGGTGCGTGAGGGGCTCCACGCCGTCGAGATCGAGCCCGCCGAGCCGCTCGACATAGCCCAGGACCGCCCCGAGCTCGGCCCGGTAGTGCTCGATCTGGTCCTCCGCGACCGCCAGCCGGCTGAGCCGGGCGATACGGCGGATGTCGTCGGGGGTGAGGTCGGCCATGGGGGAAGTGTAGTGGGCGAACGCCGCCATGGCCCGGTCACCCACCAAACCACCGGTTGGTGGACGCCGTATCTTCAGTCATGGCGCCGGGCAGGCAATGGCGGGTGGTGTGCTGGCTCCGGCGGTGGGTGGGCAACCCCATCGCGTCGGTGGTGCTGGTGGTGGTGCTGGTGGGGGATGCGTTCACGCTGCCGCGGGAATGGAACCCGACATGGGCGGGCCGCGCTGTGGGCCGGGTGTTCCCGTCCGGCGCGAGGATCAACCCCGGCGGTCCCTACACCCTCTATATCAGCGACGAGCCGGGCGGGATGCGCATCCTCGACCCGGAGGTTGAGAGCTGGGATGAACTCGCCGACATGCTGATCGACGACCGGGAGCGGGTCGTCCGGTGCGAGCTATTCAGGGGCACCGTCCGGCGCGGCGTGTGGTCTCATGTGGTCGAGGCCGAGTACGAGGTGCTCGTCGCGACACCGATGGTCGGTCAGTGGTCGGAGGAGGATCTCCGCGCGGCGCGGCTCGCGCTGTTCAGCGAGAAGGCCGAGTCGATGCCGTGCTGGCGGTGGCTGGCGTCGTTTCGGTCGGTGCGGGAGTCCGACCAGTGGTCGGCCCGCGTCCTTTGGGGTGGTGTCGCCCACGACGCGTTCGCGGTTGGAGTTGTCTCCCTGCTGCTCTACTCCTTCACCCGCTGGCCCGCCTGGTTCGCCGCGCACCCGCTCTCGAGGCGCTCGCGACGCCTCGCCCGGGGCCTCTGCCCGGCCTGCGGCTACGACCTCCGCGGCATCGCTGCCGGCGTCTGCCCCGAGTGCGGCCGGGCCGAGCCGCGCGCGTGAGCCGCTTCGCGGTCGTCTCGTGCGCGTCTTTACGAACCCTGTGCGCGAGCACAGGGAGGCGTTCTGCAGGGTCTCCCGACGAATCTGGTCCCGAGCTTGCGCTCGGGGCTCGTAGAGACATGTGGGGACTTCCCACGGCCTGCACGAGACAGCGAACCGGTCGCCCGCGTCTCACCCGCCCGGCTCGCGCAGGCGCCGCGTCATGTCGCGCATGAACAGCGTCAGGCGTTGCTGCTGCGAGACCGAGGCGCTCTGCTCGCTCTGGCGGTTCATGAAGACCATCATCCGCGAGGCGTCCTGGGCCGTCACCTCGCCGCTCGCCATCACCTCCTGGCCCTGGGCGGCGTCGCGTCGCCCGCGTTCGAGGATCTCCTCGTCGGTGCGCTCGCCGATCGAGCTGTCGAACGGCTCCGTCAGCCGCACCAGGCGGACATACGCGTCGTCGAGGTAGCCGTCGCGCTCTTCGGGCGGCACGCCGGCGTAGTCCTTGGCGACCATGTCCGCCGCGTCGATCAGCAGCTTGCCGGCGTTGCGCTCGAGCTGGCCGCGGGCCTCACCGGCGATCCCCGCGAAGAACTGGGCCATGACCACCGACTCCGACGCGTCCATCTCCCGCACCCGCCCGTACAACTGGCTGATCAGCGCGATCCGCTCCTCGACGGGCAGGTTATTGAACTCCTCGGTCAGCAGCGTGTAGTCGAACACCCGCCCCAGGTCGGCCCGCTTGTAGTCGGGCTGGGGCACTGGGCGGATAGCGAGGTAGAGTCCCAGGCCGAGGGCCAGGGCCGCGACGCTGCTGGCGCCCATGATCGCGAAGCGAGACCCGGGCCGGGCCCACGCGGCGTTGAAGCGGCCGAGGGCGGCGGCCTGGAGGGCGTTGAGGCGTTGGCGGAGTGTCCGGCGCGAGCGCACCACGCCGATCGCCGACACCGACTCATCATCGTCGAGCAGGGAACCCTGGATGCGTGGCTCGTCGGTCATACGGCGTCTCTCCCGCGCGGTCTACCCGCCGAAGTTACAGAGCTTGAGGATGGCCGAGAAGAAATCCTCGACGAACTGGTCGGGCGGATCGCCGGGGTACATGTCCGCCGAGCCGTCCCAGAAGAGCGCGTTCTTGCCCGCGGGCGAGTCGTGCCAGGCGTCGAGGTCGAGCAGGACGGCGAGCTTGGTGCCCATGGTCGAGTAGGTCTCGTAAGTGCGCGAGACCGCCTTGCGGGCCTTCTCCTGCTCGGCCGGGTCTTCGGTGGGGTTGCGAATCGCGCCGAGCAGCTCGAGCGCGACATAGATCTCACCCGGGGGGAAAGCGTAGCTCAGGCCGTAGGTCGCCCACGCGGGGTCGGGGTTGTCGGTGTCGAGCCCGCCCTTGTCGGCCGGGCAGCGGTAGGGGTCCGAGACGATCCAGTTGTTCGAGTTCTCGTCGTTGGGGTTCTCGCGCCTCGGGCGCGGGGCGTCGATGTAGGCGTCGAGCACCTCGAAGAGGTCGATCGAGTTCTCGTTGTCATCGGCGCCGGCGATGGGCTCGACGAACGGCAGCGTGCCATTGGAGTCGTTGAAGTACATCGCCATGGAGGTGCCCAGGCCCTTCAGGTTGGTCAGGCAGCGGACATTCCAGCCCTGGGCCCGCGCCTTGCCCAGGGCGGGCAGCAGGATGCCGATGAGCAGCGCGATGATCGAGATGACGACGAGCAGCTCGATGAGGGTGAAGGCGGGGGGGGAAGGGACGGAGGGACGGAGCGACGGAGCGACGAAGGGGGGGGGGGGCGTTTTTGGGCCCCCCCCCGGGGGGGTT
>CAYJPX010000024.1:0-40255 GCA_964372195.1 uncultured Phycisphaeraceae bacterium
GTGATGAACGGCTTGACGGTGAAGCCGTGGCCCTGGGCGAGGCCGGCCAGATCGGTGATCCCGCCGGCGTCGATCATCTTGGCGACATCCGAGTCGCGCGAGGGCGACGACCAGCGGACCAGCTCGCTCTTGCGCCGGATGATGCGCTCGATGTTGAAGCCCCAGGCGCCGAGGCGCTCATCGAACGAAAGCGTCTTCATGGGGATGGCGACCTCGGCGGTCCAGCCCCGCGGGTCGACGCGGGCGGCGGCGTCCCACAGGCCGTCCCAGTTCCAGGCGGTGCGTCTGCCCTCGATCAGGCCGTCGCGCTTGCCCCCGGCGGCGCTGACGATGAAGATGTAGCCGTTGCGCTGGTCGCCGAAGGTATCGAGCGTGAAGACGATCCGGTCGTCGGAGGCGTGGTCGGCGTCGCGGGCCATCGAGCGGGCGACGACCGCGCCGGGGTCGCTGTCGAAGCAGGTGACGCCGAGGTAGAGGTTGTCGGCGTCGAAGAGGATCCGGACCTCGGTGCGCTCGGTGGGCGGGCCGCCGTTGACCGGGTCGACCTGGGTGAACGAGTCGATGACCGCGGCGTGGGCCCAGGCGTCCTCGTCGAGCCGGGCGTCGATCGCGGGCGGTTCGGCGGCCCGGGCCTCGGCGAGCGAGGCGAGGGGGCGTGGGGCTGCCTGCTGGGCGTGGCCGACGCTCGACGCCGCGGCGAGAGTGATCGCAGCCCAGGATCTTGTGCAGGTCCGCACCACGGCTCGGCCTCCGACAGGGACCGGCGGGCCCGCCGCCGGTGGGGCACCGTAGCACGAGCGGGGCCGCGGGGTGGCGCGAGCGCCGGGCGCCAGACCCGGGGGCGGGGCGGACCCCGGTGACGGTCGGCGGTTTGTGCGGGCTGCGCGGCGTGGGTGATCCGCGGACGCTGGGGAAGACGGGGATGTGGCTGGCGGAGCACCACCGGGTATGGCACCGTTGCGATTGTGTCGATAGGGGTTCCAGGGGTTTCGGACGGCAGGGAGGTTCCATGCTCCGAGTACTCTCCGCAGGGCTGGTGGGCGGTGTCGTGCTGGTGATCTGGAGCACGCTGTTCAGCGTGCTCGGGCCGGCGAAGTCCCCGGACCCCGAGCAGGTCCACGCCTCGACGGTCGCCCAGTCGTTGGGTGAGATGTTCGCCGAGGTCGGACGCCGGATGCCGTTCGGGCCCGCCGAGGCCAAGGCGGGGGACGGGTCGGCGCCCGGGGCCGAGGGCGGGTCGTTTGATCTCTCCGGCGTGGCCCGCGGGCTCGGCGTGGCGTGTGCCGCGGGCGTCTTCGCGGCGATGTTGATGTCGCTCTACGGCGGGGAGCGCCGGTCGTTCGCCGAGCGGGTGTTGTTCGCGGTGCTGCTCGGCGCGTTCGCGGGCAGCGCGATGATGGTGCCCGACGGCGGGTGGACCGACTTCTCGCTGTCGCGTTCGGCGCCCCTGTTGGGCGAGGTGTTGATCGGCTGGCTCTTGGCGGGGATGGTCATCGCGGTGATGCTCAACCCCAACACCAAGCGTCGGCGTGCGAAGTTGTCCTGAACGGCCTATCGAGCCTTGGGAGTGCCCGCGCGTATGAACCTTCCTGACTTCAATCCCCGTTTGGTGCTCGAGGACGGGCAGGTCGCGGTGAGCTTCGGCGGCCGGGAGGCGTGGCGCCTGCACTGGGACGAGGTCGTTGAGGTCGTGATCTGGCTCGACGAGTCGGCGGGCAGCGGGCCCCTGTGCTTCGGCCTGCGCACTCGACAGATGAAGCCCGGCGAGTACCTGGGTGTCAACGAGAGCGCATCGGGCTTCGCCCAGGCGCTCGAAGAGATCGACCGCAGGTTCGACAGCGCCTACACACGCAAATGGCGCGACGCGGTCTTCCCGCCGATGGCCACCCAGTGGGCGGTCGTCTACGGCGAGCCCACCGGCCGTGCCGAGCGGGCCGAGGTGATCTGGCCCGAGGCGGCGTAGGGCGGCGACCGGGGTCCATCGGCCGACGCCCGGGCGGTGGGTGGGTCCTCGGGCGTGTGCTTCGCTCTGCCTTCATCCTCTTGTATACTCCCGCCATGAGAAGCTCAGGGGATCGGATCAATCCGGGCCAAGCCAAGTACCGCACCGTGTGCCGCATCGTCGGGCCGTTGGTGTTTTTGGTGGGCGTGGCGTGCGTGGTGACGGCCGGTGTGGATTTCTTCACCGCCGACGACATACCCCGGCTTTTCTGGCTGGGCTTTGTCGGCATGCCGTTGCTGTTTGTCGGGTCGGTGCTCTTGATGGCCGGGTTCATGGGCGCGGTGGCGCGGTACGCCGCGGCCGAGCAGGCGCCGGTGGCGGCCGACACCTTCAACTATGTCGCGGGCGAGACCGGCGAGGGCGTGCGCGCCGTCGCCTCGGCGGTGCGCGAGGGGCTGGCGGCCGGCGCGCGGCGGTGTGCCGCGTGCGGCGAGGGCAACGACGCGGGGGCGAAGTTCTGCGATGCCTGCGGCGAGCCGCTCGTCCGCGTGTGCGGGGCCTGCCGGGCGGAGAACGACCCGGACGCCCGGTTCTGCGATAGCTGCGGCGGGGCGCTCACGGCCTGAATCCCCGCATGGCACTACGATCCCGTGTGCCCGACGACCCCATCCCCCAACCCACCGACGCCGACGGCCTAGCGCCCAAGGACTCGCCGCCGCCATGGGGCACCGAGTCGCGCGACGACCGTCTCGCCCGCCTGAGCAAGAAGGCCCGCAACCTGCCGGAGAAGCCGGGCGTCTACCTGATGAAGGACGCCGCCGGCGTGGTGCTCTATGTGGGCAAGGCCTCGCGGCTGAGCGACCGGGTGTCGAGCTACTTCGTGGCGTCGACCGACCTGGGGGTCAACAAGCAGCCGCTGCTCGATGTCGTGCACGATTTCGAGACCCTGGTGTGCGAGGGCGAGTGGGAGGCCCTGCTCACCGAGAACCGCCTGATCAAGGACATCAAGCCCCGGTTCAATGTGCGCCTGGTCGATGACAAGACCTTCCCCTACCTGGTCGTCACGCAGCGGGAGGACTTCCCGCGGGTGTTTGTCACGCGCAACCCCGAGGGCCTCCGGGCCGACGGCTCGGTCGCGCCCGAGATGAAGGGGGCCAAGGTGTTCGGGCCCTTCGTGAACGCCGGGGCGCTGCGCGAGGCGGTGCAGGTGCTCCAGCGGGTGTTCAAGTTCCGCACCTGCACGCTCGACATCGTCGAGGGCGACCCCAAGAACCGGTTCTTCCGGCCATGCCTGCTCTACGCGATCAACCAGTGCACCGGGCCCTGCGCCGACAAGATCGGCAAAGAGGCGTACCGCGACGACACGGAGCGGTTCGTGCGGTTCCTCGGCAGCAAGCGCAGCGTGGTGCTCCGCGAGATGCGCGACGAGATGCATCGGGCGGCGGGCGAGCTGCGGTTCGAGCGGGCCGCCGCGCTGCGCGACCAGGTCCGGGCGATCGAGAAACTCGACGAGCGGTCGACCCGCTCGGCGGGGTGGCAGCCCGAGACCGAGATCGGCTACATCGACCCCCAGCGCAGCCTGCGGAGCCTGCAGAAGACCCTCGGCCTCGACGCCCCCATCCGCTGCATCGAGGGCATCGACATCGCCCACCTCCAGGGCGGCGAGACCGTGGGCAGCAAGGTGTGCTTCGTCGACGGCAGGCCCTTCAAGAACGAGTACCGGCGCTTCCGCATCCAGTCGGTCGCGGGCGGCAACGACGATTACTCGAGCATCCGCGAGGTGGTCAGCCGGCGCTACCGCGAGGCGGGCGAGGGGCACGAGCTCTACCCCGATGTCATCCTGATCGACGGCGGGCTGGGGCAGTTGCACGCCGCCATGGAGGCCTTCGAGCAACTCGGCGTCCGCCCGCCGATGGTCATCAGCCTGGCGAAGAAGGAGGAGCTGCTCTACACGCAGGAACGCTCCGAGCCGATCAAGCTGGGGCGAGAGAACCCGGGGCTGCGGCTCTGCCAAGCAATCCGCGACGAAGCCCACCGGTTCGCGCAGCACTACCACCATGTGCTGCGGCGGAAGAAAACGCTGGAAGAATGAGGGAAAAGGATGAAGGCGGAAGGATGAAGGATGAACCGATCCCCGATACGGTCCTTCATCCTTCATCCTTCATCCTTGACATAAAACACGACCCACAAGACCTCGTCGCGTTCGATGACGATCGGCACCCACACCGTCTCCGGGTCCCACCGGCGGACATAGATGAAGCGGTCGCCGTCGGCATCCCAGATGCGGTCCCAGCGCCACCGGTCGCGGGAGACCGGCTCGTGCTCGATCGTCTCGGCCTTGCCCAGCCGCTGGCTCGCGTAGATCGCGTAGTCGGCGCCGATCGACCCGGCGAACCGCGCCAGCTCCCCGCCCGTAGGGTCCGTCGCCTGGGTGGTCTTGAAGTGCGAGCGCCCGAGCAGCCGGGCGCCGTCGGCCCCGACCGGCAGCTGCAGCGCGGCGAGGATCGCCAGCTCGTTCTCGCGTGCCTGATCGGCGGTCCACTCGTCGCGGTGCGTGTCGCTGTCGATGATCCGCTCGCTCTCGGCCTGCAGCGCTGGGCCGACACGCCCCCACGGAGCTTCGCGCACGACGGCCGCCGTGGTCGCCGGGGTGGCGGCCGCGCCGGGCTCAAGCTCGAACGAGCGCTCCCACACGCTCGGCCCGCAGCCAAGGCCGGCGAGCGCAAAGGCGAACGCGACGATGGCATGGGCGAGGTGCTTCATGCCCGATTATAGGTCATCGGCCGGCGCCTCCCCGAACGCCAGCCCCAGCGCCCACGACGGCCCGACCACGGTCTCTTTTCCAAACTTCACCTCGGCGTGGCGTTTCCCGCGCCGTCGGACCGGCTCGATCGCCTCCCACGGCACGCTCACCGGCCGCATACGGCACAACCGCCCGAACGCCGCCGGCAGCAGGTGCAGGTGGGCGTCATCGACCGCGGTGTGCAGCATCCCGCCGAGGTTGAGTAGGCCGATCTTGTACGACTGGAAGTCCCGCCGCACCGCGTCGGGGGCGATCGGCCGGGCCGGGTAGCGCTGGGCGAGCGGGGCCCACAGGGCGTTGACCATCGCCCACACCAGCAACGGCACCACAACCAGGTCGGCGCCGAGGATGATGAGGATGAGCCAGAGGGTGGAGGAGGCCATGGGGGATTGTTGAGCGCCCGGGCGGGTGGTGTCGGCGGCGCGGCAGACGGTGTACGGGGAGCACGGCTCCCGGAGTCGCGGCACACCGGCCGCGTGTGCCACGGCCGTGCCGGCCGTGCGGTGGTCCAGGGGCGTGGGCTTCGACGAGCACGGGCCCCGGAGAAGCAGGGGAGCAGGGTCCACACGGCCGCGGCACACACGGACCAACCCCGGCATTCTTGCTCCTGGCGGACATATTCACCCTTGCGGGACGGGCGGGCGGTGATAGAATCGCGGAACAAGCCCGCCTGGCCCGGCACCCCCTGCCGAGAGCTGGGTGGCCGGGCGGGGGCCGCCCGAACGCAGCACAGGCTGTGAGGAGGACAACATGGCTTTCCCGTACCCCAGCCCGCACAGGCGCCCCGCGTCGTTTGGCTATGCCCCTCTCGAACCCCTCGAGCCGCGCCTCGTGCTCAGCACCAACTACTACGGCTGGGTCGGCGTCGACACGCTGCCCGGATACGCCGCGGAGTATGGGGAGCCCGACGACCTCGCGGGGATCAGCGAGAACGGCCGGTTCATGTGGTCGGAGGCCTGGGTCGACGCCGAGGATGCTGACGAGCCCTACCTCGTCGTGGACCGCGAGGTGAAGTACCCGCGCGACCTTCCCGGCCTCGAAGGGCTCGCGGTGCATGCCATCAACAGCAACGGTCTCGCGCTCGCGAGCGAGCAGACCGATGAGGGAACGCGTCTGCTTGTCGTCCGGCTCGCCAGCCCCGAGGAACGCGAGTATCTCGACGAGCGGGAGCTCACCGGCGACGCCGGGCTGGACCTGAGCGCCGCGACCGCGCTCTCGATCACGGACAGCGGCGGCATCCTGCTCCGCACCGAGGTCGCGGGCTCGGGCTTCCACGCGCTCTGGATGCTGCGCGGCGGTGAGGTTGCACGCCTCTGGGAGATCGATCCCGCATACCGCGAGGAACGGATCTTCTGGTGGCTCTCCCGGCTGGGAGAGCTGTTGATCGACGCGAATGCGCACGACGCCGTGGTCGGATATAAGTACGTCGCGGAGTATGACGTCCAGCCCATGATCTGGACGCCGCAGACGGGCGCGGTCGAGCTGACGGCTCTGACCAGGATCGGCTCCATCAATGACGACGGCACACTGGTCGGGCGACACGGGACCTCGCTCGTGCTCGTGCAGAACGGCGAGATCATCCCGACCGGCCTTGAGGACGGGCCGTACATCGACCACAGCTCGGTGATCGACGGTAGTCGCGCCCCGAACGGCGACCTCATCGTCACCTGGATCACCGGGTCCAGCGGGTACTCCAGCGGCGGCACCGGCCTCGACTACACCGTTGGCCACGCGGACATCCTCGATGTGCGCCGGCGCTCGCTCGAGTACAACGCGGTGTTCACCGAGGCCGGCCTGGTCCTCAACCACGAGCCAGGCTGGTACGAGCTTGTCGACGACGCGACCGCGATTCGGGCCATCGCCGGCGGGCTCGCCATCGCCTGGCCCTCCGCGGACGGGGCCGTCGTCGACAGCTACACCCCCTGGCACCGAGGACTGCACTTCCAGCGGGACGCCGATTCGCAGGTCACCTGGACGCTCGACACCTACGGGAATGGGGTGCTGCAGGAAGCCCTCGCGGCGGATGCCGTGACAGACCTCAGCACGGGCCGCGTGTACCGCGTCGTCCTCTCCCACTACCGGGGCCTCGTCCTCTACAACCCCGACGGCCTCGGCCAGGTGTTCGGCTACACGCCGATCCGCTCCAACCCCACGGCGTTCTACCTCCAGGACGGGCGCGCCATCGCCGCCGGTCTCGCGGCCGACGGCGAGATGTGGTTGGCGTTCCAGCCCTTCCCCGGGCGGGACGATATCTGGAGCGCGGCGATTGGCCCGCATCTCGCGCAACGCCATCTCGAGAACCCGTCCTTTGCCTCCAACCTCGACTCCTTCGCCACTCCCTGGGGCGCCATGAACATCGTCGGCCTCGACGATGCCGGCGACCTCCATGTGGTCTGGTGGTCCCCCGGCCTCCGATCGAGCCTCTGGACCAGCACGAACCTCTCCGATGTCACCGGCGTGCCGAAGCTCGTCGGCAACATCACCGCCAGCGCCACAAGTTGGAACGGCATGCAGATCTTCGGCACCGACGAGCGAGGGCACGCCATCGTCGTCTGGTGGGCCCCCGGCCCGCTCGGTTGGCGATGGAACGACCTGACCGCCGAGGCCGCCGGCGAGCCTCTCGTCCCCGGCTCGATCACCGGCGCCGTCACCCGCTGGAACGCCATCGAGCTCGTCGGGCGCACCGCCGACGACCAGGTCGCCACCTACTGGTGGGCCCCAGGACGCGAGGCTTGGACCTACGAGTCCATCACGCTCCAGCAGTCGGGCGCCACCCCGCGCATCGTCGGCCCCGTGTCGCTGGCCCTCGGCCCCGACGGCTCCCAGCACATCGCCGGCGTCAGTGCCGCGGGCGAGGTCATCCACCTCTACTGGCTCCCCGACGGCCAGGACCTCTGGCGGGCTGAGAACCTGACGGCGTTGGCGGTCGGGTGAGACGCAGGAACACACACCGCGGCGCGAGCTGCGCGGAGGACACCATGAGTCTTTGCGTGCCAGGGCAGAGTTTGAGCCGTCGCGGAAGCTCCCCCGTCTCGTCGTGGGGTCTGGAACCGCTGGAGGCGCGGGTGGTGCTGTCGCTGCCCTACTACGAGTCGGTGGGAATCGACGAGTTCGCCGGCTTCCCCGGTGGGGAGGAGGGCGTGCTGGCGGGGGTGAGCGACAACGGGCGGTTCCTGTGGTCGCACGCGGCGGAGGAGGAATCCTGGGGCGACCACGACCCGGCGTTCCTGGTGATCGACCTCACCTACCACGCCATGGACGAGTTCCCGGCGCTCGACGGCGCGTTCGTCGTCGATATCAACAGCAGCGGGACGGTGCTGGCGCGTGAGGCGGCGAGCGGCCGGGCGTTCCTGACCGACCTGGTCGGCGACGGCGGTCGGGAGTATCTGGAGGACCTGATCGTCAGCGCGCCGAGTGATTTCCACCTTGCGCCGCAGCCTGACGGGCCGCCCGCGGCCGAGGCGTTGAAGCTGGGCGACGCCGGGATCATCGTGTTCTCAGACAGCGGGCACACGGAAGCGCCGAGCAGCGTGTGGGGGATGGTCGGCGGCGTGGTCGAGCTGCTCTGGGAGTCGGAGTCGTACAGCCGATCGATCGACATCGGCGTGGGGAACCTGATGGTGTCGAGCCGGTACACCGCCTACGACCCTGACGACCGGACGCAGTCCCTGGTCGAGGCGGTGCGCTGGACGCCGGGGGGCGGGCTCGAGGTCCTTGACGGCCTCTGGTCCGCAGGGGATGTGAACTCGCGCGGCGACATCCTCGGGACGGTGCCCGTGGCGGGCGAGCCGGGCAATTACGACTGGGTCATCTGGCGTAACGGCGACCTCACCGCGGTCGAGGACGAGGGAGCGGACGGGATATGGGACCTTGATGACGACGGGAATGTACTGGCGCACCGGCACGAGTCGTTTTTCTCCGGAGCCGCGTGGGACTTCCCGATGATCTCTCGAGATGGTGCGCTCGTGGAGCTAAGCACGCTCGGCGGGAATGGGGGCAAGCCGGTCGGGATGACCGACGACGGATTGATCGTGCACCGGGGGGGGCTGAGCCGACGGAGAGCAATTGACGGCTTTGTGCACGCGGGCGGCGATGCGGCGTTCGTGATGGTGGACTCCGACGGGCGCACGATCGCGTCGTTCCTGAATGCGAACGGCGTGGCGGGCTCGATCTCAGTCGATGGTGGGCGCGTGGACTACGGCGCGCAAGGGGACCACGGTGTTGGTGGGAGCGATTTCACCGTCATCGGACTGACGGTGCCGCGGGACGGCCGGGAGTATCGGTTCGTGATCGGCGGTGGGAACGGTGTGCTGGAGTCGTTCAACGAAGCGCAGCACCGATTCGAGCAGAGCTGGCCGCGTTGGTGGGTGACCGATCTCAGCGCGGCGACGGCGTTCGCGACGCCGCAGGGCAACGGCGCCATCGCGGCCTACGACACCAACCAGCACCTCTGGCTCCACTACGAGTATCTCTACACTTGGTGGAACGGCGCCCAGGACTGGATGTGGAAGCCCAACGACATCACCCAGAACCACCTCGACAAACGGGGGCTGGCGACGCCGTCATTCGCGGGCGGGCTCGACTCCTTCACCACCCCCTGGGGCGCCATGAACATCCTCGGCCTCGACGCCGACGGCCAAGTCCACGCCGTCTGGTGGTCCCCCGGCCTCGGCTCGCCGCTCTGGACCACCACCAACCTCTCCGAGGCGACCGGCGCACCCAAGCTCGTCGGCAACATCACCGCCAGCGCCACCGCCTGGAACGGCATGCAGATCTTCGGCACCGACGAGCGAGGGCACCTTATCGTCGTCTGGTGGGCCCCCGGCCCGCTCGGTTGGCGATGGAACGACCTGACCGCCGAGGCCGCCGGCGAGCCTCTCGTCCCCGGCTCGATCACCGGCGCCGTCACCCGCTGGAACGCCATCGAGCTCGTCGGCCGCACCGCCGACGACCAGGTCGCCACCTACTGGTGGGCCCCAGGACGCGAGGCCTGGACCTACGAGTCCATCACGCTCCAGCAGTCCGGCGCAACCCCCCGCATCGTCGGGCCGGTCTCCCTCGCCCTCGGCCCCGACGGCTCCCAGCACATCGCCGGCGTGAGTGCCGCGGGCGAGGTCATCCATCTCTACTGGCTCCCCGACGGCCAGGACCTCTGGCGGGGGGAGAACCTGACGGCGTTGGTGGTCGGGTGAGACGCAGGAACACAATCCGCAGCGCCAGTTGCGAGGAGGACACCATGAGTCTTGCGAACCAGCGGCGTGCCGTGGGCCGTGGCGGCCGCAGCGGCGTGTCCAGCCGCGCCCGGATGCTCCGACTGATCGGCATGGCGTTCGCCGCGGGCGTCGCGCTCGCGTCGTCGCCGGCGTCGGCCCGGCAGCTTGCGGAGACCTACTACGAGTGGGTCGGCGTCGAGACGCTGCCGGGATACTCCGCCGAGTTCGGCGAGCCCGACGCCCTCGCCGGCATCAGCGAGAACGGGCGGTTCATGTGGTCCCAGGCCGCCGCCGACCCGACCGACCCCGACGAGCCCTACCTGGTCATTGACCACGAGCTCCACTACCTGTGGGAGTTCGAAGGCCTCTCCGCCCTGCTGGTGAACGCGATCAACAGCGACGGCCTCATCCTCGCGACCGCGCTCGAGGACGACCAGGAACGCGTGCTGGTCACGCACATCCAAAGCCTCGCCGCCCGCACCTACCTCGACGAGCTGGCTCTCACCGGCGACGCCGGCCTGGACCCCGCCATCGCCGTGCCCGTCGCCCTGACCGACGCCGGCGCGGTGCTGGTGCGCACACCTGTGCCCGGCTCGGCCCTCGTGCAGCTCTGGATCGTGCGCGATGACGAGGTCTCGAGGCTGTGGCAGGCCGACCCCGCGCTCACCCACGCCGAGCACGACTGGGAGCACCTCGCGTACGCCCGGCTCTTCATCGACGCCAACGCGACCGACACGGTCATCGGCTACCGCGCCCTGTCCGAGCCGGACATCCGGCCCATGCTCTGGTCGCCGCAGACCGGGGTGATGGAACTCGCGGCGCTCTCGCAGGTCGCCTCGATCAACGACGACGGGACGATCTTCGCCAAGGAGGGTGATCGCCTGGTCCTGTGGCGGGATGGCGATTCGGAGTGGACGGGGTATGCCGATGGTACCCGTGACGGCGACTTCGGTTCGGGTTGGGCGCCGGCGGGCCGCGCCGCCGACGGCGTGCGCCTGGTGACGCATGTCGGACGAGGCAGGGGAGGATCTGCGAGGATCACACAGACTTTCCTGAGCGCCAAGTCACCGTACGACCCCGTGACGCTGCTTGAAGAAGAGGAACGACCGATCGACTCGCCAGCTACCATCACCGACGCTGGAATCGTCCTCGACGGGCGGGCCGGCTGGTTCGACCCGATCGACACCGCCGACGCGGTGACCGCCATCGGCGGCGCGAGGGCCTTCATGTGGGTGAACGAGGACGGGTCCTCCATAACCACGCTCGCGCGCCGGGACCGCAAGCTGAGCATCGCGCCCCGTTCCTATCGCCCGTCGTGGTCCCTCGGCGACAGTTGGGCCGGAAACACCGACCGCTTCGCCGGGGATGTCTTTGAAAGCCAGTCGGGAGTCCAGTACCTGGTCTACCGGGACCAGACGGGCCTCCAGCTTTCCGGTGCGGGTCGGCAGGAGTCATGGGCTGAAGCGGACATGAGCCCCCGTGTCACGGGGTTCGTCCTGCCCAACGGCTTCATGGTCGCCGCGGGCACAACCGAGGCCGGCGAGCTCCGCCTCGTCTACGACTCCAGCGTGCAGTACATCTACAAGGACGGCGCGTACTACACCCAGGGGCGTGCGTCGCTCACCGAACACCTCGCCCGCCGAGGACTCCCGACCCCCGCCTTCGCCTCCAACCTCGACTCCTTCATCACCCCCTGGGGCGCCATGAACATCGTCGGCCTCGACGCCGACGGCGACCTGCACGCCGTCTGGTGGAGCCCCGCCCTCCGCTCCCCCCTCTGGACCACAGACAACCTCTCCGCCCTCACCGGCGCCCCCAAGCTCGTCGGCAACATCTCCGCGAACGCCACCCGCTGGAACGGCATGCAGGTCTTCGGCACCGACGAGCGCGGCCACCTCATCGTGGTCTGGTGGTCCCCCGCCTCCGACGGCTGGCGCTGGGACGACCTCACCGCCGAGACCGACGGCACGCCGATCAACCCCGGCACGCTCGCGAGCGTCGTCACCCCGTGGGGCGCGATCGAAGCCGTCGCGATATCCGTCGGCGGCGAGGTCGCCACCTACTGGTGGACCCCGCGCTCGGGCGGCTGGGTCTACGAATCGATCACCGCCCGACTTGTCGACGAGGTCCCCCCGATCGCCGGCCCCCTCTCCCTCGCCCTCGGCCCCGACGGCTCCCAGCACATCGCCGGCGTCAGCGCCGAAGGCCAGGTCATCCACCTCTCCTGGCGGCCCGATGGCCAGCACCTCTGGCGGGCCGAGAACCTCTCAGCGTTGGCGGCGAGGTAGCCGGCGGTATCATCCTCCTCCATCCACCCAGGTGGGCGTGGCGACGCCGCGCCCTCCGCTGTTGCCCCGTCCCCGCGGCGCAGGGCGCGAACCGCCCGCGTTCATTGGTGAGGCTGCCCGTGACGAGACCCGCTTGGAGAGCAAGCGCGTACGCCCTGGCCGAGGTAGCCCTCGCCTTCGCGATCATGCGTGTCGCCTTCCGCGCCTTCAAGCGGTTCACCGAGTGGGGGCAGACCGAGACCGCGAACGGGATGAACTTCTCACCCGGGGTCGCCATGATCCTGGTCGCCGTCGTGTTCATGGCCCTGGGCCGGCGTCGGCCCGAGGCGTACGCCCTGACGGCGCGGCCCCTCCTGCCCGGGATCAACGCCGCGATCCTCTGCCTGCTGCTCCTGGCCGCGTGCGGGGGCGTCGCCCTCGCCTGCGGCGCCCCGTTCGAGCGACCCCCGGCGAGCCTTGCCGGCGCGCTCGGGCCCGTGGGCGTGAATCTGGCGGCCACCCTGCTGCTGCTGGGGCTTCTCTGGCGGTTCGGTCGCGTCATCGAGCGGACGCCGGGCGTGATCGGCCTCCTGCTCCTGGTCGCCGTGGCGCTGAGCCCGATCGCGATGGCGCTCGCCCAACAGCGGACAATCGGCCGAGAAGCCCTCACCGTGGTGTGGGTGCTGGGCGGCGCCGGCGTCGGCGAGGAGGTGTTCTTCCGCGGGTTCGTGCAGTCCCGCCTGAACGAGTCCTTCGGCCGCCCGTGGCGCCTCTTCGGTGTCGACTTCGGCCCGGGGCTGCTGGTGGCCTCGGCCCTGTTCGGCCTCGTGCATGTCCTCAACAGCGCGGACTACTTCGTCGGGGTCTGGCGCTTCGCGTGGTGGCACGGCCTCGCGACGGCCTCCACGCTCTTCTACGGCTTCCTGCGAGAGAAGTACGGCAGCGTGCTCGCCCCCGCCATCGTCCACGGCTTCGGCGACCTGCTGATACGCCTGCCGCACTTGCTCAGGGGTTGAAACACCCAAGACTGCTAGAGACGGCTCAGAACCCGCACGCTCGGCCCCGTGTGTGCCTCGATTTGAGCTTTGAGCTTTGCGCTTTTCGCTTTGAGCCCCGCCCCGCCGAACCGCTTGGCGCGACCCCCGACCCACTGGTACTCTGCGACGCGGAGAAACCACTGATACGGGAGAGAATCATGCACAATACACCAGCCTGTCGGATCACACTCGCGCTCACCTGCGCCGGCGCCCTCGCGACCACTGCGCTCGCGCAGGCGACATTCACCCCACTCGGCGATCTCGACGGCGGCGCCTTCGGCAGCCTCGCGCTCCGCGTCTCGCCAGACGGGTCCGCCGTGGCCGGATTCGGGACCGACGCCACCGGCCAGATCGCCTTCCGCTGGACCGCGGCCAGCGGCATGGTCGCGATCGGCGAGCTGGCCGGCGGCGCTGTCGACACCGCCGCCAACGCCGTCACCGGGTACGGGTGCCTGCTCGCCGGCAGCGGCTACTCCGCCAACGGCCTCGAAGCGTTCCGATGGACCGAGGACATCGGCATCGTCCCGCTCGGCGACCTCGCCGGCGGCATCTTCCAGAGCCACATCTACGACGCCAGCTTCGACGGCTCGGTCCTGGTCGGCATCGGCAACGACGCCGTCGACCAGCGCGCCGTGCGCTGGACCCGCGACGCCGGCTGGGAGGTGCTCGAGCTGCTCCCCGGCGAGACCGTCTCCGACGCCTTCGGCTGCTCCGCCGACGCCTCGGTCATCACCGGCCTCAGCATCAGGCCCGAGGACACCCAGGCCTACCGATGGACAGCGGCCGACGGCAAGGTGCTGCTCGGCGATGTCGACGGCGGCATCTTCAACAGCGCCGGGGCCGATGTCTCCGACGACGGCTCCACCATCGTCGGCTACGCCAGCGCCGACTCGGGCTATGTCGCCATGGTGTGGACCCAGGCGACGGGCATGATCAACGCCGGATACCTCGCGGGCGACTTCCCCGAGGCCGAGCTGTGGACCACCAACCGCGACGGGTCCGTCGCCGTCGGCTACTCCGGCTCCCAGGCCACCATCTGGACGCCCCAGCAGGGGCTGCAATCCCTCCAGACCGTGCTCACCACCAAGTACGGCCTGGGCAGTGAGCTCACCGGCTGGTCGCTGACCTCGGCCAACGGGATCTCCAGCGACGGGCGGGTCATCGCGGGAGTGGGGATCAACCCCAACGCCGACCTGGAGGCATGGGTCGTCGTGCTCCCCGAGCCCTGCCCCGGCGACTTCAACCGCGACGGCGTCGTCAACACCCTCGATGTGCTGGCGTTCCTGAACGCGTGGGGCGCCGGCTGCCCGTGAGAGCCCAACGGCGCGCGGCGGCGGAATCGTCGTGAGCAACCGGCAGGTCAACGCTCACGCGGAGCGGGCGTGCTGGCCCCGCGCCCGCGGCGGAAACGCCAGATACTCACGGTCGCCATGACGCCCGCGAGCGCCAGCGGCGCTGCGGCGTAGCCGAGCAGCCCGCGGGTAGAGAAGATGTACCCGCTCCCCGACACCGCCGCCCACATGATCGCTATCACGAGCACCCGCGCCCGCAGCGGCATCACGGCGTCGGGATCGAGGTACCTGACATAAGGCCGGAACAACGCCTGGCGTTGCATCCAACGCTCCATCGGCGGGCAGCTCTTGGCAAAGCACCACGACGCCAGGAGCAGGAACACCGTCGTCGGCAGCCCGGGCACGAACACACCCAACGCCCCCAACGCCACGCAGCACACCCCGACACCAACCAGCGCCCAACGCCGCGGATCCCACCGGCGCCGGGGGCAGGCTAGTTCGACCGCGTGGGGTTGGCAGGGCTGCTGCGGCATTGGGCGGATCTCCGGTTCCCGGGTTCGGCAAGCCTAGTGCCCCAGGCTAGGTCGGTTTCCGCGCCCGACGACTTGACCGAGATTCGCGTCCGCGGGCTCACCGCGCCTGGTGGTCGGCGAGAGCCCCCCCGCGAGACGGCACGGGCGTTTGGGGCTAGCGGGAGCCCCGGGCCGGGGGTGCGGGCTGAGGGTATTGCCCTAGTACGCGCACCAGCAGGGTGCCGCGGTTCTTGGTCCCCAGCTTGGCGTGCAAGCGTTTGACATGGTCGTGGACCGTGTGCGGGCTCCGCCCCAAGACCATCGCGATCTCCGGCACGCTCAGGCCGTCGGCCAGCAGGTCGAGCACCCCCTGCTCGCACGCGCTCAGCCAGGGGGTCCGGCCGGGGCTGCAGCCCAGGGCCTGTTGCAAGCGATCCCGCAGTTGCGGTAGCACGCTCCCGAGCACCAGCCGGTCACCCGACGGCACGCCGGGCTGCGCGGCCTCGCCCGGCGCCTCCCAAGCCACCACGAGGACCCGGGGGGTCGTCGCCTCCCCGCTCGCCCGGCCGACCTCCGCGATCCCGACCAGCAGCCGGGGATGCTGCGCGAGGATGGTGAACCCCCGCGTCTTGGGGTTCCGAGCAAGCAGATCGGCGACCGACATTACCCCGGGAGACATGCCCGTCCCGAGCCCCTCCACGGCGGCCCGCGTGAAGGCGATCGCCAGCCGCTCGGGCTTGGGGTCGCGCGGGCACTCGGCCCCCTCGGCATAACCGGACGCCTCGATCCGGCACGGCATCGCCCGCTCGCTCGCGGCGATCACCTGGACCCAGGCCCGGCTCGCCGGGTGGTGGGCGACAAACACATTGGCCGCCCGACGGCACCAATCGGGCGTCGCCACGCCCGGCAGGGAGGCGAGGTCTCTGGCGATATGAGCAACCCTGACGACCTGGTCGTCTCGGACGGTTCGTTCTGGCATTCGCGTCCCCTGGTTCCGCGACCGGGCGTGGGGGTTCCCCGGCTGCGGTTGTCCCTCCGGAGGGACATCCCCGCGCAGCCGGGCCGCACGCAAAGAGTGATGGACGACGGTGCGGGTGGTCACCCCGCGGCAGGCTTGACCAGCGGACCTCCTTCCCTCGGGGGGCTGATGCTGGACCACACCCTCCTGATTCCGATACCACCCGCGAGCCGCTCGGTTGCACCAATCGGCGTAGGCTTGGGCGGAGGCCCCCAGACCCGGGAGCCGTCGGGGGTCGGGCCGAGCACAAGGGAGGGCCGTGATGGCCGCAGGCGGAGAGTCCATCATCACCACCGACACGGCCCCGTCTTCGCAGTCGCGGATCCTGATCCTCGGGGCCGGGCCGACCGGCCTGGGCGCGGGGGTCCGCCTCATGGAGCTGGGGCACACCAACTTCCGGATCGTCGACCGCAACCCCTACGCCGGCGGGCTGGCGGCCAGCTTCACCGACGCGGCGGGCTTCACATGGGACATCGGCGGCCATGTGATGTTCAGCCACTACGACTACTACGACAGGCTGTTCGACCGGTTTATGGGCGAGGAGTTCAGCCTCAACGACCGGGAGAGCTGGGTACGGATGTTCGATCGTTGGGTGCCGTACCCGTTCCAGAACAACATCCGCTACCTGCCCAAGCAGGCCGCCTACGAGTGCCTGAGCGGGCTGATCAAGGCCCAGACCGGGCAGGGGAAGATCAAGAGCCACCAGGACGCGGCCAACTTCGGGGAGTTCATCGACGCGGTGTTCGGCGAGGGGATCGCCCGGCACTTCATGCGGCCGTACAACTTCAAGGTGTGGGCTTACCCGCCGGAGATGATGAACAAGCAGTGGATCGGCGAGCGGGTCGCGGTGCTGGATATCGACCGGGCGCTCAAGAATGTGGTCCTCGAGAGCGACGACTTCGGCTGGGGGCCTAACAACCGGTTCAAGTACCCGCTCCGCGGGGGCACCGGCGAGTTCTACCGACGAATGGCCGAGAGCATCGCCGACCGCATCGAGCTGGGGCGGACCGTCAGGTCGATCGATGTCGACGCCAAGGTCGTGACCTACGGCGACGGCTCGCGCGAGGGGTACGACATCCTCATCAGCGCCATGCCGCTGGATGTGCTGTACCGCGATGTGCTCACCGGCGGGGTGCCCGAGGCGCTCCGCGAGCGGGCGGCCGAGCTGAAGCACTCGGGCGGGTACATGGTGGGTATCGGGGTTAACCGGCCCTGCCCGAGCACCAAGAGCTGGATGTACTTCCCCGAGGACAACTGCCCGTTCTACCGGGCGACCTACCTCAGCAACTACTCGCCCTACATGACGCCCGACCAGTCGGGTGAGAACGCCACGCACTACTCCCTGCTCTGCGAGATCAGCGAGAGTGCGCACAAGCCGGTGGAAAGGAGCCTCGTCATCGAATCGACGATCGCGGGGCTTGAGGCCGCCGGCCTGCTCGGGCCGGGCGAGCGGGCGGATATTGTGGACACCTGGGTCTACTACGCCGACTACTCATACCCGACGCCCAGCGTCGACCGCGATGCGATCCTGAGCGAGGTGATCCCCTGGCTCGAGGAGCACGCCATCTACTCGCGGGGCCGATTCGGCATGTGGAAGTACGAGGTCGCCAACACCGACCACACCCTCATGCAGGGTGTCGAGGTCGTCAACCGGCTGCTGCTCGGGGAGCCGGAGACGACCATCGGGATCGTGTACGAGGCGACCGCGGACGGGCGTGAGGCGGCGGTCCACGAGCGGCCCGACCACGCGGGAAGCGGGGAGAAACGCCTGTCCGGGCAAGCGGTCGAGGGAAAACCCGGGGTCACGCCGGTCCGTTGACAGAATACCGCGTTCCGGACATATCCCGATCAGACGGCTCTTGGTCCGGGATTCCGGTGGCTGCCGGTGCTTCGGCGGGGCTGGCGTAAGTCGTTCCAGGACAACCGCTTCAAACAAACCTCCTGGGTTGCTGGCATCCGGCCGGGCCTGGCGCACACTTGAGCGGTCAATCGATCAGTGCTGGGTGTGCCCGCTCGCGGGGAGGGGTCTGTCCAGCCATTCGCAGAGAGGATTCGGCGGCCGGTGTGCCGTCGGGATGTATGAGCGCACTGACCCGCCAAACCGAATCGCCCTTCCGGGTCCTGGACTGGGAGCCGGATGTGACGCAGATGCTCGACGAGCATCACCTGGTGGCGTGGTCGAGCGTGTCCCGGCGTCGGGTCCACTTCGCCGCCTGCCTCAGCCACTTCCTCGCGCTCCAGCCCGATGTCGAGATCTGCCCGCTCTACGGCCGGTACATCACCGACCTGGACTCGTTCTGTCATCAGCTCGAGCGGGTGCTGCCCGGCGTGCCGATCCAGCGGCAGATCGACGGGCCCGACGGGCTGGTCGCGCTGCTCCGGTCACGCCACACGCTGCGCCTCCGCGCCGCGAGCCGGTACCGGTACTACATCTGGAACGACGCTGATGTGCTGCTCAAGGCCGACCACAAGCTCTTCGGGCGGCTGGTCGATGCGCTGATCGGCGTCGCGGCCGAGGCGGAGTTCGCCAGCGACGAGCTGCTGCTCGTCCAGCGGGCGGCGTTCATCGGCGGCCCGATGCTCGACCTCTACGCCGAGAACCGCACGGGCCAGTTCCGGTCGTGGTACGACGACGGGCTGGGCGAGCCGTTCTGGCGGATGGTCACCGGCCTGGAAGCCCCGCCCGTGCTGCGGTACCAGGTCGACCTGCTCACCAAGTAAGACCGACGACGACCGCGATGCGCGGGGCGTTCGGGCTCCGCGCCGCGATCTTCTTTTCACCGCTGAGGACGCAGAGGGACGCAGAGAAAGACAGAGTGGCCACAGCTGAACATAGCTGAGCACGGATGGATACACATGGAACCGGGGTCAGGCAAAGCCTGACCACCCCAACCCTGTCTCTCTGCCTTCCTCTGCCTTCCTCTGCGCCCTCTGCGTTGAGACTGCCTTTCTTGCCTTCCTCTGTGCCTTCTGTGGTGTGAAACGATCCGGGGGTCAGGTCGCCACGATGTTCACCAGCCGCCCCGGCACCGCGATCACCTTGCGCACCGTCTTGCCCGCGAGCAGCGCCTGCACCAGCGGGTCGGCCAGCGCGAGGGCCTCGAGCGCCGCGGCGTCGGCGTCGGCGGGGACCATCAGCTTGGCCTTCACCTTGCCCATCAGCTGCACCACGATCTCGACCTCGTCGTCGTGGAGCTGCGCCTCGTCGTACCCGGGCCATTCGGCGTGGCCCACCGAACCCTGGCGCCCGAGCTTCTGCCACAGCTCCTCGCCCAGGTGCGGCGCGAACGCCGAGAGGATGCGCGCGAACCGGTCGAGCTGGTCGCGCGTCAGCCCGCCCGAGCCCGTCGCCAGGTTCACCAGCTCGATCATCGCCGCGATGGCGGTGTTGAAGGCGAGCTTCTCGATGTCGGCGCCGACCTTGGCGATGGTGCGGTGGAGCTGCTTCTCGACCGCCGCGTCGGGCGTCTCGCGCAGCCTGAGCGCGCCGGTCTCCTCGTCGACGACCAGCCGCCACGCCCGCTGCAGGAAGCGGTGCAGGCCGACGGTGTCGTTGGTGTTCCAGGGCTTGCTGGCCTCGAGCGGGCCCATGTACATCTCGTAGAGCCGGAAGGTATCGGCCCCGTAGTGCTCGATCACCTCGTCGGGGTTGACGACATTCTTCAAGCTCTTGCTCATCTTCGCGATGATCTGCGTCACCGGCTCGCCCGTGGCGCGCTCGGTGTGCGTGCCGTCCTCGCGCGTCTCGACCTCGTCCACCGGCACCAGCGACCTGTCGGCCCGCTGGAACGCGTGGCTCGTGATGAGCCCCTGATGGAACAGCTTCCTGAACGGCTCATCGGTCGACACATGACCCAGGTCGAACAGCACCTTGTGCCAGAAGCGGGCGTAGAGCAGGTGCAGCACCGCGTGCTCGGCGCCGCCGACATAGAGATCGACGCCGCCGGCTCCCTTTGTCGCTCCGTCGCTCTGTCGCTCCGTCGCTCCCGTCATCCAGTACCGCTCGGCCTCCTCGCCGGCGAACCGCGCCGCGTTCTTCGGGTCGCAGTACCGCAGGAAGTACCAGCAGCTCCCCGCCCACCCGGGCATGGTGTTGGCCTCGCGCGTCACCGGCGTCTCGGGGTCGAGCCCCTCCACCCCGGCCGCGCCGGCGGTCGTGTGCAGCCAATCGGTCGCCTTGGCGAGCAGCGGCTGGGGGTCCTCGCTCTCGGGCGGCGCATAGTCGGCCATGTCCGGCAGCACCACCGGCAGGGCGTCCTCACGCACCGCGTGGTGTGCGCCCCGCGCATCCCACACGATCGGGAAGGGCTCGCCCCAGTACCGCTGCCGGCTGAACAGCCAGTCGCGCAGTCGGAAGTTCACCTTCCGCATGCCCAGCTCGTGGGCCTCGAGCCATCGGGTGATGGCGGCCTTGGCCTGGGCGGTCGGGAGCCCGTCGATCGAGAGATGGCCGCTCGAGGAGTTCACCGCGATGCCCGGCTCGGTCATGGCCTCCGTGGGGGCCTCCGTGGGGGCCTCCGTGGGCGCCCCGGTGGGGCGGTCGGCGGGGGCGAGGGCCTCGGCGGGCGCGACCACCGTCCTAATCTCGAGCCCGAACTTGGTCGCGAAGGCGAAGTCCCGCTCGTCGTGGGCGGGCACGGCCATGATTGCGCCGGTGCCGTAGCCCATCAGCACATAGTCGCTGGTCCACACCGGGATCGGGGCGCCGGTCGCCGGGTTGCGGACGAACATGCCGGTGAAGCAGCCGGTCTTCTCCTTGCCCTCCATGCGTTCGATGTCCGAGCGGTTGCGTGCCCGGTGGACATAGTCGCTCAGCGCCGCCTCGTCGACGCCGGCGCCGGGCATCTCGAGCGCCTCATCGACCAGCGGGTGCTCGGGCGCGACGACCATGTAGGTCGCGCCGAAGAGCGTGTCGGGCCGGGTCGTGAACACCCGCAGCGACGGGCCCAACGGCGTTCCATCGGGGTCGACGATCGCGAAGTCGATCTCCGCCCCCTCGCTCTTGCCGACCCAGTTGGCCTGCAGCGTCTTGGTCGAGTCCGGCCAGTCGACCCCCGCCAGCCCGTCGAGCAGGCGGTCGGAGTACGCCGTGATGCGGAACATCCACTGCCGCATCGGCTTGCGGAGGACCGGGAACCCGCCCCGCTCGCTCTTGCCGTCGATGACCTCCTCGTTGGCCAGTGCGGTGCCGAGCTTGGGGCACCAGTTGACCGTCTGCCTGGCGACATACGCCAGGCGGTAGGAGTCGACGATCATCCGCCGGGTCTCGTCGTCGAGCTCGGCCCACACGCCGACCCGCGTCCCGCCGGGCATATCGCCCGCGCCGGTGTACTCGGCCGCGTCGGGGTTGAGCCGCACCGCGCGCGCGCCCGAGGCAAACTCGGCGACCAGCTCGGCGATGGGCCTGGCCCGCGCCCGCTCGACATCGAACCACGAGTTGTAGATCTGCAGGAACACCCACTGCGTCCAGCGGTAGTAGTCCTCGTCGATGGTCCCGAACTCCCGCGACCAGTCGTAGCTGAACCCGAACCGCTTGAGCTGACGCCGGAAGTTCTCGATCGCCCGGCGCGTCGTCTTCGCCGGGTGCACCCCCGTCTGGATCGCGTACTGCTCGGCGGGCAGGCCGAAGGCGTCCCACCCCATGGGGTGGAGCACATTGAACCCCCGCATGCGCTTGTACCGGCAGATGATGTCGGTCGCGGTGTAGCCCTCGGGATGGCCGACATGCAGCCCCGCGCCCGAGGGGTAGGGGAACATGTCCAGGCAGTAGAACTTGGGGCGTGAGGGGTCGAAGCCCGCCTCGCCGGGGTTGGGCGCGCGGAAGCTGTCGTGCATCTCCCACCACGCCTGCCAGCGGGTCTCGATTTCCCCGGCGAGCGTCGCGGTATAGCGGTAGGGCGCGGCCTCGGTGGCGCCCGGGGTCGTCGGCTGGGGCTGGTTGGTATCGGTCGCCATGGGGTGCTCGCGGGTGGTCGTGGGGGTCAAAAACAAACCGGGCCCCGCGGATCGCGGAGCCCGGTGGAGAGACGGGAAACCGCGGCCGCGCTAGAGCGGGTCAAGGAGGGCAAGGGGCAGGCGTGCGGGCGAGGGGTTCACGCCGGAAGTATCGGGCCCCCCTGCGGGAGGGTCAAGCAGAACCCCCCATTTGCCGCGCACGGCCTGGCGCCCGCTCCCTTCGCGGGGCCTCGCGCTGTCCGCCTCAACCGGCCCGGCGGATCGCCGGCGTCTCTGATTTGGATTCGGCGAGGCCCTGCGGGTGGGTGGCGACCAGATCCGGGTAGAGCTCGGAGATCGGCCCGCCCCAGGGCCCGGCCGCGTCGAACCCCCGGAAGGCCGCCTCGAACGCCCGGGATGTCGCCCCGGAGAAGTAGGTCCGCCACACCCCCTCCCGCCCGGTCCAGCCGAGGGGGTAGATCGCCAGGTCGCGGCCGGACCGGTCGAGCCCGCCCACGCGGTCGGTGATGCCCGCGGCCCGGGCGTGGAGCTGCTCGATCTGCGTGTCGCTGACACCGAGGCCGAAGTGGTCGGCGACGAGGCGCAGCACCGGCAGGGGCTCGGCCATGAGGCGTTCGTAGGTCACGACCAGCGACCGATCCGCGTGGCGTCGGGCGAGCCACTTGCCGACAAAGGTCAGGTTCTCCAGCAGGGCGCCGCCGCGCAGGTAGGAGAGCAGCTCGGCGTGGACGACCTCCTCGGTGCGCGCGCCGTCGGGTGTCCACCCCGCGCGCATCCTCGCCCGCACGCCATCGCAATAGGCCGCCACGAGCTGGTCGCGCGGGTCGCGGACGCAGACCAAGTACCGCGACCGCTCGTAGAGCCCGAGGATGGCGAAGTTCTTGTCGCTGGGTGTGATGTGGCCCTTGTACACCCCGCCGGGGAACTTCTGGAAGAGCGGGTCTGCGCCGATCTCGGGGCGCAGGTCCCAGTCGTGGTTGTTGCCGAGCGACCACCACGCGGGGTAGCCGCGGAAGGCGAAGGGGTCGCCCTCGAGCGAGCCGCCGCGGGTGAGGGCGATCATGCCCCCGAGGCACATGCCCAGGAGCGAGGAGCCGCTCTTGGGGATGGCGACGATGAACTTGGGGGCGGTGTGGGCGTCGACCCGGGCGTGCTGGAATCGGGCGAGCAGGGCGATCTCCTCGACCGCCTGGTCGAGGTGGTGGGCGAGCCCGCGGTAGATCATCCTGTACGGCCGGGTGTCGGGGTCGATCCCCATCGGGCGCGGGTCGAAGTGGCCGGCATCGCGCCGGATGACCTTGACGATCAGCGCCGTGGCGATCCCCTTGGCCTTGTCGCACAGCAGGGGGTGGAGGTAGAGCTGGAAGAGCAGACGCACGGCCCCGGGCGATGCGCCCGTGGCGTCGATCAGCCCCTCCACGGCACGGAGGACCTGCGGCTCGTTGGGGCTGCGGTCGATGAGGGCGGCGAGTTGGGTCTCGACCTGGGCGGTGGCCGGTGGGGTGGGCAAGGCGAATCTCCGAGCGAGTCGAAGCGGGACGGTCGATCGCGACGCGCCGGATGCGCGGCAATCCTCCCATCGGTCCTGCGCGTTCGATCGCTCCACCAGAAGCCGAAGCCAACGGTCGGCGCAGCTCCGAATCGAATTGCCGGGGGCTGCCCACCCAGTCCGCGAGGGCGCAGTTTCCGTGTCCGGGGCAACCGCGGTGCGGGAGAGTCTACCCCTTCGGCTCGACCTGGCTCTTGGCCTTGCGCTTCTCCGTGGCGTCGAGCAGCAGGGCCTTGGCCTCGCCGGCGAGGTAGAACGAGCCGGTCACCAGGATGATGTCCTCTTTGCCGACGCTCTTGGCGGCGGTGTTGATCGCCTCCTTCAGGGTCGGCTCGACCAACGCCATCTTGCCGTGGCGCTCGGTGTAGAGGGCCTGCAGCTCGGCGGGGTCTATCGCCCGGGGGTTGGCGGCGGCCCGTGTGAAGATGATCTTGTCGGCGCCGAGGCCGACCTTGTCGATCATGCCCGCGACATCCTTGTCGGCCGCGCAGCCGAAGATCACCACCATCGAGTCGTAGCGGATGTGCGCCCCGATCGCCTTGATCAGCGCGTGGACGCTCTCGGTGGTGTGGGCGCCATCGATCAGGATCCGCGGCTTGTCCCACACTAGCTCGAGGCGGCCCATGCGGGGGGTCATCGCCAGGCCCACCGCCACCGGCCGTTCCCTGGTGTCGAAGCCCTTCTGGCGGAGCTTGTCGAGCATCGCGAGCGCCAGGCCGCAGTTGAGCGCCTGGTGCTGGCCCGGCAGGGGCACGGGCAGGTGCTCGTGGTTCGAGTGCTCGGTGGCGAGGCAGACCCGGGCGTGCGGGCCCAGCTCGGGGCTGCTCTCGAAGCGCCACGAGAAATCGACATCCTCGCCCAGCACCTTGAGCTCGGCCCCGACCGCCGCGGCGACCTCGCGGAACACCGCCATGACCTGTTCCTCCTGCGGGAAGGTGAAGGTGGTGACGCCGGGCTTCATGATGCCCGCCTTCTCGCGGGCGATCTTGGCGAGCGTGTCGCCAAGGATCTGGGTGTGCTCGAGGTGGATGGCGCTGATGGCGCTGCACTCGGGGGTGATCACATTGGTCGAGTCCAGCCGCCCGCCCAGCCCCACCTCGACCACCGCCACATCGACCGCCCGCTCGGCGAAGTAGCGGAACGCCATGGCGGTCACCAGCTCGAAGTAGGTCGCCTGCCCGTGCTCGCGCTCCACCGCGGCGGCCGCGGCCGCGACATACCCGAGCGTGCGCACAAAGTCGTCCTCGGTCATGACCTCGGCCCCGATCCGGATGCGCTCGCGGATGTCGGTCAGGTGCGGGCTGGTGTAGACCCCCACGCCGTACCCACAATGGCTGAGGGCGCTGGCCGTCATCTCGACGATCGAGCCCTTGCCCTTGCTCCCGGCGACATGGACGAACCGGACCTCGTGCTGGGGGTTGCGCAGCTGCTCAAGCACCGCCCGCATGCGGTCGAGCTTGAAGACGGTCTTGTCGATGTGCGAGGGCCGGCTGCGCTCGATATTGGTGTGGGTGTCGAGGAACTTCAGCGCGGTCTCATAGCTGGCGAACCGCTTGGGGCGGAGCGTTCTGGCCTTGGCAACGGGCGGGGTCGTCGGGTTGGGGTTATCGGCCGATGTTTGGGTCTCGGCCGGGGTGGTGCTCGGCATGATCGTCCTGATTCTAAGCCGGATCTTGACGCGGCCCAAGAGAAAGTGAGCGAGAACTAGCCGGGGGAACACCCCACTCGCAGGGCCCGGGCTCCTGCCTCAGGCCCGGCTCGCCGCCTCTCGCATCAACGCCTTCATCTCCCGCACCGCCTCGCGCAGCCCCGTGAACACCGCACGGCTCACGATCGCGTGCCCGATGTGCAGCTCCTCGATCCCCGGCAGGGCGGCGATCGCGTCCACATTGTGGTAGTTCAGCGCGTGCCCGGCGTTGAACCGCATCCCCGCCGCCCGGATCGCCTCGCCGGCGGTCGCGACCTGCCCCAGCGCCGCCGCCAGCGATGCCCGCCGGAAGTCGCCCCCGGCCTCGGCGAAGGCGCGGGCGTACGGCCCGGTGTGCACCTCGCACACATCGAACCCCAGCTCGCCCGCTGCCGCGACCTGCGCCAGGTCGGCGTCGATAAAGGCGCTGACCAGCAGCCCCGCCCCCCGCAGCCGCTTGACCGCCTCACCCAGCCTCGCCCGCCGCCCGGCGACATCGAGCCCGCCCTCGGTGGTCACCTCCTCGCGGCCCTCGGGCACCAGCATCGCGGTGTCGGTCCTCAGACGGCAGGCGATCGCGACCATCTCGTCGGTGGCGGCCATCTCGAGGTTGAGCTTGATCGCGACGAGCTGGCGGAGCAGCTCGACATCGCGGTCGACGATGTGCCGCCGGTCCTCGCGGAGGTGGACGGTGATGCCGTCGGCCCCGCCCAGCTCGGCCTCGTGGGCGGCCCGGACGGGGTCCGGCTCGGGCCGGTCGGCCCGGGAGTGCTCGATGCCGCGGTAGCGGGCCTGGCGGACGGTGGCGATGTGGTCGATGTTGACGCCGAGTTCGATCATGGGGGATTCTAGATGCGACTGGTCTTACATAAATCGAAAATTGTCCTTGACAAAACCGATTGAATCTTCAACAATCTGAAAGATGAATTTAGCAAATATCAACCAGAGCTCCGAGCGGGACCACCCGCTGAATCGCCTCCCCGGGGAGGACCTCGACCTGATCAAGGAGCTGGTCCTCCAGTCCGGCTCGCTCAAAGGGTTGGCGCAGGTCTACGGCGTCAGCTACCCGACCATCCGGAGCCGCCTGGACCGGGTGATCGACCGACTCCGGGCCATCGTCGAGCAGCGGGAGCCTGACGCCCTGACTGACCTGCTCGCCACGCTGATCGAGCGGGGCGAGATCACCCCCTCGGGCGCGCGGCGCGTCCGGGAGGCCGTGCGAGACCAACTGGGGGCCAAGACAGGAGATGCGACATGAGCGAATGGTGGACGGCAGAGCACGCGGCGATGATCGGCGCCATCGGGGGCAGCCTGGTCGGGGTGATCGGCGGGGTGTTCGGCACGGTCGTCGGGCTGTGCGCCCCGCGCGGAATCGCCCGGGGGCCCGTGCTGGCGACGCACGCCGTGCTAGTGGTGCTCGGGGGCATCGTGCTGATCGCGGGCGTGGCGGCAGCGGTTCTGGGCCAGCCATCCCATGTGTACTTCCCGCTCCTGCTGGGGGGGCTGATCTTGAGCGTCGTGATGGGGCCGCTGCTGCCGGTAGTGCGCGCTCGCTACCGCCAGGCCGAAGGACGGAAGCTGGAGGCCGAGAGCCTGCGCCGGGGATAGCACTCGGCCGCTGGGTTCTGCCAGCGTCCGATCACTACCCGATCACAGATCCCCCTCCGGCATCGCCGGCCACTCCGGCGCCTCGCCGCCGAGCACGCGCCAGACATCGCGGACCACCCAGCTCATCTCGCGCTTGGCGGCCCGGGTGCCGCCGGCGAGGTGCGGCGAGAGGTGCACATTCTCGATCTCGAGCAGCGGGCTGGTCTCCACGATCGGCTCGGGGTCGTGGACATCGAGGATCGCCATCGACGCGGGGTGGTCGACGCAGAACTCGGCGCACGCCACCGGGTCGACCACGAACCCGCGGCTGGTGTTCACGAACACCACACCCGGCCGCATGCGCGCAAAGGCGTCCGCGTCGAGGATGTGGTAGTTCGAGCGACGCCCGTCGACATGCACCGTGAGGATGTCGGCCCGCTCGAAGAGCTCCTCTCGCCCGACCGGCATCGCGCCGAACCGGGCGGCCGGATCGATCGTCAGCAGGTCGTGATAGACGACCGTCGCGTCCATGGCGGCGAACGCCCGCGCCACCTGCGAACCGATGCGCCCCAGGCCGAGGATGCCCACGGTCGCGTCGGCGAGCTGGAGCGGGGCTTCGAGGCCCTTGCGGGTCGCGTTCCACGCGGCCTGCTCGAGCGCCCGGTGCAGGAACAGGCGTGGGCGGATCGCGTCGAGCACGCTGGCGACGACAAACTCGACCACCGCCCGCGTGTTGGCCCCGGGCGTGTTGACCACGACCACCCCCCGCCCCCAGCAGGCGGCCAGGTCGATGTTGTCAACCCCCACGCCCGCCCGCGCCACCACCCGCAGGCGCGGGGCCGCGTCGAGCAGCGCTTGGTCGACCTGCGTGTAGGTCCGCACGATCAGCCCGTCGGCCCGGGCGAGCAGGGCGCCGAACCCGGGGTCGTCGGCACGGCAGGCGACCAGCTCGCACCGCTCGGCGAGCCACGCCGCCGGCTCGGCGTCGAGCTCTTCGGCCTGGATGACGAGGGGGGTGGTCATGGAGGCGGATTCTCTACCGCGGAGGGCGCGGAGAGCGCGGAGAGGAACCAATGAGGGATCCCAACACAAGGGCGCAGAGGCACAGGCGCAGAGACAGAGAGGGAGTCCCGGTCCCGGCACTTCTCGGTATCTCAGCGCTTCTGTATTCCATGCCCACTGCCTTGCCTCCGCGCTCTCCGCGTGCTCCGCGGTTCAACTCAGGACCCCGATCAGCCGTGGTCGTCCCCGTCGCCCCCGAACTCCGCCGGCTCGATGATCGCGCTCATCGACCCCTTGCACCCCGCGATCAGCGGGTCCTTTCCGAACGCCAGGATCTGGTCGCGTTTCAGCTCGGCGTGCTCCTTGTGCGTGGTCAGGCAGACGGCCCGGCCGTCGGTGTCCACCGCCTTGGCGATCTCGAACGCCTTCTCGATCGGGCAGGCGAACAGCTCTTGCACCATCACGATCACATACTCATAGGAGTGGTCGTCGTCGTCGAGCAGCACAACATTCCAGGGCACCGGCTGGTCGGTCTTGGGCTTGTCCTGCGGGCGCGTGCGGCGGGTGGGGCGAGGGGCGGGTCTCGGCGGCTGGAAGCGTTTGGGCTTGGAGGGGGCTTCGCTCACGCCGCCATTCTATCGCCGTCCCGCGCGCGTCAGCGACCCGGCGTGGTGAACGCCGATTCGGCCAGGTCGATCGCCCGCGCCAGCGCCGCGGCTTTGTTGACAGTTTCATAAAACTCCGGCTCGGGCTTGGAATCGGCGACGATGCCCCCCGCGGCCTGGATGTGGTAGGTCCAGGTCTTGGTGGCACCAAATACCTCACCACCATCCCCGGTCGGCACCACCATCGTCCGCAGCGCCAACGCGATATCCATCTCGCCGTCGAGGGTGACATAGCCCATCCCGCCCCCGTACGGCCCGCGCCGCACCGGCTCGAGCTCGTCGATGATCTGGAGCGCCCGGATCTTCGGCGCTCCGGAGATCGTCCCCACCGGCAGGGTTGCGACCAGCGCATCCCACGCGTCCAGCCCCTCGCGCAGCGTGCCGGTCACCGTCGAGCTGATGTGCATCACATGGCTGTACCGCTCGATCTCCATCACGGTCGGCAGCTCGACCGAGCCGGCCTGGGCCACCTTGCCGACATCGTTGCGGCCCAGGTCCACCAGCATCACATGCTCGGCCCGCTCCTTCTGATCGGCGAGCAGCTCGCGCTCGAGCGCGAGGTCCTGCTCGGCTGTCGCCCCGCGCCGGCGCGTGCCGGCGAGCGGGCGGTTGGTCAGCACCAGCGACCCATCCCCCTGGCGCCGCACACGGCAGAGGATCTCCGGGCTCGACGCCACCAGGATGCACCCCTCGCACTGCATGTAGACCATGTAGGGGCTGGGGTTGACCGCCCGCAGCGCCCGGTAGACATCGAACGGGTCGACCGTGCTCCGCCGCTCGAACCGCTGCCCGACGACGACCTGGAAGATATCGCCCGCGCGGATGTACTCCATCGCCCGCTCGACCATCGCCGCGTGCTGGGCCTGGGTGGTGTTGCTGGGCATGGGCGTGACCGGCGCCTCGCCCCCCACACGCCCCGCGGGCAGGGGCTTGGAGTGCCGCTGGATCTCCTCGACGCGGGCTTCGAGCTTGGCCGCGGCCGCGTCGTAGGCCGCGCCCGCGTCGGCGCCGGGCGCGACCATCGCCAGTTGCACCACATGCACCAGCTTGGCGACATGGTCGAACGCCACCACGCCGTCGTAGAGGGCAAAGTGCAGGTCGGGCAGGCCGCGGTCGTCGTGCGGCGCGTGCTCGAACCCCAGCTTCTCGGGCTCGGCGTAGCGCACGGTGTCGTAGCTGGCGTAGCCGAACCACCCGCCCCACGGGCAGTGCGGCAGTTCCTCCCGCGTCGAGGGAGCCGGCGGGCGGACCAGCCGCACCCGCTCGGTGAGCTGCCTGGGCACCAGCAGCGGGTTCGGGGCGTCGCACTCACTGCTGGCGCCGTTGCGCCGGTCGTGGACGGTCACGGTGTGGCGCCGGGCGACGACCTCGACGATCGGCCGGGAGCCCAGGATCGAGTACCGCCCCTGGCGTTCGCCTCCCTCGACCGATTCGAGCAGAAAGCTCGGGGCCGTCCGCTCGTCGGGAGCCACGAGCCGGCGGTAACACAGGACCGGCGTGAGCTGGTCGCTTAGCAGACGCACCGCGAGCGGGACCGCGAGCACCGCCGCGGGCGATTGACCCCGCTCGCGGGCGACCAGATCGCAAAACTCGGTTCGACTCAGGTTCGGCATGCGGCGTGAGTGTACGCGGGCGGTACAGTCTTGCCATGCGAGCACACCGCCGACACGCCCCCGCCCTCCTGCTGACCCTGCTCGGGCTCGCCGCCCCGGCCCTCGCCCAGGACTCGGCCCCCCCCGCCGAGGCGCCGGCGGAAACGCCGCCGGCCGAAGCGCAGCCCGCGCCGCCCCTCCACCCCGGCGTGCAACTCGGCCGCCGCGCGGGCGTGGCCCTGGCCGTCCGGGGTGTCATTCCCACGGTCGTCCTGGTCGCCGATCCGGCGAGCTACGCGGACGCCATCGCCGGGTGGACGCCCGAGGCCATCTATCCCGTGCTGATCGACGACGGCAGCGTGGCGGCGCGCGAGGACATCGCCCGGTTTGTGCGCAGCTTCCAGCCCGAGTCGGTGGTGCGGTGGGCGGCCGAGCGCGGCCCGAGCCGGGCCGGCGCGCCGATGCGCCCCCGCCACGCCGTCCCCACCGCCCGGGCGCTCGCCGATCGCGCCCTCGACCTCGCGTGGGACTTCGATCGCGCCGCGGAGCCGGGCGCCGACCCCGCGCCCGACGCGCCGGCCAACGGGGCCCCGGCGTTGATCGGCCACTGGGTGCAGCTCCGCCACGCCCCGCCGGGCATCGTGGTCGCCGACCAGCGCGACCCGGCGTGGACCGCGGCGCTCGCCCTCGCCGCCGCCCGCGGCCAGCCGATCGTCTGGGCCGAGCTGCCCAGCCTCTCGGTCGATGGGGCGCTGACGGCGTCCGAGATCGATCTGCTCAGCGCGCAGCTTGAGGACGCCTGCACCCAGACCCGCCTGCCCTGGCGCGGGCTCGGCGATGTGATCGACGCGGTCACCATCTGCGCCAGCCTCCCGGCGCGCTACGAGACCTCGCCCGAGGAGTGGAGCGCGGCCACCGACCGCCTCGGCAGGTTCGCCGATGAGTCGCGATGGGCGTGGGCCGGCCAGGTCTTCGGCTCCGAGCCCCGGGCGGCGTACCGCGCGATGTGCTCGGTCTTTCTCGGCGTCGAGTCGGCGTGGCTCTTCGACGGCTACGGGTCTACCGCGCCGTGGCTCCAGTGGGACTGCACCGCCGCGGCCGACAACCTCCAGCGGGTCGACATCCTCACCATGCTCGACGACGAGCCGCGCAACCGGCTGAGCGATTGGAGGCTCCGCGCCGAGCGGCCGGTGCACGCCGACCTCATCCTCATCAACTCCAGCGGCAACCGCACCTGGTTCGACCTCGCCGGCACGCAGGCCCAGGCGGGCGACATCCCGCTGCTCGATGTCCCCGCCGCGATGCACATCGTGCACTCGTGGTCGGCGGTCGCGCCGGGGCGGGCCGTCACGGTCGCGGGCCGGTGGCTCGAGCGCGGCGTGTTCGCCTACGCCGGGTCGGTGCACGAGCCCTACCTGCAGGCTTTCGTTCCCACGCCGCTCGTCGCCAACCGGCTGATCGCGGGCATGGCGTTCGGCTCGGCGGTTCGGGTCGACTCGGGCGGCCCGTGGCGGATCGCGGTGCTGGGCGACCCGCTCCTTGCCTACGGCCCGCGCCCGAACCGGCTCGACGCGGGCCTGCCGCTGGAGGGCGCGGCGCCGCTCGAGGAGGAGCTCAGGGCGGCCGCCGAGGCCCAGCGGTACGCGGAGATGTACGCGGCGCTCGGCCTGCTCGGGCGTGACAGCAGCACCGCGAAGCTCTTCGAGGCGATGCTCCGCGATGAGCCGCATGCCCTGGACGGCCCGGTGGCGCAGGCGGCGCTCTTTGCGCTCTTCCGCACCGGGTCCGACGGGCCGTTCCTCCGCGCCTTCGCCGCGTTGCCGGCAGACGCCGCCGGCGATCTCAACGCGGTCGATGCGCTCTGGCATGTCGGCCGGCGCGCGGTGCGCGAGCAGAGCGCGTACCGCGAGGCGGCGCTCTCGCTGATGGCCGCGCACACGCGCGAGCGACAGGCCGAGGCCGACGCCGCCGAGCTGCTGCTGCTCAACCGCGGGCCGTGACGCCCCGGATTCTTCTTGGGTGCCGTGGTCTGAGCGAGTTTCGAGCGAAGGCCACGCGGTTGCGCAATCGCGTGGCCATCACTGCGCTGCGCTCCGTTCTGACCACGGCACCCAGGGAACCACGGCACCCAGTGGACCATTCCACCACAAGGCCCGGGCTATTCCCGCCGTCGCAGCGACCCGCTCTCGACCGACCCGTCGGCGCGGAACTCGGCCCACGCCGCGCCGTCGGTCGCGGTGGTCCACCACGCCCGGCCGAGTCGCTGGGCGTTCCACCGCACATCGAGCGCCCGCGACGGGCCGGTCGATTGCAGCACCACCGCCGGGTCCACCGCGTCGACCAGCGCCATGGCGGTCGGCTGTACGCTGCCGTGGTGCGGCGCCTCAAGCACCTCGGCCGCCAGGTCGGCGCCGGGCGCCATCAGCGAGGCGATCGCCTCGCGCTGGATGTCGCCGCAGAGCATCAGCCGCCGCTCCCCGGCGTCGGTCTCGACGCTGAACCGGGCGACCAGCGAGTTGTCGTTGTCGGCGGCAAACCCCGCATCGTCCGGGGGCGAGAGGACCCGCACGCGCGCCGTCCCGAGCCGGAACTCATCCCCCGCCGCCATCTCGCGGACCTCGACCCCCCGCGCCGCCAGGGCCGCCATCAGCGCCGCCGCCGCCCCGCCCGGGTCGCGCCCGGCCCGATCGAGGAATGCCCGCGAGAACGACACCCGCTCGACGCCGAGCCTGTCCAGCGCGTCGGGCAGGCCGGAGTAGTGGTCGAAGTTGGGGTGCGTGACGACCACCTCGCGCACGCGCCACGCCCCCAGCTCGCGCACGGCGCGGGGGATGGTCCGCACGCCGATGCCGGCGTTGAGCGAGCCGCAGTCCCAGAGCAGCGCCCCGCGCCCGGAGCGCACCAGGTGGCAGCTGCCGTCCCCGACATCGATCGTGTCGATCCGCAGCAGCGTCCCGCGGTTCAGGCGTCCGGCGTTGTACAGTTCGCCCACGCCCCACCCCGCGACCACCAGCGTGGCGGCCCAGAGCCCCGGGCTGCGCGGCCTGCCACGCACGAGCCAGAGCAGCAGCAGCGCGGTGCACGCCGCGGTCAGGCCGGCCGACAGGCTGGGGACATACAGCGTCGTGAGCGGGATGGTGTCGAAGAACTGCACGACCGCGACCACCACCCCGGCCAGAGCCCCGAGCACCGCCGAGGCCGCGCCGCCCGCCGCGGGGACCAGCACGCCCACGAGCATCGCGGCATACCCCGCCCACAGCAGCACGGTGACCACCGGCACGACGACGATCGTCGCCAGCACCGCCGTGGGGCTGACGATGCCGGCCGTGCGTGCCGCCAGCGGCGTGGCGACCAGCCAGCACAGCACGCTCGCGCTGACGAACTGCGTCGCCCGCTGCCTCCACCACCGCCCTTCGAACACATCCGCCGGCTCGTGGCGATCAAAGCCCAGCGCCCCCGGGAACATCCGCCCATGCACGGCCGACCCGAACCACACCAGCACCGCCGTGATGCCGAAGGTCAGTTGGTACCCCAGGCTGAAGAGGTCCATCGGCCGCACGATCAGCACCCCGATCGCCACCCACGCCAGGAGCGCCCGCTTGTCGTACCGCCGCCCCAACGACTCGGCGAGCAGCCACGCCAGCACCATCGCCGCCGAGCGCAGGATCGGCGCCTGCGCCGGCAGCACCACCACATACACCACCACCAGCAGCGCCACGAGCAGCGGCTCGAGCCGCCCGCGGTCGCCGGTCAGCCGCACCGCGAAGAGCGCGGCCCCCGCCATGACCGCCAGATGGAACCCGCTGATCGCCAGCACATGCGCCAGCCCCTGGCGGGCGAAGGCGCCGCGCACCGCCTCGCCGCCCGACTCCCGCTCCCCCAGCAGCAGCGCCCCGAGCATCGCCCGGGCGTCGGAGTCCTCGCCGCTCCCGAGCACCGCTCCCGCGCGGCCGCGGAGCCATGCCCGGGTCCGGAGCCAGCCCCGCTCCCCCCGCGCGAACAGCCCCCCCTCGGGCTCGAGCACCCGCACCAACCCCGCCGACGCGGCGGATAGCGTGGCGCTCCGCCCGTCCTGCGCGGCCCACAGCCGGGCGTCGCCCTCGCCGGGGTTGCTCGGCCCCTCGACCGCACGGGCGATCCCCATCACCTCCACCCGATCGCCCGGCGAGGCCGCCGGACCGTCGCCGGGGAGGAACACGCGCACCGTGCCGCTGGCCCTTAGAGGACCGCTTTCGGTGAGCACCGTCCGGGCGCGCACCGTCATCGCCGTCGAGTCGCCCATCGGTAGATACTCGGCCAGCGCCCCGCTCGCCTGCACCCGCTCGGGTGGCTCGATCACCACCCCCTGGATTGTCACGATCGACCCGCCGCCGGGCTCGCGCGGTGGGGGCAGCAGCGCCGCGAGGCTCGACGGAGATCGCTCCAGCACGCGCGTGCTGAAATGCCCCCCGGCCAGCAGCGCCGCTGCCAGCGCCAGCACGGCCACCCAGGGCCCGTCCCGGCGCAGCACGCCCACCGCCAAGACCAGGAGCCCCGCCCCGAACCACGCCGCGGAGGGTGCCCCGAGCCCCGCCCGCCAGAGCCCCAGCGCCGCGAGCTCTCCGGCCGCGACAAGGGCGAACGCGGCCGTCGCCCGCCTGGCGGCGGGGGTGGTCGAGCCGGCGGGCCGCAGACCGTCGGGTTGGTCGTCAACAAACAACACCCGGACAGCCTCACGCAACTGTCCGGGCGCGTCAAGTCGGGGTGCAGGGTTTAGGCCCTTCCAGGCCCGGGCGGGGGGTTAGTTCCCCGCGGTCGCCATCAGGTCGTCGAAGCTCTGGGTGAGGTCGATGGTGGTGACCACGCCGTTAGAGTCGGTCAGCCGCTGCCCGGCGGGGGTGTAGAAGTTCAGGGCGTACTCGAAATCGTCGGGGCTGTCGATGCCGAGCGCCTTGGCGCCGCTGTCCTCGACACCGAAGAACACCCCGTCGGCCCCCGCCGAGTGGACGAGGAAGGCCCCGCGAGACGCGCTGGGCAGCACATTGGTCGCGGTGTGGTTGGTGGGTGAGGCGAAGTTGGGGTTGCCCAGGACGGCGGTGAGGGCGATGTCGGCTGCGTTGGAATCGCCGAGCAGGCTGCCCTTGGCCTTGCCACCGGAGGTGCTGAACTCCTGGTCCTGCCCGCCCTTGCCCATGCTGTCGCTGAGCAGCCAGCCGGCGTTGCTCGCCCAGTAGTACCGCGCCCGGTCCGGCGTGGAGGCTTCGGTCGCGAAGTCCGCGGCGGTCGCCGGCTCGCGGGGTCCCATTGGGTCCTCGATCCACGCCAGCAGCGGGTTGCCGAACGCATCGACCACATCGGGGAACTGCTGATGCGGGGCGTCGCCCTTCTGCCCCGAGGCGGCATAGAGGCTGTCCGCGCCCAGCGTCAGGTACACGCCCGAGCCGGTCCCCAGCAGGTTGAAGTCGATCCCTACTCCGCTCTTGAGATTCTGGGATCCGCCGAATGGCCCCACGGTGGTCTGGCCGCCCGGTTCCTCCATGGCATCCCGGCCGATCAGATCCAGCAGGACATTCTCCATCACCGTGAAACCGCCCGCGGTCGCATCGGCGTTCTTGGGAGAGCCCATGTCGCTGGGAGAGAAGTACCCCGGCAGCCCGCCGGCATGATCCTGGCTGAACTGCTCGGCGGCCTTGGTCACATTGCTGATTAGCGTCGAGGTCGAGACCTTCTTCGCCGCGATCCGGGCGCCGGCCAGCGCCGGGACGATAATCGCGATCACCAACGCGATAATCGCGATGACGACCAGCAACTCGATGAGCGAGAAGCCCCGGCTGGCGGCGGTGTTCGATTGGCTCGGCATCCGGAAACTCCTCTTCTACTCGCCCTGCCCCACGCGGTCCATGGACAGACTGACCACAACGCCCGACCCCGTCCGCGAACGCGGAACCGCGTCGACGCACCTGACGATTCGTTCATCGACGGGCGGGTGTTTCTCGTCGCGGAAAAAGCCGGGATGAGTCCGGCCGCTCCCAAGTGTAAACCAACTCGGTCCCCTCCGGTCCGCGCCCGCCCGGCTTCCTGGGAATGATCGGTCTTTGAACGGTATCAAGGTCCCAAAAAACCCGATCTTCCACCCGCGGGGGACCCAATGCACACCGACGCCTTTCTACGATGTCCAGCTCCCGTCCGGGTTCTCGGCGGGGTTGGGGCAGACAAGTGGTCACAGGACGACTCGATAAAACAACCGAGCCCGCCGAGCGCGATCGGCTCGAACACCTCGCCGCGGATGCCCTCCGCGAGGGCGAGCTGGTCATCCTGCCGACCGAAACCGTCTACGGCCTGTTCGCCGCGGCGACCCGGCCAGACGCCATCGCCAAGCTCGCCGAGCTGACCTTCCCCAAAGACCGCCTCTCCGCCCGCTACCGCTACACCTGGCACGCCCCGTCGGCCGAGGCGGTCTTCTCGGCCTTTCCGATCACCTCGGCCGGTCACCGCCACCTGATGGCCCGGCTGCTCCCCGGCCCGGTGCGGTTCGATCTGCAGTTGCCGCCCAGCGCCCTTCGCAGCTCGCTGGCCGCCCTGGGCGTTGAGCACGGCGTGCTCGACGACAATGGCGTGCTCACGGTCCGGGTCCCCAGCCAGGCCACGACCCTGCGGGTCCTGCAGCTCGCGGGGGTGCCCGTGGTCGCCAACCGGCTGGCCGGGGCGGGGTGGGCGCCCGACCGTAGCCCCGACGCCGCCCTCGAGGACGACCGCGCCGCCAATGCCGGGGTTGCGGTCACCCTCGACGAGGGGCCGACGATGTTCGGGTCCGCCTCGACGCTGGTCCGGCTCACCGCCCGGGGCGGGTACCGCGTCGAGCACGAGGGCGCCTATGACACCCGGATGATCGACAAGCACGCCCGGCTGCGGGTCCTCTTTGTCTGCACAGGCAACACCTGCCGCAGCCCCATGGCCGAGGCGATCGCCCGGAGCCTCCTCGAACACAACGGGGAGCACCCGCAGGAGGACTCGGTGGTGCAGGTGTCGGTTGTGTCGGCGGGGACGAGCGCGGGCGGGGGGAGGCCCGCGTCACCCCAGTCGACGGTCGCGCTGCAGGCCCTGGGGATTGAGCCGGGCGAGCACCGCTCCCGCCCGCTCACCCGCACGCTCATCGCCGATGCCGACGCGATCTACACGATGAGCGCCTGGCACCGCGACGAGGTCGCCGCCCTGGACCCGGGGGCGGCGTCGCGCACCTGGCTGCTCGACCCCGGCGGGCAGGATGTCCCGGACCCCGTCGGCCTGCCCCAGGAGGTTTACAATCAGACCGCCGCCCGCTTGCGAGAGCTGGTGATCCAGAGGCTGACCGAGCTGCATGTGCTCGGCGAGATCGGAGACCCCCCGCGATGAACATCGCCCTCGGTTCGGACCATCGCGGCGTCGAGACCGCCGTCCAGCTCGCCGAGCAGCTCCGGCGCGAGGGGCATCAGACCGAGCTGTTCGTCCCCGCGCGCGGCGAGAGCTGCGACTACCCGATCCCCGCCTTCCAGGTCGGCAGCGCCATCGCCCAGGGCCGCGCCGAGCGCGGCGTGCTGATCTGCGGCACGGGCATCGGCATGAGCATCGCCGCCAACAAGGTCCACGGCGTGCGGGCCGCGGTCGTCCACGACGAGCTCACCGCCCAGCTCAGCCGCAGCCACAACGACGCCAATGTCATCTGCCTCTCGGGCGACCTGCTCGGGCAGCGACTCATCGAGAAAGTTGTCGGCGTGTTCCTCAGGTCGGAGTTTGATGGCGGGCGTCACGCCCGCCGCGTCGCCAAGATCGCCGCCATCGAGGCGGGCCACGACCCGGCCCTGTCCGACGAATAGCCCGAACACCCGCGCCGCATGCGGCGTGTGTTGCCACCTGCTATTCGCTCTCGGCGACCGGCTGTTCGACGCTTCCCCCCAGGGCACGCGTGATCCTGTCGGCGAGCCTGGCCTCGAGCGCCTCGTCGCGGCGGGTGGGCACGAGGTAGGCCGAGGCGTGGCGGGCCCGCTGTAGCGGGTCGCCGGCGAAGGTCGAGGCGCCCACCCACTCGCTGTCGAGCCGGCGCCCCGAGCGGTGGTTGCGGTAGAGGGTGACCCAGACGGTCGCGGTGGTCTCGGCGGTCTCGTCGGTCGGCTCGCTGCCGTCCTGGGTGAAGGTGACGCGGACCGACCTGGCCTGCATGTTGACGGTGTCTTCCCACTCGTCGGAGAGGCCGGTCTGGGTGGTGTCCCAGGGTTCGAGCAGGCCCCGCGAGAAGCGGGGCTCGGTGCTGATGACGCCGGCGTCGGCGTCGACGCGCTCGAGCGTGAAGTCCATGTCGCGGAGCAGCTCGCGCGCCGCGTCGAAGGCGGCGGGGTAGTGGCCGGGGGCGACGGTGAACTCTCGGGGGGCGTCGACGCGGGCCGCGCAGCCGCCGAGCAGACTCACCGCGGAGAGCGCGGAGCACGCGGAGAGCAGACAGAGCGTCCGATTCGGTATGTCGTGCTTCACCACTGCGCTTTCCTCCGCGTTCTCCGCGAGCTCCGCGGTTCCAACTAGCTTATCGCAACTCGTCGGTCGCCCGCACGATCAGGTCCCACACGCCCCGCACATGCTTCTCGCCGGTCGCCGCCCCGCCGATCGCCAGCCGGGCGATGGGGCGGGGCCTGCCCGCCGGCCCCGGCCAGGAGGCGTGCGACAGGAACGCCTTGCCGGTGGCGTTGACCCGGTCGATCACCCGGGCGGTCAGGTCGTCGGGCCCGGCGACCCGGAAGCACACCAGGCTCAGGGAGCGGGGCACGACCAGCTCGAAGCGGTCGTCGTACTTGACGAAGCGCTCGACCATCTCGGCGAGGCGGACATGCTCGCGGATGTGCGCGCGCAGGCCGTCGAGCCCGTAGTGGCGGATGACGAACCAGAGCTTGAGCGCCCGGAAGCGTCGGCCCAGCGGGATCTGCCAGTCGCGGTAGTCGATGACGGCGCCGCTCTCGCTGGCGGCGTTGCGGAGGTACTCGGGGGTGATGCTCATCGCGTCGATCAGGTCCTGGCGGGCGCGGGTCCAGAAGAGGTCGCAGTCGAAGTTGGTGAGCAGCCACTTGTGCGGGTTGATGCACAGCGAGTCGGCGTGCTCGATGCCGGCGAACATGGCGCGGTGCTCGGGGCAGACCGCGGCGCTGCCCGCCCAGGCGGCGTCGACATGCAGCCAGATCGACGGCCGCGGGCTGGAAAGCCCGCCCCCCTGGATGCCGGACTGGCTGAGGATGCCGGCGATCTCCGAGACATTGTCCACAGCCCCCACGCCGGTCGTGCCGACGGTCGCCACGCACGCGATGGGCGTCGGGCCGGCCGGGTCTCCCCCGCGCTCTTCGAGCACCTGACGGAGGTGGGCAAGATCCATCCGCCCGTGGGCGTCGGTGGCGATCTTCCAGACGCGTTCATCGTCCCCCGGCCCCTCGGCGATCCCCGCCATCATGGCGGCCTTGATGACCGACGAGTGGGCGCCCTCCGAGCAGATGACCGCGAACTGCCGGTCCGCGGCCTCGAGCGCCAGGCCGATCTCGCCGGTGGCCTCTTCGCGGGCGCGGGCCTGCTCGCGCTGGAGCCGGCGCCAGCGCTGGCGGGCGGCGATGAGGGCGGTGAGTGTGGCCTCGCTGGCGGTACCCTGGATGACCCCGCCGCCGCCGAGCCCGTCGCCGAGCCCGTCGTTGGCTGCGTCGGACCGGAAGCACGCGGGCAGGCCGAACATCTCGGCGGCCCAGTCGAGCATGCGGGTCTCGAGCTCGGTGCACGCGGGGCTGGTCTGCCAGAGCATGCCCTGGACGCCGAGCCCGGCGCTGAGCAGCTCGCCCAGGATGGCGGGCCCCGAGGCGTTGCAGGGGAAGTAGCCGAAGAACGAGGGGTGCTGCCAGTGGGTGAGCCCGGGCATGATGATGCGGGTGAGGTCGCCGAAGACCTCGCCCCAAGCCTCGGCGGGGTCGTCGGCCGCGCCGAGGCCGGCCTCGGGCGGGTGCCCGGGCAGGCGGGCGAGCACCTCGCCGGGCTTGTCCTGGCTGAGCACCGGCCAGACCTGGACCGAGCCCATGTAGTCGGCGACGAAGTCGACCATCCGGTGACCGAGCTGTCGGAACTGGTCGGGGGTGAGGGGGGGGGCGGCGAGGGGGG
>CAYJPX010000025.1:0-39019 GCA_964372195.1 uncultured Phycisphaeraceae bacterium
CCCCTACACCACCCCCGCATCGCTCGCCTCGTACCCCAGCTCATCGAGCACCCGCTTCACCGGCACACCGATCTCGAGCTTGCGCTTCGCCGCCAGGGTCTCGTCGACCACATCCGTCGGCAGCGGGTCGGGCCACTCCAGCCGCACGCCGCGGTCGCGCGGGTCGGTCTCCATCACGCCCGCCGCGTCGAGCGCGGTCAGCATCATCCGGCTCACCTCCGCCAGCCCGCGCCCGTAGCTCACCCGCTTGCGCTCGGTCTTCGCCAGGAGCCCCACCAGCGTGATCTTCAGGGCGTTCGCGCTCGACAGGTTCCCCACCCGCCCCTGCACCACGCCCGTCGCCAGCGGCGGCACGCCCGAGGTCTTGTCCAGCGCGTCGCGCACCTCCTTGATGTGCGACTCCTCGCTCGGGCTGCTCGCATCGCCGCCGAACGCCTGCACACTCGCGTCGGGGTTGTCGGTGCTCCAGATCTGCCCCGGCCCGACCGGCGCCCTGTCGAACCCCTCGATCCCCTTCGCTAGGTACATCTTGAAGCTCTGCATCGTCACCCGGCTCGCCCGATCGCTGAGGCGCGTGTTCAGCTCGTCCTGCAGCGGGATCAGGGGCTCGACCTCGCTCAGCCCGCCGTACCGGTAGGGCTGGGCCACATTCTGCACATGCACCACCGGCACCCGCCCGCCCGTCAGGCGCAGCTCCTGCTCCTCGACCAGTTCCCCATCCACGAACACCCGGCGTGAGGTCGCGCTCAGGACCTCCGTGACGCCGGCGATCTCCCCCTCCGGGGCGGAGGCTTCCAGCCCCCCTCGCCTGCCACCCCGTCTCCAACTCTCGATCCACGCCCCGATCGGCCCGTGGCGAACTGCCTCTGGCTCCTGCTTGGACGCATGAATCACATACCCATCCAGCTCCCGCCAGTCCCCCTCGCGCACCACCGGCACGCCGCGCGTCGGCTCGATGACCTCGACACCCACGCACTCGCGCACCCGCCACGGGTCGGCGGCGTCGGGCGTCCCCGCCAGCGACCCCAGCCGCCCCTCATCCACCCGCAGCACCAGGTCCACATGCCCGTACACATGCCCGAGCAGGGCCATCTCCTGCAGCAGCGAGACACCCCCCGCACCCTCCCAGACCGCGTCCAGCATGCGCTCAATGCGCGTGCGGTCTTGCTCGTGTCTCGCCGTGCTCACAAGCCGGACAGGCTTGCCGAACATGAAGTCCACCATCGTGTGGATCCGCCACGCGATGTCGTTCTCGATGACGATCTCTCGCGTCCGCGACCGGTCATCGACCCCCGCGTCCGCGCGCCCGATCAGCCTGGCCGGCAGCCCCGCCCGCTGCCCCAGGTCGTACCGCTGCGTCGCTCCCGAGCCGTACCCCTCGCCCGACCGCGAGAGCGACAGCGGGTTCCGGTAGTACCGCCACATCATCTCCAACTGCGGCCTCACGGTCGCGGCGTGTGCCGCCAGCAGCCCCCGAACCCCGTCGAGGCCGAGCACGCCCTGCCCCTCTCGAACCTCGGTCGATTCCCGCCCCATCTCGGCCTCCTTCGCGCTGCACACGGGCGTCCGATCACCCTTGCCTCCACGATTCACACGCCCCACACCCCTTCCCCCGCCGCCCCGATCCGTGCGCGCACCGCGAGCCCCCGCCGCGCGCATGCCGCGCGCAAACCCTTGCCCGGAGGGCACGCAAAAAACTTGCACAATCCTGAGAAAGCCCGCGACGGCGCCCCCACCCGAGCGCACACACCCGGACGCCCACCCCCGTGCGCACGGCCGGCAGCGATTACCACGGCAATCTACTTTGGGGCGCGCACCTGACCCACGCCATGTGCCTTCAGACTGCGTGCACGACGATGACGGGGGTCGGGGGTTCGGGAATCGGTCCGTCGGGAGCGGCGTCCTCGGGTCGATCGAGCCGAGCCCCGTGCTCACACTCGGACAGCGTGCCCACGCGGATGCGCACATTGTCGGCCTGGGCGTTGCCGAGGCTCGCGATCACCTGCGAGCGAAGGTCTCGCCCTCTCGGGTAGCCGATCCCGAACAGCAGCCAGTTTGCGTTGATATCCCACTCCTCGCAGACCGCCAGGATGAATTCCAGCGAGGGCCTCCCCCCCGGGAGCCGGCAGTAGCGGCGGACGGTCTCGGGGTGGAAGCCGATCTGGCGGCTCGCGTCGGCGAGGGTGGTCCCGCTCATGGCGATGCATAGCCGCGTCTGGAGCGGTGACAACCTCGGCGCAGCGTCAGCCCCGTCCTCGGGCTCAAGACCTAGAACATCGCCTGGTATTGTCGCGCTTTGGTTCATGCCGCGCACCGGAAGGGACGGGCGGGGCCGCCTTGGGGGACGGCGCCCGCCGCGGCGCCCCCTACGACCCGAGGTCGGCCTCCATGGCGTCCAATGTGTCGAGATAAAGGTCCCACACAGGGTCCGAGAACTCGGCCGGGTTGAGGCGGATGGTGCTCCGCAGCGTGTCGATGTCGGTCAGCGCCTGGGCGACCTCGGCGGGGGTGAGGGAGGGGGACAGACCCGACTCGGCGTACAGGGCGATCTGTTCCCACGCGATCGCCGCCGCGACATCCGGGGACGGTTCACCACTCCCCGAAGCAGGCTCCCCCTCCCCCAGAAAGCTCTGCAGACGGCGCATTCTCAACTGGTGTTCCAGCCAGTCCACCCAGCCACGGCTGACCACTCGGGCCGATGGCCCGGTGGCCGGGGCGGGAGCGGCGGTCAGGCCGCTCGACGCCCCGACCAGGGCCAGGACCCCACAAAGCTGTAGTGCTCGGCGACGAAAGCCAGTATGCTGTGCGGGTCGCTGGGGCATGACGGTCTCCTTCGTTCGCCGCCCGGGAGGATTCGGGCGGGGGTCAAGAGACCAGCCCCGGCTTTAGCCCGGAGCGTGACGGGCACGGAGTTTTTTTGATCGGCCCGGTCAAAGACAAACCGGCGGGAGGGGGGAAGCCTGCAGACCCGTTCCCCCTGGAATCCCCGGAAACGGCCGAACTGGTCCGGCGGTTCAGGGCCGGAGATGCCGACGCCGTTGGGGTGTTCCTGGAACGCTACGGCCCGGTGGTTCGCGCCCACTACCGGCGCCGGATCGGTTCTTCGATGCGCCGCCTGGTCGATTCGCAGGACCTGCTCTCCACGATCGCGCGGCGCTTGTGCCAGCGGGTGATGGTCGGCGGCGTGCGGGCCGAGGACAGCCGCCAGCTCTGGGCCCTGGTTTACCGCATCGGCAACGACGCGCTCGTCGATCGGATCCGGATCCTGAGCCGGCTGCAATCGTTGGAATGCGAGGGCTCGCCCTTCGTCCGCGGCCTGCAGGAGCGTCTGAGCGGCGTGGGGCAGCGGTCCGAGTCGGAGTTTGCCGAGGAGCTGAGCCGGCTGCTCGAGTTGATGGACTCCTCGCTCGACCGCGAGCTGCTCCTGCGGTGGCTCCACGGCGAGTCGTTGGCGGACGCCGGGGAGGCGCTGGGGCTGAAGGCGCCCGCGACAAGGAAACGCTGGCAACGCCTCCGCGAGACGATCGCGAGGGACTGGGAGTCAGCGGGGAGGGTGACATGATCCACAACCGGCAGGTGTACGACATGAACTCGAGCAACACGCCGATGCCCCTCCTGCGGGAGATCGCGGCGGCCTCGCCGCACCTCGAGGACGAGCTCCTGGCCGAGCGGATCGAACGGTTGTTCGACGACCGGGGTGTCGACCCGCAGTTCCTGGCGCTCTCGACGATGATCGGGGCGATCCCGCTGCTCCGGAGCCGGCCGATCTCTCTGGACGCGGCGGTCGATGTGACGGTCCGCGCCCTGCTCGCCACGGGGCTGTCCATCGCCGAGGTCGAGCGCCGCCTCCTCCAGGACGCCCCGGAGTTCAGCGAGGCGATCCAGGCGCACATGGCCCTGCGCAGCATGATGAGCACCGTGCGAGGCCGGCAACGCGACACCGACCTCGACCGGCTCGGCTCGCTGCCGGTGTCGTTCGGCCCCCCGCTGCCCGACGGACGCCCGCGGTACGAGCTGGTCGAGTATGTCGGCGGTGGGAGTGATGGCGGGGTCTTCCGCGCCTACGACCGGAAGAGTTCGGCCGACGGGCGCCCGCTGGTCGTCGCCATCAAGCAGCTCCACGCCCCGGCCCACGAGGTCGCGGAACGCGTCGCCGGCGAGGCCGCCCGGTCGGCCCGTTTGCGTCATCCGGCGATCGCGTCCCTGCTGGATTGGGATCAGGCGGGCGACGGCGCCTACCTGGTGTACGAGTTCATCGAGGGGACCACGCTGCTCCAGTGGCGTCGGACCCACGGGACGCCCGACCCCCGGAAGGCCGCCGAGATCGTCCGCGTGATCGCCGAGGGCATCCAGGCGGCCCACAACGCCGGGGTTGTCCACCGCGACCTGAAGCCCAACAACATCGTCATGAGCCCCCGGGACGAGCCGTTCATCACCGACCTCGGGCTCGCCGAGGCACTCGCCGGCGGGAGGGCGGGGCGTGCGGGCGGCTCGCTGGGCTTCGCCGCCCCCGAGCAGCTCCGCGGCGGGGCGGGCGCGACGGACGCCGCCGTCGATGTGTACGCCCTCGGCGGGTTGCTCTACTGGCTGCTCAATGACCGGTACCCCAACGGCGACACGGTGCGTGACGCCGAACGCACCCTCCACTCGCCCGATCGGCGGGCGCCGGAGCATGAGGCAAAGTCGACCGGCCGCGCACGCATCCTCCACGAGATCAGCCGCAGGGCGCTCGCGCCCGAGCCCTCCGCGCGGTACTCGTCCGCGGGCTTGCTCGCGGCGGACCTGACGCGGTGGCTGGCGAACGAGCCGGTGCTGCCCTTCGAGCGATCGGCGCCCCAGCGTTTGCGCCTGGCGGCGAGACGGTCACCGCTCGCCGCGGTCGCGGTCCTCGGCCTGCTCCTCACCGTCGTCGGCACGACCCTGGCGGGCTGGAGGCTCGATGTGGTTCGACGGGAGGATCAGCTCCGGCACGAGCGGGAGATCCATGACCTGGAGCTCGCCGCGGCCAAGGCGCGCATCGACCAAGACCAACGCCGCATCGCGGAGGCGCGGGCGGTGGTGCAGGAGTGTGTCGATGCCGCCAGACATTTCAGCAACGCGGCGGGCGACACCTCCTGGCTGGCGATGTTCAGCTCGCTGGAGGCCCTGAACAGCGTCGAGGTTCTCGCCGCACCCGGTGTGGCTGGGGAACTCATGACCGAGAGGATCCGGCGGATGACAGCGCTACTCGACGAGGCCGATGCCTCGGGCCAGCGCGACACAGCGGAGATGGCCATGTGGGAGACGGCGCTCGCCTACTGGCTCCTCCGGGCGGACCGCCTAGAGGAGGCGAGGTCCGTGGCCGCCCCCAATGTCGAGCGCCTCGGCAGGCTGCTCCGCGCCGAGGACCCATGGGTCGTGCTCGCCCAGGGCCTCGATCGGATCGCCACGGTTCGGGCGTCCCCGGACTCGGTCGAGGCGGCCGAGGCGCGCCTCTGGCTCGCCGCCAACCGGGACCAGATGCCGAAGGAGACCGGCGCAATGGTGAGCGCGGTTCTGGAATCGCCCGACCAGTAGCCCCCCGCGGCCGCCCCAATCGGCGGGGGGCCCTCCCCGTCACCGCCCGGGAAGGTCCAACCCCTTCGTCAGCCTCCCCGGCCCGTCGGGCTCGGAGAGCGACACCACCACGCGCTGGCCCGCGAGCGACCTGGCCGCGTCGGGGAACGGGAACCGCCGGATGACCGATTGCCCGGGCTGCAGCGTGCCGATGCTCGAGCGCACGCGGGGCATGCCCGGCGCGATGGCGATGGCCTCCAACGCGCGGGGCGTGTCGCCGGTGTTGGTGACCACGGCCTCGATGATGAGGTCGCCCTCGGCCCCGCCCGGCGGGACGCGGTAGGCCAGGTCGAGCCAGACATCGTTCCAGGTCAGCTCGACGAAGGACCGCGCCCGCACCCAGCCGTAGTCCCGGTCGGCGACGAGCTGGATGTCGAAGACATAGCTCTTGGGGCCTGCTTCGGTGGAGCGTGCGAACGAGATGACCAGGGGGATCTCGACCGACGCGCCCGGCGCGAGGTCGAACGCCGTGCTGCGGGGCGTGATCTCCCAGCTGCGGTCGCGGGCCTGGGTGGCGGGGTCGTACCCGGCGGGCTCGGTGACGATGATGCGCCCGGTGATAGGCATGTCCCACGGGTTGCGCACGGTGACGGCGTGCTCGTGCTCGCCGGCGGTCGCCTGGATCTGCGGCGGGTTCAGCGCAATCGAGTTGAGGAACATGACCAGGTCGGTATCGACGCCCTCGATGAAGATCGGTTCGTCGGTGAGCCGCACACGCTGCTCGAGCCGGGCGCCGTCTTCGGAGCTGGTCGGCTCACGGAGGTCCGCGTTGCCGAAGAGGTCGTAGACGGTCAGCGCGTCCTCGCCGAGGGTCGCGACGAGCACCGCGTCCTCGGGCGCGGCCGACTCGCGCCAGGCGATGATGAGCCCGCCACGGTTGGGCGCATGGAGCGGGGCGGTAAAGACCAGGCAGCGGACACCCTGGATGATCGGCCAGTCGGCCGCGAGCACCCGCCCGTCGAGCCGGTCGGCCAGGGCCCGCCACGCCGCGGCCGCGACCGTCGGATGGATGGTCGGCCGTTCGCCGGGCTCGATCCGCCACGGATCGGCGATCGCGACGCCGAAGCGCGGCGGGCCATCCCGGGGCGCGTCCCGAGTCGCCTGGGCCCACAGCTCGGCGGTGCGGCGGGCCAGATCCGCGGCGATGTCTCGCTCGCTGAACTGCGCCGGATCGAGCGGGGCGAGCACGAACTCGGGGGTCGGCCCGCCGGGCTCCTGCCAGGGGGCCAACACCGCCTCGAACGGCGGTGTGGGCATCCACGCCGGCAACTCGATACGGAGCGAGTCGGCGCCCGATGCCCGCGCGGCCGCGGGGGACAGGTCCGCCCGCCATCCCAGGGTCAACTCGATGCCCGGCACCATCCCCGCGAGCGCCGATCTGGCCTTGGCGACCGCGGCCGCCAGGTCGGCCTGCTGGAAACTCCTCGTCGTCCCGGCCGACCCGAGCTGCCACCGCCCGGCGGTCGTGCCCAGCAGGTCGAGGGCGCCGAGCAGGAAGGGCTCCCAAGCTGCGGGCTCGGCGTCGAAAGCCTCGAAGATGTCTCCAGGGTCGAGCCGGAGGCTGCGGGCGAGGGGCCGCGGCAGCGTCGCCAGCGAGAACCGGGCGTCGATCCACGCGGTCCGCAGCGACGAGGCTAGCTCACGCAACCGCTCGACCCGCGCGGGGAAGGTCTCGGCCTGCACCGCGGTCTCCCAGACCGGCAGGGTGGCCGAGCGAACGCCGAGGTCGTGGAGGGCGGTCGCGAGGTCCGCCGGTTCGGCCGGGGGCAGCGTGGAGAGCTCGACCCCGAACGGGCGCCAGGCCCGGCTGGTGGCGTCGGTCTGCACGCCCGTGAACGCCGGCCCGCTCTCGTAGGCACGGGCCGGCTGTCGGGGCTCGTCGACCCAGACGAAGTCGCAGGTCTCGCTCGAGACGAGGCTGCCCTCGGCGGAGATGGTCACCACGGCGCGGTACCAGCCGAGCTCGGCGAGCGCGGGCTGCCACTCCCACGCGGTCCGCCCGCTGGTGATCAGCCGCTCCATCGAATCAACCAGCCGACGCCGGGCGTCGTAGACGCGCACCTCGGCACGCATGTCCTGGGCGGCAAGATCGCGCAGGGTGACCGACAACACCGGCGACGCCGGCCTGGCGACGACCTCGAGCGGGGAGGTCGTCCGCAGCGCCAACTGCGGCGCCTGCATCACCACCACATCGTCGAACCACGCGGTCCCCTCGAAGTCCTGCGGCCAGACCCGGTGCCCCGGCAGTGCCTCGGCCTGGAACTCGCACGGCTGGACGACCTCGAGGTCGATCTGCAAGTAGGCCGCGTCGGGGAACAGGCCGGGCAGCACCACCTCCATCGGCCTCCAGTCGGCGTGGATGGTGCTTGCGACCAGCGACCGTTCGCTCTCGGGGATGGGCACGCCCCGGCTGTCGAGGGCCCGCACCGTGAGGCGTGGCCGGGCATCGATGAGCCCCTCGCCCTTCACCAGCACGCGGACCGAGTACTGGCCCATGGGGAAGATGGGGAGCACGCCGGGCCTGAGTCGGAGGCTCGCGCTGCCGCCCTCTATTGCGAGCCGCACCGAGCCCCGGCCGTTGGCGGCGACCTCGTAGTCGAGCTTGCCGAGGTTCCAGATCGGGAAGCCCGGGCGGATACGGGGGACAAGGGGGTCGTCCTGGGCGCGGACCCAGCCCTCGGGCACCTCGAGCGCGTTGGTGAGCCACTCCTCGAAGTCGAAGACCTTGACGATGCGCTGGGCGGCCCGGGGGCGCTCGCCATTGGCGTCCTGGCTGGGGCTCTGAACGGGGCTCTGAACGGGCTCGGGGGTGGGTTGCGGGTTGGAAGCCGTATCCTGGGCGATCGCCGGGCAGGCCGCCAGGGTGAGGGCGAGCGCGCAGAACAGGCTGTGCGGGCGCAGCATGACCACGGACTGCCTATCGGCCGGGCCGGGGCCGGGGCTTGACGCTACGCGCCACCGGCCAGCACGCGGTCGATATCGCGGAGGCGGAGCGGGGGCTCCGCGGCGGCGACCTCGGCGGTGGGGAGCTCGGCGCTGGGGAACTCGGGCAGACCGGGCCCGTCCGCCTCGGCCCACAGCCGACGCAGCGAGGCGAGGGTCACGCCGGGTCCCGCAGGCTCGGGGAGAGTCACGCCGTCGGGCGTGCCCCCCGCGAGGCTGGGTGTGGGCGTGACGCCGGGGTTGGTGGCGGGGTTGGTGGCGGGGGTGGGGGCGAACCGCCAGCCGGCGACCGCGACCACGCCCACCAGCAGCGCGGCGGAGACCCGGCGTGTGCGGACCGCCCGCCGCCGCGCACGCACCGCCGCGATGAACGGGCGCGGCGCCTCGCCGGCCTGGTCGGTATGCAGGTCGGTGTGCAGGTCGGCAAAGCCGGGCTCGGCCGGGTCGTGTTCAGTCGGCGAGCGCATGGCAGGGGTCTCCCAGGATGGGGGCGGGTGGGGGCGTCAGTGCGTGAGCGGGTGAGTGCGCGGGTGGGTCGAGCAGCGCGCGGAGCGCTCGCATCGCGGCGTGCGAGCGGCTGGCGACCGTGCCCCGCGGCACGCCGAGCGCCTCGGCGGTCTGATCGGTAGACAAACCCACGATGTGACGGAGGTGGACCACCTCCCGCTGACCACGGGGCAGCCGGGCGACCGCTGCGGCAAGATCGCGGGGCTCGTGGAGGGGCGCCAGCGGCGGCTCGGGCAGGCGGGCGCGGGCCTCTCGGTGCGCGGCCCGGCGGGCGGCGCGGAGCTGGTTGAGCGCCTCGCGCCGTGTGAGCTGGGCGAGCCAGGGCCTGACCTCCCGCACCTCCCGGATCGCCCGCCGATCCAGGCCGAGCAGCCGGCAGAAGACCTCCTGGACGACATCATCCGGCGAGACCCCGCGAGGACCGACGACCGCCCGGGCAAAAGCGAGCATCCACCCGGCGTGGCGTCGCCACAGCTCGCGGGCGGAGGGCTCGTGCCCGGCGTGGGTCTTGCGGAGGAGTGTGCGGTCGTCGCTGTTCACATGGGTCTCGCCGGTTGACTCTACTGCTTGGCGGGGGTGTCGGTTGCGTCCGGCTTGTCCGCGCCGGGGGCTCGGTAGGCGTAGAGCTTGGGGAGGGCCTCGTCGATCGCGTCCAGCATCTTCAGCTCGGAAGCCCTGGCCCGGCCCATGGAGGCCAGGAAGAGCTTGCCGGTCTCGCCGTAGGCCCCGACACCCGTGAGCGAGCCGAGCGCGTCGATCTTGCTGACCGCGTCGGGCTCGTTCCACACGCTCACGACGCGGGTGAAGTACTCTCGCATCTTCTCCGCATCGGCGTAGAGCGCCTCGCGGCTCATCCTGTCCAGGGCGGCCAGCGACTGCGGATCCTGCCCTTCCGTCAGACCGCCGAGCCACTCGCTGGGCCTGACGCCCTCGGGCATCTTGCCGAGCCAGCCGATGGTGACGGTGTATTCCATAGTCACGCAGTCCAACACGCGGAAATAGTCGTCACCGTCGCGGATCGCTTCGAGGCGGGCGATCAGCATGTCGCGCCCCTCGTTGGTGAGCTGCTGGTGATCGGCGAGGTAGACCGCCGAGTCGGTCGCGAGCTTGGCGACCGCGATGCTCACAAGGCTGGAGATGAGCACGCGGTCGTTGCGCGCGTGCTCGGCGATGCCGAACATCCCGTCCACGCGGTCGGCGGCCTTGTCAAGCTCACCCAGCCCGGCCTGGCGCACCGCGTCGGCTCGGAGCACGCGGGCCATGCTGCGCATCTTGCCGAGCTGCGGGAGCAGCAACCCCCACCCGTCCCGATACATCAGCCCGAAATCGCACTCGGGCAGCCTCGCGGTCCAAATGAATCGCTCGATGCGGTCCTGCGAATCGGCGAGCTTCTTGGCCGAGTCCTCCACCGACATCTCCAGAAGCTCGGGGTCGACCGGCTCGAACTCAAACGCCTGGCTGGCGAGATTGAGGTCAGTGTCCTCGAACATGAAGAGCTGGTGGTAGACCAGGGCCGCGTTGGTGGGCGACATCGCGTCCAGCACCTCGGCGGCCTGGAGGGGCGTGAGGTCGAGGCTGGGCTCGGGCTGGGCGTTCGCGGCGCTGCCGACCAGGGCGAGCAGCATCGCGGGAACAACGATTCGGGTAAGGCAGTTCATCACGGGGTCTCCGGGTGAGGGGTCGGATCTGGGGAGGTGTTCTCCCAAGCAAGACACCGCCCGCGCCCGCCCGTATCGCGCCGATGGGGTATTTTTGCGAGAACCCCAGCCCAGGAGCCCGCATGGCCATCCCCCCCCACCACATCCCCTTCGACCGCTACGACCCCGGCGTGCCGGGCCCGGAGGCCGCCGAGCGGTTCTACGACATCATGCGACGGCGGCGGAGCGTGCGGATGTTCTCGGACCGCCCGGTGCCGGTCGAGACGATCGAGTGGATCATCAAGGCCGCCGGCACCGCGCCCAGCGGCGCCAACAAGCAGCCGTGGCGGTTTGTCGCCGTGAGCGACCCCGGGGTCAAGCGCAAGATCCGTCTCGCCGCCGAGGAGGAGGAACGCGAGTTCTACTCCCGGCGGGCGAGCGCCGAGTGGCTGGCCGACCTGGCCCCCTTCGGGACCGACGAGGACAAGGGCTTCCTGGAGGTGGCCCCCTGGCTGATCGTGGTCTTCAAGCTGATGAAGACCGACGACGGTGGGCAGGTGTACTACGCCAACGAGAGCGTGGGGCTGGCGACGGGGCTGCTGCTGGCGGCCGCCCACCACGCCGGGCTGGCGACGCTCACCCACACGCCGAGCCCGATGGGCTTTCTCGCCAAGGTCTTGGATCGGCCTTCGCACGAGCGGCCGTATCTGTTGATACCCACCGGGTATCCGGCGGATGACTGCGTGGTCCCGGCGATCGAGCGAAAGCCGCTGGGCGAGATCATGATCCGGTCATAGCGGGTTGGCAGAACGGCGGGAGATCGTGGAGCTGCGGCCGTCGCAAGCCCGGTTGGCGTCCTACGGATCCGAGCGTTATCAGACGCTGCGGGCTGCAATACCGTGCCATTGACTCGCAGAGCATACTGGCAAGGGTTTTCCCCTGGTAAACCGCCTTGGGGGGTCCTCGATTCTCGCCCGAATTGAACACGCGGAGGCCCATCGCGCTTGACAACGGAGCATATATGTATAATGATATCCTCATTCAAGAAGGGGTATCACGATGACTCTCAGACCAAGTCGTTCGAGCCGACTCGCGTCCACGGGGCTTTGCGGCAGCGAGGGCTGGCGCCGTGCCGGTGTGCTGGGGCCGATGATCGCTGCTGCGGCGCTGGTGGCCGTGCTGGCGATAGTGACGGTGTGGGGCGCATTCGCGGGCGCGGGCGCAAGCCGATACGGGGCGGCGGCGCCGGTGATCCCGGCCGGCCTCGACGCTGCCGCGGTGACTCGCGGGAAAGCGGCGTTCATGAGCACCTGCATCGCGTGCCACGGCGAGCACGGCGAGGCCAAGCCCGGGCTCGGGAAGGACCTCGGCCACTCGGAGTTCTTCAACGGGCTCACCGACGAGGAGGCGGTCAAGTTCCTCATGGTCGGCCGCGGGCCGAGCGACCCGCTGAACACGACGGGCGTGCAGATGCCTCCCAAGGGGGGCAATCCCGCGCTGTCCAACGACGACCTCGCGGACATCGTGGCGTTTGTGCGATCGCTGAAGCAATAGGCGGCATCTCGCTGGGGTACCGGTCGCGGGCCGGCCGAGCGAGCGGATGGGATCGTTCATCAGATCGGCGCCGTAAGCGCGCAGAACCGAACAAGGAGAAGACTCGTGAAAGCCAGACATTGGGTACTGAGTGCGTGCCTGTTGGCGCCCGGCCTGCTCGGGGGCTGTGGCGGCGGTGGGAGCGACGATGGCGGGGACAGCACGAAACCATCCCAGTCGTCGAACGCCGGGGGCGCGCCCTACGCGGCCCTGCAGGCGGTCGCCGAGTCACGCAACCTCACGCCCGACGACCTGGTCGCCGCGGCCAAGACCTTCCAGCCCTCGGGTCGCCACGACGACTACATGCTGTTCGCGTCGGGCGGGCACGGCGGGCAGGTGATCGTCATCGGCGTGCCGTCGATGCGCATCCTCAAGGTCATCGGCGTCTTCACGCCCGAGCCCTGGCAGGGCTGGGGCTACGGGGTGGGCAACGAGGTGTTGGCCGAGGGCCGGATCGACGGCAAGGACATCCTGTGGGGCGACACGCACCACCCGGCGCTGAGCGAGACCGCGGGCGACTACGACGGGCAGTTCTGCTTTATCAACGACAAGGCCAACGCGAGGCTCGCGGTCATCGACCTGCGCGACTTCGAGACCAAGCAGATCGTCAAGAACCCCATCTCGCTGTCGGACCACGGCGGGGCGATGGTCACGCCCAGCACCGACTACATCATCGAGGGCGGGCAGTACGGCCACCCGCTGGGTTGGGACTACGCCCCGATGGAGGACTACATCGCCGAGTACCGCGGGATGGTGACCTTCTGGAAGTTCGACCGCGACGCGGGGCGGATCGACGAGTCGCAGTCCTTCGCGCTCGAGCTGCCGCCCTACTGGCAGGACCTGTTCGACTCGGGCAAGCTGGTGAGCGAGGGGTGGGTCTTCGGCAACTCGTTCAACACCGAGCTGGCGACGGGCGGGATCGAGTCGGGCGCGCCGCCCTACGAGGCGGGCGCCAGCCAGCGCGACAACGACTACATGCATGTGATCAACCTCAAGAAGGCCGAGGCGCTCTTCAAGGCGGGCCGGGCCGAGAAGATCAAGGACTTCTCGGTGCTCTCGATCGAGACGCTGGTGGCCGAGGGGGTGCTCTACTTCATCCCCGAGCCCAAGAGCCCGCACGGCGTCGATATCAGCCCGGACGGGGCGTATGTGGTCATCAGCGGCAAGCTCGACCCGCATGTGACGATCTACAGCTTCGACAAGATCCAGCAGACCATCGCCGCCAAGAACTGGGAGCCCGACCAGTTCGGCGTGCCGGTGCTCGACTTTGACAGCTGCGTCGAGGCGCAGATCGAGGTCGGGCTTGGCCCGCTGCACACGCAGTTCGACAACCAGGGGTACGCGTACACCTCGCTGTTCCTGGAGCCGTCGGTCGCGCGGTGGGCCATGGGCGGGGCCTCGGGCTCGAAGAACCCCGAGGCGGATTGGTCGCTCGTGGGCAAGGTGAGCGTGCAGTACAATGTCGGCCACATCTGCGCGGCCGAGGGCGACACGGTGAGCCCCGATGGCGGCTACCTGGTGAGCATGAACAAGTGGGCGCTCGACCGGTTCGCGCCGGTCGGGCCGCTGGTGCCGCAGAACTTCCAGCTCGTGGATATCGCGGCGTCGGGCGACACGATGAAGGTCATCTACGACATGCCGATCGGCATGGGCGAGCCGCACTATGCCCAGATGATCAAGGCCGACAAGCTCCAGCCCTGGAAGGTGTACCCGGAGATCGGCTGGAGCCCCGAGACCCAGGCGGTGCGTCTCGACGCCGCCGAGGAGGGCAAGGAGCGCGTCGAACGCTCGGGCAACACCGTCGATATCTACATGACGGCGATCCGGAGCCACTTCAAGCCCGAGCATATCGAGATCAACCAGGGCGACCATGTCCGGTGGCACATCACGAATATCGAGCGGGCGTACGACGCCACGCACGGGTTCGCGGTGCCCGGCTACAACATCAACCTGAGCCTCGAGCCGGGTGAGGCGCAGGTGATCGAGTTCGTCGCGGACCGGGCGGGCACCTACCCGTTCTACTGCTCCGAGTTCTGCTCGGCGTTGCACCTCGAGATGATGGGCTACTTCCTGGTGAAGCCCACGAACTGACCCCTTTCTTGCGCCGCGCGGGCGAAGGCCCGCGCCGGCGCGTTTGCACCCCCAAGACCGAAAGGAGGCGGCATGGCCGCCGCACTCGACGCCATCCTCGGCCCGCGCATCCCGACCGAAGAGCTGGCCAGGCACCGGATGCGGTACCTCGCGCCGGCGCTCATCCTCACGCTCGCGCGGGTGCTGCTCCTGGTCTCGATCTTCCTGCCCTACTGGGGCATGCACCTCAAGGCCCCGCAGTACCCCGACGGGCTGCGGGTCGAGGCGTATGTCAACCGGCTGACCGGCGATGTGCGGGAGATCGACGGGCTCAACCACTACATCGGGATGCGGCCGCTCAACGACGCGGCCAAGCTCGAGCGGACGCTGGCGGTGACGATGCTGATCTCGCTGGTGCTCATGGTCGAGGGGGCGATCTATGTCCACAGCCGCTGGACGGTGCTGCTGGTGCTCCCCTCGATCCTGTTCCCGCCGATCTTCCTGCTCGATCTCTACTACTGGATGAACGACTTCGGGCAGAACCTCGACCCCAAGGCGCCGCTCTCGGGCGCGATCGACCCGTTCACGCCGCCCATCCTCGGCACCGGGACGATCGGGCAGTTCGAGACGCACGCCTTCGCGGGGCCTGGGCTCTGGCTGGCCTCGACGGCGGCGATGCTGACCATTGTGGGGCTCGTGTTCCATCGCCGGGCGTTCAAGCCCCTGCACGACGCGGCCCGCGCCGCCCGCAGGGCCGCCGCGCCCACGGAGGCCTGACCGTGCCCTTGCTGCGCTCGATGGTGGTAGGTGCGATCGCGGTGTGCCTGGCGCCGGTCGGGGCTCGCGGGCAGGCGGGGTTCGACCTGGCCGGCGCGATCGCCGATGCCCGGGCGGGCGACGAGGTGCGCATCCCCGCGGGGCTCTACGCCGGCCCGATCACGGTGGACAAGCCGCTGACGCTGGTCGGCGTCGGCGAGGTCGTCCTCGACGGCGGCGGGACGGGCGATGTGCTGCGGATCAAGTCGCCCGATGTCACGGTCCGGAACCTGACCCTCCGCAACACCGGGACAAGTCTCGACAAAGAGAACGCAGGCATCACCGGCACCGCCGCCCGCATCACCATCACCGACTGCCGGTTCGAGGATGTCCTCTTCGGGATCTACCTCAAGGAGGCCCCCGACAGCGTGATCCGGGGCAACCACATCTCCAGCAAGGACCTGGCCCTGCAGCGCCGGGGCGACGGCATCCGCCTCTGGCAGAGCCCACGCACGATCGTCGAGGACAACGAGGTCATCCGGTGCCGCGATGTGGTGATGTGGTTCTCCGACGCCGTGCAGGTCCGCCGGAACCGCGTCACGCTCGGACGCTACGGGCTGCACTTCATGTACAGCGACGGCAACATCCTCGAAGAGAACCACCTCGAGTACAACTCGGTCGGGGCGTTCCTGATGTACAGCCGCGACCTGACGCTGCGGCGGAATGTCTTTGCCCACAACCGCGGGCCCAGCGGGTACGGGATCGGGCTCAAGGACATGGACGGCCTGATCGCCGAGGACAACCTCTTCATTGGCAACCGCATCGGGATCCACCTCGACAACTCGCCGTCGAACGAGGGTGTGGTGCACGAGTACCGCCGGAATGTGATCGCCTACAACGACATCGGCCTGGGCTTCTCGCCGTCGGTCACCAGGAATCACTTCGCCCAGAACACCATGCTGGATAACATCGAACAGTTGGCGGTGCTCGGGCAGCAGGGCCGGTTCGAGGGCAACCTCTTTACGGTGGACGGCGTCGGGAATTACTGGAGCGACTACCGCGGGTTCGACCTCGATGGCGACGGCGTGGGCGATGTGGAGTACAAGGCCGAGGGGCTCTTCGAGAACCTCATGGACCGGGAGCCGAAGCTGCGGATGTTCCTGTTTAGCCCCGCGCAGCACGCCGTCGAGATGGCGGCCAGGGCGTTCCCCATCGTGGCGCCCCGCCCCAAGATCTCGGACACCGCGCCGCTCATGGACCCGGTGCCGACGGCGGTGGTGATCGCGGCGCGGTCGGGCAACGCCTCGCTCTGGCTGACCGCCCTCGGGCTCCTCGGGGTCGGCGGGGCGTGCGTCGCGGGCGGCGCGAGGCCCTGGGGCGTGCCGACGGACGAGACCACAGGCGCAGGAGTCGCGGCATGATCCGGATCGACGCTGTCAGCAAACGCTTCGGCCGGTTCGTCGCCCTCGACGGCGTGTCGTTGACCGTCGAGCGCGGCCAGGCGGTCGCCCTCTGGGGGCCCAACGGCGCCGGCAAGACCACGCTCCTGCGTTGCACGCTCGGGCTGCTCGCGTTCCGGGGCTCGGTGACGATCGACGGCATCGATGTGCGGCGGCGGGGCAAGGCGGCGAGGCGCATCCTCGGCTATGTGCCCCAGGAGCTGGCGTTCTACGACGACTTCCGCGTGGTCGAGGCGATCGCCTTCTTCGCCCGGCTCAAGCGCGCCGAGCGGGCATCGTGCGCCAGGGCGCTCGAAGTCGCGGGCCTGCGGGGCCACGGCCGGAAGCGCGTGCGTGAGCTCTCCGGCGGGATGAAGCAACGCCTCGCCCTGGGCATCGCCATGCTCACCGACCCGCCCATCCTCATGCTCGACGAGCCGACCTCCAACCTCGACGCCGCCGGCCGACACGACCTGCTCGCGCAGCTCGCCGAGCTGCGTGGCCGGGGCAAGACGATCTTCTTCACCTCGCACCGACCCGAGGAGGTCGAGGAGCTCGCCGACCGGGTCATCACGATGGAGTCGGGGCGGATCGTCCGCGATGCCGCCCCCGATCGCGGCGGCGGGTGCCCAAGCGTCGAGGTCCGCGTGCCCGAGGCCTCGCTCGAACGGGCGCTCGAGGCGCTGCGGGCCCAGGGGTTCAGGACCTCGCGGGCCGCGCCCGGGGGCCGGGTCGAGTGCCACAATGGGTGCGCGGGCGGAGCGGGCCGGACCCCCGTCGCCACCAGCGGAGAAGGGGGCGCCCCGTGAGTGTGCATGCTGTGGCCCCGGCCCGGGGCGGGCTGGGCGAGTTCTCGATCGACCCGCGGACCGTCGTGCCGCTCGTCCGCAAGGAGCTGCGCGACGCCCTGCGCAACCGCTGGTTCCTGCTCTATACGCTTGCGTTCGGGGCCCTCGCGGTGGGGCTCGCGACGCTCTCGCAGATCGGCGCGGGGCTCAGCGGGTTCGCCGGGTTCGGCAAGATGGCCGCGAGTCTGGTGAACCTCGTGCTGCTGGTGGTGCCGTTGATGGCCCTGACCGTCGGCGCGTCGGGACTCTCGGCCGAGCGGGAGCGGGGCATGCTCGCGTACCTGCTCTCGCAGCCGGTCACCCGCCTCGAGGTGTTTGTCGCGAAGTTCATCGGGCTCGGGCTGGCGCTCGCCGGGTCGATCTCGGTGGGCTTCGGGCTGAGCGTGGCGCTGCTCGCCTCGCGCAGCGCCCAGGCCGATGTGGGCATCTTCATCCGGCTCGTCGGGTTGAGCATCGTGCTGGCGCTGGCGATGCTCGCGGTCGGCATGCTGCTCTCGGTCGTGCTCAAGCGGTCGAGCACCGCCATCGGCGCGGCGGTGTTCGTCTGGCTCGGCTTCGTCTTCCTCGGCGACCTCGGCCTCATGGGCGCGACGGTCATGTTCAAGCTCCCCGTCCAGCAGCTCTTTGGCTTGAGCCTCGTCAACCCCACGCAGGCATTCAAGCTCGCGGCGGTCGGCGGGTTCGACTCGACCCTCGACCTGCTCGGCCCGGCCGGGCTCTACGGCGTGCAGACCTTCGGGTCGTGGCTCATGCCCATGCTGCTGGGCGCCATGGCCGCGTGGGTACTCGTGCCGATGACCCTCGCCGCCGTCCTCTTCACGCGGAGGCCGCTGTGATGCGCCGGGCCGCGGGCTTGCTGCTGCTCTCGGGGCTGCCGGCCCTGCTCCTTAGCTGCGGCGGCGAGGCCACGCTCGAGCCCCCCACCGTGCACTACGGCCAGGCGGTCTGCGATGTCTGCGGCATGATCGTGAGCGACGAGCGATTCGCCGCCGCGGAGGTGGTGATCCGCGACGGGCGGGCCCAGACCCGGTGCTTCGACGACACCGGCGAGGTGTTCGACCTCGAGGCGCCCGCCGGGGCCGAGCACGCCTGGTATGTCCACGACATGCGCACGCTGGAGTGGCTCGACGCCCGCGAGGCGGTGTACCTGCGGTCCGAGCAGCTCCACACGCCGATGGGGTTCGGGGTCGCGGCGTTTGCGACCCGTGCCGCCGCCGAGGCCGCGCAGGCGGAGTTCGGAGGCGAGGTCCTCACCTTCGAAGAGGCCGCCCGCCCGGGTGGCTAGAGCATCCGCGTGCTATCTCCAGGGGACACCCCAGGCGATGGTTGCCAAGGTTGTCCTTGGGCTGCGAAGGTAGGCGCCCCGCAGAGGTCACCGCGGCAGTGCCGGCGAAACGCAGGCCGCGTGGACATTGTGGATTTCCCTATCTGCAATTGAACCCGTTGCGGCGCCCCGCCCGATAGTCTGAACGCGGCCGACGCAGAGGGTCTCTCCCGCCCGGCGGCCGCCCGCCCGGGCCTTCGAGGGAGTTCGCACCTGTCGCCACCGGATGACCGGCTGCGGACCCGGTGTCGCGCCGCACCTTTACGGCGACCGCATCCCGACGCGAGCCGCGGGGCCGCAACCAGAGAGGCCTCGAAATGAAGCCGACAAGCCGAACACTTCCATCCCTCACGCTCCTTGCGCTGGCCGGCATCGCGCACGCCCGTCAGAGCGATGACGGGTTGGCCCGCGAGTTGCTCGCCGACGCGGGCGCGCGGGTCAGCTTCCAGGCCGCGGGCGCCGCCGGCCATGACGGGAAGTTCTTCCTCGCCTCCGCCGATGGACGCAACCGCCTGAACATCACCGGGAAGACCCATGTCCGTTACCACCTCAACATCCGCGACACCACGACGCCCGACGAGGACCTCACCAACGGCTTCACGGTGCGTCGCATGGAGCTGTGCTTCGATGGAGTGGTCGCCGGCGGCTGGGAGTACAAGCTCCTCGGCGCGTTCAACCGGAGCGGCGGCGCGTTCCAGCTCGATGACGCGGCGCTCTCCCGGAAGTTCGACAATGGGATCGACCTCAGTTGGGGCCAATTCAGACCGCTGTTCCTGCGCGAGGAGAATGTCTCGAGCGGCGGCCAGCTCGCCGTAGACACCTCGCCCATGAACGCCGTGTTCAACCAGGGCCGGTCCCAGGGGGTGCAGGTCCGGCATACCGGCGAGCGGTTCCGTGTCTCCGGCATGATCTCCGATGGGTTCAGAAACACGAACACCGCCTACTTTTCGACCGCCGAGGCCGACCTGGCCCTCACCGGACGGGCCGATCTCCGCTTCGGCGAGGCCTCGTGGAAGGCCTTCGACGACTTTACCTCCTTCCGCGGGGGCGCGACCGGCGGCCTCGTCGGCGCCGCGGTCCACTGGCAGACCGCGGGCGACACCGCCAACACCGCGTCCTTTGCCGGCACCGCCCCCACCGACACGGACCTGTTCACCTACACCCTCGACGCCGGCTACGAGGGCGGCGGGTGGAACCTCTACGGCGCGTTCGTCGGGCGTAACACCGACACCGCCGGCGCCCCGGCCTTCGACGACTTCGGCGCGCTCTTCCAGGGCGGCGTGTTCATCGCCCCGAAGACCGAGCTCTTCGCCCGCTGGGACGCGGTCTTCCCCGACGACTCCCGCCCGGCCGGTGAGGACTTCCACACACTCACCTTCGGCGCCAACCACTACTTCTTTCCGGGGAGCCACGCGGCCAAACTCACGGCGGATATCCAGTGGTATCTCGACGACCAGGCCGGGAGCGGCGATGTCGTCAAGGTCAACGAGGGGATCGGCCTGGCACCGACCAGCGAGGACGACCAGGTCAGCCTCCGCATCCAGATGCAACTGCTGTTCTAGAGCAACGCAGCGGCCCCGCAGCAGGCGCCGTGGTCTGGCGAGTCTTGGAGGGAGGCCACGCGAGCTTGCGCATGGCCTCCGCAGACCGCGTGCCTATGCCGCCCGCAAGCCCTGCTGACGACGGTGCTCGACGATGTACGCCTCGGCATCCACCGGCGACATCGGCCTGGCGAAGTGGAACCCCTGCCCCCAGGTGCAGTCGATCGACTGCAGCGCCCCGATGATCTGCTCGGACTCGATACCCTCGGCGGTCGTCTTGATCTGGAGGTTCTCCGCGAGGCTTGTGATCGACGAGACGATCGCGAGCAAGGAGCGGTCCGTGTCGAGCACGCGGATGAAGCTCCGATCGATCTTCAGCACATCGATCGGGTACTCGTGGAGCGCGCTGAGCGACGAGACGCCGGTCCCGAAGTCGTCCATCGCGATCGAGAACCCGTTCTCACGGAGCCGCCGGAGCAGGGGCGCGACATCGGACCGTGCGTCGGCCACCACGCTCTCGGTGATCTCCAGTTGCAGTTCCCCGGGATGCAGCCCGCACGCACGCCGACACTCGACGATCTCGTCCACAAAGCCAGGGTCGAGCAGTTGCCGCTTCGAGACATTCACGGCGATGTGCAACGCATGATCCAGACCGAGCCGCCGGTTCCACTCCGAGAGCTGCGCCGCCGCTGTCTGGTAGACCCACCGCCCGATGGGGACGATCAGCTCGGTCTCCTCGGCGATCCCGATGAAGTCGAGGGGCTGGAGCGTGCCGCGTTGGGGGTGCTCCCAGCGCAGCAAGGCCTCGAACCCCGCCAGCTCCCCGGTCGCCAGGTGGACGATCGGCTGATAGGCAAGCCTGAGCTGGTCGCCGCCCACGGCGGTGCGGAGGTCCGCCTCGAGGGCGAGACACTCCATCGCCTTGGCGTGCATCGCCTCGTCGAACACCACGACCCGCCCCCTGCCGCCGGCCTTCGCCTCGTACATCGCCGCGTCGGCGTCGCGGACCACCGCGCCGGCGTCGTCGTAGCCGTGCTCGTTGGTCACCAGGCCCACGCTGGCCGTGGACACGAGCACATGGCCGTCGAGCCGGTGCGGCTCGGCGAAGACCCTGACCAGCTTGTCGGCCTTCTCGCGGGCGTCGGACCATTCCGCCAGGTTTCCCAGCAGCACCACGAACTCGTCGCCCCCGATCCTGGCGACGGTGTCCGTGTCACGCAGCTCCCTCCGGAAGATGCCCGCGATGTCGCGCAGCAGCGCGTCGCCCACATCATGGCCGAGGCTGTCGTTGACCACCTTGAACCGGTCGAAGTCGAAGAACAGCACGGCCCACTTCGTCTGGTCCCGTTTGGCCCGCTTGAGCGCTTGGTCGATTCGGTCGATCAGGACGGCGCGGTTGGGCAGGCCCGTGAGCCTGTCGGTGGTCGCCGCGAGCTCGAGCTGCTCCTCGGACCGCTTGCGCTGGGTGACATCCTCCTTGACCGCGACATAGCTGGTGATCCTGCCCGAGGCATCGCGGATCGGGGCGATCGATGTCCGGTCCCAGTAGCGCTGGCCGTTCTTCTTGGTGTTGTAGAACTCGCCCTGCCACACCCGGCCGCCGCGGATTGTCTCCCACATCTGACGGTGCTCGGACGACGACATATTCGTGGACCGGAGCATGCGCGGGTTGCGCCCGAGCGCCTCCGCCGCCTGGTAGCCCGTCGTCTCGGTAAACCGGGGGTTCACATAGAGTATCGTGCCCTCGGTGTCGGTGACGATCACCGAGGCGGGGCTCTGCTCGACAGCCGTGGACAGCTTGAGGATCTCCCCGCGCGAGTACTCGAGGTCTCGAACATGGGCCCGGATGATGCGCGTCGCGCGGTGCATCAACGCCGCCAGAGCGCTAAACACGCAGGTCAGCACGATGATCAGCGTGAGCACCGCGCGGCGCCACGACGCCTCCCCAACGGCGATCGCGTCGGTGATGTCCTGGTAGATCTCCATCGCCCCCCGCACCCGCCCGCCGGCGTCCTGGATGGGCACATAGGTCTCGACGACATCGACATCCAGCCGAGACTCCGACGCCAGGTCGACCATCGAGCCCTTCTTCTCCAGCTCCGACCACACCCGCCCGGCGAGAGCCGCCTCGAGCCTGGCGTTGTCCCGGTTTACCTCGCCGATGAGCGAGGGATCGGTGCAGTAGATGATGCGCCGCTCCAGGTCGAAGACCTTGAGCTTCACGACCTCGAACGGCGCCAAAAAAATCCGAACCTCCCGGTCGAGCACGGGCATCGCCTCCGTGCTGATGGCAATCCCGACCCCATCCGCCGCGCTTCCGAGCAGGCTCTGCAGGCTGCTGTCACGGAGCGCGACCGCCAGGTGGGTCGCCGAGTCCTCGGCTTCGTGCGTCGCGGCGGCCCGAAGCTCGTGGCGCAGATTGAGCCCCGCCAGCAGCCCGATGGCGACGACCGCGGCGAGCGAGGCGAACACGAAGGTCCGCAGCAGCGGGTCGATCTTGTTCTGCTCGTAGCGAGGCAACGGCGACGCGCGGAAACCCAGCAGGTACAAAGGGCCCAGCACGATCAGCGAGAGCAAGACCGAGTCCGCCACGACCTCCCAGATCCCGTGCAGCCCAAGGCTCGGGAGCAACAGCATCACGGCAGCCTCGGCAACCGCGATCACCGCCGCGAGCGTCACCAGCCCGAACACCAGTCGTCCGCAGGCAACCCCCGCACCAACCCGGGACCGGCGATTGTCGTTCATGGCGTCCGCTCCTTGCGGGATCCAGGTATCGAGCCCTGCGGCAAGCCCGAGCGGGTCGCGCCTCCGCGGAGCCGCCCTCCTCCTCGGGAGGCCTCGCCAGGCCCTTGAGCGTTGACCCCGCGGCCGCGGTCGAACCTGTTTGTCGGCCACCGAAGAGCCGGCGCTGACGAAACTAGACCAACAGGGGTCTTTTAGCGGAATCCGGACCCACGGCAGCCCAACTCGGAACCAGACCCGATGTCACCCGAGGGTCCGATCCCAAACGCCCCCCCGCGACGCCGAGGAACCCCGACCGCCCCCGTCCGGCCGTGAAGCTCGGCGCCACCTCCCACGCCGTCCCCGGAGATGAGCCCCGGCAACTGTGGAAGGCAGCGTCGGGTCGCCGTCGATCCCCACCAACGGCGTCAGCGGCTCGGTCACGAACTCCTGGATGCGACGCAGGCCGTCGTAGTAGAAGCGCTCCGTCCGCACGCTCGACCCGCCGCCGGCCGGCGACTGCGTGCGGACGAGCCGCCCCAGGCCGTCGTACAGGTAGTGCTTGACCAGGTCCCCCAGCACGATCCCCGCCCCGCCCATGTCCGTCGCCTCGTTGACCTGCACCAAGCGGTTCCAGGCGTCGTACTGGAAGTAGTAGTTGCCGTCAAAGACCAGGCTCCCCGCGGCGTCGTAGACCGGCGTGTCCGAGCGGGTGGTCGTCCCCGCGTCGATGTCCAGCTCCTTGATCAGCGTGAGCTGGTTGCGGTCGTCGACACCGAGGGTGTACTCCCAGTGGTCCGGGGCCCATCGTCTGTTGGCGTTCACCAGAGATGGGTAAACTCAGCCCTTATTGTTCCTTCGGTTAGATGGGTCGGTTCTTGATTTGTAAATCCCACTCTCTTGCGATACGCGCCAGGTCGATCCGTTTCTTGCTTGCAGTCCGAGTCCTTACATGCTCAATCATGTAACCCGTCACAGTCCAGAAGGGATCCTCCATGAACCGGTGTTCCGGCGTGGCGAGCACAGGGCGGTTGTAGTACAAACTGCGTTTCGGCTTGGGGCCGACTTGCCACTGCACTTCTGGATTACCTCGCCGAATAATCTCACCGAGATACGCTGCAGTATCTCTCGCGTACGAGTAGTTCGACGGCGTAAGCTCCACATGCATCTCGGGGATAACATCCCGTAATGGACCCGATATGGATTGCTTAAAGATCTCAAGCTCCCCGCTAGTTAGCTCGTACCTCTCTGCGCGATCCTCTAGCCATCGTGATAACCCCTCTAAAGACGCTTCGCTCCCATCGGCTCGCCACTCACCAAACCCCACACTCCCCCCGACCTCCGCTTCTAGCATTGGTAGCCTCGTCGGAATCTGCGCAACGAAATGTTCCAAGAACTTGCGAGCCTGCAATCGCGTCATGTTGTCACAATCGAATCCAACGGGCGATGTGAACAACTTGTAGTCTGTCATGATGGTGCTCTACAGAGCAAGGTGCTCTACCACTGTGATCCCGGCATTTCGAAGGGCGTTGCGAAGTGGGCCTGAGGGACCAATCTTTCCGGTAACCGGGCTACGAAAGAAGTGCCAAGCGATCCCGTCGAGCCGGCCCAAAGCCAATAGCGCTCGGTCTTTCGCAATCTGATCTTGCAAGCGTCTTGTCAAGGCCTGGTAACCCACCTTTGATTCGTGACCAAATCGGCCCACGACTTGATCGACAACTCGCCATCCCAAAGGGGTCTGGAACCCCACCAGTGACCTGCCTCCCAGCAAGCGTAGGAAATCCTCCCCCACAATTCCAGTCGCTCCTATCGCCCGGTCAACAGTCCTCGTTCCGAATGCGAGACCCTTCAACCTGCCGAACCACCGAGTTGCCGCGCTGCCAACTCTGGCAAGCAGACGCCCTCCCGGAATCACTCCTAACGCTGCACCGATCACCGTCGCCCCCGCCCCTTGGGCCCCGCTCGCGTACAGCGCCAAGTCTGGGATGATCGGGATCGGACACATCGCCACGATCGTGTAGGTAATCGCCGCGAACGCCTGCACGCCCGCACCGATGGTCTGGAGGAACACGGCCTTGCTGATCTCGTGTTCAACCATGAACTCGTCGACGACATCGAACGGATCCCACGACAACCCCAGAGGATCCGACCGGTTCCACGGGTTCGAGCCCAGGTACTCGTACAGGTTCCCCCCATCGCCATACAGCCCTTCGAGGTCGAACGCCAGGGACAGCGCCCCCAGCCCCCGCCCGTGCATGGCGGCAGACTCGGCGAGGGCCATCGCCGTCTGGTTGGGGTCGCGCTGGAGGAACCGGCCCAACCCCGGCGCGTACGCCCGGTTGCGCATGTGGTAGATCGTGTGGCCGAACGGCACCAGCCGCGGGCTCGACCCGTCGCCGTCGAGGCGGTCCAGGAAGAGGCCCTTGTGCCCCAGGTGCGGCAGCGCGAAGGCGAAGAGGTGCTCGGCCGTCAGCACCTCGCCGTAGGCGTCGAAAGTCCACTGGCCGACGACCCGGGCGAGGTCCGGCGTGCCGCCGCCGCCACCGCCCACACCGCCGCCGAGGTCGCACAGCGCCACCAGGTCGCCCCCGGCATCCTGGATTGCCCACGCCTCCTCGCCGTTCTCGTCGTACTGCACCAGCAGCTCGTCGAAGCCGGGTCCCGTGTCCCCCGGCCCCCACACATACTCGCGGGCGATGCTGCCCACGGGCGTGCCCCCGCCAATCCCGCCACCGAGCTGCTCCTGCTCGAACCCCGTCGGCGCCGACTGCGCATCGGGGTTGGTCTGCGGCGAGACCGTCTGCTCCGCGATCGCCTCCAGCGTCGGGTCGCCGTCGATCCCCGCCAAGGGCGTCAGCGGCTCGGTCACGAACTCCTGGATGCGGCGCAGGCCGTCGTAGTAGAAGCGCTCCGTCCGCACGCTCGACCCGCCGCCGGCCGGCGACTGCGTGCGGACGAGCCGCCCCAGGCCGTCGTACAGGTAGTGCTTGACCAGGTCCCCCAGCACGATCCCCGCCCCGCCCATGTCCGTCGCCTCGTTGACCTGCACGAGGCGGTTCCAGGCGTCGTACTGGAAGTAGTAGTTGCCGTCGAAGACCAGGCTTCCCGCGGCGTCGTAGACGGGCGTGTCCGAGCGGGTGGTCGTCCCCGCGTCGATATCCAGCTCCTTGATCAGCGTGAGCTGGTTGCGGTCGTCTACGCCGACGGTGTACTCCCAGTTGTCCGGGGCGGACTCGGCGAAGGGGATCGCCCACGGCGTGCCGTAGCCGTCGAGATTGCCGGACGAGATGCGGCCCGGGTCGGCCGAGCCGATCAGCGAACCGCCGGACCAGTTGCCGAGCAGGTCGAGGTTCCAAGTGTCGTCGCGGACGAGCGTGCCGGGATCGATCGCGCCGTCGATGAGCGAGCCGACCTCGGTACCCACGAGCCGGTTGAGCCCGTCGTAGGCGTTCAGTTGCGAGCGGATGTTGTGCTGCGGCAGGCCCTGCGCATCGGGAGCCTGCGTGAGCTCGGCGGCGAGCCGGTTGCCATTGGCGTCGTAGGTGTAGTGCGCGGCGAAGAGCGTCTCGAAGAGCGCGTTCTCGAACCGCAGGTCCCGCGGCCTGCCGAACATGTCCAGGCCCACCAGGCCGACCGCCATGGAGGACTTGAAGGTCTGCACGATGTTCTGGTCGGCGAGCGCGGTTCGGTACCGACGCCCGACGCCGACATAGTCGAAAGTCGCGATCTCCGCGGCGGAGCCGAAGGAGCTGGCGATCGAGGTGATCCGCGAGAGCAGATCGTCGTCGCTGCCCGGCGTGCCGTAGGCCAGGTACAGGTCGCGCGGCTGCGACGCGTCGTGGGCCGGGTAGAGCATGGACGCGAGCCGGTGCCGCCCGGTCTGCCCGGTGGTCGGGTCGGTCGGGGCGTAGTCCCACGCGTAGGCGGTGTGCGGCGTGTTCTGGGGATCGACGGCCTGCCCCTGGGCCTGCCAATCGGCGAGGATCTCGCCGCGGGCGGAGTAGTCATAGCGGTTGTGGGTGATGAGCAGCCCGCCGCTCGCGGGGTGGCGGTCGTAGGTTGCGACCTCGGCGAGCCCGCCGCGGTCGTCGTAGAGGTAGTCGAGGTACCCGACTCGATCCGCGGGGTCCTGGCCGTTGGGCGCGGTCATGGACGCCGGGTACCCGGCGGCCCAGGTCGTGGGATCGTGCAGTTCGGTGGGGTAGTGGCCCACCTCGATGGAGTCGACCCTGCCCAGGGCGTCGTAGCGATAGCGGAAGGAGACATGCCGGGCGTCGATCCGCTCGGCGACCTGGCCCCCGAAGGTGTACCGGATCTCGAGGTCGTGCGGGAACTCTCCAGTGTCGGGGTCGGGCTGCCCGCCGCCGAGCAGGCCGAACGCCGAGGCGAGCGCGTTGTTGCCAGAAACAGCGGCGAAGTTCTCGTCGACGACCTGCGCCTGGTAGCGCACGCCGGAGTACTGCACCTCGTCGGGGCCTTCGGCGACGGCGCGGGTGGCCTTCAGGCCGACGACGCGGCCGTACTGGTGGACATACTCGGTGCGCCGCTGCTCGGCCTCGGTCGGCGCGGCGGCGTTGTCGATCCGGGCGACCAACCGCCCGGTGCTGCTGTACTGGTTCTCCGTCACCACTCCCGCCGGGTCAACGGCGTAGGTCAGGTTGCCGTAGACATCGAACACCGAGAACCACAGCATGGCGCTGTCCGGCAGGCCGGACGGCCGCTCGACGGTGAGCGACCCGGCGTCCCAGACTGGCGGCACACCGGGGTCGTGCGCGTAAAGCCCTGTGCCGGTGAACACCCACTGGTTGCCGGCTTGGTCCTCGGTGCCGAGCTCGGCGGTCGCGATGAGGCGCTTCTGCGGGTCGTACCAATTCACCGTGCGCGTGCGGACGGCGTTGGACCCGTCGAGGCTGTCCCCCTGCCCGTCCACCCGGGTCCACTCGGCTGTCTCCGAGATGTTGCCGTCGCCGTCGTAGGTGTAGTCGGTGCGGCTCAGCTCGTGCTGTGCGCCCGTCCCGCCGACATCGGGGCGTATGGAGCTCGTGCTGGTGACTCGGCCGAAGCTGTCGAGGCGGCTGATCGTGACCGGCTGGGAGGGGCCCTGCGAGTAGACGGTCTGCCCGCCCCGGCCGGTATAGGTCAGTTGGGCGTGGTAGGGGGTGGCCCCGGTGCCGTCCCACCCGGTGTCGTAGGTGCGGGTCTCGGTGATGTTCCCGTCGTACCCGTACTCCATCGTGACCAGCGAGGTCGGGCGGAGCCCCTGCACCGACGGCAGGAAGTCCGTGGGGGATGGCAGCATCGCTGCCTCGACAAGCTCCGTCGGGTCCAACGCCGGATCGAGCGACAGCGGGCCGGCGCCGTAGGTCACCACCATCCGGGGGCGCCCGGCGTGGTCGAGGTACGACAGGCTGGTGGAGAGCCGTTCGGGGGTGGCTGACCCTCCCGTCTTGGGGCGGGGGTCGCCTTGGTCGTACGCATCGACCCGCACCGCGCGCATCCGCCAGTCATAGCTCGTGACGGTGGCGTAGCTGTCGGCGTCGACATCCGGGCCAGCCTCGTGGTGGTCCGTCGCCCAGGCGGGGCTGGACCGGTATTGCCGCTGCACCACCGGGAGCCAGGCGTCGTGCAGCCCCTCGCCGTACTCGGTCCGGTCGACGAGGACCATGTTGTAGGTGTCCTGGTCGACGGTGCCGCCGTCCTCCACATCGAGCCACGCGATGTCCTTGGTGCCGACATAGGTCCGCAGCGGGAAGCCCAGGGGGTTCTTGGTGATGCGGGTGATGTTCCCGTCGATCGCCTGCTCCCGGGTGATCTCCCCGAGATCGTTGTTCATGGTCGTGCCCAGCGCGATCCAGGCGCCGTTGACATCCCGCTCGAACAACGAGGCGTCCTGCGGGCGGCCGTTCGCATCCAGCCCCATCTCGACCCGCCAGTACTCCGTGTACTCGGGGAGAATCGGGTTGCCGGCCTGCGGGAGTGCCAGGGTTCCCGTGGCGGCGGCGTCGAACATGACACGACGCCGCTCGGTTGCCGCGCCGACAGGCTCCTCCGTCGGGTAGTCGTTGACCTCCCCCGGCGAGCCGATGAAGAAGCCGGAGTCGCCGCTCAGGTCGCCGGTGCTGTTGTCGGCGACATACAGGTCGTTGAAGATGTACTCACGGGCGTGGCTCTTTGGTGCTCCATCGAAGAATGTCTTCGTCACTATCACCACACGCTTGGACCAGCGGCGGTCGTTGGGCGTGTAGATGTCCACCAGCCCGAGGTCGTCCTCGTAGACGAACTCCGTGACCGCGTTGAACGCCGGGTGCCCCTGCCCCGAGAGTGGGATCCGGCGCCACGCCTGCTCGTTGATCTCCGGCCAAGTGGGCACCGTCCGGCTGGCCCCGCTCGATGAGTCGGCCGTGTCCCCGGCGTTGGCGTCCACGATCGTGAACCGCGTCAGCCCGCCCTCACGCACATAGTGCGTGAAGATCAGCGATTCGAACTCGTCCGTCGAGTTGAAGTCCGGGGCCTGCGGGTTGAGCACCGTCCCACTCGCCGCCCAAGAGCTGTTGCCGTTCGAGTCGTAGAACTCGACCTCGACGGGGTAGTACCACCCCGAGTCGGGGGCACGCCGCCCGGGGGGCCCGATGACAAGCCTCGCCTCGGCCCGGCGTTCCAGCACCGGGACATCCGGGTCGCTCTCGTCCCAATCGGTCACAAACTGCCGAACTACCGCCCCCTCCAGGCCTTGGGCGGCGGGGTCTCCAAGTGGAACAGGCGGCTGGGCGCCGGCCCAGAGGTCCTGTGCCAGCGTCTCGGTGGTGTACTCGATCTCGGCGGCCACCTCCCAGGGCCGTTCCGGGCGGTGCAGGATCTGCCTGGTGAAGTACTTGGTCTCCCCCGACGCCACGGAACCCCGCTGGATCCCTTCCGCGACCAGTTGGAGCCTTGAACCCCGCGGCCAGGACTCGAAGCTGTGAGTGTCCGTGCTGATGTCCGCCTCGTAGTCAAAGAACCGCACCAGCCCTTTACTCTCCTCGTCGATGGCGTGACCTGTGTCGTTGCCATCCCAGCCGACCGACCAGCCCACCGACCGATGCTGGACGAGAATGAGTTCGTCTCGGAGCGTGTTCCAGGGGTCGTCCTCGGGCTCGTCCGTCCAGTCGTCCAGGCCGGCGTAGTTCGCGAAGGTGTCGTAGATGAACTGCTCGCCCAGCCCGCCGCCGCTGGCGAGCACGCCGTCGGGCGGGAGAAACTCGAACAGCCGATCGCGGAGCACATACCCGGTCGGGTTCATCTCGAGGACGCGCCGCGAGGTCTGCCCGTTCCGCGTGCCGAACGGACCCATGTACTGGCTGGTGACCTCCAACAGCGTCGCCCGGTCCTCGTACTCGTCCACCAGGGCGACCCAGCGGGCCTCGTGGAGCGCCACCGCCTCGACGAGGTCCCCTTCGGCGGCGTAGTTGGGGTCGTAGGTCTGCCAGTAGTAGGGATGGAAGAACACGCTCCGGAAATGTAGCTTGGGCGTGCCCGAGTCATCGAACCCCGGCTCGAACCCCACGCTGCCCACCCCGTCGGGAACATGGCGGAGCCGGTTGATGCGGAAGAAGCGGCGGGCCCCGTCGGCCCCGACATAGGCGACATCTCGAACAGTCGGGATCGCGTTGTCGTTGCGCAGCCGGTTCTCCGGGAGAACCAACTGCTTGGGGGTGCTGGTGAACAGGCTATTGATCGCGGGCGTGAATGCCGTGCCACTGGTGGGCCAAGCCGTCTCGTCGTGGGGCGTGTACTCCACGGAGGCGTACTCGGACAGAGCATCCAGGTGGGCGTCGAAGGTGCTCGCGTCGGCCGTGGGCCGGTTGTTGGCCAGCGCACCGAGGTCGAAGTCCCCAGGGAGGCTGAGCTCTGCCCACTTGTCGTGCAACTGCGAAAGCCCGGCATCCTCAAACACGAACCGCAACCACGGCGTGTGAAAGAGCTCGAAAGACTCTGTAGTCCCGGTGCCGTCATTCTCTTCGCCCCAGGTGTTCGCCCACACCATGCCAAGGCCGTGGCCATGCACGGTGAGGTCGTACTGGTAGACACGGTTCTGCACCACGGGTGGCGCCCCGCCCGGCCGGGCTGTCGCCACCTCCGTCCGGACCAGCAGCGGCGGGGAGGCGGGCGTTCCTGAGTCGGGCGGCACCAGGTCGTCGTGGTAGATCGACCGCACGCGGTGCTTCCAGTCGTTGCGGAAGTTCCCGCCCGCATCCACGAACGCCTGAAGCGGGTCCACCGGCGACTCGCCGAGTGAAGCGGTCTCGGTGTGCGGGATGGTCAGGCCGTGCGCCGGATCCTGCTCGATCGCATCCAGCATCGCGTCGGTGATCTCGGGCAGGCCCTCGCCCTCCTCGAACGCATAAATGCGGTCCACCGCCGCATGGCCGTGGAGCTCGTAGAACTCGGGGTAAGCTGCCTCCGGGTAGTTATTGGGATTCACCCAGGCCATCCCGAAGTCGTAGCTGGGAGGGTCGCTGGGAACGCCGTTGGCGTGGTGATCCACGAGGAACGATTCGCCGGGTGAATCCCCCCGGAGGCCCTCGAACATGCGATGGAAGTAGACGAGGGTCCACTCGAGCTCGCCGTTATGCCTCAGCCGCACCGCCCGGATCTGTCCGAGCTGCGTCGTGCGACGCATGCACTCGACGCAGTCCGCGGTGGACGGGTCGTCCATCGGCCCGCTCCGCACATCGCAATACTCGATAGCCACCTGGTGACCCGACTTGTCCTCGATCCTGACGCACAATCCGATGTACGGCAGCCCGAGACCGGGCGTCGTGCCGCCCTTGGTGTCCCACGGCTGACTGCCCGGGTCATGCTGGGGTAGGATGGGTCGATCGTGGTACGAACTCACCTTCCACACCTGCTGATCGTCCCGCCACCGGTTGGGGAGCATGTTCTCGTAGACCACGACGAAGGTGTAGTGCAGCGAGCCGTCGTAGAGGAAGATGTCGAACTGGGTGGGCGGCTCGAGCCATGTGTACTGCCCGTCGTTGACCCCCCAGGTGCCGTTGTGCGTCATCCTCGCCCGGAAGCGTGGCGGCGCCTCGTAGACGCCGTTCGCCTCGATCAGTTGGAACGGGATCGAGTGGTGGGCGTCAACGACGAAGTAAGTGGTGCGCGGCTGATCGCCCGTGACATCCGGCAACGCCGAGTCCACGAGCAGGACCGGGTTCTCGCTCAACATCCAGCCCATCCCCGCCCAGTCCCACCACTCGTCGGGCGCCGACGCCCAGTGTCCCTCCTCCCCCGCGGGGAGGGCGTCGTTGCGGATCCCGGATCGGGTCCGCGTGAGTCGGAAGGTCGCCCCCGCCCCGAACGGGATCTCCAGGTCGGTCACCTGGACCAACGGCAGCCCCGTCACCAAGTCAACCCGCCCGTCCAGCGTCTGTCGGTAGGCGCCCTGCCAGTCCGTCGATATCGCCTGCCCGCCCGGGGGCAACAGGGCGGTGCTGTGCTCGGCCAGGTTCTTCCCCGCCGGGAGGAAATCGCCCGCCGAGGGCACGAACAACGGCGAGAGGTTGGAGCGGAACCCGAGGGGCACGAAGTCTCTCGTGCCTTCCGGATCCACCCACGGGATCGCATGCCTCGCATCGTCGGTATCCGGACTATAGGAAAAGAGCATGCCGTGCCAGCCCGGGGAAGCGAAGGTCGCCCCGTCGGTTGTCCACTCCCATCGACCGACCGTCTGACCCTGGCTGTTTGTCCAGTCCTGGTTCCACCACGTGTTGGATGAGGCCACGCAGGACTCGTTTGCGTCAACCACCGGCACAAACAGGGCGTTGTCCTCGCCGTCCTGCGCCCGCGCCCAGGGCGCGTTCCACAGCACACAGGTTGCCAACAACACCCGGACCAGCGGTTGATGCCTTGCCATGATTCTGTCTCCCAAGTGCCCCGCGCCCTGGCGGCGCTCATCTTGCGACTCTCGAAACCAACTAACTATGTCCGTTTCCCTGTCGACCCCGTCTCCGGCGAACATACCAACCCCGCCGCGCCGCCCGCAAGGCCTCCTCGGGTTGTGTTTAAGTTTTTCTTTGGTGCGTCCACCCACCGGTGGGGGATTTTGGCCGCTTTTGCCACAACCCTGTGGATTGACCAACACCCGCGAACAAAATGCCCTTCGTAGCACGCCCATCCGCCGCTCGCACCGGCGGCGGTGCTGCATTCGGGGCATCCCGTCGGTGCGCGGGCGGACGACGACCTCGGGCACGCCGGCTTCGATCCCTATCAACAACGCCGCAAGCCGCGCACAACCGGGGTACGGGGCCAAGGACCGGATCGCTGCTGGCCCTGGCCTCCGCCAATGGTCCAGGACCGACCTACGCCCCCGCCGGAGGGCCGCCGCGGCAGAACCCGACCAGCCCGGTCGAGACCGCCAGGAGCATCGGACCCCATCACGAACACGAGCCCCGGGCGGTACCTGCCTGGACTGCATCAGCCCCGGACCCCGGCAGGGATCTCAGTAGAGAATGACTGGCGGCAACACACGCCGCTCGTCGGCGGGAAATAAGCTGGGACGCCCGACTCAGGTCCATGCCCAAGGCCGCGGGACTGCGCCGGACGCATTGGCCATGCGTATATCCGCAACTCGGCGTCTCGGCGGGATCGGATTCTAGGTTTATTTTATGATTCGCAAAACACCGTGGCGGCGTTCGGCTTGCCTGCGGCTAGAGTGCGCCCACTGGAGGGGTCCGAAGGACCGCGGAGTCTCCGCGGCGCTGCTCGACCGAGCCCTGCTTTCGGCGGGCAGACCAGCATCCCCAACCCAGAAACGAGGTTCGGAACCAGAAACGCCGCACGCGGGTGCGTGCGAGGAGATCGCCGATGCGCCGCCACGAAGCCGCCCGCCCCGCCCTTGAGACTCTCGAACCCCGCCAACTGCTCTCGACCATCACGGTGCTCAACACCCTGGACTCCGGCGCGGGCTCCCTGCGCCAGGCGATCCTCGACGCCAACGCGGCCATTGGGGCCGACATCGTCGAGTTCAACGCCTCGCTCGCCAACAGCACGATCACGCTCACCTCCGGCGAGTTGCAGATCATGGACCTGCTGGAGATCCGCGGGCTGGGGCGCTTCCAGCTCACCGTCAGCGGCAACGACGCGTCCAGGGTGTTCTATAACACCTCAACCACCACGATCAGCGATCTGTCCATCGCCCACGGCACCGGTGCGGGAAGCGTGTCCTCCGGGAAGGGCGGCGGCATCTACAACGACAGCGACGCCGCGCTCAACCTCACAGAGGTCTGGATGCACGACAACACCGCCAACGACGGCGGGGGCATATACAACTACGGCACGGGCAGCACGGTCGCGCTCACCGACTCCACAGTCTCGGACAACGCCGCGGTGTCGTCCGGCGGGGGCATCTACAACTCCGGCGGCGTGGTGACACTCGAGAGCTCGCCGGTCAGCGGCAACACAGCCAACGAGGGCGGCGGCATCTACAGCGCCAACAACGGCGGGCTGACCCTCGTGGGCAACTCGGTCTCGAGCAATCAGGCCACCGGGGTCGGCGGGGGAATCGTCAACGACGGCGCCCTGGTGATGTCCGAAGACTCAATCATCTTCTCGAACGCCGCGGGGACCGCCGGCGGCGGCATCTACAACCCCAACGCCGGCAACTCGGTGTCGCTCACAGACTCCACGATCTCGGACAACACCGCCGGCACCTGCGGCGGCGGCATCTACAGCGAGCTGGGCGGGGTGCTGACTGTGACCGACTCCACTATCTCGTTGAACACCGCGGGCGCTGCGGGAGGTGGGATCTACAACCCGCGGGGAGGCACCGTGACCCTGGAGCGATCGACGGTCTCTGGCAATACCGCCGACCACGGCGGCGGCCTCTGGAACGGCGGCCCCGACGACTCGGACCCCGATGTCCACCTCGGACCGGCACGCATGACGCTGAGCAACTCGACGCTCTCGGGGAACACGGCGAACGCCGCCGGCGGCGCGATCTACAACGACCAACTGCAAGAGACCGGCCAGTCCGCCCTGTTTGGCTGGCTGGAGGTGTGGAACTCCACCATCGCAGACAACCAGACCACCAGCGGCGCCGGGGGCGGGCTCTACATCAACACCACCGATTTCACCGCCCTGATGAGCTCCATCGTCGCGGACAACGCCGGCGGCGATGTCGTCGGCATGCTCGCCGGCGACTCCTCCGACAACCTGATCAAGGACGCCTCCACCGCGGGCGGTCTCACCAACGGCGTCGACGGCAACATCCTCGGTGCTGACCCGCTTCTCGAGCCGCTCGCCTTCAACGGCGGGCCGACACAGACGCACGCGCTCCCCGCCGGCAGCCCCGCGATCGACGCCGGAAGCAACGGGCTCGGGCTCACGACCGACCAGCGAGGCATCGGCCTGATCACGCGAGGGACGAGCGTGGATATCGGCGCCTTCGAGCGGCACGCCCCGTTCGCCCTGGTGGTGGACACCCTGAGCGACGAGGACGACGCCGACTACAGCGCCGGCAACCTCTCGCTCCGTGAGGCCCTCACCGTCGCCCCCAACCCCGGCAACGACACCATTACCTTCCACGCCTCGCTCCACGGCGGGACCATTACCCTGGGAGGCGCCGAGCTCTCGATCACCGGCGACATCACGGTCACGGGGCCCGGGGCGGACCTGCTCAGCGTCAGCGGCAATGACGCCTCTCGCGTCCTCTCCATCGCGAGCGAGCTGGCCGTGGTCACCCTCAGCGGCCTCCGGCTCACGGGGGGGAACGGCGTAGGCAGCGAGCCTCTCCTCATCGGCGGGGCCATCTCCAACGCCGGCAGCCTCACGCTCGCGAACATGACCATCTCGGGCAACAGCACCGGCGATGGCGGGGGCATCTACAACTCGGGCACGCTCACGCTGGTCAGGTCCACCGTCTCGGGGAACAGCGCCGAGGGCAACGCCGGTGGCATCTACAACCATGGCGATGGCGTGCTGTCGATCACCGAGTCGACCGTCTCGGGCAATAGCAGCTCAGGCGGCGGGGGCATCTATGCCTCGGGCACTGTGACGCTGACCAACTCGACCGTCTCGGGAAACACCGCTGCCACTGACAACTATGGCGGCGGGGTCTTCATGCACGGTGGCGCGCTGACGCTCACGAACTCGACTATCGCCTACAACCTGGGCGGGGGCGGGCTCGCCCAAATCGGCGTTGCCGCCCTGCTCACGAACACCATCGTCGCGGGCAATGTCGGCGGCGATGTCCCCGTCGGCACGCTCGCCGCCGGCTCCACGAACAGCATCGTTCAGGACACCGCCACGGCCGGCGGCCTCAACAGCGGCGCCAACGCCAACCTCGTCGGCGTCGATCCCCTGCTCGGCGACCTCGCCGACAACGGCGGGCCGACCATGACCCACGCACTCCTCGCCGGCAGCCCGGCGATCGACGCCGGAATCGCCGTCACCGGCATCACCACCGACCAGCGAGGCGAGAGCCGCACCGGCGGCGACGGCCCCGACATCGGCGCGTACGAGCGGGCGCCCGCCGGGGCCTACTCCCTCCAGTCGCTCTCCGGCAGCCCGACGCAGACGACCTCGCTCAGCGACAACACCCACCTCTCCGTCACCCGCAACGCCGACGGCGACCTGATCGTCTTCACCGGCGTGGGCACCGAGTGGACCGCCGTCAGGCTCGCGGATGTCACCACCGCCCCAGCGGTGACCGGAGATCCGGTCACCTGGACCGACCCCAACGACGACCTGGCCTATGTCGCCGCCCCCTCGGCGGGCGGCTTCCTGCTCTTCCGCCGCGCCACCGACGGCACATGGACCTACCGCGACCTCGCGGCCGAGACCGGCAACACCGCCGACGCGCCCGTCGGCACGCTCACCTTCTTCGTCACCCGCCCCGCCACCGGCTCGGCGTTGGTCTATGTCGCGGGCCGCAACGCCGCGGGCGAGATCGTCGCCTACGCGCAGTCCACCGCCGCGGGCAGCACCGAGGCGACCTGGACGCTCCACAACATCTCCGACGACCTCACCAGCAGGGGCATGGCCACACCCGCGTTTACCGAGCTGATCGCCTATGTCACGCCGTGGAACGCCTGGACCATCGCCGGCATCGACACCAACGGCGACATCCAGGGCATCTGGGTCGCCCCCGCCTCCTTCACTACCTGGCGCATCGACAACCTCTCCGACACCACCGGCGCTCCCCCCATCAGCGGACAGCTCACCGTCACGCAGACCTCGTGGAGCGCCATCAACCTCGGCGGCGTGAACTCCGCCGGCCACCTGGTCGTGACATGGTGGATCCCGAGCTTCGGGGGCGACTGGGTGACCAGCGACCTGACGAACGCCGCCGGCGGCGAGACGATGGCCCCGGGCCGGGCGACCGGCTTCGTGACACCCTGGGGAGCAATGAACTATGTCGGGCTCAACGGCGCCGGTGAAGTGACGGCGTACTGGTGGACGCCGTCAACAAGCCGCTGGACGGTCACGCCGCTCACCGCCCGGTTCGGCACGGACTCCTCGCGCCCGACAGGCACGATGACCAGCCATGTGTCCGACTCCGGCACGATGAGCGTGCTGGGCCCGACCGACACCGGCGAGGTCACCCGCCTCTGGTGGACACCCAACGACGACGGGCAGTGGAAGCTCGACAACCTGTCGGACATTGCCGTGAGGGCTTGAGTGGCGGGAGGGACGAGACCCGCGCTGCGCGGACTCGCTCCGTGCACAGCGGGGGCTCGGCGCTCCCACTCCGCCCCGCGGAGGGGCAGACCCAAGCGAAGCGCGAGCCAGGGGGAGGTGCGTCTCGAAGCAAGGCCGTGAGGCAGCGAGGCAGCGAGACTGCGAGACAGCGAGACAGGGGGGGATATGGAGCGTGGGTGGCATGGACAAGCCGGCTCGGCGGCTTGCCCGTGCTATGGGGTGGGTGCGGGTCCCGCACGGGCAAGGCCCAGAGCAGCCTTGCCCATGCCACCCTCGGCGGGTAGAGCCGGCCATCCGCAGAGTTTGGGGGTTGGGGGACCGGTCCGAGAAGCGGAAGTCTGTTCGGAGAGTGGGAACCCGTAAGTTTTTGCGAGTGAAGCACGCCCCTCGCTTGTGTTCGCCGCTTCTGCCGATAGGCTGGTTTCGATGCGGTGCCCCACCGGGATAGGGCACGGCCACTCTGAACCCGGGGATGGGGAGACGCGAGATGCTGCTGAACAGGGCTTGGCGGGGCGTGTGGTCGACACTGGGAAGTGCGCTGCGGGCGTGTGCGACAGTGGCCGGCGAGCGGGCACGGATGGCGTGGCTGGGCCTGATGGCACTCGGTTTCGCCGCGGCCGCCAGCGGCGCGCAGCCCGTGTGGGAGGAGGTCACCAGCCCCTCACCGAGGTTCGGCCACGCGATGGCCTACGACTCAGCGCAGCGCGAGGTCGTCCTCTTCGGAGGGGACGACGGCGCCTTCGACGGCGAGACCTGGGTGTGGGACGGCGCCGCGTGGACGCGCCGCTCCACCACCGGCCCCTCGCCGAGGTCCGGCCACGCGATGGCCTGCGACGCGGCACGGGGCGAGGTCGTCCTCTTCGGAGGAGACGACGGTTCCTTCGACAGCGAGACCTGGGTGTGGGACGGCACCGAGTGGACGCTCCGGGCCACCACAGGCCCCTCGCCGAGATACGGCCACGCGATGGCCTATGACGCGGCGCGGGCGGAGGTCGTCCTGTTCGGGGGGTGGGACGGCTCCAGAGACAGCGAGACCTGGGTGTGGGACGGAGCCGTGTGGACGCGCCGCGCCACCACCGGCCCATCGCCGAGGTTCCGCCACGCGATGGCCTACGACGCGGCGCGAAGTGAAGTGGTCCTGTTCGGGGGGTACGACGGCTCCAGTGACGGCGAGACCTGGGTGTGGGACGGAGCCGCGTGGGCGCTCCGCGCCACCAGCGGTCCCTCACCGAGGGACGCCCACGCGATGGCCTACGACGCGACGCGGGGCGAGGTCGTCCTCTTCGGTGGGTACGACGGCTCCGAAGATGCCGAGACCTGGGTGTGGGACGGCGCCGCGTGGACGCTCCGCGCCACCACCGGCCCC
>CAYJPX010000026.1:0-5378 GCA_964372195.1 uncultured Phycisphaeraceae bacterium
CCCCCCCCCCCCCCCCCCCCCCCCCCCCCCCCCCCGCCCCCCCCGCCCCCCCCCCGCCCCCCCCCCCCCCCCCCCCCGCCCGGGGGCGCGGGCTTGCAGGGCTCGGGCGAGGGCGAGGCTCGAGCCGATCGCGTCGCCGTCGGGCTTGAGGTGGGTGGTGACGACCACCGACCGGGCGTTGGCGAGCCAGGCGGCTGCGTCGGGGATGGTGGTGTTGGCGGTGTAGGTTTCGGGCATCAGGTGGTCCGGCTCGTGGTGGTGGGCTGGGTGGTGGTGGGCTGGTCGGTGGTGAGGGGCGGCGTGGTGGCCGCCTCGGCGATCTCTCTGGCTCGCGAGCAGTCGCGGCCCATCTGCGCGAGCAGGCGTTCGACCGAGTCGAAGCGCATCTGGTCGCGGAGCCAGCCGAGGATGTCGAGCTCCAGCGGCCAGCCGTACTCGGGCAGGCCGGGGATGTTGGCCTGCCCTGGTTCGGCGGCGGCGTCGAGGAGGAACGCCTCGGCGGTGCGGGCGTGGGGGCCGGCTGGGTTCTGGAACTGGGGCTTGGTGCCCACCGACAGGGCGGCGGGCTGGCGCCGGCCGTCGGGGGTGTGGGCCAGGGCGGCGTACACGCCGTCGGCGGGGAGGAGGTTGGGCGTGTCGAGGTTGGCGGTGGGGAAGCCGAGGCCCCGCCCGCGTCGGTCGCCCCGGACGACCGTGCCGCCGAGGCGGTGCGGGCGGCCGAGGACATTCCAGGCGTCGCGGGCGCGGCCCCGCTCGATGAGCCACCGGGCGATGCTGCTCGACGCGGTGACGACGGTGTGGTCGGAGAGCGCGGTCGCCAGCGCCGGCACGGTGACCACCTCGAAGCCGCGGGCGTCACCGAGTTGGCGGAGGGTATCGAGGTCGCCGGCCCGGCCCTTGCCGAAGCGGAAGTCCGGGCCCTCGACGAACGCGCAGGGCTCGAAGGTCTTGATCGCCCACTCGATGAACGCGGCCGGGGAAAGGCCGAGCAGGTCATCGGTCGGTTCGAGCCGGTGGACGCTGCCCGCGCCCACGGCGCGGAGCAGGCCCGCCCGCTGGTCGAAGGTCGTGAGGGGTGGGGGGGCCGAGTCGGGGCGGAGCCTGGTGCGGGGGTGGGGGTCGAAGGCCAGCACGACCACGCCGCCGGGGGCGTTGTGGGCGGTCGCCAGGTCGCGGGCGCGGGCGATGAGGGCGGCGTGTCCGACATGGACGCCGTCAAAGTTGCCGACCGTGATGACGCAGCGTGGGGGGCGCACAGGATGAGAGGGTAGAGCCCCGGAGGCGCGGGGGTCTCTTACGCCCCGGAGGTGGGTCGAAACCTATAGTTCGGACCCGTGCCGCCCGGCCCAGAGGCCCCCACGGCGGGCCAACGCACCAGACCCGGGCTCACGCCCCAGCAAGGACCAAGACATGGCGATCTTTACCCGCAAAGCCAAGGCGCCGATCGCGGTCGCCCCCGCCGCCTCGGGCGGTGGGCTCGAGGCCCGGACGCAGACGATCGGTCGGGAGATGCTGGAGAAGGCTCGGGCGCACAAGGCCGGGCTCTTCAGCGCCCGCTTCTATTCCGACAAGCTGATGGACTGGTCGATGAAGGACCAGGACTTCAAGGTGCAGTTGTTCCGGTTCGTGGATGCCTTTCCCATGTTCCGGACTCCCGAGGCGATCCACGAGCACCTCGTCGACTATCTCACGCAGCCGGGGGTGAAGGCCCCGCCCGGGATGGACCTGGGGCTCAAGGCCGGCGGGATGGCCAAGGGGCTGATGGCGTCGACGATCTCGGGGCAGATCAAGGGGATGGCGGGCAAGTTCATCGCGGGCACCGACGCGGCCAGCGCCCTGCCCGGGTTGCGCGAGCTGTGGAAGGAGGGGATCGCGTTCAGCGTGGACCTGCTGGGTGAGGCGTGCTTGTCTGACGCCGAGGCCGACGCGTACCGGGACAAGTACCTCGACCTGATCAACAACCTGCCCGACGAGGTGGCGACCTGGAGGGCCGACCCGCGGATCGAGAGCGACCATCTGGGCGGGATCCCGCGGACCAATGTGTCGATCAAGATCAGCTCGCTCTCGGCCAGGTGCGACCCTGTGGACACCGACGGCGCGATCCGCGACCTCATGAGCCGGATCGTGCCGATCCTCGAGGCGGCCCGGGCCAAGGGTGTGCTAATCAACTTCGATATGGAGCAGTTCAGCCGCAAGGACCTCACGCTCGAGCTCTTCATGCGCTGCTGCGAGCGGGTGGACTTCCACGCCGGGCTGGCGATGCAGGCGTACCTCAAGAGCGGCGTCGCGGACGCGAGGCGGATCAGTGAGTGGGCGAAGCGCACCGGGCGCATCGTGACCGTGCGGCTGGTCAAGGGCGCGTACTGGGACTACGAGACGATCCACGCCGAGGAGATGGGCTGGCCCTGCCCGGTGTGGAACGAAAAGTGGCTGAGCGACAAGTGCTTCGAGGACATGACCGATGTCTTCCTCGACGCCTGCCCCCGCGCCGAGGCGGTCAACGGCAAGGCCGGGCCGGGCCCGACCAAGCTCGCCCCCGGTTTCGGCGGGGTGAAGCTGGCGTTGGGCTCGCACAATGTGCGGTCGATCGGCCATGCGATGGCGGCGATGGAGGAGCGCGGGCTGCCGCGGGAGGCGTTGGAACTCCAGATGCTCCACGGCATGGCCGACCAGCTCAAGCACGCCGGCGCCGAGATGGGCATGCGGGTGCGGGAGTATGTGCCCGTCGGCGAGATGATCCCGGGCATGGCGTACCTCGTCCGACGCTTGCTCGAGAACACCAGCAACGAGAGCTGGCTCAAGGCCGGGTTCCTCGACAACGCCGACCCGTCGGTGCTGCTCGCGGCGCCGGCCCGCAAGCCGGGGGCCGACGAGAAGAAGGACCTCCAGCTCAGCGCCGCCGAGCGGCACCGGCTCTCCGCGGCCCACCCCAAGATCGGCAACGGCAAGCCCTTCACCAACGAGCCGATGCGGGACTTCTCGCAGGCCGATGTCCGCAGGGCGTACGCCGAAGCGATCGCCCGGGTCCCCGCGCCGAAGGGCGAGGACCTGCTCACCGCCGACCAGGCCAAGGCCATGCTCGACCAGGCCTGGGCCGCGTTCCCGGGCTGGCGCGATACGCCGCAGATCGATCGGTCGGCGGCCCTGATGCGGGCGGCGGCCGCCATGCGGGCCCGGCGCGATGAGCTCTCGGCGATCATGATCAAGGAGGCCGGCAAGACCTGGCGCGAGGCCGACGGGGACAGCTGCGAGGCGATCGACTTCTGCGAGTACTACGCGCGCATGGCGATGCCGATGTTCGAGCGGCAGCGGCTCGGCAAGTTCATCGGCGAGCTCGACGAGGTCTGGTACCAGCCCAAGGGCGTCGCGGTCATCATCAGCCCGTGGAACTTCCCCGCGGCGATTTTCTGCGGCATGACCGTCGCGGCGCTGGTCACCGGCAACTGCGCCATCGTCAAGCCCAGCCGCCAGACCGTCGGCATCGCCCGCACGATCACCGAGATCCTCTGGCAGGCCGGTTTCCCACGAGATGTGCTGCACTTCTGCCACGCCCCGGGCTCGACCGTCGGGTCGGTGCTGGTGCGCGATCCGCGGGTCAGCATGATCGCCTTCACCGGCTCGAAGGAGGTCGGGCTCGACATCATCGAGGGGGCGGGCCGCACCCAGCCGGGCCAGCCCAATGTCAAGAAGATCATCTCCGAGATGGGCGGCAAGAACGCCGTCATCATCGACACCTCGGCCGATCTCGACGAGGCGGTCCTCGGCGTCCGCGCCTCGGCGTTCGGCTTCCAGGGCCAGAAGTGCTCGGCCTGCTCGCGCTGCATCGTCGTCGACCCCGAGGGCCCCGACGGCGACGCGACCCGGCTCTTCATCACCCGCCTGGTCGAGGCCACCAAGGCCCTCGTCATCGACGACCCCCAGAAGCCCGGCTCGGACTTCGGCCCGGTGATCGACGCCTCGGCGAAGCGCAACATCCTGGACTACATCGAGAAGGGCAAGGCCGAGTGCCGGCTCGAGCTGGCGATGGAGGCGCCCGCGGGCCTGGAAGAGAAGACCCGCCGCGACTTCGTGCCGCCGCACATCTTCAGCGGCGTGACGATGGACCACGCCATCGGCAAAGAAGAGATCTTCGGCCCCGTGCTGTCGATCCTCCACGCCAGGACCTTCGACGAGGCGCTCGACATCGCCAACGCCAGCGAGTTCAAGCTGACCGGCGGCGTGTACAGCCGCAAGCCGGCGCACATCGAGAAGGCCAAGCGAGACTTCCGCGTCGGGAACCTGTACATCAACCGGGGCTGCACGGGGGCGCTGGTCGCCCGCCAGCCCTTCGGCGGGGCGGGGATGTCGGGCGTGGGCACCAAGGCGGGCGGGGCGGACTACCTGCTGCACTTCACCGACCCGCGGGCGTGCTGCGAGAACACGATGCGGCGGGGGTTCGCGCCGGAGTTGTGATCGTGGGGAGTTGGTAGGTCTCGTCAGCCCCGCGAGACGCGAGCACAGCAGCGCCTGCCCGGGCGTTGCCAAGCCCTGCGAGTGGCGAGGAGCCCGGACTGCGAGGCCGGAAGGCCCTGCGTCTTTACGAGCCCCGAGCGCAAGCTCGGGAAGACGATCCGCCGGGGAGCGTTGCAGAACTCCGTCCTGTGCTCGCGCACAGGGCTCGTAGAGACACACGCGGGGCCGAGTTCCGAATGCGCGACCGCCACGGACGGCGGTCAGACCATCGTCCCCTACCCACCCGCCGGGGCCTTCGCCGCGTCCCTCGCCTCCCGCTCCCGGCGGCGGCGTTCCTGCAGGGCCTTGTTGTACGCGATCATGCACCCGATCATCACCGGCGCGGCCTTCTCGCCTGTCGTGCGGGCCAGGGCGTCCAGCGATGTCAGACGGCCCTCGCGCACATCGGCCTCGAGGTCGATCACCACATTGTCCACCGCCTGGAGTATCGAGCCCCAGATCGCGTACTCCTCGGGCGTCTGCGGCAGGAACCGCGACGACATGGGGATCGAGTTGAGCGGCAGCACGACCGACCACTGACCCTGGAACTGCTGTATCACCAGCCCGAGCGGCGGGAGCACGGGCTTCTCGTCCCAAAGCACCGCCACCCGCTCGTCGTCGATCTCGACATAGCTCAGTCGCCCCTCGGCGTCGGTCAGCCAGGCGTAGGGGTCGGTGGCGATCGCCTGCAGGAGGTCGTTCCACTGCTGCTGGTCGGGGCCGGAGCGCGGGCCGCCACGCGGCCGCTGCGCCGGGTTGAACTGCTGGAGGAGCGACAGCCCCCGGCCGGCCTTGGCGTCGGCCTCGGCGCGGGCCTTGGCCTCGGCGACCTCTTCGGGGAAGCGGTCGTTGATCGCGACCGCCAGGTCCTGGAGGTGGCCAAGCAC
>CAYJPX010000026.1:5388-39015 GCA_964372195.1 uncultured Phycisphaeraceae bacterium
CTTTTGGGGTAGGGGGGGGTTCAGGCCCCCCCCCTGGCCCTGCGGGGGCCAACGCCCGCCCCCGTGGCCGGCGTAGACCTCTTGCATCTCCGGGCTGTCGGCGTAGACCAGCTCGGTCAGGCGTTCGGCATCGCTGTTGATGACCATGTCCCGCGCGGCCTCGAGCACCTGGTCGGGCGTCGAGCGGTCGTACTGCTTCTTGGGCGTCGGGGCGAAGAGGACGGCCCCCAAAACCACACCGACCCCGACCAGCACCACCAGGCTGGCGAGGAAGATCAGGAAGCTCCGGGCGCTGCTCGGGGGTTGTTGCTCGACCACTCGTCCGCTCCCTTCAACTGCCGACACAGCGACAGTCTACCGAGCGGGCGAGGGTTCGGGAAGCGGGTTGATTCGAGGCCCTCGCTAGGCGGACTTTCGAGGCCGAAGTTCCCGCTCGGCCTGCACCCAGTCGTCGACCTCGTGCCCGGGCTGGCGCCCCCGGTTGAGGTAGATCTGGTAGGCCCGAACGCGGATTTCGTCTTCCGTAGGCTCGGGGGCCTGCGTGAGTTTGAGCTCGGTCTCGGTCGTCGGGAGCATGGCCGGCAGCGGTTCGAGCAGGATGCCGCCGCGCCTCGAATTGCTCCGCGCTCTGGCCGGGTTCGCGACCTGCACCGAGTTCCGGCCGCTGCGACGGGCCGGTGTCTGCACCGCACTGGCTGCTTGCCGTGCCATTCCCCACCTCCATGTGGACAAAGTGGACCGTTGGATCCTCTCTATTATCCTCCCACCGGGGCGGTTCGTTCACGCGCTTTTGGATGTTTGCTGCAAAGTGCGTGTTCTCCCTGGAATTGGACAGGCCGAGCCGCCACGGCGCGCGTGTCTCCCCGACCGGGCAGCAAACGGGACGCGATCGGCATCGGTGAGAACTCCCACTCGGACCTAGTCGGCGGGCCCGGCGAGGCAGGCGGCCAGCTCGGTGGTGAGCATCTCGAGCGCGCGGTTCGCCCCGGGGCTGTCGGCGTTGAGCTGGACCGCGAAGGTCGCCCCCACGCCGGGCATGTGCCACGCACCGGAGAGGTACCCGGGGAAGATCCCCGTGTGCCCCAGCAGCTCGCCGCTGGGCGTGGGCCGGACTATCAGCCCGATGCCGTAGGATGACCCGGGCCAGAGCCTCGCGTCGACGGCATCGCGCATGGCCTGCGCCTGGGTGTCGGGCACGATGGACCCGGCACAGAACTCGTGCATGAAGCGGGCGAGGTCGGAGGTGGTCGAGACGAGCCCTCCCCCGGTCCACTCAAACTGCGGGTTGGCGGCATAGACGCCTTCGGCGGCGACCTCCTCGGGCAGCCCGAACATCTCTCCCAGGGCGGTGTAGCCGCTCACCAGGCCGGGCAGCTCCGGCTGCGACGAGGGGATCGTGTCGGCGAGGCCCAGCGGCGTGAGTACCCGCTCCTGGAGCAATTCCTCGTACCGCCGCCCCGTCGCGGCCTCGATCACCATGCCCAGCAGGATGTAGTTGGTGTCCGCGTACGACCACCCCTCCCCGGCCGGGAAGAGCGGCTCGGCGTCGAGGACAAACGCGACCAGCTCGCCTGGCTCCCAGTGCTTCATCGGCTCGGCCTTGAGGGCGGCGCTGAACTCGGGCATCCACACATGCTCGGGGATGCCGCTCTGGTGCCGGGCGAGCAGCCGGGGGGTCAGGGCATCGGCGTTGGGCAGGCGGTCGAACCACGCGGCCTCCCCGAGGGTGGCCGAGAGCTTGGCGTCGAGATCGATCACGCCCTCGTCGACGAGCTGGAGGAGCACCGCGGCGCAGTAGCTCTTGCCGATGCTGCCGCTGAACATGCGGGCCTCGGGGGTCATCGCGGCCGCCGGCTCCTTGCGGGCCAGGCCCCGGGTGAAGGTGTGCACCTCGCCAGCCGGGTCGACGATGGCCACCGAGACCCCGGGGGCGGCGTCGGCGTGGCGATCGAGGACCTCCCCGACCCGGTCGGCCAGGGGCCGCGCGGGCGTGGTGTCCTGTGCGAGGGAGACAGCCGCGTGCATCGGGCACGCCGCGACGACCATCAGCGCCAGCCGGGAGAGTTGCATGATGTCAATGTACCGGCGGGTGGCCCCCGGGGATGCTCAGAACCCGCGGAGGACCGCTGCCGCACGCCTGATCTCGACGAAGAACTCGTCGATATCGGCCTCGGTGAGGTCGGGGTTGGCGCAGACCAGGCGGACGGTCGCGCGACCGTCCACGGTGCCATGGCTGACCTTGATGCGCCCCTCGCGGTCGAGCAGGTCGCACACCTCGCGGGCATCGACCCCGGCGATCTCGAAGCAGACATTGATCGACTGCGGGCGTTTGGTGAGGGTGAGCTGCGGGTCGGCCTCGATGACGGCGACCGCGTGGGCTGCGAGGGCGAACTGCCGTTCGACGCGGCGCTCGTAGCCCTCGTCGCCCAGGCGTTGCCAGGCGACCCAGAGCTTGAGCGCATCGTTCCGGCGCCCGCACTGCAGCGACCGGACGCCGGGGTTGTAGTCGTCCTCATCTCGCTGGAAGAGGTAGGACGCCGACTCGTCGAGGCTGCGCTGGAGCCGCCCGGCGTCGCGGAAGAGCGCCACCGAGCAGGTGAGCGGCACGCCCATCATCTTGTGGGCGTCCCAGGTGAAGGAGTCGGCAAGCTCGCAGCCGTCGAGGGCGGCCCGGTGCTTGGCGCTGAGCAGGAGCGACCCGCCGAACGCCCCGTCGACATGCAGCCAGACGCCACGCTCGCCCGCCACGCCGGCGATGTCGCGGATGGGATCGAACGCCCCCTGCACGGTGGTGCCCGCGGTCGCGATGATCATCACGGGCGTGATGCCCGCGGCCAGGTCGGTGTCGATCGCGTCACGCAGGGCATCCGGGCGCATCCGGCCCTCGGTGTCGGTGGCGATGGCCCGCACGCTGTCGCGCCCCAGGCCGAGCATGCCTGCGTTCTTGCGGATCGAGTAGTGCGACTCTGCGGAGGTGTAGACCGCCAGCGGCCGCCCGTCGAAGCCCCGCTCGCGCACGCCCTCGATCGCCACATTGCGCGCGACCAGCATCGCGGCGAAGTTCGACATCGACCCGCCGGGCGTGAACGCCCCCTCGCAGTCGCTCCAGCCGACCTTCGCCCCCATGTGGCGGAGCAGCGCCCGCTCGGCGAGCACCTGGGCGCCCGCGGCCTTGAAGGTGTACATCGAGTTGTTCGCCACGGCGGCGACGATCTCGCCGAGCAGCGCCCCCTCGTCCCGCCCGGCGAAGAGCTGGTTGAAGTACCGCTTGCCGGCGGTGTTGGGCGTGTACTCGAGCACGCGCCAGAGTCGCTCGGCGACGGCCTCCATCGGCTGGCCCCGGCGCGGCGGCGCGAGGTCGAGCTCGCTCTCGACCCGGCGGGCGTCGGGCAGGGGCGCGATCTCGCCATCGCGGGCGATCAGGCGCCGGGCGATCTCGGCCGCGAGGTCGAAGACATCCCCCTCGCCGACCGAGGCGGCGTCGTGCCAGTTGTGCTGATCCGGGCTTTCCAAACACGGCCTCCAACCCGAGCGGTCTCTCAGGCGACCTTCAACTCGCCCCGCCAGGCCCCAGCGGCCCGCGGTGCCGGTGAGGATAGTCGCGGCGTCCCCGCCCGCCCACGCCCCGCCCACGCCCCGCCAACCCCCGCCCACCCCCAGCCCACAACCCGCCGGCTACCCTCGGGGCGATCGCCCCCGGAGAACCGCCCATGCCCGACGCCCCCTTCGACCTCGCCAAGGCCCACCGCTGGTTCGGTGTCGAGTGCAACAACGACGCCTGGGCCCTGCTCGAGCTGCCGACCCGGACCGCGGACGAGACCGAGCGGTTGCTGCACGCCGCCCACGCGGCGGTGCTGCACTGGGCGGCGGTCGGGACGCCGGTGCACCGGCTCCGCGGCCTGAGCTTGCTCGCGACGGCCTATACGGCGGCGGGGCGGACCGAGGAGGCGATCCGCTGGGCGACCGCGGCACTCGCCCTGAGCGAAACCCTGAGCGAGAGCTTGGGCGAGAGCGGGGGGCGACCCGAGTCCGGGGCCGACCAGCACACCGGCGATGCCCAGACCGCGTTCGACCGGGCGTGTGCCCACGCGTGCGCCGCGGCCGCGTTCGGGCTCGCCGAGTATGCCGACGAGGCGGCGGAGCAGGCGGACGCGGCGCGGGGGGCACTGGCCGGGTGCGACGCCGAGGAGCGCGAGGTGGTCGAGAAGTTCTACGCCATCCGGCGGTAGCGCCGCGGCGCGAGGATCAGGCCGCCGAGGCCGAGGGTGAGGACGCAGCCCGGGGCGGGGATGATGTGGATTGTCGCGCCATCGCTCGGAGCGACCCCGTACACGAGCGAGCCGCCGAAGTGGTCGGTATACACCCAGTTGCCCCCCGTCACCGCCTCTGTGACGCGCACGGTCCGCCGCTCGGGGTCGTCGGGCGTCCAGGTCAGCGTGTAGAGCAGTGCGGGCGAGTGGTAGACCGGGCTGCCGAAGAACGAGGGCAAGACGAACGACTCGATCCCCAGGATGTCGTTGTTGGGCTGCAGGTCTCCAGGGCCCGTGGCGAGCTCGTCGATCTGGTTGATTCGATTGCTGATGGTCCCGGTGTCCCAGTTCTCGACGCCGAGGATGTCGTACAGACTCCCGGCGAAGGTGTACTCGTAGGGCTCCCAGGTGGCCCAGAGCTCCAGCGTCACCGACTCGCCCGGCCCGATGGAGATCGTGTCCGAGCCGGTGTTGTTGAGATCCCACGAGTAGTACATCAGCTCCTGGGCCGAGGCCCAGCCGGCCAGGCCCGTGACCGCCACGGCCTGCAATAGCCTGTTCATTCCACACCTCCGCTTTACCTCCGCCGACGCTGGCACAGACACCCGATCGCGATCCCGAGGGCGCCCGCCGGGGCGGGGATGATGAAGATCGTCGCGCCCTCGCTGGGGGCGACGCCGTACTGAAGCGAGCCGCCGAAGTCGTCGGTGTACACCCAGTTGCCGAGCGTGGTGCTCTCCGCGATGCGCACCGTCCGTGGGCGGTAGTCGTCTGGTGTCCAATCCAAGGTGTAGAGGAGGGCCGGGGGGTGGCGCCCCCGGTGGTCGCCGTAGAACGGGGGGAGCGCGAACGACTCGACACCCAGGATGTCGTTGCTGGGCTGGAGCTCGCCCGGGCCCGTGGAGAGATCGTCGATCCGGTTGAATCGGTTGCTCACGGTCCCGGTTTCCCAGTTCCCGACGCCGAGGATGTCGTAGTAGCTCCCGGCGAAGATGTATTCGTACGGCTCCCAGGTGGCCCAGAGCTCCAGCGTCACCGACTCGCCCGGCCCGATGGAGATCGTGTCCGAGCCGGTGTTGTTGAGATCCCACGAGTAGTGCATCAACTCCTGGGCCGGGGCCCAGCCGGCCAGGCCCATGACCGCCACGGCCTGCAATACCCTGTTCATTCCACACCTCCGTATTACCGCCGCCGACGCTGGCACAGACACCCGATTGCGATCCCGAGGGCGCCCGCCGGCGCGGGGATGATGAAAATCGTCGCGCCCTCGCTGGGCGCGGCCTGAAACTCCGAACTGCCGCCGAAGACATCCGTGTAGAACGAGTTGTACAGGTGGTTGGCATCGGTCAGCCGCACCGTGCGCGCGGTGAAGTCGTCGGGTGTCCAGTGGATCTCGTAGAGCAGGATCGGGTTGTTCTCGCGGAAGTACTGGTTGAAGTACGGCGGGAGTTGGAACGCCTGGATGTCGAGGATGTCGTTGTTGGGCCGAAGGTCGCCGTCGTCGGAGAGCATGTCGAGCGTGTTGTCGAACAGGGTGACCTCGCCGGTGTCCCAGTTCGACAGCCCGAGGATCTCGTAGATCGTGCCCGCGAAGCCGAGGGGGCCGCCCACCGGGTCCCAACCCGCGTACATCTTGAGGTTTACTGTCTCACCGAGCCCGATCGCGGCGGTGTTCGAGCCCGAGTCGTTGACATCCCAGTAATAGGTCACGGTGTTGATGGTCACCGCCTGCCCCAGCGCACCCGCCGCGCACGCCGCCCCGAGAACGCCGGCCGCCAGCCATGCCCCTCTCATGTTGTCCTCCTCGTGTAGGCCACCGCAACCGCGGGATTGCCCATCAGTACCATAGCACGAGTTCCCCCCGGCCACAAGAGGCCCCGGCGCGAGCCTGGGCTTTCGGCATCCACGGGCCATGACGCCGTTTGCCTTCACCCCCCAGGAGCACACCCATGACAACCAACCCGACCGCGCTCTCCCGCACCATCCGGCGTCAGCGGTGGGCCATCGCCGGCCTCGGCGTGGCGCTCGCCCTCCTCGCCGGCCTGGGCCACGCGCCCGCCCAGCCCGAGCCCTCCCAGGCGGGGATCACGCACTACACCGCGGGCGGCGATCGGCTGTACCGCGTGTGGGACAACGGCACAATCGAGTACCTGATCGTCGACTTTGCCAATGGCTCGGTCGAGGGCATCCCCGGCTGGGCGCGCGTCCAGATCGACAACTCACTCACCCGCGACCGCATGGGCAACATGACCAGGGTGCCCGGACGCTGACCCCACGGCGGGCCGCGCACCGCCGTGAGCCCTGGCACCCGGCTGCCCACCGCGGGCCTACCCCGCGCACTTGTCGCACACGCCGAACAGCACGATCTCGTGCGACTCGACCGTGAACCCCCGCGGCGCGAGACCCTCGACCCCGTGCGCACACCCGGGGATATCGAACACCCGGTCGCACCCGCGGCACACGAAGTGGTGATGGTGCAGGCTCGCGGCCCGGTGTGATTCGAACCGCGCCGGCTGCCCCGCGATCTCGACCCGGGCGATCGACCCGGCAGCCTCCAGCCGCTTGAGCGTCCGGTAGACGGTCGCCAGGCTCAGCGAGTCGCTCGCCCGGCGGGCCCGGGCGAGCACCTCCCCCGGGCTCAGGGGCCGCTTCGACGCGTTGATCGTCCGCTCGATCGCTTCCTGCTGCTTGGTTCGTCGCTCGGTGGGCATGGCTCGGGCTTCCCTCGGGCCATGATACGGGCTCGGGCTCAGCCCGCCTGCCCGGAGGCGAACAGCAGCCCGATCACCGTCGCCGAGATTGCCATGAGGGCCGCCATCAGCGATTCGCCGGCGACGATGCCTGAGGCTACCGGGATGGTGAACTTGTCGGCCGACCGCTTGTGCATCAGCGTCCAGAGCCACGCAATGACCGCGCCCAGCGCGAACCCGAGCGCGTTATTCCAAGGCACGACCCACGCGAGTCCGAGCCCCATCGCCGAGGGCATGTAGGGTCGGGCCTTCGCGGGGAGCGCTCCCTGGATCAGCGGCAATGCGATCCCCAACAGCCCGCCGATCACGATCGCCATCTGGGCTGAATACGGGATTGAGTGGAGCCCCTGGGTGAGCGCTCGGGCGACGGCCTCCCACATCTTCGCCGCGGGTGGATTAAAGGTCTCAAGGGTCGCTGCGTCCGGCACCATCAGGTACCACGCAGGCACGATGATCAGCGTCCCAAAGAAAATGCCGAAGAACTGTGCCAGGAACTGCTTCCGCGGATTCGCGCCGAGCAAATACCCACTCTTGAGGTCGGTGAGCAGGTCCGCCGACGCACCCCCAGCGGACGCTGTCGCCCCGGCCGACATCAGATTCACCACGATGTTGCCTTTGGCGAGCACGGCATACACGAGCTGCGTCACCTTGCCCATCGCCCCGATGGGTGTGGTGTCGGTCTCGCCAGTCGCCCGGCAACACACCAGCGCGATCGGGTAGGTCATCACCACGGAAACGAGCCCAAGCCACCAGGCCATGTCAAACGCGAGGTACATGAGTACGACCAGGCCGATGGTGATCGGGATCATGCCCGCGATAAACCAGGAGGTAGGCACCTCGAGCTTCCGCATCTCGGCCAAGTCCGCGTCCGATGCGCCCGATGCGGCCGCTCCCCCGCCCCTAAACGCCCGGACGAGCGTCCGCCATCCCATGGCCACGGCGGTGAGGCTCGAGAACACCATGATTGAGGTCCCACCCCAGAGCGCCCAGTTGACGGGTTTGAACGCGAAGCCGTTCTCTGGATGGGCAAGGGCCGCGGCGTTGCCCCCGCCGTGGATGTACTGGCCGAGTTCCTTGATCCCGGTCACATACTGGCTGTTGATGCCGTACGCATCGTTCGCGTTGCGAATCGCGTCCACATACTCCGGGTGGGCGGCCAGGGCGTGCAGGTCCATCCCGTAGATCATCGGCGCGAAGACGAAATAGAGGAGGGCCGAGCCAAACAGCATCGACAGCGAGACCCGCAGACCCACGATCATGCCGGCCGCAACCAACAGCATGCTTGGCTCGAAGCCCCAAGTCGCCACCGTGACATTCTGGAATTTGCTGCTCAGCCAGTGGCTCGGCCAGTCCAGAAACTCGGGGAGTCTTCGCGGCCAACCCGAGAACCGTCTCACGGTGTCGGGCGTGATCTTGTGGGCTCGTTCGAGCGCTTCCAGCACGCTGGGGTAGGTTCGGTACAAGGCCACCACCATCCCGAAGAACAGCGAGGCGATGAGGATGTTGGCCTTCTGTGCCGCCTCTTTCCCTTGGGAATAGAGCGACCGCAGCGTTGTCGCCGCCGCGATGCCCGACGGGAACTTCAGTTGCTCGTGGTTGATCATCTGCCGCTTCATCGGCACGGCGATGAAGACGCCCAGCGCCGCGGTCAGCAGCACGAATGGCGCCACCCAGTACCACGCGAAGTGCTCGCCCTGGATCAGCAGCAAGGCCCCGAAGGCTGTCCCGATCGTCCCGCCCGTCGAGTACCCCGCCGCCGAGGCCGTCGACTGCATGCAGTTGTTTTCGAGGATCGACATGTTGCTGAGCCGGTGCCGGCTCGCCGCTCGGATGCCGTTCCACGCCACATACGAGATAACGCACGCCGTGATCGCCACGCCGAACGACCAGCCCAGCTTGATGGTCGTGTACAGGTTCGAGATGGACATCGCCATCCCGATCACCGCCCCCATCAGCACCGCCCGCAGCGTGAGCTGGGGCACGCGGTCCCCACGGTAGATGTGGGTGTACCAGAAGTGGTCCTTCTCCTCCGGCGTCGCGTCCTCGGGCAACGCGGGCAGCTCCTCAAAGGTCGGGGCGACCTGGTAGGCCTCCAGATCGAACTCCTCCCCGAGCGGCTCGCTCTGGGGGAACTTGGGCTGCCGCTGCTCCGGCGGGTTGTGCATTGCTCGCGCTCCGGGGCGGTATCCTCGCGGGGCGGTCCCCGCCGGTGGCCGCGTGCAGATACTACACGGGTTGTGTCGGCTTCACCAGGTCCTGGTGGATCGCCTGGGCGGCCCGCTTGCCGGCGCCGGCCGCCAGGATCACCGTCGCCGCGCCGGTGACGGCATCGCCGCCGGCGTAGACATGGCGTCGGGAGGTCTCGCCGGTCGACTGGTCGACCACCAGGCCGCCCCAGCTTGTCGTCTTGATGTCCTTGTTGGTCTTGGTCAGGAGCGGGTTGGGCGTGGTCCCGATCGAGAGCACGACATTGTCGACCGGCAGCACAAACTCGGAGCCCTTGACCGGGATGGGCCTGGCCCGCCCCGAGGCGTCCGGCTCGCCGAGCTCCATCTTCACGCACTTCAGGCCCGTGACCCAGCCCTCCTCGTTGCCGAGGACCTCGACGGGGTTGTTGAGCCAGAGGAACTTGACCCCCTCCTGGATCGCGTGGTGATACTCCTCGACGCGGGCGCTCATCTCCTTCTCGCTCCGCCGGTAGACGACCATCGCCTCCTCGGCGCCCATGCGCAGCGCCGAGCGCACGCAGTCCATCGCCGTGTTGCCGGAGCCGATGACCGCGACGCGCTTGCCGACCTTCATCGGCGTGTCGGCGTGCGGGAAGGCCGCGGCCTGCATGAGGTTGATCCGGGTGAGGAACTCGTTGGCCGAGTACACACCGTTGAGCCCCTCGCCGGGGATGTTCATGAACTTGGGCAGCCCGGCCCCGGTCCCGACGAAGACCGCCGCGAAGCCCATCTCGTCGAACAACTGGTCGAGCGTGAGCGTCTTGCCGATGATCACATTGTTGACAAACTCGACCCCCTGGCGTCGGAGCCCGTCGAGCTCGGTGTCGAGGACGGTGTTGGGCAGGCGGAACTCGGGGATGCCGTAGCGCAGCACCCCGCCCGGCGCGTGCAGCGCCTCGAACACGGTCACCGGGTGCCCAAGCCGCGCGAGCTCTCCCGCGCAGACCAACCCCGACGGCCCGGAGCCCACGACCGCGACCTTCTCCGAGCGCCACGGCGCTTTGACTGCGCCGTTGGTCGTCGCCGGCTGGGCCTGGGACCAGTCGGACACGAACCGCTCGAGGTGCCCGATCGCCACGGGGCGGAAGCGGTTGCCCATGTGGCAGTTCTTCTCGCACTGCATCTCCTGCGGGCACACGCGGCCGCAGATGGCCGAGAGCGGGTTGGCATCGCGGAGGATCTGCGCCGCCCCGGCGAGGTCGCGGGCCGCCACCCTGTGGATGAACTGATCGATCGGCACCCGCACGGGGCACCCCTCGATGCAGACCGGGTCCTGGCAGCGCAGGCACCGCTCGGCCTCGAACATCGCGTGGGCGAAGCAGTAGCCCTCGTTGACCTCTTCGAAGTCGTGGGCGCGTTTCTTGGCGTCCCGCTCGGGCATCGCGGTCTTGTCGGCTCGCTTGACAGGCATCAGACGCCTCCCTCTGCAGCCCGCTGGCAGGTCGTGGCCAGCTGCTCTTGTTGGACATACATCTTCCGACGCCGGACCGCTTCCTCGAAGTCCACGAGGTGGCCGTCGAACATCGGCCCATCGACGCAGGCGAACCGCTGCTCGCCGCCGACGGTCACCCGGCACCCGCCGCACATCCCCGTGCCGTCGACCATCACCGGGTCCATGGAGACATAGGTGGGGATGTCGTAGGGCCTCGTGACCTCGGCGACCGCCTGCATCATGCCCATGGGGCCGATGGCGACGACCTTGTCGGGCCTGCCCGGGCCGTCGCCCTTGATCAGCTGCTGGAGCCGCTGGGTGACGAACCCCTTGAAGCCCTTGGACCCGTCGTCGGTGCAGACCTCGACATTGGTGCAGGCCCGGCGGAGTTCGTCCTCGAGGATCAGCAGGTCTTTGGTTCGGGCGCCCATGATGAGCGTGGTCTTGTCGCCGCGTTTGGTGGCCTCGCGCATGATGCAGGTCAGCGCCGCTGCCCCGTACCCACCGCCCACGCCGACGATGTGCCCGCCGGCGGGGATATGGGCGGGCTCGCCCAACGGCCCGAGCATGTCGAGGATGTCCTCGCCCTCCTCGATCCCGGCGAGCAGGTGCGTCGTCGCGCCGACCTCCTGCACCACGATGGTCACGGTCCCGGCCTTGCGGTCGTAGTCGGCGATGGTCAGCGGGATCCGCTCGCCCCCCTCACGCACCCGCACGATGACAAACTGCCCCGGCTGGGCCGCACGCGCGATGAGCGGCGCGTCCACGCGGTACATCCGCGTCACCGGCGTGATCTGGCGTTTCTCGATGACTCTCGGCATGGTTACAGCTCCGGGTGTGCGTGCATGGCTTTCAGGCGGCGCCAGCGACGGTCGAACTCGGCTTCGAGCATGGCCAGCTCGGCGGCGTGCTCGGGCTTGAGCAGGTGACGGGTCTTGCCCATCGCCTTCAGCCAATCGCTCGCCGGGCGGCGCCGACCCAGGGCGTCTGGGTCGTAGGTGATGGTCGTGTGCCCGTGCTCGACCTCGTAGAGCGGGAAGAAGCAGGAGTCGATCGCCGCCTGGAGGATGTCCAGCGAGGCGTCGTCGTTGGTCTTCCAGTTGAGCGGGCAGGAGCTGAGCACCTTCCCGTACACGAAGCCCTCGCGCTTGCAGTACCACTGCGCCTTGGCGACCTTGCGCATGAAGTCCTCGGGGTAGCCCTCGGCGGCGGTGAAGACATAGGGGATATGTGTGGCGGCGAAGATCTGGGCGCTGTCCTTGTGGTGGAACCGCTTGCCGTGCAGCACGGTCCCGACCTCGCTGGTCGAGGTGCGGTGCCCGCGGGGCGTGGCGTAGGAGGCCTGAGCGCCGGTGTTCATGTACCCCTGGTTGTCGTACTCGAGGACCATCATGTGGTGGTTGCGGTGTGCGGTCCCCAGCGCCGGGCCCATGCCGATGTCCATGCCGCCGTCGCCCGAGACCATCACGAAGGTGATGTCGTGGGCGTCCTTGAGCTCGTCACGGCGGATGAGCTCGTGGTACATCTCGACCAGGCCGGAGAGCGTCGCCGCCCCGTTCTGGAAGAGGTTGTGGATGTAGGTGATGCGGTGGGCGGTCTTGGGGTACCCGGTGGTCACGACCATGGCGCACCCGGTCTGGAACAGCACGACCACATCGCCCTCGAGGGCGTGGAACATCTGGTGCATGATCGGGAAGATCCCGCAGCCCGGGCAGGCCCCGTGCCCCGGGGCGATCCGGTTGGGCTTGGCGGTCATGGCCCAGAAGGGCTCGAGCTCGACCTCGAGCTTGCGGGTCTGCTCGTTGAGCGTGACATGCACCATCCCGCGGCTGAGCTCGGCGGTCTCGATCACCGGCAGGCCCAGCGGGGGCTTCTGCTCGGGGTCGCCGGCATAGGCCCCGTGGAACGCGAAGGGCGTGGCGACCTTGCGGGTCTTGGCGGCCTCGAGCGCCGCGTCAAAGAACGCCCCGGCGTCCGCGTCGTCGAAGTCCTTGCCGCCCAGGCCGTAGACGCGGCTGACGACGAGCGTGTTGTTGTCCGGGTCGATCTGCAGGGCGGCGCGGACCTCGAGCGAGAGGTTCCCGCCGTCGGCCCCGGGCGAGTCGGCGCGATCGCCGATCAGGACCGCCGGCACATGGCGGAGCGCCTCGCGGAACTCGTCGGAGGGGAAGGGCCGGAGGATATTCGGGGAGAGCACGCCAACCTTGAGCCCTCGCTCGCGGTAGCGGTCCGCGACCTCCTTGGCGGTCTCGGCCGCCGAGTTCATCAGGATGACCGCCGCGACGGCGTCGTCCATGCGGTAGGCGTCCATCACGGGGTAGTGCCGCCCGGTCAATTCGCCGAGCTCGGCGAGCACCTCGGGGATCACGCGGCGTGCGGCCTCCATCGCCAGGCTCAACTGCACCTTGTTGTTGATCAGGTCGGGGTCGTTCATGTAGGGCCCGAAGGTCACCGGGTTGGTGGGGTCCAGGGCGGTGTAGGGCGGGTCGCACTCGCCGAGCCAGGCCTTCACCGGCTCCAGGTCGTCGAACACCTCGAGCCGCCGCTTCTGGTGGCTGGTGAAGAACCCGTCGTAGCACACCATGACCGGCAGCCGCACCTCGGGGTGCTCGCCGATCTTGACCGCCGCGAAGTTCATGTCGTAGACCGCCTGCGGGTCGCGGGCCAGGAGCATGACCCACCCGGCATTGAGCGCGAAGTAGATATCCGAGTGGTCGCATCGGATGTCCAGCGGGCCGGAGACCGTCCGCGTCGCGACCTCGAGCACCATCGGCGAGCGCGTGCCCGACTGCACCGGCAGCTGCTCGAGGCTGAAGAGGATCCCTTGCGAGCTGGTCGCGTTGAGCACGCGACCCCCGCCGAGCGAGGCCCCGTAGCAGATGCCCGCGGCCCCGTGCTCGCCGTCGCCGGGGATCATGCAGATATCGTGCTCCCCGTCGGCCTGCATCTGGGAGAGGCTCTCGGCGACTTCCGTCGACGGCGTGATCGGGAAGTAGCCCATGACATGGAAGCCGATATCCCGGGCCGCCATCGCGGCGGCCTCGTTGCCGCTCTTGAGGTCGGTTTTCTGCCGCACCGGGCCGGAGGTCATCTGGGCCAGGGCGCCGTTGGGCGTGGTCTGAACTGAGCTAGACACGGGCAGCTCCCTTCTTCTGGGTGGCGGGGAACAGCGGGACGCGCAGGCGATCGGCCATGCCCGGCAGCTCCGTCTCGCGGGTCAGGGCGCCGGTGGGGCAGGTCTCGACGCACCGCTGGCACGCCTTGCAGTACTGGTAGTCGATGCCCCGCATGCGGGTGCTCTCGGGGACCGGCGCATCGCCCTCCGACTCGAACACGATGCAGTAGTCGGGGCACACCAGGTCGCACAGCCCGCAGTGGATGCACTTCTCAGCCCCGAAGACCGGCATGAAGCCGGTCCGAGAGGTGGACATGTTGTTGGAGACCGTGTTGCCCGATCGCGGGATGACCCCGCCCAGCGGTGCCGTCTCGTACCCCCAGACCGGCCCCGGGCGCATGGTCGGCAGGTCGCCCTCGGCCCGACCCACGCCCGCCAGGACCTCGCCCTCGGTCATCCCCCGGCGGAACGCCCGTGTGTTCGGTTGCACCGCCGAGGGGTGCTTCTTCTCGAACACGCCGGTCAACTCGGCGAGCACTTCCTCCGCGTCGAGCACGCCCAACGCCGCCGACAGAGCCCCCAACAGCACCGCGTTCGGGCGTGACCGCACCTCGTTGGCGATCCGCTGGGCGTCGACGCGGATCACCCGGGCCCGCTTGGGCACGCTGGCCAGCAGCGGGGGGGTCTCGCCCGGCTGGCCCGTGTAGATCAGCGTCCCGCCGGCCTTGAGCCCGGCCACCGTGACCGGGTTGCCCAGCAGGGCGGTGTGGAAGATGACGATGCAGTCGGGCGCGTCGATCGGGGCACTCGACCGGATGGGCTCATCGTGCGGCGTGAGCCGTACATACGACTTCACGGCCGAGCCCTTTTTCTCCGACCCGTACGACGAGAAGTGCGCCCCGTTCAGCCCCAGCCGCAGCACCGCCGCCGACGCGAGGATCTGCCCCGCCGCGTGAGCGCCCAGCCCGCCGATCGACTCGAATCGGATCCCCAGGGGACCGAGCAACTCGGTCGCGGCGGCCTGCGTGGTCTTCGAACTCGCCTCCACGGTGAACCTCCTGTTGGCGGTCCGGGGTGGCCCTCGGAGCGGCGGCCCGTGGGGGGCTCGCCGGCGGGGACGGATGCGTCCGTCCCGGCTCGTTGCGGCCATCGCGGCTCCTCGAAATGTCCCTCAAGCCTAGGCCCGCCGGGCAGTTCAGGACATCCACATGCCGTTCTCTATTACTGGTATTTTTCGGCCCGTGACAGCCTGCCCCCGAGGCTCCCCAGCCCGCGCTGGGCCGCCACGAAGCCGAGCACCAGGGCCCCCACGACGATCCGGGTCCACCAGGAACTCAGGTCGCCCTGGAAGGTGATGATGGTCTGGATGAGCCCGAGGATCATCACGCCCACCGCCGTGCCCCAGACCGTCCCGACGCCCCCCGTCAGCAGCGTCCCTCCGATAACCACCGCGGCGATGGCGTCGAGCTCGAGCCCCTTGCACGCCGCCGGGTCGCCGGACTGCTGGTACAGCACGAACACCACCCCCGCCAGGGCCGAGCAGAGGCCGGCGACGGTGTAGACCAGCACCCGCGTCCGGCCGACGGGCAGCCCCATGAGCGCCGCGGCGTGGGCATCGTCGCCGACCGCGTGGACCGCCCGACCGAAGCGGGTGTGGCGGAGCACGCCCCACGCGGCCACGAGCGCGGCGAGAAACACAAACACCACCAGAGGCAGGCTCGTCCCCCGCGGCCCCAGAGGCAGGTGGAGTGTGAGGGTCTCGTTGAGCGTCGTGGCGACGAAGGGCGCATCGATCCCCAGCGACTGGGGGTGCACCGCGAACGCGGCGCCCCGGGCGAAGAACATCCCCGCCAGCGTCACCAGGAACGGCGGCAGCTCGAAGTACTCGACCAGCCAGCCCTGCAGCGTGCCGAACCCCGCGCCCGCCGCCAGCCCGATCGCGATGGCGGCCAGCGGGTGGAGCCCGGCGTGCTCGACCAGCGACGCGACGAGCACGCTGGTGAAGGCCATGACCGAGCCGATCGAGAGGTCGATCCCCCCCGAGAGGATCACGAAGGTCGCCCCGATCGCCGCCACACCGAGGAACGCGTTGTCCACCAGCAGGTTCCGCGCCACCGCCCACGAGGCGAAGTTCGGGTAGGTGACCGCGCCGAACCCGTACACAGCGACGAGCACGGCGATCGTCGCCAGCAGGGGCAGGTCGCGGGGTTTGACGGGGAGCCTCACGCCCAGCCCCTCCCGCGCCGGGCGCCGAACCACCGCCGGATCCGGGGCGACTGCAGCAGGCAGACCAGCACCACCGCGATCGCCTTGGGCGCCGGCGAGATATCGGCGCTCACATCCTGCGCGAGCAGCGTTGTCGTGAGCGTCTGCATCAGCATGGCCCCGACGATCGACCCCACCAGCAAGAACCGCCCCCCCGTCAGGGCGGTCCCCCCGATCACCACCGCCAGGATCGCATCGAGCTCAAGCAGTTGCCCGGCGTTGTTCGCGTCGGCCGCCCTGATGTACGAGCAGTCAATCAACCCCGCCACGCCGGCGCACAGGCCGCAGAACGAGTACGCCACCATGCGGATCAGGCGATCGGGCACCCCGGCCAGCCTGGCCGCGGCCTGATTGTCCCCGACCGACTCGATGAACAGCCCCAACGCCGTCCGCCGCGTCGCGAGCGCCGTGACCACCAGCACCGCGAGCATGATCCACACGGGTATCGGCAAGCCCAGGAACGCACCGTTGCCCACCGCCGCGAGCCCCTGGTTGTTGAAGGTGATGATCGACCCGTCGGTGATGAGCTGCGCGACACCCCGCCCCGCGACCATCAGGATCAGTGTCGCCACGATCGGCTGCAGGCGAAGCCCGACCACGAGCAGCCCGTTCCACGCCCCGCAGAGCACCCCGACCCCCAGCGCGCACGCCGCGGCGGCCTGCCAGGGCAGCCCCGCGTACTTGACCAGCGTCGCGACGACCGCGCCCGCGATCGCCACCACCGCGCCCACGGAGAGGTCCACGCCCCCCGTGGCGATCACCAGCGTCATGCCCAGCGCCACGATCCCGATCTTCGCCCCGTGGTTGAGGATGTGCACCAGCACGCCGACGACCCGACCGTCGCGCACCTCGAGCGTGAAGAACAGCGGCGTGAACAGCCAGTTGCACGCCAGCATCACGAGCAGGGCAACGACCGGCCATCTGACCGCCCACACCGCCGCCAAGATGGATCGGGCGGCCTCAGACATGATGCTCCGCGATCGACGCCAGGACCGATCCTTCGGTCAGACCATCCCCCGCCAGCTCCGCGACCGTGCGTCGATCCCGCAGGACCACCACCCGGCGGCAGAGCCTCACCACCTCTTCCAGCTCCGAGCTGATGAACAGGATCGCCATCCCCTCGCCCCGCAGAGCGTCGATCGTGCGCATGATCTCGGCCTTTGCCGCGACATCGATTCCCCGCGTGGGCTCATCGAGTATCAAGAGACGGGGCTCGATCGCCAGCCACCGGGCGAGCAGGACCTTCTGCTGGTTGCCGCCGGAGAGCTGGCTGACGGGCGTGTCGGGACCGGGGGTCTTGATCGACAGCACCTCGATAAACCGCTGCGCCATGGCCCGACGCGCCGCCGGACCGAGTGCCCGGCGCAAGCCCCGCCGGGCCTGCAGGGCCAGCTCGATATTCTCAAGCACGGAGAGGTTCGGGATGAGCCCCTCGGTCTTGCGGTTCTCGGGCGAGAGGGCAACGCCGCGCCTGATCGCCGCGCGGGGCGAAGCGAACCTCGCGGGCGTGGCGTCCACCAGCAGTTCGCCGGCGTCGGGCCTATCCGCGCCGAACAGCAACCTCGCGACTTCGGTCCGCCCCGAGCCGAGCAGCCCGGCGAGCCCGACCGCCTCTCCGGGAGAGACCTCGAGGTCGGCGTGCTCGACCGCGCCCCGCCGGGCGAGCCCGCGTGCGACGAGCAGTGGGGGCGTGCGGCCCGCCTCCTCCCCCGCCGCCGGTGCAGGCGCCGGACGCCAGGCCTCGAACGCCCGGCCGACCATCTCGCCGACCAGCTGCGCCCGGGAGAGCGCCGCGGCCTGGTGCACGCCCACCACCCGGCCGTCGCGCAGCACCGTGATCCGGTCCGCGATCGCGTACACCTGGTCGAGGAAGTGCGTGATCAGGACCACCCCCATCCCCTCGCCGCGCAGCCGGGCGAGCACCTCGAACAGCCGCGCCACCTCATCCCGGTCCAGGCTCGAGGTCGGCTCGTCGAGGATCAGCACGCGCGCCTCGATGTCCAGCGCCCGGGCGATCGCCACCAGCTGCTGCACCGCGATCGAGCACGAGGAGAGCTCGCGCGATACATCGAGTTCGAGCCCGAGGCGTGCGAGCGCGGCCCGCGCCCGGCGACGGACCTCCCCCCACCGGATACTCCGCGGCCACCCCCCGCGCACCGGCTCGCGCCCCAGGCTGATGTTCTCCGCCACCGTCGCGTGCGGGATCAGGTTCACCTCCTGGTAGACGGTCGCGATGCCCAGCGACTCGGCCTCCCGGGGCGTGGCGGGTGAGACGGTCCGCCCCCCCAGCCGGATCTCCCCGGCGTCCGGGGCGTGCACCCCCGTCAGGCACTTGATCAGCGTGCTCTTGCCCGCGCCGTTCTCCCCGAGCAGGGTGTGCACCTCGCCCGCCCGGAGGTCGAAGTCCACGGCGTGCAACGCCCGTACCGGCCCGAACCGCTTCGACAGCCCGCGCGCGAGCAGCAGGGGTTCGGGCGTCATCACCATGCGTCCACCCCCATCGCCTCCATCGCCTCCAGCCCGCTGGAACGCAGCCGGGAGACCTGCTCGGCGGTCGGCTCGCCGAGCTGCCCGAGCGCCATGAGCGCCGCCCCCAGCACCCCCGGCATGCACGGTTTGACGATTTCGCACCCGGGCACGCGCGTGTCGATCATCCCCCGCAACGCCCCGGTGACCATCGGCCCTGCCGCCAGCACGCCGCCGAGCATCGCCAGCCGCGGCCTGTCGCCGGCGGCATCCTGCAGCGCATCATGGACCGCGCCCACCATCGTCGTGAGTTCGACCGCCGCACGCCCCACAATGCCGATTGCCACCCTGTCGCCCGCCGCCGCGGCTTCGGTCACCACCGGCCCGAGTGCGGCGATCCGCCTCCGATACCCAGGCCCCTCGAGGATCGCCAGAGCCTCCCGGATCTCCCGGATCCCCAGGGCCTCGAGCACGGCGTCGGTCAGCCGAGTCTCCGGCCCGCGCCCGTCGGCCTGGCGGATCACCGCGACGATCGCCCGCTGCCCCAGATCGGTGGCGCTGCCCCCGTCGTCGAGCCTCGCCCCCCAGCCCCCCGCCCGCCACTCCCGCCCGTCCGCGGTCCGGCCATAGCAGCAGGAACCCGTCCCCACCACCAGGATCATCCCCGGGCCCCCCGCGAACGCCCCGGCCTGGGCGATCCGGAGGTCGTGGTCGATCGTCGTGCTCTCCGGAGCGGCCAACCCCAGCGGCTCAATGGCACGGCGTGCCGCTCCGCGTTCGGCCTCGGTGGCGACCCCCGCCAGCCCGACCACCGCCGCGGACACTCGACCGGCGGGAACCCTCGACGCCGCCCGCGCCGCGTCCACGGCCGCGCCGACCGCGGCGGCCATCCCCTCCGGCCCCTGGTCCCTCGGATTCCCGGGCCCCGCCACGCCACACCCCAGCACGCGCCCGGACTCGGCGGCGACCACCGCCCGCGTCCGGGTGCCGCCGCCATCCACGCCTAAGACCAGCCGTTCCAACATCGCCGCTCCAGGTTCGTGCCGCAGTGTACGAGACTCCCCGCCGCCCGATCGGCGCAAAAAAACGCCCGCGGCTTCCCGCGGGCGTGGAGAGTCCTTGGCGATTGCTCTCGGGCTCAGCAGCCGGCCGAGTAGGCGTTGAGGAACCCGAGCACATCGAGCGTGTTGATCGTCCCGTCCCCGTTCCAGTCGGCCTGGCTATCGCCGGCGGACCAGAGGTTCAGGAACGCCAGCACATCCTGCGTGTTGACCAGGCCGTCGCCGTTGATGTCAACCCGGCAGCACTCAGAGACATTGAAGCTCGAGATCCAGGTGCGCCAGCCGCCGGCCTGGTAGTACTCGCCGACAATCCAGAAGGTGCACCCGTCGGGGTCGAGGGCCATGTCGAAGTAGTCGCCCCAGCGGCCGCTGACCGCGGCGCTGCCGAGCTTGGCGAGCTGCAGGGCGCCCATGGTGCCCGCCGGATCGCTGGCCTTGCGGCCAGTGAACTGGACGCTGGCGTACTGGGTTGAGGTCGAGTGGGCGGTGACCATGCCGATATCGCCCGCCTCATTGCTATAGACCGCGGGGAACCAGCAATAGGTGCCGGCGCCGCCCGAGACATTGCCGGACTGGACCAGGGTCGGCACGCCGGAGTTCGGCCAGGCGCCGGTGTCGAACTCGTACCAGCGCGAGACGACCCGACCGCCGGCCGACACGCCGTGCCCGGCGATGAGCTGACCATCACGCCAGACGGCGTTCATCATCCGCCCGTCGAGGGTGTCGAGGCTGCCCCCGTTGTTGGGGGCGGAGCCCGGGCCGCTCCAACTGGGGACCGACACGGTCCGCTGGGCGAGCGAGGGGGTGGTCAGCGGGTTGCGGACCGCCGTCAGCCGGATCGCCGTCGAGCTGTACGCCTCGACCGCGAACGCCGCGGGGTTGTTGCCGAAGTGCTGGGCGAACTGGGCCGAGGCGCCGCCCCCGTCGCGGATGTCCTTCCACTGGGCGGTGCCGCCGTTGAGCACCGTGGATTTGTCGAACGAGCGGTAGAGCACGCCGCCGAACCCGCCGCCGCTCAGCGGGAAGAGGTTGCCGTTCACATAGAACGCGCTGCTGTCAAAGCCCAGGCCGGGATAATCGACCCAGTAGGTCGAGCCGCCGACGGTGACTCGGGCGTCGGTGCGGTACTTGTACCACACGCCGTTGGGATCGCTGTCGTCGGAGACCGCGAAGGTGATCCACGCCTGGGTCGAGCCGTAGACCTCGAGCGCGAGGACGAAGAACCGCCCGGACTCGGCGTCGAAGAAGCACTTGGGGTCGAAGGTGAAGCTGCCCGCGCCGACGGTCTCGAAGAACCCGGGGTTGCCCGAGCTATCCATCCGCGAGCGGAACTGCTGGGTCCCGTCCTTGGTGTACCAGGCGATGTCCATGTTCACGACCTCGACGATGTGGTCGGGGCCGACCGCCAACGACGGATCGGGCGGCGACCAGGGCGTCGCGTCGAGACCCGGGAACAGCATCCCCGTGTTCGCCCGCACCTCGGCGGTGACCTCGCCGGCGACCAGGGCGTTGTCACCGCCCTGGCGGAGGGTCTTATCGCGGCCGTGCGGCGGCAGCAGGTTCTTGATGATCGTCGGCTCGCCCTGGAAGTCCATGGGCTGGATCTGCTGCTCGAAGGTCCGGGTATCGATGATCTCGGCCTCGGCGCTGCCAGCGGCCCACGAGCCGGGCTCGGTCAGGTCCGGGGGGGTGAGTCCGGCCGCGAGCTCGGGGAAGCCGCCCATCTTGTCGAACCCGAACCCACTCGAGATCGGCATCGCCGAGGCGACCGGGCTCTGGGCCCCCGGCTGCCCGGTCGTCAGGCTCGCCGGGGAGCTCGAGCAACCGCCCGAGGCCAACATCATCGCCACGGGGGCCAGAGCCACCGCGGCCACACGAACGGAACGCAACATCGACTTCATCCGCATCTCCCTCTCAAAGTTGTCCGGCCATCGACCCGCGGCCGACAGCACTCAAGCCCGGGCCGGCTTGGCCCCTCAGGCGTGTCCAGCTATTCCACTCGGTCCGAACGAGGGTTCCACCCTATGCCCGGGAAGTCGCGGCAGGATCGGCACCGCCCCCGCACCCCAGCCGGGGCTTCTTCCAGGCTCGACCTGCTTATCGGGCGCACCGGCCCGCGACGCGTGGCCTCCGGGGGCGTCGAAGTGCCGGCTAGCACCCCTGGGCGTAGGCGTTGAGGAATCCAATCACATCACGCGTATCGAACACCCCGTCATCGTTCCAGTCGGCGCCGTCGGCGTGGCCCGACCAGTCGTTGAGGAACGCGATCACATCCCGGCTGTCGACCAGCCCGTCCTCGTCGTAGTCGCCGGCGCAGGTCACCAGGAAGCTGCTGATCCAGGTCTTCCACGAGCCGCCGGGGTAGTACTCGCCGACCACCCAGAAGGTCTTCCCGTCCGGGTCGAGCGAGATATCGAAGTAGTCGCCGTACCGCCAATCGTCGGAGGTCCTCGTCGCCGCAACGGCCAGCTCGAGCTCTCCCATGGTCCCGAGCGGGTCGTTCACCAGGTGGCCGGTGACATAGACGCTGGGGAAGGTGGTGTTCGAGGACCGACTCATCACCATCCCGATCACGCCGAACTTGTTGTGGATGAGGGCGGGGAACCAGGTATGGGTCCCGGGCCCCTCGTCGACATTGCCCGCCTGGACGAGCGTCGGGATGCCGCTCGTGGGCCAGTTGTGGGTGTCGAACTCGTACCAGCGGGCCACATTGCGGTTCGAGACGCCGATGCCGTGCCCGGCCAGCAGCTTGCCGCCGCGCCAGGTCGTGTTGATGATCCGCCCGTCCAACTGGTCGTAGGCGTTCCCGCTCTTGTCGGTCACCGGGTTCCCGGGGAACGAGAAGTCGGGGATGGGCACGGTCACGGTCACGAGGAGCGGGGAGGTGAAGGCGTTCTTGATCGCCTGGATCTTGATGAGTGCCGTGCTGTTCACCGAGACGAACATCGGCGCCGGGTTGGACCCGTAGTGCTGCACCGACTGGGCGGAGATCGTGGTCGCGTCGCGCAGATCGGTGTACTGGACGGTCCCCCCGCTCAGCATCGTGCTCTTCTTGAAGCTGCGGTAGAACGCGCCGCCGAAGCCCCCGCCGCTGCCCTCGAGGATGAACAGGTTGCCCGTGATGTAGATGCCGTTGGCGTCGTACCCGAAGCCGGGGTAGTCGACCCAGTAGGTCCCGCTCCCGATCTGCACGCGGCAGTCGGTCCGGTACTTGTACCACACGCCGTTGGGGTCGGCGTCGTCCGAGATCGCGATGATGATCCAGGCGCCCGCGTTGTCAAAGTCGACATCGAGCGCCGTCACCACAAACCGCCCCGAGTACTGGTCGAAGAGGCACTTCGGATCGAACACGAACGACCCGGCGCCCAGCTCGCCGAAGAACCCGTTCGGGCCGTCGATCACCACCTCGAACTGCTTGGTCCCCGACTTGTCGAACCACGCGATCGTGGAGTTCACCATCTCCACGATGTGGGACGGGCCTGCCGCGAGCGTCGGGTCGGGCGGCACCCACGGCCCCGCGCTGATCCCCGGCCACTTCGCCCCGACCGTGGCGCGGGGCGCCGCGATGATCTCCCCCACGGGCAGGTCGTTGGGCTCACCGAGCCGCATCGGCAGGTCCGCGGCCTCCTCGGGCAGCATCTCGCGGATGTTGCGCGAGCCCTCGGGGGGGACCGGCACCGGGTTGATCTGCACCGCGAACAGGCGGGTATCGATGATCTCCGCCGCGGTCTCGTTCAAGGCCCACGCGCCGGGCTTGGTCAGGTCCGACGGCGGCGGGGTCGGTTGCGATCCTCGCCCGACCTGGTCCATCGAAATGGGCGCCATCTCGCGGGGTGCGCGCACCTCCGCGCCCGAGGTCGAACCCGACGAGGAACACCCGCCAACGACCAGAAGCGAAAGGCCCAGCGCCGAACTGCAAGACACCCCCAGGATCCTCTGCTGCAAGTACCGCCCCATGTCAACCTCCATCCCACTTTTCGGAACCACAACCCGACCGCACCGGCACCGGCCTGCGATCTGCCCCACGGTGCCGTGTGTCGTTTCGTCATTAGCCTAGCATGGCATGCTGCCGGACCCAACAAATTGCCCTGGTTCGTGCAGAATCAGAGGAAAGTTCGGGCAATATTCGTATAGGAGCGAATGCACGCCATGGCCTCTACTCCTTCAACCATGCTCCCCCTCCGGACGCCGGCGCCGGGTTTCTCCCTGCCCGACACCGTCGGCGGGAGGCTCGTCTCGCCGGCCGACTATCGCGCCCGGCCCCTGCTGGTCATGTTCATCTGCAACCATTGCCCGTTTGTCAAGCACATCCGGGCCGAGCTGGCCCGCATCGGCCGTGACTACGCCCCGCGCGGGGTGGGGATCGTCGCGATCAGCAGCAACGACACCGACAAACACCCCGACGACAGCCCGGACCTGATGAAGGCCGAGGCGGCCCAGGCCGGGTACACCTTCCCCTACCTCTTCGACGAGACCCAGGAGGTCGCCAAGGCCTACCACGCGGCGTGCACGCCCGACTTCTTTCTCTTCGACGCCGGGCACCGGCTCGTCTACCGCGGCCAGCTCGACGACAGCCGCCCGAGCAACGGCAAGCCCGTCACCGGGCGAGACCTGCGGGCCGCGCTGGATGCCGTGCTCGCGGGCGAGCCGGTCGCGACCGCGCAGATGCCCAGCATCGGGTGCAACATCAAGTGGAAGGCCGGGAACGCGCCGGACTACTTCGGCTAGCGCCGCCGCCGCTCTCGCGAATGGTCGCGGCCCGCCAGTCCTCGATGGTGATGGCCCACCGCTCGTGGTCGGCCCAGACGCCCGCGATCTGCAGGTAGCGGGGCGAGAACCCCTCGAGCTGGAAGCCGTTGCGCTGGGCGACGACGCGCGATGGCTGGTTGTGCGGCTGGATGTTCGCCTCGACCCGGTGCAGCCCGAGCCGACCGAACGCGTGGCGCAGCATCAGCCCGACCGCCTCGGTCATGAAGCCCTTGCCGACCGCCTCGACGCCGATCCAGTAGCCCATGTACGCCGACTGCAGTGGGCCGCGGGTGATCGCGCCGAGCGACACCTGGCCGACGAGCCGGCGGTCGGCGAGTTCGAGGATGAACATCCGCTCCTGGTCGGGCTGGCGCCGAGTCTTGAGGATCCACGCGAACTGGTCGTGCCCGTAGGCATCGAACCCCCGCGGCGGGCGGGGCTCCCAGGGCTCCAGGTGGGCCCGGCTCGCCCGGCGGATGGCGACGAAGCCCTCGCAATCCCGCGGCTGGGGGTACCGCAGGTAGACCCGCGGCCCGATCTCGATGGCGTGGGCCGGGCGCGTGGTCCTGGGTTCGGGCTGCATCCGGCGCCTCGAGGGGGGACAGGGAAGTTGCGGATCGCCGCCGGGTTCAATAGTCGTACGACGACTCGTCGTCATCATCGCTCGAAGCCGGCCCCGCCGCAAGCCCCGCCGAAAGCGTCGCCGCCCCGGCGAGCGCCCCGGCCGCCACCGAGGCCGTGGCGAAGCGTCTCCACGGGCAGCGGGGGAGCAGCCCGGCCAGCACGCCGAGCGGCGCTATCGCCATCATCGCCAGCACCCAGGGGGCGTGCACCTCGGTATACCCCAGCGTCACGAGGAGGATCGAGCCGAAGAGCGCCAGCCAGACCGTGGAGGCGCCCGAGGCGGCGCCGGTCGGCGCCCGGCTCAGCAGCCGGGCGAGGCAAAGTCCGCCGGCGATCGAGGCCAGGGCGCCGGCCAACGCTGCGCCCCCCGCGAAGGTGCAGAGAAACAGCCCCGGCGCCGAGGCCGCGGCGGTGAGCACCAGCACGGCCGGCACGGTCAATCTCGGCAGGCGGGTGTCGCCGCGGTCCAGCACCCACCCCACGCACGCCAGCCAAGCCGCCGTGCCCGCCGCCAGCGCGACAAACATCGGCCACGGCACATACCGCCCCCCCGCGAGGGGGAGCAGCACGATCGTCGCCACGCCCGCGCCGAGCAGCGCCCGGATCGCCGTGGTGACGCCCGCCCTGCCGACCGAGACATGCACCAGCCCGCACAGCCCCGCCGCGATCGCGACCGCGAGGAATCGCTTCGTGCCGTCCTTGTCCCAGACGGCGTGGAACTGGTTGAGCCCGATGTCCGCCGGCCAGAACGCCGCGGCGACGAGCAGAGGAAGCACGAACCGCTCGAGGCCCGGCTTCTCCGCGTCGGCCGGCTTCACCGCGTCGCCCGGTGCCGGCTTGCGGGCGCGAGCCACCCGCAGGCCGAGCAAGACCCCGGCCACGACGACCGCCGGCACGACGAACTGGAGCAGCGCGGAGAGCGGGCTCATCGCGGGTGGGCCTCTCGGGGCTTACTGCTTGATCGCCTCGATGCTGACGATGAGCTTGACGGTGTTGCCCAGCCCGCCGGACTCCGAGCCGTCGGGGGCGAGGTACTTGGTCATGCCGAAGTCCGACCGCTTGATCTCGAAGGTCGCCTCGAAGCCGCCGATGGGCTTGCCGGAGGGGCCGGTGCCGGTGCCGAGCCACTCGAGCGCCGCGGTGACGGGCTTGGTCTCGCCCTGCATGGTCATGTCGCCGGTCAGCGTGTAGCGGTCGCCCTCGATGTGCTCGATGCCCGTGCCCTTGAACGAGATGGTGGGGAACTGCCGGGCGTTGAAGAAGTCGGCGGTGCGGAGGTGCTCATCGCGCTTGGCGTTGTGCGTGTCGACGCTCTCGGTCTGGACCTCGAAGACGAAGTCGCCCGCCTCGTGGCTGTCGGGGTTGAAGGTGAACGAGCCGGTGAACTCGTTGAACCGGCCGTAGAAGTTGGAGACGCCGGCGTGGCGGATCTGGAAGAGGATGGACGAGTGGACCGCGTCGGCCTCGTAGGTGTCGGCGGCGGTGGTGGTGGGGGCGGCGGGCGCGGTCTCGGCGCGAGGAGCGAGGCCGGCGAGCAGGCCGGCGGCCCCGAGGAGCAGGACGGCGGGGAGGACGAAGCGGGGGGTGGTCATGGTGCGTCTCCGTGGTGGGGTGACTGGTGTTGTGGTTGGGCAGGGGATTCCGGACCGGGCGCGGGGTATTCGTTCCAACAACAAACTGTAGGCGGCGGGTATTCCCGGGGCAATGGGGGGGAGAGGCACGGAGGCACGGAGGCACGAAGGCACGAAGGCACCAAGGCGGCGAGGGGGCGGGCGTGGTGGTGGGGGGGTGGGGATTGGGGTAGGCTCGGGGTCTCCGGCCGCGGCGAGCTTCAACCGCCGGGTTTGGAGGGAGGGTCTGGATATGCATGCGAAGCGTCGGGAGTTTCTGGGTGGGGCCGCGGGGATGGCGGCGGGGACGCTGCTGGGGTCGAGGGCGTTGGGCGGGGTGCATCGGGGTGTGGATGACACGATCCGGGTCGCGCTGGTCGGGTGCGGGGGACGGGGGAAGGGGGCGGCGGTCAACGCCCTGAGCGTGCAGCGCGGGCCGGTGCGGCTGGTGGCGATGGCGGATGTGTTCGAGGACCGGCTGAAGTCCAGCTACGAGGCGATCAGCGGGGAGGTAGACGACGGGCTCGATGTGCCGCCGGAGCGGCGGTTTGTGGGGTTCGACGCGTACAAGCACGCGATGGACTGCCTGCGCCCTGGGGACATCGCGATCTTCGCGACGCCGCCGGCATTCCGGTGGGTGCATTTCACCTACGCCATCGAGAAGGGGCTGCATGTCTTCATGGAGAAGCCGGTGACGGTCGACGGCCCGACGAGCCGACGGATGCTGGACCTGGCGGCCAGGTCACGCGAGAAGGGGCTGAAGGTCGGCGTGGGGCTGATGAGCCGCCACAGCCGGGCGATGCAGGAGCTCGAGCAGCGTGTGCGGGGCGGCGAGATCGGGGAGATCGTCTCGCAGCACGGGTACCGGATGCACGGGCCGGTCGTGACCTTCCGCTCGGCGCCCAAGCCGGCGGGGATCAGCGAGCTGGAGTACCAGATCCGGCGGTTCCACAGCTTCCTGTGGACCAGCGGCGGGTGCTTCAACGACTTCTACATCCATGTCATCGACCACCTGTGCTGGATGAAGGGCGAGTGGCCGGTGCGGGCGCAGGGGGTCGGCGGGCGGCACTTCCGGTATGGGCCCGGCGGCGTGCCGTGGATCGACCAGAACTTCGACTCGTACGGCATCGAGTATGTCTACGCCGACGGCACGACGATGCGCTTCGACGGGCGGACCATGGACGGGGCGGGCAACCGGTTCATGAGCTACATGCACGGCACGAAGGGGTCGGCGATCGTCTCGGCGAATAGTGACTGCGGGCTGCCGTCGCGGATCTTCAGCAAGCGCGACATGCGCGCGGAGAGCGCGGTGTGGACCTCGGAGGTGGGGAGCGCGGAGCGGAACCCGTATCAGAACGAGTGGGAGGATCTGATCGGGGCGATCCGGGATGGGAAGGAGTACAACGAAGCGCAGCGCGGGGTGGAGGCGAGCGTGGTGTGCAACATGGGGCGGATGAGCGCGCACACGGGGCAGGAGGTCAGCTTCGAGGAGATGCTGGCGTGCGGGCATGAGTTTGCGCCGGGGGTGGGGGAGATGACGATGGAGTCGGAGGCGCCGGTGCTGGCGGATGGGGAGGAGTTGTACCCGTGGCCGCGGCCGGGGGTGGGGGGGGAGGGTGTATTGAGGGGGGGCCAACACAGCCGACCGCGGGCGAGCGTCGAGTGCTAGTCGGGTACCTCATCAACCGGCACCATTTCCTCGTAGTCGACGGGGTCCAAACTCAGTTGACGGTTGAGCCACTGCGAACGAGCGTCTGGATCGGACTGGATCGCGCGATCGATGGCGATCGTCTCTCGGAACTCCCTCGCCTCTGCGAGCATGGTCCACTTCGCCTCTATTCCGAGTTGCTCGATCTCGTGACGAATGTCGGCGATTCGGGAACGGAAGAACTCCTTCCGGTAATTCACCTTGTTTACCTGGTGGAGCACAAAGTGCTTGTGAAGCCGACTCTCGAGGGCGGGCGCGTCCTCACTGAGAATGATCGCGTGGACATCGAAATCGAACGGTACGCTCGCGTCGCCTAGCTCCTTGATTCTGTCGAGCGGCTCCAGGCGGCGCGTGAGCCCGATCTTGTACACATCTTCGCCGAATGACCCGATGTTTGAGATGATGTACACATGACCTCGGCGGGTCTGCTGGGCCATCGAAATGGCTCTTTGGTTGCGCTCCTCGGCTTCCAGCAGCTTGGCGTTGAGCTCCGCCAGCTGAACCTCGAATACCGCACGCTGCTCGGCGGTCGCTGCATCGATCTGCGCCTGAGCCCTGGCCATCGCCTTACGCAGCACGGATTCTTCTTTCTCGGCATCTCGCATTGCCTTGGCGTACTCGCGCCTTGCCCGCTCCTCTTCTCGCATCTGCTCGCGGATGCGCCGCTGCTCTTCCTGTTCCTGGCGCTTGAGCTCTTGGGCTATCGCGGCCCAGTTCAGTTCCGCAATGCGGGCCTCCAAGTACTGCGCCGTAATCCGCGCGTTTCGAAACGGCGTCCCCCCGTGGTTCACGATCGCGAAGGCATCCCGAATCTCCGTCTCCAGCTTCCCGTAGTTGTCGTGACGCACCCGGGATAGGATCGAGTCAACTTTCCCGTTGAACGCGTCCAAGACAAACCGCTCCGCTCCCTCTCGGCGCACCGACTCAACATAGTCGCATTGTGAGGCTTGACCTGCCTTGATGAGCGCTTTCGTCTGGTCCCTCGCTACCTTGAGGTGCCGACCAGCATCCTGGTGGGCGAACTCCTCGGCCAACCGGTCAAGGAGGCTCGTCACGGGTCGCAGGTACTCATCTCCGTACCCCTCGATCAATCTGCGCATCGCGTTTGCCGTGTGCTCGTACCGCTCGGCGTTTTGAACAGCATCGAACGCTTTGCCGGCAGTTGCCTCGGCGCGTTTGTGGGCCTCAGCGACGATCTCGCTAGCACGCTCGGTGGCGGCATGAAGTGCCGCGGCGGCTTCTTCTCGCAGTTGTCGTGCCTTGGCCCGAGCTTCTGATGTGGCCCTGTCGGCCTCCTGCTGTGCGGCGGCGATAGTAGTGCTGTACTGCACTTCAGCATTCGTTACCAGAATCCTGGCGTCGTTTTCGGCCTGGTCTACCGCAGCCTTCGCGGATTCAAGCAGCTCGCGAGCTTTGTCATCCGCGTCGGCCACGACCAACCACTTGGCAACCCGAGCATTGATGGCTGCGAGCTTCTGGATTTCGGCTCGCGCAGCGTTGGCCACCTGCGAGGCTTCTGCTTTGACTCGCTCAGCTTCCTCGCGACTTCCTTCGGCTGCCCGCCGCTCTTGGGCCCACAAGACCAGAAAGACGACACATCCTGTGATGGCGAAGAAGCAGGCAACTCCCAACAGGAAGGTCATGGCAGTCCTCCAAGCTCTCATCCCGAAATGGATGTTGCAGCCTACTGGAATGCGGCCCCGCTGTGGGCTCTGGCCGCGGTGATGATTTGCCTTTCCCGGCGGGTGGTACTGTGAACTGGCCCCTGTGCCACTGGCGGCTTGCCCGCCAGTGCGTACCCCCTTGCCCCACCGCACGGGCGGACGAGCCGCCCGTGGCACAGGCTGAATCCCCTCTGTGGGCTCTGGGCCTCGGCGGTGGATTGCCTTCCCTGCCTTCCTCCGCGCTCTCGGCGTGCTCGGCGGTGAATCTCCGGCGCCGCGTGCCCGATGGCCGTCAGCGCTGGTGTGGCGGGTGTCGGGGTGCGATGGCGGGGTGGGTGGTACGCGGACGCCGCCGGGGTCCCGGGATTTGGGGGTCGGGTCCCGGGGGTGTCGCCCGCTGCGCGGGTCTCGGCGCCCCGGCTATTGAAGGGCAGGCCTGTGGCCGCGGGGGAAAGGCGGTCCGTGTGCGTTCGGCCTATCCCGCCTGGGCCCGGCGGGTGTCGAGATTGAGGAGCTTCAGGAGGTCCGCGGCGTCGATGGTCTCGACGGCGCTCTTTCGGGGCTGGAGAGGGAACTCGACCTCGAAGGCCTCGCCGTCGTTGTGGACATAGACGACGGTGCCGGTCTGTCCGGCGCGGAGGCCGAGGTCGGGCAGGTCGCGGAGGAGAGCGACGATGTCGAGATCGGCGATGTTCGAGGCCATCTGACTACTCCACCAACGCCGTGACGAAGCGCGGACGCGGGTCGTCGTCGGAGAGAATCCACACGCTCTTCACAGTATACTCGCCTCTGGGACCGCTCAAAGGGAATCGGACCTCGTACTTGTGGCCGTGGGGCGACTCTCGGCCGGGCGTCGCCTCGCGGTCGCGTGCGGCGTCGAGGAGGGCGAGGCGGAGAGTCTCGGCGTTGGTTCGATCGATCCCGAGAAGAGTCCTGAAGAGGTAGGCCTTCGAGGCGCCGTGCGGGTGCTCAGGATTGAGGAGGTAGCCGAGCAGCTTCTGGTCGCTCACGGTGGCCTGATCGCCGTTGGGGAGCTTCATGGGAGGGAGTCTACAGGCGTGCGGAACCCGACGCCGGGGAGCCAGGGCCTTCGCTCCTGGCGTCGCTCAGACCCTGGCACCCGGTTGATAGGGTAGTGGTGCGCGAGGTGGGGTCGCGTCTGGCGCGAACGGGTGGGGTTACGGGGTCTCTGGATGGAGTGCGAAGAGCAGGGGGTGCAGGCTCCGGCAGGCGGGGATGTAGGTGTCGTAGGACTGCCACATGAAGCCGCGGGCGCCGGGGCGGAGGTCGATGATCTCCGCGTGGTCGGGGAGATCGGCGACGAGGCGGGCGATGAGTGGGTCGGCGGTGGCTCGGAGGGCCGCGGCGGTCGGCCAGCGGGGTTCGCGCTCCCAGAGTTGCAGGGCGTCGTGGTGGGAGCAGGCGAAGGGGTTGTGGACCTCGGCGGCGCGGTGGGCGTCGAGGAACTGCCGTAGGAAGCTCGTGAGGTCGTCGGCGATGTGCAGGACGACGGGAGGGTCGTGGCAGGTGAACCAGACCGGGCCCCAGGAGTCGGCGCCGGGGCGGATCTCGAGGACCCAGTGGTTGCCGAAGCCGTCGGCGACGATCTCGAGCCAGTCTTCGAAGAGGAAGTCGTAGCCCTGGAGGCGGTGTTCCTTGAACTGGACCTCGGTGTAGTGGAGCTCGAAACCCGAGGCGAGGGCGTAGAGGTCCTGCATGTCGGGCGGAATGACGGCTCTGAATCGCTCGCGGAAGAGATGCTCGTTGAGGCCCTTGCCCGGCGGGATGAGCTTGATGCGGCGGGGGATACCTTCGTCGTCGGGGAAGGTCTCGTGCAGGGCGGATTCGAGGAGGGCGCGGGGGGTCATGGGGTGTTGCTGGCCGGGCGGTGAGGAGCTAGAACCAATGGGGGCTCATGCGGTTGAGGAACTCGGTGATGATGGGGTAGGCGGAGTCTGAGCCGATGACAGAATCAATGCCGCGGCTTGTTATTCGAGGCGCGTGGCAAGGTCGGTTGGGAGGGTGATGGTGGTCATCTGTTCCGGCACGCCCGGAGGATACAGGCGGGTGGCGGATCGGGAGTAGGCGGCTCCCTCTGGGGTCCGGAAGATGTGGGGATCGGGTCCGGGCGTGCCGCCCGTTGCGCGGGGCTCTATCCCCCGGCGATTGCAGGGCAGCCCTCCAGGCTGCGGGGTGCGGAGGGGGCGGGCGACGGCAAGGGCGGCGGTGTGCCGCCCTTTCACGGCTCGGGTACGCGTTGGCCGCTCGCTCACCCAGGGCGGGGCCCTGGGCGTTGGCTCTGTCACGCCGTTGGCGTGCGGGGGGGCGCCGGCGGCGGGGCCTGCGCTCCTGGCGTCGCGTAGAACCCGGCATCGGAGTCGGGCGCATCGAAACGAACGGCGCCGGAGCGCAAAGAATCGGCCCGGCGAAGCCGCCGGGCCGTGGGAGGCAATCTTGACTGGACGGGGCGAACTCAGGCCCGGCGACGCCGGACCGACACGAGACCGAGCAGCCCGGCGCATGCGAGGCCGGAGGCGTGCGGCAGGGGGACGATGATGAGCTGGTCCTGCTTGTTGCCGGTGAAGTCGCTGTTCTGCCAGACATTCATGACCTTGACCGACTGGTAGCCCGGCACATAGTTGTTGGTGTTCCCGAAGTAGCTGTGGAGGGTGGTGGCGGGGCCCCCCATGGAGAAGACCTCGTTCTCCTCGTACCAGATCGCCATCTGGACCGCGTCGGCGATGACATCGGCATCCGAACTGCTGATGATCGTGCCGACGAGCCCGGCCCGGAAGGCGTAGTAGATGTTCCGTGTCCTATCTGAGATCGGATCGGGTGAACCACCGCCGAGCCCGCCGTTCACTGCAGCGTCGCTGATCGTGTAGTAGTAGAGGGCGCCGTAGCTGAGGTACTCGTTGCCCTCGATGCAGAATGTCTCGAAAGTGCCGCGTAGGCCGGTCACCGCGCTGAACGAGCCGCCCGCGGTCGTGCCGTCCCCGGTGTCATAAAGGCGAACGGTGTCTGCTCCGGCGGGCGCACCCGCGAGCAGAACCATCGCCAACGATCCCACCATCATGTTTTTCATCACAAGGCCTCCCTCTTGAGTCGGGCGCTCCCCGCCCGATCCGTTCTCCCAGAATCCGCGAGCCACTGCGCCCTCGGATACCACGGGGCCAGTATCCGCGCTCACCGCGCTGGTGTCAACCCCTGGGACGGTGAGAATTTCCACAATATTGGTGAAGATCCCCTAAACCTGCCCGGCGCGGGTTTATCAGATAATGTCATCTGCAAGTATGGAATTGCCCCGGCCGGCGCAGGATCACTCCCACTCAATCGTCGCCGGCGGCTTGCTGGAGATGTCGTAAACGACCCGATTCACACCCCGTACCTCGTTTATTATGCGATTGGAGATCGCTGCGAGGATGTTGAAGGGGATGCGGGCCCAGTCGGCGGTCATGAAGTCCTGGGTTTCGACCGCCCGGATGGCCACCACGCTCTCGTATGTACGGCCGTCGCCCATAACTCCCACCGACTGGACGGGGAGCAGGACGGCGAAGACCTGGCTGGTCTTGCGGTACAGGCCGGCGGCGACGATCTCCTCCAGGAGGATCTCGTCGCAGTCGCGGAGGAGGTCGAGCTTGGGCTTGGTGACCTCGCCCAGGATGCGGACGGCCAGGCCCGGGCCGGGGAAGGGGTGTCGCCAGA
>CAYJPX010000027.1:0-23299 GCA_964372195.1 uncultured Phycisphaeraceae bacterium
GGGCGGGGGGGGGGGGGGCGCGCGGCGGGGGGTGCGCCCCTCTTTGCGCCGCCCGGGGGGGCGCCGGCGCCTGGGTTGGACCGTGCGGCAGAGAGGCCAGAGGCGGCAGCGGCGGTTGTTTAGGGCGGGGGCGGCGAGGGCGGGATTCAGACGGCGGACCCAAGGTCCGATAATACATGTTATGTATAATTGGACCGGCTTCATCGCCCGTACGGGGCCCGCCGCGGCTTCTGCGGAACCCATAGGTCAGAACCCGGGCAACAGATTCTGTTCCTCGCCGAGCAGGGCGCGGCAGCTGAGAGCGTCGGCGCCTGGGCCGTAGTAGGCCGGAAGGCGTCGGATGGGCCTGAAGCCGAGCGTGGCGTACAGGCCGAGGGCGGTGGTGTTGTCGGCGCGGACCTCGAGGTAGGCACGCGGTATGCCGGCCTCCTTGAAGCGGTCGAGCAGGGCGAGGGTGAGCAGGCGGCCGAGGCCACGCCCGCGGGCCTCGGTGCGGACGCCGACGGAGTAGATCCTCCCGGACTTCCACCGCCGGTGGCTGCGGATGAGCGAGGCGGCCCAGCCGAGGACCTGTCCGTCGCCCTCGACGACGAGCAGCGTCGCCCGGGGGTTCTGGAGGAGGGTGCGGATCTGCCGGCGGGTGAACTGCTCCTTCTGGCGGTGGAAACAGTCGGCCTCGATCGCCAGGATGGCGTCGAGATCGGCGGCGGTGGCGTTGCGGACGGTCGTCGGGTTCGAGGGGTGCATGGCGGGGCGCGGGGGGTTGGCCGGTTCGCGGCGGAGCGGCGGCATCTCCGCGGCGGGCAGGTGCACCGCGAGGGGCACGGCGGTGCGGCTGAGCACATGCTTGTTGAGGAGGCGCGTCGGGCGGTAGCTCTGCTTGGTGAACCGCAGCGTGGGGATGCCCCAGTCGTCGCCGACATTGCACTCGGGGGAGTTTGCGAGGGCGGTGCGGCAGAACTCGCTGAAGATGAACTGCGGGCAGCCGGGGAACTCGGGGACGGTCTTCTCGACGAGGACCATGGACTGGAGCGGCGAGAGCGGCATGCCGAGGGTGAACCCGGCGAGCCGGTCCCCCACCATCACGACCATGCCGGTGAGGCCGATCTCGTGGCAGGCCTCGATGGCCCTTCGCGTGGCGTGTCGGTCCTTGCTGCGCAGGATGTCGGTGCCGAGCTGCGCGTCGTTGACCTCGCCCTCGTGGGTGTCGTCGCCGTGGTCGGCCCAGGACTCGAGCAGCGCGACGCATCGCTCGGCGTGCTCCGGGCCGAAGGGCTCGGCGCGGGCGTCGGGGAAATCTCGCTGGAACTTGCTGCGGGCGTGGCGTTTGCTCTTGAGGTCGCCGCCCTCGAGGGTGATGAGGCGGTGGGTGTCGTAGACATAGTCCGACCAGAGGGGGGCGGCGGCCAGGGGGAAGGGTGAGGCCTCGCTGAACCGTTCGAGCATCTCGTCGGAGACATACTCGATGCGGGAGCGATCCGCGCCGTTCCGGGGGGCGTTGTAGGCGTCCATGACCTCGAAGCACTCGGTGACCGCCGCGGCGAACTCTGCGTCGGTGGCGCCGGGCAGGCCGATGGGCGGGTTGAGCATCGTCAGGTCTTCCGCGCCGTTGGCGAAGACGCAGACATGGCGGTGGAGCACTGCCCAGGTGATCCGGAGTGTCTCGGCCCACATATAGGTGCAGGCGAAACAGTAGTCCGAGATCGGTTGCTTGAGGGTGGAGAACGCGAGGTCGAATGTCGGCTTGTCGCCGACCCGGATGGGTTGGAGGCTGCACAGCAGCCTCTGTTTACCTTCTTCGTCCATGAGGCGGGTACGCCACCCTCCGTGGGGTCCGGTGTGTCGGCCCCGGCGACGCGTCCCCGGCCTCGGCTTGCACGCCGGAGCCGGGAGCACCAGAAGAGCATATTCGCGCATCGACAAAGTCAAGTGCCCCGATGACGGCGCCGGGAAATTTTTCTTGAGGGGCGGCCGACCCTACCGGGCCAGCTCGGCCAGGCAGCGTTCGCGGACCTGGCTCAGGGGCACGACCTCGCCCTTGCCCTCGTCGGCCCGGTGCTTGAACTCGACCCCCCCTGCGTCCAGGGCTTTCTGGCCGATGGTCAGGCGGAGCGGCATCCCGATCAGGTCGGCGTCCTTGAACTTGACGCCGGGGCGCTCCGCGCGGTCGTCGATCAGGACATCCAGGCCCGCTTCCGCCAGCTCGGTCCCGAGCCTGTCGGCCAGGGCGGTGTGGGCGGGGTCCTCGGGCTTCATCAGGACGATCTCGGCGTGGTAGGGGGCGATGGCTGCCGGCCAGATCATGCCGTTGGCGTCGTGGGACATCTCGACGCAGGCGGCCATGGTGCGGCTGACGCCGATGCCGTAGCAGCCCATGATGACCGACTGGCGGGCCTGGGATTCGTCCATGACGGTGAAGCCCATGGCGTCGGAGTACTTGCTGCCGAGCTTGAAGATGTGGCCGGTCTCGAGGCCGCGCTGGGCGACGAGGGCGAAGCCGGGGGCGCGGGGGGAGGGGTCACCGACCTGGGCGTTTCGGATGTCGGCGACCTTTACATAACCTGCTGAGGCTGGGTTATCCGGACAGTCCCGGGACCAGACGAAGCCGGTGACATGGTGGTCGGGCTCATCGGCGCCGGTGGCCCAGGCCCTGCCGCCCTGGGCGGCGTCGGGGTCGATGACCAGGAGGCATTTGGGTGCGGCCTGCACGGCGCGGGGGCTGACATAGCCGATGGCGAAGCCGGCCACCCGGGCGAGTTTCTCGTCGGCGAGGGCGACCTTGAAGCCGACGGCGTCGCGGACCTTGCCGGTGTTGACCTCGTGGTCGCCCCGCACGACAGCGAGCACCCACTCGACCCCCCCGCTCTCCACGCCCGCGGCGGGCTGGAGGACCAGCGTCTTGAGCATCCCGGCGGCGGTGGTGCCGAGGCGCTCGGCGACGAGGTCGATGCCGGGCATGTTGGGGGTGTGGTGCTTGGTCAAGGCCGCGGGCTGGAAAGCCCGCCCCCCTGATTCACCAGCACGCCCCCCTGCGTCGGCGTCGAACGACCAGGCCCGCTCACCGATCTCGCACTTCTCGACATTGGCGGCGTAGCCGGTCTCGGGGCAGCGGAGGATGGTGTCCTCGCCGGTCTCGCAGTTGACCATGAACTCGTGGCTGGCCGAGCCGCCGATGGGACCGCTCTCGGCCTCGACGACGGTGAAGTCGAGCCCGCAACGCCGGAAGACATTGCAGTAGGCCCGGTACATGGCGTCGTAGGCGTCGTTGAGCCCGCCGGGGCCGTCGACGGTGAGGTGGAAGGAGTAGGCGTCCTTCATGATGAACTCTCGCCCGCGGAGCAGGCCGGCGCGGGGGCGGGGTTCGTCGCGGAACTTGGTCTGGATCTGGTAGAGCGTGAGGGGCAACTGGCGGTAGCTGGTGACGGCGTGGCGGAGGAAGTCGGTGATGATCTCCTCGTGGGTGGGGCCCAGGGCGGTCGCGCGGCCGTGGCGGTCGGTGAGAGTGAAGAGGTCGTCGCCGTAGTCCTGGGCGCGGCCGGTCTCCTCGAAAAGCTCCATGGGGGCGAGCGCGGGCATGAGCATCTCGCTCCCCCCGGCGGCGTTCATCTCCTCGCGGACGATCTCCTCGATCTTGCGGAGGCTGCGCCACGCGAGGGGGAGGTAGTCGTAGACGCCCGCCGCGCCCTGGCGGATGTAGCCGGCGCGGAGGAGGAGTTGGTGGCTGGGGGTAGTCGCCTCGGCGGGGGCGTCGCGGAGGGTCGGGATGATGGTCTTCGACCAGCGGGTGATGTCGCCCCGGCGGGTGGTCGTGGGCATCCAGGAGGCGTGTTGGATGGGCTGGGTGGTCTGGGTGGTCATAGGGGGCAACTGTATGCGCGGCGTGGGTGAAGCCCGACGGCGAGGACGGGGAAGGTCGGAGAGGCGTTGGGCGACGAGGAGACTCCGGGCCGACACGGCCCGGCTCGCTTGTGAGGTGCGTGAGAGGCGCGGAAGGGGTCAGGCGGGGTGCGTGGTCGGGGTGGGCTCGGTGGTGACCACGGGGCCTGGCTCGGCCTGCACCCATCCGGCATCGCGGAGGGCGGAGAGCCAGGCGCGACGCTCCGGCGCGGCCAGGGCCTCGGCCTGCCCGTCCGGCAGGCGACGCCACCACCAGCAGAGGTAGGCCGGGGCGTCAAGATCGACGACCAGGTCAGCCAGCTGGCTGTCGGTGAGGTCGACCAGCGGGGTCTCGATGGTGACCTCGTCGGCTTGATCGAGCAGGGTGAGCCGGCTGACCAGCAGCGAGCGATCGACGGCGCCGGCGATCTGGTCGAGCTTCTCGGGCAGCGAGTCGTGATCGCTGTGGAACTGGATGGGCCAGACGACCCGGCGGGCGCCCGCGGCCCTGGCAACCTCGACCGCCGCGAGGAGGGCGAGGGTGTCGAGCAGGCCGCTGGAGGCTTCGATATCGGCGGCACACAGCCGCGGCGGGTCGGCGAGGCCGAGCCGGTGGAAGCGGGCCTGGGAGCCGATGGCGGTGGCCTGGGCGGTCGCCAGCGTGGGGCTGCCCGGCCACGCCATGAGTGAGGCCACCCCCCCACTGCCAGAGATCGACCGCTCGGCCTCGATCGAGGCGGCGACCAAAGCCGGCAGGCCGCCGTCGGTGATGATGATGGCGCTGGGGGTCTGATTCGGCACGCGCGGGCAGTGTATCCGGTCGGATAGAGTTTGTGGAGCGTGGTAGGAGTAGAGTGGGATGGGGTTTCCCCGCCGTTTGCACCGGGGCCCCTGGCGGAGTCGGAGAATGGACCCTTTGGAGCATGCGATCGGTATCGCCCGGGAAGCCCACCGAGTGGTGGTGCTCACCGGGGCGGGAGTGAGCGCCGAGAGCGGGGTCCCGACATTCCGGGACAACGAGGGGGGCTACTGGGGGAAGTATGACCCGACCGAACTGGCGACGCCGGAGGCCTTCGAGCGGGACCCGGCGATGGTGAGCCACTGGTATGACGAGCGACGGCAGCATGTGCTGAAGGTGAATCCCAACGCGGCGCACCGGGCGCTGGCGGAGTGGGAGGCGCTGACTGGCGAGCGCGGCGGGTCGTTCGTGATCCTGACGCAGAATGTGGACCGGCTGCACCAGCGGGCGGGAAGCCGGGATGTGGTGGAGCTGCACGGGGCGCTGGCGGTCTGGCGCTGCACCCGGACGGGGCGAGAGCGGACGGATCTGCCCATGCCGCTCCCCCGCTATCCGATGCCCTCAGAATCGGGCGGGTGGTATAGGCCGGGGGTGGTCTGGTTCGGGGAGATGCTGCCGGAGAGGGCGGTGGCGCGGGCGCAAGCCGCCATCGAGGATTGCGATGTCGTGGTCTCGATCGGGACCAGCAGTCAGGTGTACCCCGCGGCGGGGTTCGTGGAGTGGGCGATGCAGCGTGGGGCGAGGGCAATCGAGGTGAATCGGGAGCCAACACCGATCTCGGGGGCGGTCGATGTGTCGCTGCTTGGGCTGGCGGGGGAGATCGTGCCGCGTGTCGTGGCGGGGCTCGCGGAGGGCCCGAGATGAGGGCTCGGGCGGTGCGTGTTGAGCCAGGAGTATTCCTGCACCTCGGGCCAGCGCTGGGATGGACGGTGCTTTGCGTCGGGGCATTGGTCGTGCTGCACCACTCGGCATCACCGGTTGTCGCCTGGCGGCTGACCAGATCACTCAGCCTTGGGGTGTGGCCGGTTGGGACTGGGGTGGCGTTGTGGCTGGGCGTTCTGCTCCGCGAGGGACTGTCGGACGGCTGGCTGAAGACTCGCGGTCGGGTCCGAGGCGCGACGGGTGAAGGACGGTCCCGGCTCCTGCGATGGGTATGTGCCGCGTGCATACCTGGGACATTGGTGTCGATACCGGTGGTGCTTTGGTCTCTCTTGTGCTGGGCTGCGGTCGTGAGTGAACGAGCTGGCGGAACAGTGCCGGCTTTGGTGCGCCGATCGCAGATTCTGGGCGAGTGGCTGTGGCCGATTGGGGTGGTGGTGGCCTTTGGCTGTGGGTGTAGGCTGGCGGTCTGGTGGGTCCGCCGGCGAGCAATCTTGCAGGCCAAAGCGAGGATTGGTCTGTGCGCGAGGTGCGGCTATGAACTTTCAGGAGTGCGCGACCGCTGCCCAGAGTGCGGCTTGGCGTTCGAAGCGACATCGGCAGGATCTACCTCAGGGTAGGAGCTCAACCCCGGCGAGTTGCCGGTGCTCCGCCCCTTCCGGGTGGAGCACGCTGCGCATCAGCGCGATGGTTCGGATTGCAAAGGGCGTCATCTCGACCGACTCGTTGGCGCGTTGACTTGGCCGACCCGGTGGATGACGGGCGAGGGTGAGGTGTGGGAGGAAGCGGTCGGCGGGGTCGCGTCGGGGCTGGCGTGTGAGCCGGTGGGCCAGGCGGCGGTGGAGTTCGGTGAGCGCCGGGGGGCAGGTGGTCTCGGCCACGAGCACGCGGGGATGACCACGGGGCGGGAGGGTCGCGAGCCGCAGGGGTTGCAACTCGAAGGGGGCGATGCCGTTGCAGGCGAGCTCGACGCTCTCGATCGTGCGGTCGAGGTCATTGGGGTCGATCGGGCCGATGAAGTGGAGGGTGAGGTGTATCTGGCCAGCGGGGACGATGCGCAGTCCCCCGTCGAAAAGGCCGCGGCGGGCGGCCTGGAGCGCCTCGACCACCTCCGACGGCGGGTAGGCCGCGACGAAGAGGCGGAGGGGGCGCGGCCGGGCCGTCATGCGGGAGGCTCCGCGTCCATGGCGGCAACGAGCTGGCGGAGGTGGTCGGCGATGCCGGCGTGGCCTCTATCGAGCTTTACGCCGAGGCTTTCGGCGGCGGTCTTGCTGAAAGAGTTCTCGGGGAGGGACGGGCTGGAGTCGTCGATGGCCGCGGCGATACCCAGGATGTCGGCGGCCATCCGGGCCCAGTCGGCGTGGCGGGCGTAGCAGTCAACGAGGTTGTAGGGTCGCCCGCTGGCGGCCGGGTTGCCGACAATCGCGGCGACAACGCCGGCAACATCATCAACATGGATGTACTTGCCGCCGCCGGGCTTTTCGTAGCGGCCAGTCTCGCGGAGGGTCCGGATGATCTCTTGGCCGTGGGAGCGTTTGAGGCGAGGGTCGATGCCGTAAACGGCGCAGGGGCGGACGGCGGAGGTGTGGCGGCCGTGCTCGAAGTGCTCGGCCCAGAGGTGCGCCTCTACCGCGGCCTTGAGGGCGCCGTAGTAATTGTGCGGGCGGAGGGGGTGGTCTTCATCGACGAGGCTGGTGCCGTCGGGGGCCTTGGGGCGTTGCATCATGCCGTGGTGGACGGCGATGGAGCTGATGTAGATGAACTGGCGGGGGGCCGACTCGCGGAGCAGGAGGATGGAGGCTTCAAGGTTGGAGCGCAGGTGCTCGGCGGTGTGGGGAGGCTCCGGGCGCATCATCGACCAGTCGATGCTGTTGTGGATGACGCAGGCGGCGCCGTCCAGGAGCGCGGGCCATGAGCTCTGATCGGCGTGGTCGCCTACCACGAACCGGTCGACGAAGGGCTCGATGTGGTCGCGTCGGCTTGCGGGTCGTACCAGGCCCGAGACCATGTGGCCCTGGGCATGAAGCGTGCGGGCGATGGCCGCGCCGATGAAGCCTGAGACGCCTGTGAGTGCGATGCGCATGCCCGAGCATACTCGGTCGGATACCGGTCAGAAGTTTGGTGTTGGCGCTCGGTAGTCGGCGAAATCGATGGAGCGGAACCAGGCGATTGTCTTGGCCAGTCCCTCGGCCAGCTCGATCCGCGGCTGCCAGCCGAGTTCCGCCGCGGCGAGCGAGATGTCGGGGCAGCGTTGCTTGGGGTCGTCGGCGGGCAGGTCCTTCTCGATGATCTTCGAGTCGCTGCCGGTCTGGGCGATGACAAGTTCGGCGAGCTGGCGGATGGAGAACTCGTGCGGGTTGCCGAGGTTGACCGGGCCGACGAAGCGATCGGGGCACTCCATGAGGGCGATGAGGCCGTCGATGAGGTCGTCGACGAAGCAGAACGACCTGGTCTGGGCGCCATCGCCGAAGATGGTGATGTCGGTGGCGTTGAGGGCCTGGCGGATGAAGTTGCTGACGACCCTGCCGTCGAAGGGGTGCATGCGTGGGCCGTAGGTGTTGAAGATGCGTGCGACGCGGATGTTGACGCGGTTCTTGCGGTGGTAGTCGAAGAAGAGGGTCTCGGCGGCGCGTTTGCCCTCGTCGTAGCAGGCGCGGGGGCCGATGGGGTTGACACTGCCGCGGTAGCTCTCGGGCTGGGGGTGGATGTCCGGGTCGCCGTAGACCTCGCTGGTGGAGGCCTGGAGGACCTTGGCGTTGCACCGCTTGGCCATGCCGAGGACATTGATCGCGCCCATGACGGAGGTCTTCATGGTCTTGATGGGGTTGTACTGGTAGTGGCCGGGGGCGGCGGGGCAGGCGAGGTTGTAGATCTCGTCGACCTCGAGATACACGGGGTGGGTGACATCGTGGCGGATGAGCTCGAAGTTCGGTCGCCCGAGCAGGTGGGCCACATTGCGCTTCTGGCTGGTGAAGAAGTTGTCCAGGCAGATGATGTCGTGGCCGGCGTCGACGAGCCTGTCGCAGAGGTGCGAGCCGAGGAAGCCCGCCCCGCCCGTGATGAGGATGCGTTTGATGTTCATGGCGCGGGCTTCTGGGCGGTGGGCGTGGGGGTCGGCGTGGGGGTTGGCTGGCTATTCATCCTCACTCATTCATCCTCGGGCCCGAGCACCGACTCCCGCGACGGGATGCGCAGGACATCGCCGATGGCTAGGTCGTCGATGCGCCGCATGGTTTCGCGGTTGGCGTTGAAGATGACATCGGCATAACGCAGGCTGCCGTAGAAGTGCTGGGCGATCTCGCTGAGGGTGTCACCCTTGACGACGACATACTCGATGAACTCGGGCTCGGGCAGGTCGGGGGTCGCGCCCTCCGGGGACCGCCCCTGGACATTCTCCGGGTCGACCGGCACGCGGATGACCTGGCCGGCGCGGAGGCTGGTGGGGCTGACGAAGGGGTTGGCGGCGGCGATCGCGTCCGCGAATCGGCCGGTGCTGAAGAACCGCCGGGAGATCCGCTCGAAGTTGTCGCCATCGCGGATGGTGTAGTCGCGGAACTCCGGGGCGATCACCTCGATCGGGGCGGACTCGAGGTCCTGCTCGGCGTCCGGGGGGGGCGCCGGCGCCGGGTCGGTCTCTGTGGGCTCCGGCTCCACCACTCGGGGCTGGGCCGGCGGGGGATCGGCGGGCGGAAGTTCGGCGGGCTCGATCTCCCCGCCGGATTCCGCGAACGAGAGTGCCGGGGAGCGTGAGGGCTCCCACATCCAGTAGACACCGATCCAGATCGCCGCCAGGGCGAGGAACCCCCCTCCGACTCTGGCGGCCGATGCGGCCATGGGCATGCTCCAATCAGGTCGTGGTGATCGCGCCCGGGGGCGGGGCGTTGTCGTCCTTCTCCACCTGGTGCCGCCGCCAGACCAGCGGGGCCGCGACCGCGATCGAGGAGTAGGTCCCGACACCCACGCCGATCATCATGGCATAGGCAAAGCCCCGGACGCCCTCGCCGCCGAACACATAGAGGATGAAGATCGACAGCAGGGTGGTGCCCGAGGTGATGACCGTGCGGCTGAGGGTCATGTTGATGGCCTGGTTGATGATCTTGTCGGTGGCGTAGGGCAGGCGGCCACGGAATTCGCGGATACGGTCCATGACGATGATCGTGTCGTTGAGCGAATACCCGATGATGGTGAGCAACGCCGCGATCATGTTGAGGTCGATCTTGAAGGGCCTGATGCCGAGCACGCTCACCAGCCCCTCCGCGGCCGGCCACTGGTAGATGATCTCGGCCAGCGCGACTAGCCCGATGCAGGTCAGGCAGTCGTGCACGAGACAGGCGATGGCGGCCAGTGAGTACACCATCGAGCCGAAACGCACCCAGACATAGATCAGGATGAGCATCAGCGAGAGCACCACCGAGACCACCGCCTTGGCGCGGAAGGTCCCGGCCATCGCGGGGCTGAAGCTCTGCACGCTCGCGAGCGTGGTCGTCTCGCCGAGGGCGGCCTGGACCAGCCTCCACTCCTGGGCGGCCAGGTCGGCCTCCCACCGCTCGGCGTTGTCGAGGAAGCGGATGTCCTCATCGCTGACGAGGATGACGGCGGTCTCGATCGCCTCGGGCGTGCCCTCAAGGACCCGGACCTCCACCCGCCGGCCGGCTGTCTCCGAGAAGTCCTGCTGCTCGCGCATCCGGTCGAGCCGGGCCTCGGTCCCCCACTTGGTGGGCAGGGGGTCGATGTTCTCGAGCAGGATCGCCACGCCCCCGGTGAAGTCGGCGACATTGTCGAGGTACCGCGGGCGGCCGATGTCCGGGCCGAGCAGGCCCTGCGGGTTCGTGAGCGGGAACACGGGGCGCAGCGCCGGGTCGGTCTCGCGCTGTCCGGTGAAGGTCAGGGGCGGGCGGCTGTCGAGCTTGTCGGCAAACGCCCGGACCAGCGCATCGACCACCGCCCGCTCGTCGGTCACGACGCTCTTGATCATGAACTTGTCGGAGCGGACCCCGGAGGGGTCGGTGTTGTCCGGATCGAGCGGCAGCACCTGGGCGCTGCGCAGGTCGACCAGGGCGCCGCCGGCGGGCTGGGCGTCGGCGATGGCGGCGAGCTCGTCCTCGACATCCTTGCGGGTCATGTTGATGCGGTTGCCGTCCTCGCCGATCTTGAGCTGGATCGTGGCCTGCGTGCCGCCGCGGAACTCGGTGTCCATCATCTCGCCGCCCTGCATGAAGACCATGGCGAGCCCGAGGCCGACATACGCCGTGGAGACGACGATGAAGACGCCGCGGAGCCTGAGCCAGTTGATCCTCGGCTCGAACGCCCGCTCGAGGGCGGGCACCGCCGAGGGGAGCATCTTGATCGTGGTCATGAGCTTGAACTCGATGAGCAGATCGAAGATGAGGCGGCTGATGACCAGGGCGGCGAACATGGTGGTGACCACGCCGACGCCGAGGGTGATGGCGAAGCCCTTGATCTCCTGCGTGCCGACATTGGCCAGGACGATGCAGACGATCAGGTTGGTCACATTGCCGTCGACGATCGAGGACATCGCCTTGGAGAAGCCGAGCCTGACGGCGGCCTTGGTGTCCCGGCCGTCGCGCAGCTCCTCGCGGATGCGCTCGAAGATGAGCACATTCGAGTCGACCGCCATTCCGAAGGTCAGGATGATGCCCGCGATGCCGGGGAGGGTGAATGTCGCCGAGAGCATCGACATCGCCCCGACCAGCAGGAGGGCGTTGCAGCCCAGGGCGAACACCGCGATCACGCCGCAACGGAAGTAGTAGAAGATCATGAACAGCGAGACCGCGATCAGCGCGATGACGCCGGCGCCGAGGCCCTGCAGCAGGGTGTCCAGGCCCAGGCTCGGGCCGATCTGGTTGCGGCTGATGGGGTTGGGGGAGAGCTTGTTCTGGAGCGAGCCGGCGTTGAGCACGCGGATGATGTAGGTGAGCTCGGCCTGGCTGAAGTCGCCCATGATCTGGCCCTGGCGGGAGATCTTGCCGTTGAGGTTGGGGGCGGTGTAGACCTCGTCGTCGAGCAGGACGGCCATGTTGTCGCCGACATGGGGCTCGGTGAGCGCGCCGAGGAGGTTGGCGCCGCGGGGGTCCATCTCGAAGTTGATCGCCGGGCGGCCGATCTGGTCGACGCCCTGGTAGGCCTTGCCGACGCGCCAGTTGCGGTCGCTCTCGGGGGTGAGGCGCGAGCCGTGCACATCCCAGCAGAGCATGTAGTACTCGCCGTCGTACTCCTCGACGACATACCCCCTGCTGTTGAAGTAGCCCGCCGGGTCGAGCTCGAGCGCCCCCATTTCCCGGACATCGTTGTACCAGTTCTCGATCTTGTTGACCTTGCACCACAGCTTGTCGACCGAGCGAGCGCCCCGCGGGCCGGCCTCGCGGAGCAGCTCCCGCAGGCGGGACTCCTCGGCGGTGTCGATCCCTGGGTCGACGGTGATCCGGAAGCTCAGGACGCCGGCGGCCTGGAGCATGCGTTCGAGGTCGGCCGGGTCGTCGAGGGTGGTGCGGATCGCCTCGTAGGCGCGGAACAGCTCGACCGCCGCGTCGAACTCGGCCTTCTGCGCCGGGTAGGTGGTCTCCAGCCGCTCGAGGGCGCGGCTCCGCGGCGAGGGGATCTCGGCCCGCACCCCGGTGGCCGCGTCGAACAGCCGCTTGGTCTCGTTGGGCAGGCGCAGGGCTCGGCGGACCTCGTCGCCGCTCAGCGCGTTGCCGGCGACCTCCTCGCGGGCCGCCTCGTAGGCTCGCTCGGCCTGGATGGCCTCATCGGCGAGCTGCTGCAGGGTCTCGTCGGGGGCGCCGGCCTGCTCGGCCTCGTCGAACGCCTGGCGCTGGTGCCTGGCCTGGTCGGCCTTGGCCGCCAGGGCGGTGAGCGCGTCGAGCCGGGCCTGGTCGCCGGCGGCGAGGGCCTGGAGCGCGGCGGTCCGTTGTTCGCCGGTCGCGGAGAGGGCCCGCTCGATGCGTTCGGGCGCCATCCGTTTGGCGTCCAGCTCGTCGAGCGCATCCTCGAACAACTGGCGCGCGGCCTTCACATCCTCGCCGGGCAGGGGCATGGTGATCTCGATGCGGTCGCGCCCCTGGGGCACCATCGAGATCTCGAAGAGGTTGTTGGGGTCCACGCGGTCCTTGAGGACATCGATGACCTTCCCGAGCACCTCGCGGCTGTTCTCACCGGGGCGCACCTCGACGGAGTAGACGAGCGTCACGCCGCCGCGGAGGTCCTTGCCCAGGCGGAGCTTCTTCTCGGGCGGCATCGCGGCGAAGGCCGCGAGGATGAGCAGTGCGACGACGAGCGCCAGCTTTGTCCAATACTTGTGCATGCTTGGCTCAACACCTCAGGTGACGGCCTTGGGGCGCGTCCGTGTAGGAAACTCTCTCAGCTCGCCTCGGCGACCGCCTCGGCGTGGCTGTCCGACTTGGCCGCCTTGAGCACCTGCTGGACGGCCCCGCGGGTGAAGTGCGCCTTGGCGCCGCTGACATCATCGACCCGGAGCACGATCGAGTCCTCGCGGACCTCGTGCACGGTGCCGATCATGCCCCCCGCCGTGAGCACCCGGTCGCCGCGCTTGAGCGCCCCGAGCATCTCGGCGGCCCGCTTCTTCTCCCGGCGCGAGGACATCATGGTCGAGAAGATCATGAAGACCACGACCAGGAGCATCATCGGGAGCATGAAACTGCCGAACCCCCCGGGCGGGGGCGCGGTGGACCCGGCGCCGCCGCCGGGGAGCGGCTGCCCCTCGACCGCGCCCCCGGCGGGCGCCCCGATACCGGGCACGGTGTTGGGGAGCTCGGCGCCGTCCTGCGAGATGCCGATCAGGAATGTCGGCAGCGTGTGGATCGCTTGTTGCATGCGGGTGTACTACCTCTGTGCGCCGGTCGGGTCGGCGACTTGGATCGGGTCAGATGGCCCCGGGGTTCGGCCCCCGTGGGGTGTCGCTGGGTCTCCCGACAGGCATAGCCACCGCCGCCCGGGGCCATTCCCGGGCGAATCGGGGCCAATCATCTTCCGCGATGGCCCGCCGAATGTCCAACATGAGCCTCTGGAAGTGCCACAGATTGTGCATGGTGAGCAGGATGGGCCCCAGCATCTCCCCTGCCATGAACAAATGCCGGATATAGGCCCGGGTGAAGGGCTGGGCGTCGGGGGTCGCCCAGCCGTGGGCCGTCGGCTCGCAGGCGGCACACCCGCAGCCCGGCTCGATGGGGCGGAAGTCCTCGGCGTGGCAGGCGTTGCGGAGCCGCAGGGTCCCGTCGCGGACGAACGCCTGCGCGTTGCGTGCGTTCCGCGTCGGCAGCACACAGTCGAACATATCGACGCCCGCGAGGACGGCGGCGACGAGGTCCCGCTCGTAGCCGACCCCCATGAGGTACCTGGGTTTCTCCTCGGGCAGCAGGGCGGCGGTGTGGCGGGTGACGCGGACAATCTCCTCGTGCGGCTCCCCCACCGCCACGCCGCCGATGGCGTAGCCGGGCAGGTCGATGGCGGCGATGTGCCCGGCCGACCAGGAGCGGGCGTCGAGGTCGGTCCCGCCCTGGACAATCCCGAAGAGGGCCTGCTCGTCGGGGCGGGCGTGGGCGGCCTTGCAGCGTTCGAGCCAGCGGACCGTCCGCTCGTTGGCGAGGCGGAGGCGGGCGGGATGGTCGTACCCCGCGCGTGAGGCGTCCCGGCGTGCGGCATGGCGCAGGCGAGTCTGGTTGGTCGGGCCGGCGTCGGGGTCGACCGAGGGCGGGCAGTCGTCGAAGGCCATGATGATGTCGGCACCGATGGCGTTCTGGACCTCGATCGATCGCTCGGGGGTCAGCCGGACCTTCGACCCATCGACGACGGAGCGGAAGGTCACGCCGTCGTCGTCGATGTCGTTGATGTCGGCCATGGAGTAGGCCTGGTACCCGCCCGAGTCGGTGAGGATGGGTCCGGGCCAACCCATGAAGCGGTGCGCCCCGCCGGCCCTGGCGATGGTGCCCTCGCCGGGGCGGAGCATGAGGTGGTAGGTGTTGTTGAGGACCACCTGCGTGCCGGTCTGGGCGACCTGGATGGGTGTGAGGCCCTTGACGGCGGCCCGCGTGCCGACGGCCATGAAGGCGGGCGTGTCGAAGCTGCCGTGCGGCGTGGTGACGCGGCCGACCCGGGCCGCCGAGTGCGGGCATTGGCGGGCAATCTCAAACTGGAGCGGGGCCGGCACCCTCAGCCCCCGCCCCCGCGTCGGCGCATGCTGTCGCGGGCGAGGAGCTTCTTCTCTTTGGCGGTCAGGCTGTTGAGCCCCTTGTCGCTGACCTTGGCGAGGATGGCGTCGATGCGGGCCTCCTCGCGGACGCGGCGTGCGACCTCCGCGGGCGGCTTTGGGCGTCGGGGGGCGCCGGGTCTGCGGGGCTGCTTCTTGCGCGAGTCGCCGAGGACATCGAAGAAGTCGAGCAGCAGGTGGGAGTTTCGGATGAAGTAGGCCCCGGCGATCGCGCCGCCGACATGGGCCGCGTCACCACCGGCGTTCTGGCCGGAGCGCAGCAGGTTGAACACCGCCAGCGCCAGGTAGGCGTACGCCATGGTGCGCATGGTCATGGAGATCGGGGGGAAGAGCAGTCGGACCAACATCTTGGGGGCGATGTAGGCGCACGCCATGATGACGCCGAAGACGCCCGCGGACGCGCCGATGAGCTGCGTCCGCGCATCGACCGCAAGGGCGCCCGGCAGGTGGGCGTGGAATACCACGCCGACGAGGTTGAGGATCAGGAACAGCAGCCCGCCGAAGATGCCCGAGACCAGGTAGAACGCGAGGTACTTGCGCCGCCCCAGCGTGTCCTCGACGATCCGGCCGAAGATGAACAGGCCGAACATGTTGAAGGCGAGGTGCATGATCGAGGAGTGGTCGTGGAGGAACTGGAAGGTGACCAGGCGCCAGACCTCGAGCCGCCCGAACCCGCGGTAGGTGCTGAAGTGGCCGAGGGCCTCGAGTGGCGGGCGGACCACGAAGTCCCGGGTCGCCACCAGCCGCGTCGTGCCCCGCTCGAGGACCAGCTTGTGGACCAGCGTGCCGACGACCCGCGGCGAGGTCTCGACCGGCCGGCCGAGCTGGTCGAGGGCGAAGTAGGCCTCGGACTCGTCGGTCTGGGCAGGCAGGACCTCCACCAGCTTGGTGTCCGACCGGTAGACCGGCAGCCCGTGCTGGCTCAGGAACGCGTCGATGACGAAGACCGCGACATTGATCGCGATGATCCAGGTGGTGATCGACCAGGCGCTGACCCCGCGGAATCGGAACGCGCCGCCTCCTCTGGTCGGCTCGTCCCGGCTGTAGCTGCGTTCGGCAATCCCCATGGTCGGTCGACTCTCCTTGTCGGTGACTGCGGCGGCGCGGGCGCCGCGACCAGGCGGGCCGATTCGCTCTGCGAGGCCCGATCCTAGGAGCCGCGGAGCTGCTCGGTGGCACGCTGGAGCCGACGGCGTTCGCTGCGTGTCAGGCTGGCCATGCCGCGGTCGGAGATCTTCGCCAGGATCCGTTCGACCTGCTCCCGCTCGTCGGGGGGTATTGGGGGCGGGCCCGCCCCGGTTTCTGGCGGCCCGGCCCCGGCGTCGAGCGCGGCCCGCCACCGATCGACCCCGGCGGGGTCGAGGACGAAGCGGCGGCTCTCCCGCTCGAACCAGCACACCACCCCGCCGCAGCATCCAAGCGCCGCGATGATCGGCAGGCCGGTCAGCAGCCCCCCGAGCAGCAGAACCGCCCCGGTCACCAGGCCCACGCTCGCGGCCCCCCGCCGCTCGCCCCGATCGATCGCCGCGCCGAGCAGCTCGCCCCCATCCAGCGGCAACATCGGCAGGAGGTTGGCGGCGAGCACATACACCGCCGCGGCATAGGTTTGCCACAGCGCGACCAGGCCGATCGTCCGCGGCGTGCTGGTGGACTCCAGCCCACCGAGCACCTGCCCGGGACGCATCGGGTGGAACAGCAGCACGCCGACATCCCCCGTCGCCCATGCCGTGGCAGCGCCGGCCACCAGGGCGACGCCGACCAGCATCGCCAGCCCGGTGGCGGCCGCCCTCGCCTCGGCCCGGCTGGTGGACTCGTCGCCTTCAAACCGCCACACACCACCCAACGGCCAGAAGGTGATATCCACCGGCCTCAGCCCACTCCACCGCACCAGGGCGTGCCCACGGGCCGCCTCGTGCAGCAACACGGCGACGAGCAACGCCGCGAGCCCGGTCGCCAAGAACGGCACGCCCACCCCATTCCACACCCCGTAGGCGAGCACCGCGAGTCCGAACACGGGCGTCACCAGATGCACACGCAGCCCGCATCCGCCGATGCCCCCGATCGGCACCCCCCACCACGCGGGCGACTCCCCGTCACCGACGATGCGCTCGAGCAACGACCCACGCCTGCGCGGGGCGGTTGGGAACTCGGGATCAGCGCGGGCGGGTGTCACGGGGCGACCGTCTCCAGCATGCCCCGGGTCTCGGCGAGCAGGATCGCCAGCATGCTCTTGGCGTCGGTCATCGTGCCCTCCCGGATCAGACACTTCGCGTCGGCGAGGAGAACCTCCTCCACCACCAGTTGCTCGCCGGCTTCCAGTGCCTGGCCGACCTCGACCAGCCCGATCGCGACGAACGCCCAGATCACCTCGTCGGAGATCCCCGGCGAGGTATGAAACCGGCCGAGCGGGAGCAGCGTTGCAGCCCGGTAGCCCGTCTCTTCGGTGAGCTCGCGGGCGGCACAGGCCTCGGGCGGCTCGCCGGGCTCGAGCGTGCCCGCCGGGAGTTCGAGCATGTAGCCCCCCACCGCCGCCCGGTAATTGCGGACAAACACCACCGAGCGATCCTCACGCGAGCCTCGCAACGGCAGGATGCACACCGCCCCGGGGTGGCGGACATGCTGGCGCCGGTACTCTGAGCCCTCGGGGCCGCGCAGCCGGACCTCCTCGAAATCGAACTTGGCGCCCCTGGCGAGCAGTGAGCGACCGAGAACCTCGGGCGGGGCGGGGAGCGGTTCTGCCATGGCGCGATGCTAGGGGAGCGGGAGGGCTGCTGTCGTCGTCGAAAAAAGCAACCGCCCGGCGCGGGGCCGGGCGGTTGTGTATCACGGTCGGATGCGATCAGGCCGGATTAGCGGCGACGACGGGCCGCGGCCAGGCCGCCGAGGCCGAGGAGGGCCAGGGCGCTGGGGGCGGGGGTGACGCCGACATTGTCGATCTGGACATACCAGTTCCAGTCGTTGCTGGAGGGGTCGGCGTTGCGGAAGCGGAGCTGGGCGCTGCTGCCGGCGTAGCCCGCGAGGCTGATGGAGATGTCCTCGCCCGGGGTGGAGTAGAAGCCGCCGTGGTCGGTGTTCCAGTGCAGGAGGTTGGCCCAGCCGGTGCCGGTGTTGATGTCGATGTCGAAGAAGTCGGTGCCGAGCTGCTGGAAGTTGGCGGTCAGGTCGAGCATCGCGTTGGAGGGCACGGTGAACGCGTCGGTGACGACCGAGCTGTCGGTCTCCAGGCCGTTGGAGCCCTCGTCGGTGTCGATCATCATGCAGAGGCCCGAGCCGTTGGTGTAGTTGCCATCGCCCCACTGAGCGTTGGTCATCCAAATCACGCCCTGACCGGCGTTATCGACGACCGACCAGCCGGCGGGGAGCCCGCCCTCGAAGTCCTCGAAGAACGCCTGGCCGTGGGCGGCGCCAGCAGCGGCGGCGATCGCGGCAACCAAAGTGAGCTTGTTCATATCCTGTCTCCTCTCCCATGATTTCCATGGGGTGTACATCCGCCCCCCCGAGAATGGGGTGAGGCGATCATCCTTTGTCGAGGGGGAACGGCTCCCTCGTCTCTCCTTTGCCACGGGCTCTCCCGAGCCGCAAGCAACCGCAGATTACGGTGTTGCGTGTGCCCTGTCAATGACGATTCCCGCCCATGCCAGGAATCTGCCAGAAAAAATCTCTGTGAAGAAATGCCCCTCCGCGCTATCTTGCCCAGGTTGACGCCCCGTACACCGCTTGGTCCCCCAGCTCCTCAGCGATCCGGATCAGTTGGTTGTACTTGGCGTTGCGGTCGCTCCGGCAGGGGGCCCCGGTCTTGATCTGACCGCAGTTGGTCGCGACGGCAATATCCGCGATTGTCGCGTCCTCGGTCTCCCCAGACCGGTGGCTGAGGACGCAGGCGTAGCGGTGGCGGTGGGCGTAGTTGACCGCGTCCAGGGTCTCGCTGAGCGTCCCGATCTGGTTGACCTTGACGAGCACGGCATTGCCGCACCCCTCGGCGACACCCCGCTCGACGAACCGCTTGTTGGTGACGAAGATGTCGTCGCCGACCAACTGGACCCGGTCCCCGAGCCTGGCGGTGAGCTTGGCCCAGCCCTCCCAGTCGTTCTCGGCCAGGCCGTCCTCGAGCGACCGGATGGGGTACTTGCGGCACCAGTCGGCCCAGATGCCGATCAGGTCGTCGGTCGAGACGATCTCCTGGGAGCTCGAGAAGAACTTGTAGCCGGTCTTGCCGACCTTCTCGGCCTCGTTCCAGAGCTCGCTGGTGGCGGGGTCGAGGGCGACGAAGATCTGCTCGCCCCACTTGTACCCGGCCTTGCCGACCGCCTCCTCGATGATCTTCAGCGCGTCCTCGTTGTCCTTGAGGTTGGGGGCGAAGCCGCCCTCATCGCCCACCGCGGTGGACAGGCCCCGGGCCTTGAGCACGCCCTTGAGGGTGTGGTAGATCTCGACCCCGGCCCGCAACGCCTCGCCGAAGTCGTCGAACCCCCAGGGCTGGATCATGAACTCCTGGAAGTCGACGGTGTTGTCGGCGTGCTTGCCGCCGTTGAGGATGTTGAACATCGGCACCGGCAGCGTCTTGGCGGCGGTCCCCCCGAGGTACCGGTAGAAGGGCAGTCCGGAGGCCTCGGCCGCGGCCTTCGCGACGGCCATCGAGACCGCCAGGATGGCGTTAGCGCCGAGGTCCGCCTTGTTGGGCGTGGCGTCGATCTCGACCATGAGGGCGTCGATGTCCTCCTGCTCGCGCGCGTCCATCCCTTCGACCGCTGGGGCGATCCGTTCGATCACATTGGCGACCGCCCGCTGCACGCCCTTGCCCCCGTAGACCGACTTCTCGCCGTCGCGGAGTTCGACGGCCTCGTTCTCGCCGGTCGAGGCGCCCGAGGGCACCGCCGCCCGGCCGACGACGCCGCACTCGAGCGCGACCTCGGCCTCAATGGTGGGGTTGCCCCTGGAGTCGAGAATCTGGCGGGCGTGGACGACCTCGATCTGGAAGCTCATGTGGTGTTCCTCCCTGCTGTGCGGTCCCGGCCTGGGCGGCCCGGAGCGGCTTAGGCCGCGCATTTCGGGCGCGGCCGGGGTCCGCCGCGCGGAGCATAGGTCTGCGGAGCCGGGCCTGCACCCCCGCGCCCCCGCGGCCGTACCATCAGGCAAGGCCTAGCCAACGCCCACAGGGAGCCCCCATGCCAGAGCACACCGGCGACTTCGACGATCGGCTCGCGCAGCTCGCCTCGGCCCTTGCCGAGCAGGGGGCGCGGGTCACCCGGGTGTTCGAGGCCGCGTGCGATGCGGTCTTTGCGCTGGATGTCGCCGCCGCCAGGGCCGCGGTCGACGCGGACGACGAGATCGACCGCGTCGATGTCGACATCGAGCAGCGGGCGGTGGCGATGCTGATCGACGCGGTGCACGGCGGGCTGCCGCTGTCGGCCGGGCAGCTGCGGCGGGTGCTGACGATCGTGAAGATCAACAACGAACTCGAGCGCACCGCCGACGCCGCGACCGCGATCGCCACCCACACCCCCGGGCTCGCCGATGCCGGCCGGCAGCTTCCCGACACGCTGCGCGTGCTCACCAACAGCGTGGCGGGGATCCTCCGCGATGTGACCCGCAGCTTCGAGCGCGACGACCCGAGGCTCGCCAAGCTGGCCCTCGACGCGGAGGACACGGTGGAGGCGTTCAAGTCCATCCTGCTCCGCGACGCCGAGCGGGCGATCTCGCGGGGGGACATGGCGGTCGACTTCGCGTTCACGATCCACGAGCTGGCGGCCCAGTGCGAGCGGATCGCCGACCACGCGACCAATATCGCCGAGCAGGTGATCTACGCGACGACCGGGGCGATCGTGCGTCACACCGACGCGGGGTGGATCGAGCTGCCCAAGCCCGACTGAACCATGGGCGGTCCGGCCTCGGCCTCGCGGGCGATCTCGGCCAGGCAGGCGCATGCCGTGCGGATATGGGCCACGCTGGTGAACGCCCCGACACTCAGACGGCAGGCCCCGCCGGTGTCGATGGTGCCCATGGTCTCATGGACGCCGGGGGCGCAGTGCAGACCGGCGCGACACAGCACGCCCGCCCGGCGTTCGAGTTCGCTCGCGAGCGCCGCGGGTGAGAGCCGGTCGTGGGTGATCGCGAAGACCCCAACCCGGTTGGCCAGATCGGTCGGGCCCAGCAGCCGGTAACCGGCGTCCTCGCCGGGGAAGGCGTCGAGGAACGCCGCCATCAGGGCGGTTTCGTGCGTGCGGATGTCGTCGATACCCCGGTCGAGCAGCCACTCCACGCCGGCGAGGAGGCCCGCGATACCCAGCGTGTTGTGCGAGCCGGGCTCGTAGCGGTCGGGCAGGTCGGTGGGCTGGGTGTCGCTCTCGCTGCGGCTGCCGGTGCCGCCGTGGCGGACGGGCTCGACCAGCGCCTCCATCCCGGGCCGCAGGTACAGCCCGCCGGTGCCGAGCGGGCCCATCAGGCCCTTGTGCCCGGGGAAGGCCAGGAGGTCTATCCCCATCGCCTCGACATCGACCGGCACATGGCCGAGGGACTGGGCGGCATCGACCAGCAGCGGCACGCCCCGCGACCGGCAGGCCTCCCCCACTGCCGCCACATCCTGGAGCGTTCCAGTGACATTGCTCGCGTGCACCATCGCCACCAGGCGGGTGTCTGTCCGGATCGCGCGGGCGATATCGTCGGGCGCGACAAACCCCTCGGCGTCGGCGGGCACGCGGGTGACCTCGACATCATCGGCCCGCAGGTCGTTGCAGGGGCGCAGCACCGAGTTGTGGTCCATCGCCGTGGTGACGATGTGGATCGGCCGCCCGGGCTCGCGTCGGCGGACGCCCTTGACGAGGCCGTGGATCGCGAGATTGAGCGCGTCCGTGCAGTTGGCGGTGAAGACCACATGGTCGGGCGAAGCACCGCCGAAGAGATCGCACAGCCGCTCACGACATCGCCGCAGGACCGCCGCCCCCCGCAGCGACTCGGCATAGCTCCCCCGGCCGGGCGAGGCGCCGACCTCGGTGGCGTACTCGACCATCGCCCGCAGCACCGCCTCGGGCTTGGGGAAGCTCGTGGCGGCGTTGTCGAGGTAGATCCGGTCGGGGCGTGGCATCGGTCGATCATACCGGCCGGGCGGGTGTCGCTCGCGATCAGACCGCCGCGGTCGCGGCGGCCTGAGGCTTAGGGGCCTTGTAGAACGGCAGCGGCACGATCCTGCCCGCCAGCCTCGCCCGACCCGTATCCACCTCCACCGCGGACCCCACGCTGGTGTGGGCCGCGTCGACCAGCGCCATCGCGATCGCGTGGCCCAGGGTCGGGCTGAGGCAGCCGCTGGTCACGCGGCCGATGCGCTCGCCGCCGGCGTAGACCTGGTTGCCCTCGCGGGCGGTGCGCTTGCCATCGATCGCGATGCCGATGAGCTTCGCTCCCGGGCCGCCGTCGGCGACCACCTTCTCCAGGGCATCCTGGCCGATGAACCGCTCGCCGCGCTCGGCCGCGTGCTTGTCCATGCTGATGGCGAAGTCCACGCCGCAGGAGAGGGCGCAGATGTCCTCGCCCAGCTCGTGGCCGTAGAGGGGCATGCCGGCTTCGAGGCGGAGGGTGTCGCGTGCGCCGAGGCCGGCGGGCTTGATGAGGGCCTCGGCCTGGGTCATGTCCACATCCTTGAGCATGAGCTTGATGGCCATGTTGACCATGCCCGCCGGGAGGAAGGCCTCGACGCCGTCCTCGCCGGTGTAGCCGGTGCGGGAGACGACGACCTTCATCACCAGCAGGTTCTTGACCACGAAGCGGTAGCGCTTGAGGGTCGGGATCTCCTTGCTGAACTGGCTGACCATGTCCATGACCTTCGGCCCCTGGACCGCGATCATGGCCGTGGACTCGGTCTGGTCTTCGATCTTGACCTTGAGGTCGTCGGCGGCCCGCACCGCCTCGAAGTGGCCGAGCAGCTTCTCGCGGTTCGAGGCGTTGACCACGACGATGAAGTCGTCCTCGTCGAAGCGGTAGACCAGGACATCGTCCCGCACGCCGCCGCGCTCGTTGCAGACGAGGCTGTAGCGGCACTGCCCGGCCTGCATGTCGGAGATGCGGCGGGTGCACAGGCGTTCGAGGAGCTTGCGGGCGTGACGCCCCTGGACCTTGACCCGGCCCATGTGCGAGACATCAAACACCCCGCCGCTGGTGCGGACCTGGACATGCTCGTCGTGGATGCCGGTATAGAGCATGGGCATCTCCCACCCGGCGAACTCGACCATCTGGGCGTTGTAGTCGAGGTGGAACTGGTGGAGCGGGGTCTTGTGCATGGGGGCCTCCGGTGCGCAACAAATGGGTGAGAGGGAAGCGTAGGGGAGCCGGGGCGGGTTGTGGTGCGGGCTTCCAGCCTGCACAGTGGTGGAGCCTGGGTTCTCCCGAGTGGCGTGCAGGCTAGAAGCCCGCACCACAATAGGGGGTGCAGGGGGCGGTGTGGATGAGCCCGACGCCGCCGACCCCCGCCGCGATAAACCCCCCGGCCCGCTCGCCCACCCCCCCCCCGC
>CAYJPX010000027.1:23309-38380 GCA_964372195.1 uncultured Phycisphaeraceae bacterium
GGCGCCGGGGGGGGCCCCCGCGGGGGCCGCCCCCCCCCCCCCCCCCCCCAAAATGGGGGGGCCCCGGGGGCGTTGTCGATGAGCCGGACGCCGCCGACCCGCGCCGCGATCAACGCCCGGGCCGGCTCGCCCTCCCGCACCGGGCCGAGGGTCGCCGCGTCGCGCACCTCCGCGTATTCCGGCTCGATCCCGGCCCGGGCGAGCACGCCGAGCATCTTGACCTCGGCCGCGACGGGCGAGGGTGCGCCGTCCGCGGCCCGCAGTGCCTGGGAGATTCCCGTCGCCTGCTCCCGGGCGGCGGGGCTGAGCAGCCGGTTCCGGCTGCTCATCGCCAGGCCGTCGGGCTCGCGGACGGTCGGGGCGGGGATAATCTCGACGCCCAGCCCCTCGGCCTCGGTCATCGCCCGGATCGCCTGGAGCTGCTGCCAGTCCTTCTCGCCGAAGACCGCGGAGGTGGGGCGGACCAGGGCGAAGAGGCGTCGGACCACCTGGCACACCCCGGCGAAGTGCCCGGGTCGGAAGGCGTCTTCGAGGCCGGGCTCGGTGGCCACGCCGGGCAGGTCGCCGACCGGGACATCTTCGCCGGGCGGGTACATGACCTCGGGCGGGGGAGTAAAGACGAAATCGACGCCGAGGCGCCCGCAGATGGCGCAGTCGGCCTCCAGGGTCCGCGGGTAGCGGTCAAAGTCGGTCGAGTCGTTGAACTGGGTGGGATTGACGAAGATGCTCACCACCACCCGGCCGCCCTGCCCGGCGTGCCCGCGAGCGAGGCGCATGAGGACGGCGTGGCCCTCGTGCAGAGCGCCCATGGTCGGCACCAGCACCGACGCCCCGTCGGGGCGCGGGCCGAGGTCCTCAGGCGTGTGGGCGATCCGCATCGGTCGGCTCCTTGCAGAAGGATGCCGGCTCGACCGGCGGGGTCAAGCGGAGGGCGGCACAGACCGGGCGCCGGCCCCGCCCCACCGTCGGTCAACAATGCCCCATGCGATCGATCGACGACTGGGCCAGCCAGATCAACGCCATCCTGACCGCCGGGCTCCGGGGCACCACCCTGGAGCAGGTGCTCACGGCCGATGAATCCACGAGGGCTGCCTACGCCCGCGGCTTTGTCGACGACGCCGGGCACCGGCGGGTGGTCGATCCCCCACTGCTCGCGTGGGTGCTGCGGGCGCCGCTGTGGGACATCCCCAACCCTGCCCGTTCGGATGTCGCGCTCTGGGCAACGCTCGCGAGGGAGGCAGGCGACCCGCTCGCCAGCATCACCACCCAGACCGGCCCGGTCGCCCCTCAAGCCCGGGAACACGGCATCGAAGTGTGGACCGAGATCGAACTGGCATCGCTGCAGGCCCTGTGGTGGCACGCGAGGCGCGACCCTTCCCCGGCCATCCTCGACCGAGCACGATCCCTGGCCCTATGGCTCATGGCCGAGATCCAGCCCGACAACGGCACCAACCGGCCGTGGGCGGTGGCGACCTTTGCCGAGCTTGCCGCAGGGGGCGACGGCGACGCGGCGATGTACGCCGACACGCTGCTCCACAACTGCCAGGTGTCGCTGGGCAAGCCGGACCTGCTCTCGACGGTCATCCTGCATGACGCCGCGAACTACCTCCGGCAGATCACCGATCGACCGGGGCCGCTGGAGCGGTGAGTACCGCGGCGACCCCGCCAGTCGTGCAGACACCCAGCTTCGAGCCGTCGGGCGACCACGAGAGGTGCCACACCGTGTCGCTGACCGGGCGGGTCTGGAAGACCATGCCCCCCGAGGCGGCGTCGAGCAGCACCAGTCGATCGGTGCCCGCGGCGATGCGGCCATCCATCACCGCGACCTGGTTCACACCAGCTTCGCCCGTGTCGCAGGACCAGAGCTCCTGCCAGGTCGAGGCTTCGAAGCCCCGGACCACCCCGGCGCTGTCCCCTGTGAACAGGTGTTCGCCCTCGGCGTCGAAGGCAACGGTCTCGACCGCCTTGCCGCCGGAGTCGAGCACCGCGAGCTCGGCCCCGGTACTGACGGCGTACACCCTGGCGCGTCCATCGGACCAGCCGCAGGCGACCGTGCCGCCGGCGGGGCTGAAGCAGGCCCGCCTCGGAGAGGCGTCCTGCACCGCGATCCTGTGCAGCACCTCCGCGCTGTCCACATGCCAGAGCCGCAGCGTGTCCCCGGTCGTCGCGGCGGTGTGGCCGTCGGGGGAGAGGGTTGCGGCGTAGACGCCTTCTCCGGCGTCGAGCACCGCGAGCGGCTCGTGCGAGGGGCTGCGCCAGACCCGGGCGGTGTTGTCCCAGGAGGAGGTGATCAGCCGCGTCCCGTCGGCGCTGTAGGCCGCCGCGTGGCAGGTCGAGCCGGGGTGGGCTTCCCAGGACGCGACGGGCGAGCCATCGGCGGTGTTGAATACACGCAGCGTCCCGTCGTGGCACGCCAGGGCGATCGTCGAGCCGTCGGCGTTGAAGGTGGCGGAATAGGTCCCCTCCAAGCCCGCCACGATCTCGACTCTCTCGCGACCGCCCGCCTGCCGGTCCCAGGCTCTGAGCGTGCCGTCCAGGGAGCAGGTGACCATCGCGTCGTCGGCGAAGACCAGTCCCCGCACCGTGCTCAGGTGGCCGCGCAGTGTCGGCCCGCTCGACCAGTCGGCGGTGCGCCAGAGGCGTGCCGTCCCGTCCGCCGAGGCGGTGGCGAGCGTCGAGCCGTCTGAAGCGAACTGGACGCCCTCGACAAACCCGTCGTGGCCGGCGAGCGTGGCGACCAGCTCGCCGCTTTCCACCAGGAAGACGCTGGCGCTTCGGTCCTTGGTGCCCGCGGCGACCAGTGTGCCGTCGGGGCTGACGGCGATGTCGTTGACGGCGTTGTATATGCCGCGGTCGGGGAGCGTGATCCGGCGCACCTCCTCGCCCTGCGCGTCGAGGACATGGACCAGGCCGTCCCAGGAGCCCACGAGGATGCGCTGCCCGGTCGGCGTGAAGCAGATGGCGCTGAGGGGCTTGACACCGACGCGCGCCTTGGAGATCTGGTCCCCGGTGGCGGCGTCCCAGACCCACACCACGCCGTGGACGCCCTCCTCGTCCCGCTCCCAGGCGCAGGTCGCGGCGGTCGTGCCGTCGGGGCTGAATGTTGCGGCCGCGACGGCGGGGTTGGAGAGCTCGATGCGGGCGATCTCGGCGCCCGTGGCGATGTCCCAGGTCCTGGAGGTGACATCCCGCGAGACGGTGATCAATCGGGCGCCGGTGGGGTCGAACTCGGCCCGGTAGATCGCGTCGGTGTGGCCCTCGATGGTCCCGAGAGGCTCGAGCCCGGGCCATGACCACAGGCGCACCCGCGAGTCCTCGACCGTCGCGAGCCGGTCGCCCGAGGGCGAGATCGCGAGACGGGTGGGCGTGTCCGGCGCGGCGATGGCCCGCGTCGAGGTGTCCGACACGGCGTTGAGGTACCGCCACTCCCAGCCCCGGTGCGGGGTCGGTGCGGCATCCAGCCAGCGACGCAGCTCGAGCGCCTCCCCCAGCCGGAGCGACTTCTCCGCCGCCGCGATGTGGGCCTGGTAAGAGGGCAGGTCCGCCCCGCTTTGCGCGGAGGCCCGCGTGGCGGTGAGAAGCAGCGCGGCGGCGGTCGTGACGGCGAGTTTCCACATGGTTGAATCCTCTGGCGCGGGCAAGCCGCGGACCTCAGATGACGGGTATGGCCACCCTTGCCGACCCGGCGGCGCTATCGCTTCGCTCTCGTTCGGCGTGCCTCCGGCGCCTCGCCGGCCGTTCCCGCGGCGATGAGCCGCTCGACATAGTCGCGCAGCGTCGCCACGGCGGCGTCGTACGCCTCGAAACCCCGGTGAGTCCGCGCCAGCATCACCGCCCCTTCCATCGTCGTGAGCACGAACACCGCGAGCTGGCGAGGGTCGGCCCCCTCCGGCAGCCGGTCGGCCGCGGCGGCGAAGCACCCCCCAACCGCGTCGAGCCAGTTGTCGAAGTTGGCGGCCAGCAGGGGCCGGATGTTGGGGTTGGACTCCGCCAGCTCGATCGCCAGGTTGCCGATGGGGCACCCGTGCGAGAACTCCGTGACGATCAACATCTGCCGATACCCATCCAGCAGGCCGAACACCCGCTCGATCGGGTCGTCGATCCGCGACCAGATCGGATCAAGGACCTCGGGGGCCAGCAACCGCAGCCGCTCTTCGAGGGTGGCCGCGAGCAGGTCCTCCTTGGTCGGGAAGAAGTGGTAGAGGGAGCCGGGCAGGACGCCGGCCTTCCGGGCGATCTGGGCCAGGCCGGTGTTGCCGTAGCCCTGGAAGGCGAAGAGCTCCATGGCGGCCTCGATGAGTTTCTGTTTTGTTTGGGATTCCTGCGACATGAGCGATCTGGAGTTGGTTGACCAACCAAATTAGCCGGGGAGAAGACCGCTGTCAAGCCCAGCCCGCCGACTGTCCCTGAAACATCCGGGCTAGCCCTCATCCAACGACAGCTTGAGCAGCGCCCGGCGGAGGGGGGTGTGCCGGTCGAACAGGCGGACGAAGTCCGACTCCCGACGCCCGCCCTTGGCGCGGACGACCTCGCGGAGGGCACGGCGGTTGGCCGGGCTCCAGCGGGTGAGGCCCGGCAGCGCCAGCACGAGCGGCGACCAGCGACGCCAGGCGAGGCGCTCGCCCGGCGTGAGGGCCGGGAGCGAGCGCAGGTGCAGCAGGCGTGCGGCTTCCTCGGCGCACGCCTCCAGGGCGGCCTCGCGGTCGCCGCCCCCGCGTTCGGCGAGCACACGGCTGATATGGAGCCCGATCGCGCCGAGCGAGATCTCGCCGAGCACATCCCGGCGCGGGCGGCCCAGCTGGAGGAACATGTATTGCGAGGCCAGCTCGTTGAGGCGGGCGCGGGTGGTGCGGTGCTCGGGATTCTTGCGTAGCTTCGCGACTTCCTCCCGCGCCAGGCGTCGGACCTCGGCGTCCCGGGGCCGGAACCCGAGCTTGTAGTAGAACCACCACGCGCCGGACTCCTGCCCCTCGGCGTTGTTGTGCCCGAGTTGGTAGGGGTCGATCGCGAAGCTCTCGGCCCCGAAGAGCCGCCGGACCATCGCCAGCACGCGGGCGTAGTTCTTGGCCGCCTCGGCCCCGCGGAAGGTCTCGAACACATTGTACGCGACCTCTGCCGATTGGAAGAACGCGCTGCACAGCACATACCCGATCGGCACGCCGTTGTTGAGCGTGAGGAAGGCGTAGACGCTCTCGAGCATGAGCCGCCGCTCGGGCACGACGCCCAGGCAGGCGAACTGCAGGCCATCGCCGAAGTCGACCAGCCGCACATCCCGCTCGTCGGCGTTGAGGAAGGCGAGCAGATCCCGCTGCCTCGGCACCATGCAGGCGTTGGCGAGCTCGACGAGCCGCCTGCCCTCGCGCGGCGGGAGCGGTCGAACCGTCATCGACGCGGCCGCGATCGCACGCCGGAGGTCGGGGCGCTTGCGCTCGAGCGGGCTGGTGCGGAAGACCACCGGCGCTTTGGCCCACCGCTCCCGGCTGCGGGACGGTGTCGTCGGGCCGTGGGCGAGCACCATGGGCGGGTCGATCTCCTCGTACAGATGCTCGCGGATCGGCGTCTCGGCGGGTAAGGCCTCGAAGCGGCGGATGAGGAAGGCGGCATCGGTCTCGTCCGGCCCCTTCAGCCGGTCGATCCACTCGCGGGCGGAGAAGGCGAAGCTGTCGAGCGCGGGCGACTCGCTGTAGGGCATCAGCAGGTGGAGGATTTTCTCGATCCGCTCGCCCTGGCCGAATTCTTTCCAGTCGATGGTCAACTGCCCCGGCCAGTGCTTCGCCAGCCAGCGAGCGGTCAGCCAGTAGAACCGGAAGTGCGTGTCGGTCCCGGCGATCCCGGTGTCGGCCAGCACCCGGCGGTGCCGCCGCAGGTCGGCGCGGCCGGCGAACCCCGCCATCACCCGCTCGGCGGCGGCGAGCACCGCGGCGTTGTCGGGGTAGGCACGCAGGAAGCACAGCCGCTCGTGCAGCGCCAGCACCTCGCCCGCGGTCGGCAGCGACCGGCCCTCGATCGCGTCGAGCAACTCGACCTTGCGCACGGCGGCGGCGGGGTCGTAGCTGTTGCGCAGCTGCTCAAGCTCGCCGAGCAACTGCGATGCGGTCGGCTTGGCGGCGCGGGGTCTGGCCACGGGCGTCCTCCTCGGGCCTCGGCGTCAGGGCGGCTGCGGCGAAATCCGATCGCGGAGACCACGAACGACTCGAAGAAAACTGGGGCCGTACGCACCGCGGAGGGCGCAGAGTTCCGTGCACGCAAGGCAGAGAATGTCGGGGGCCGGGTGTCGCCCGCCCAGCACACCTACGCATGTGCTTCCCAGTAGCTATCCAGAGCCTCTTGCCAGTCGTCTCCCCATCCGGCGTGCTTGCTCTCGCCCCACGCGGCCATGTATCGCAGGAACCGCGTCACGCACTTGCGTTGCGGTGCGTCGAGCGCCGACCAGATTTTGAATCTGTACTCCCTTGACTCATCAACTGGTAGTCTCAAATGCCATGCTATCCACTGCTTGTCATCCTGCCCTCTCGCTATCTGCATCATTGCCACTGCAAGGTAGTACCGGAATCCGAGGGCGTCGAGGAAGCTGAATCCGCCACTCCCATGTGTTGCTAGGGCCTCAGGATCATCAATCAGTTCGCTCCAATGCCGCTCTGTATCCAAGGCGCGTGCCGCGACCCGCTCCTCCTCCGAGCCGTAGTCATCGAGGACAACCGACTCCCTCCATGACACACCACCCTCGCGTGTCGTATTCGCGAAAGCGTCTGCGATGCAAGCCTGCACGGCTCGACCTTCAGTTTCCAGCTGCCTCGCATCCATCGGCCAAGAGTAGCCGCTCCTGGCGGTTGATGACCGCCGTGACGGGGTGCCCGAGTCGAGAAACACGATCCCCACCGCCATGTCTCCACTCCGGCTCTGCTTTGAGAGCCCGACTGTTGCGTTTCCCTCGGAGACCGCCCTCCCCCCTCTGCCTCGATTTGCCATTTGCCATTTGCCATTTGGAGTCCCTCTCCATGTCCTCCGCGGCGAAGCTTCCTCCGCCTCAATCCACAGCGATCATGATGTCCTCGTTGTCCCGTCCCTCCGCGAGCAGCTCGCGGCCGTCGGGGAGGAGCAGGCGGACGAGCATCGTGCGGGTGGGGGCGATCCAACGGCCCTCTCGCTTGGTGCCGCGGATGAGGACCGAGCCGGGCTCGCTGATGGCCTCGTAGGTGGTGATGCGGTACTCGCCTTCGCGGTGCTCCCAGCCCTCGCCGAAGTCCTCGTAAAGGGTGCCGATCGCGTGGCCTGTCTCATCGAGGGCGACGATGAGGGTGAGCGGGTCGAGGAACTTCTCGCCGGTGTGCTGCATGACCGGGCCGGTGGGGACGATCGCGCCGGCGCGGGCGTAGAGCTTGGGCAAGTCCGGGTCGGCATCCCCGAAGTCGAACACCCGCCAGCCGGTGTCGAAGTCCCGCGGCAGGGCCGGGGCGCGGTCTCGGTGCGGGGTGAGCTCGGGGACGATCAGGATGTCGCCGCCCAGGCAGAACGCATCGTCCTCGCTGCGGAGCGCCGGGTCGGTGGGATCCAGGAAGAAGAGCGGCCGGATGATGGGCATGCCCGTCTCGTGCGCCTCGTGGAAACGGGTGTAGAGGTAGGGCAGCATGCGGTACCGGCGTTCAAGCGCCCGACGGCAGGTGGCCTCGACTTCGGGCCCGAACGCCCAGGGCTCCTTGTCGATGTTGCCCTTGCCGGTGTGGCCGCGGGCGAAGGGGAGCATCGCGCCCACACCCATCCATCGGGCGAAGAGCTCCCCGTCGCCGTCGCCGGCGAAGCCGCCGATGTCCGGGCCGGTGAAGGGGTTGCCGCTCAGACCGAGGTTGATGACCATCGGCACGCTCGACTCGAGGTGATACCAGTCGGCGGAGTTGTCGCCGGACCATGTGGCGGCGTAGCGCTGGCCGCCGACGAAGTTGGCCCGGCTGAGGACGAACGGCCGCTTCTCGGGGTTGGCGGCCATCACGCCCTCGCGGCTGGCCCGGACCATCTGCATGCCGTAGATGTTGTGGAACTGTGCGTGGGCGCCGGGGCCGCCGAGGTCCTCATCGGCGCGGTGCAGGTTGTCGAGCGGCATGGTCTTGCTCTCGACATTGAAGACCGCCGGCTCGTTCATGTCGTTCCACAGGCCGTCGACGCCGACCTGGGTGAACTCGCCGCAGAGCTTTGCCCACCAGTCGCGGACGCCGGCGTTGGTGAAGTCGGGGAAGACGCACGGCCCGGGCCAGACCGAGCCGACATAGTCGGTCCCGTCGGCGGCCTTGACCCAGGCGTCGCGCTCCGACCCGGCCTGGAAGATGTTGTACTGCTCGTCGACCTTGATGCCCGGGTCGAGCATCCAGACCGACTTGAAGTCGAGATCATGGAGCTGCTGGTTGAGGTACCTTGGGTTGCGGAAGCCCTCGTAGCTGAAGGTGAAGACGCGGTAGCCCTCCATGTAGTCGATGTCCATCCACATGACATCGGCGGGGATCTTGCGCTCGCGGAACTGCTTGGCGATCTCGAAGACTCGCGACTGCGGGTAGTACGAGTAGCGGCACTGGTGATAGCCCAGCGCCCACTTGGGCGGCATCTCGATCTTGCCGGTCATCTCGGCGAGCGTCTTGACGACCTCCTGGGGTGAGTCGCGGTTGATCACGATGACCGCGAAGTCGCCGCCATCGGAGGTCATCTCGATCGCGCTGACCAGGTCGACGCGGACGCGGTATGTGGTGTCGGCGAGGACGCCGAAGGCCGTGCCGTCGGGCCGGACCGCGAGGACCCAGGGGTGGCTCTGATAGAGGTGCGGTGCATCGTCGCCGTAGCCGTAGGCGTCGTGGTTCCAGCAGTCAATGACGCGGCCGTTCCGGAGCAAGGGCCCCGCGACCTCGCCCGTGCCATAGAGGCTCGTGCCCGGCTCGATGGCAATGGCGAAGGCCTCCTTGTCGTCGTCGGTCTCGAAGAACCGGACGCCGACCGGGAAGGACTCGGGCGCCTCACCGATGGCCGGGTAGGGGTGCAGCAACGCGACCGAGGGCTCGAGGTCGGCGGAGGTCACGCCCAGATCGGTGAACCGGACGACCCCCTCGGCGATCAGCTCGGCCTGGGGTTGGGCCAGCACCGTGGTCCCGAGCAGGCAGACCGCGAGCGGGGCAAGACGGCGGGCGACGGTCAGAACGCGAAGGGGCATGGTGCTCTCCTGCCGGGATAGGGCTCGGCCGGGATGGTAGAGGCTCGCGGGCGAGCGGGCGCGGGTGATTCACACCCAGCACCCGACCGCACAATCATCTCCGGATGTCGATCGCGGCCGCCTCGCGCCCGAAGCGGACCACCTGGCCGTCGTTGACCATCCGCACGCCCACGCCGCGTTCTTTACCGAGTAGCGTCATCGCCCGCTCCGGCCCGAGCACACACACCGCGGTGGCGAGCGCATCGGCGGTCGCGCCGTCCGGCGCGAGGACGGTGGCGGCGGTGCGGGTGGTCAGGCCCAGCCCGGTCGCCGGGTCGAGGATGTGCGAGTACCGCCGGCCCCGGAACTCGATGAACTGCTCGGTATCGCCCGAGGTGGCCACCCCGGCGTTGGCGACCCGGACGATCGGCCGCGGGCCAGAGCCGTAGCCGGTCTCGATCTCCACCCGCCAGGCTCGCTCGCCGGGCGGCGGATCGCCGGCGGCGAGGCCTCCGCCGAAATCGACCAGGCAGCGCGGCAGGCCCATCTCCCGGAGCAGCTCGACGGCGCGGTCGGCGGCGTATCCCTTCCCTATGCCGCCAAAGTCAAGCTGCACCCCTTCGGCGGCCAGCCGGCAGGCCTGGGCCTTGGGGTCCAACTCCACCAGCTGCCACCCCACCCGGGCGCGGAGTTCGGTCAGTTCCTGGGGCCGCGGGAGCCTGCCCTGGGTGCGAGCCTGGCGCCACCGGTGCGTGAGCGGCCCGACGGTGCAGTCGAACGCCCCACCGGTCTGGTCGGAGATTTCCCCGGCGCGGTGGAGGACGCGGAACAAATCGGCGGATATCGGGGTCCAATCGCCGGCCGGCTCGGCGCAGAGGCGGTTGGTTTCGCTATTCTGGCGGTAGTCGCTGAGGATGGCGTCAAGCTCGGCCAGCCGTGCGTACGCGGCGCGGGCCGCGGCCCGGGCTTGGGCCTCGTCGGGCGCGAAGAGGATAATCCGGGCCGGTGAGCCCATATGGACCTGGGTGTATGAGAATCGGGTCAGGCCGTGGCCCGACGATGACCCGCAGCCGCCCCCCGCGAGTGCCGCAAGCAACAGAAGGACGACTATGCCAACAGCCTTTGGATTCCGTACCAACATGCCGCCACGATATGCCCTGCTCGCGGGCGCGGTGGTTCTCACCGTGGCCTCGGGGCTCGCCCAGGGCCAGGCTGCCGCCCCGACGCCCGACCAGGCTGTCGAGGTCGTCGACATCCCCAAGACCACGCTGTCGATCGAGCTGGTGACGGTCGATGTCGGCGACGGCAGGATGATGCAGATCACCCGGCGCGAGATCGACTGGCGGCTCTACGACACCTTCGTCTTCAGCCTCGACCAGGACGACCCGGCCAGCCCCGACGACGGCGGGATCGTCACGCGGCCGACCAAGCCCTACATCAACATGGACCGCGGGTGGGGGCACGACAACTACCCGGCGATGGGGATGAGCCACAAGGCGGCCAGCGAGTTCTGCATCTGGCTGAGCCACAAGACGGGCAAGTCGTTCCGCCTGCCCACCGAGGAAGAGTGGGAGGCGATCGCCGCCCAATCGGGCACGACCCCCGACAAGGTCGAGGCGCGGTGCTGGCACGCGGGGAACTCCGGGGAGGTCACCCACGAGAGCGCGACCAAGGAGGCCGACGACCTCGGGCTGTACGACCTGCTGGGCAATGTCGGCGAGTGGTGCTTCACCGCCGCGGGCAAGCCGATCGCGCGGGGCGGGTCGTACCTGGACGACCCGGAGATGCTCACGCCTCAGACCTCGCAGACGCCGCACCGGAGCTGGAACGAGACCGACCCGCAGATTCCCAAGAGCAAGTGGTGGCTGGCCGACTGCACCTGGGTGGGGATCCGGCCGGTGTGCGAGATCGCAGAGGGCGAGTAGCCCGCTTTTCCGGAGAACGACCTTGACCCATCTCTCCCGTCGTGAGGTCCTTGCCGCCGGGGCCGGTCTCGCCGCAGTGTCCGTGCTCGGGCCGGCGGCGATCGCCAGTGCCCGCAACCCCGCGAGCAGGCCCGCCATGCTGCGCAAGGCCCTCAAGTACGGCATGATCGAGCCGGGCTCCACCGTGCTCGAGAAGTTCCAGATCGCCAAGGCCTGCGGCTTCGAGGGGATCGAACTCGACGCCCCCGGCGGCCCACCCGTTGACGAAGTCCTCGAAGCGAAAGAGGCCACCGGCGTCGAGGTGCCCGGCGTCGTCGATAGCGTTCACTGGCAGAAGACCCTCGGCGACCCCGACCCGGCGGTCCGCGAGGCCGGGCTGGAGGGGCTGGTCGCCGCGCTCACCGACTGCAGGGCCTACGGCGGCGGGTCGGTGCTGCTCGTGCCGGCGGTGGTGAACGAGCAGATCAGCTACGAGGACGCCTACCACCGCTCGCAGGCGGAGATCCGCAAGGCCGTGCCGCTCGCCGAGGCGCTGGGCGTCAAGATCTCGTTTGAGAATGTGTGGAACCAGTTCCTGCTGAGCCCCCTGGAGGCCGCCCGGTATGTCGACGAGTTCGAGTCGCCCAATGTCGGGTGGCACTTCGACATCGGCAACATCGTGAACTTCGGCTGGCCCGAGCAGTGGATCCGCATACTCGGCCCCCGGATCTTCCGCCTGGATGTCAAGGGATTCAGCCGGAGCCGGCGGGACGCCGAAGGGCTCTGGAAGGGCTTCGGCGTGGAGATCGGCGACGGGGACTGCGGCTGGGAGCGGGTCATGCCGGCCCTCCGCGAAATCGGGTATAACGGGTGGATCGCCGCCGAGGTCGGTGGCGGCGACGAAGCCCGCCTCAGAGACATCGCCGGCCGCATGGATACCGCGTTCGCCAGGTAATCACCAATCCGGGGCCACCGCCCCGCCCCAACGCACACCGCCTCGGAGAGGATGCCATGGATACCGAGAAGAACAATGTGTCGCGCCGCCGCTTCGTCCAAACCTCGGGCCTGACCGCCGCGGCGCTCGCCGGGTCGACCCTCGCCTCCCCGCTGGTCGGGCGGGCGTGGGCCGCGGGGACGCGCCAGCAGATCAAGGTGGGGGTGATCGGCTGCGGCGGGCGGGGCGCGGGTGCCGCCAACGACGCCCTCCAGGCCGATGAGGATGTCGTGATCTCGCACTTTGCCGACCTCTTCCCCGATCGGGTCGAATCGGCGCGGGCCAACCTGATCGCCGAGTGGGGCGACCGCATCACCGCGACCGAGCGCGATTGCTTCACTGGCATCAAGGCGTACCTGCGGCTCTGCAGCCAGGGCTGCGACTATGTGATCCTGGCGACGCCCCCCCACTTCCGCCCCCTGCACATCTCCGCCGCGGTCGGCACGGGCAAGCATGTGTTCGCCGAGAAGCCGGTGGCGGTCGACCCCGCGGGCATCCGGGCGGTCTTCGCGGCCCACGACGAGGCCGATCGCCGCAAGCTCTGCTGCGTCACCGGCACGCAGCGGCGCCACGAGCAGTGCTACCTCGAGTTCATGCAGCGCATCGGCGACGGAGCGATCGGCACGCCGGTCTCGGGCTCGTGCTACTGGAACATGGGCGAGCTCTGGGTCAAGGACAAGACCGACGAGATGAGCGACATGGAATGGCAGATCCGCAACTGGCTCTACTTCACCTGGCTCTCCGGCGACCACATCACCGAGCAGCATGTCCACAACCTCGATGTCATGAACTGGATCAACGGCGGCCCGCCCGTCCGGGCCATGGGCTGCGGCGGACGCCAGGCACGCACCGACCCCCGCTTCGGGCACATCTTCGACCACTTCGCGATCGAGTACGAGTACGCCAACGGGTTCGTCCTCAACAGCATGTGCCGCCAGACCAACGGCTGCGCCAACCGCGTCGAAGAGCGTGTCCGCGGGACCCTCGGCTCGGCCAAGACCACCTCGGGCTTCGCCGAGATCTCCGGCCCCAACGAGTGGAAGTTCACCGGCAAGCAGATCAGCCCGTATGTCCAGGAGCACAAGGACCTGATCTACGCCATCCGCTCGGGCAACCGCGTCAACGAGCTGCGCCGCGTCGCGGAGAGCACGCTGACGGCGATCATGGGCCGCATGAGCGCCTACACCGGCAAGGAGGTCACCTGGGACTTCGCGGTCAACAGCAAGCTCGACCTCACGCCCAAGAGCTACGACTTCGGCGCCATTGAGATCCCCGAGGTGGCGATTCCTGGCAAGATGGAGCTGATTTGAGCTGGAGCCAGAATGGAACTGCGATGCGCCGAACGAGGGTGAGAATCTGAAATCTGAAATCTGAAATTTCAGATCTGAAGTTTCAAGTCTGAGATTTCAGATCTGAATCCTCTGATCTCAGAGATCAGAGATCCCGATTCGATCTGAAACACCCGGATCCTCGGAGACGCCCATGGACCGCCGATCCTTCCTCGCGACCACCGCCGCTGCCGGAGCCGCCGCCATGTCCAGCACCACCGCCTCGGCGGCGTCGGCCTCGCGCGGGGCCGAGCCGTTCAAACTGAAGTACGCGCCCCACTTCGGCATGTTCGGCAACCTCGCCCCCGGCGACCGGCTCGACCAGATCCGGTCCGCGGCCGATCAGGGCTTCACCGCCTGGGAGCACAACGGCATGCTCGGCGAGTCGGCCGAGTTCCAGGAGCAGTTCGCCAAGGTCATGGGCGACCGGGGCATGCAGATGGGCGTCTTTGTCGCCAGCCCCGCGACCGCGTGGGAGGCGTCGTTTGTCCGCGCGGACAAGGACTCTCGCGACAGGTTCCTCGCCGAGTGCCGGCAGGCGGTCGAGTGCGCCAAGCGGGTCAACGCCAGGTGGATGACCGTCGTGCCCGGCACGCTGGTGGCGAACCTCGAGATGGGCTACCAGACGGCCAATGTCGTCGACCAGCTCCGGGCCGCCGCCGAGATCTTCGAGCCCCACGGGCTGGTGATGGTCCTCGAGCCGCTCAACCCCTGGCGCGACCACCCGGGGATGTTCCTCTCGAAGGTGCCGCAGGCGTTCGAGGTCTGCCGCGCGGTCGACAGCCCGTCGTGCAAGATCCTCTTCGACCTCTACCACCAGCAGATCACCGAGGGCAACCTGATCTCCAACATCGACCTGGCGTGGAGCGAGATCGCGTACTTCCAGATCGGCGACAACCCGGGCCGCAACGAGCCCGGCACCGGCGAGATCAACTACCGCAACATCTTCCGGCACATTCACGCCAAAGGCTTCGGCGGCGTCCTGGGCATGGAGCACGGCAAGAGCATCGGCGGGGCCGAGGGCGACCAGGCGCTGCTCGACGCCTACCGAGAGGCTGACAGCTTCTAAAGCAGGAACGCAGAGCACGCAGAGATAGGCGCAGAGACAGACACAGAGATCGCCGTGGAGAGCCTGTGATCCCGCTGTGCTGATACAGGCATATTCTCTGCGATCTCTGCGAAGGCTCCGCGTACTCTGCGTTCGGCCTTACAACGCGGCCCGAATCGCCTCGACCACCTTCTTGGCATCGCCGAACAGCATGCTCGTATTCGGGCGGAAGAACAGCGGGTTGCCGATGCCGGCGTAGCCGCTGGCCATGCTCCGCTTCATGACGACGACCAGCCCCGCCTCCCAGACATGCAGCACGGGCATGCCGGCGATCGGGCTGGTGGGGTCTTCGAGGGCGGCGGGGTTGACGATGTCGTTGGCGCCGATGACCAGCACGATGTCGGTGTGCGGGAACTCGCGGTTGATATCGCTCATCTCGTGGACGATGTCGTAGGGGACATGCGCCTCGGCGAGGAGCACATTCATGTGCCCGGGCAGGCGGCCGGCCACCGGGTGGATGGCGAACGAGACATCCACGCCCGAGTCGCGGAGGGTCTTGGTGACATCCGCGAGGGCGTGCTGGGCCTGGGCGACCGCCATGCCGTAGCCGGGCACGATGATGACCTTC
>CAYJPX010000028.1:0-38120 GCA_964372195.1 uncultured Phycisphaeraceae bacterium
CACCCACCCGGTGCGTCGGCAGCACACCGAACTGCATGATCGGGTTGAACACCGTGATCCCGCCGCAGAGCAGGGGGCCGGCCTTCGCGGGGTCGAGCCCGGACGGCAGCGGCACCGCGTGGTCCGCCTGGCACCGCACCCGGTCGGCAAACCCCCCGTGCCGCCCGACGATCACGCCCTCGCCGGTCGGGCAGAGGTTGTGGTCGCCCCGCATGCACTGGCCGCAGTGCATGCACGCCCGGCTGAACCAGCCGATGCCCACCGCCCGCCCGGGCTTGAGGTGCGTCACCGCGGGGCCCACCTTCTCGACCACGCCGATAATCTCGTGCCCGGGCACGAAGGGGTACTGGGTCATCCCCCATGCGTTGTCGCGCATCGACAGGTCCGAGTGGCAGATCCCGCAGGAGGTCACGCGGATCTCGACCTCGTCGGGCTTCATCGGGCCGGGGTCAAACTCGAAGGGCTTGAGGGGCTTCCCAGGGGCTTCGGCGGCGTAGGCGTGGAACATGCGGCATCCTCCTCGACTCTTGATCCTCGCGGGCGCCGCCGGGCTGGCGGGCCTGAGGCCGATAGGATACGCCGATGCTCGACCAACTGAACACCATCGAACAGACCGGCCTGGCCGAGCTGTCCTCGCTCTCCGACGCCGGGGCCCTCGACGCCTGGAAGTCCTCCTACCTGGGCGCCAAGGGCCGGCTCAAGGCCGCCATGGCCGGGCTCAAGGATGTCCCCAAGGACCAGAAGCCCGCCGTCGGCCAGCGGCTCAACCAGGTCAAGCAGGCGTTCGAGACCGCCTACGACGCCCGGCGGGCCGAGCTTGGCGGCGGTGGGGGCGGCGGTGGGGGCGGGAGTGGGGGGGCCGACGCCGGGGCGTGCGTCGACATGACCGAGCCGGGCCTGATCGAGAGCCACGCCCTCGGGCGTCGGCACATCATCATGCGCGTCCGCGAGGAGTTGGTCGAGGTCTTCGCCCGCATGGGCTTCGAGGTCGCCCAGGGCCCCGAGCTCGAGGACGACGAGCACAACTTCATCAAGCTCAACATCCCGCCCGAGCACCCCGCCCGCGAGCCGATCGACAACTTCTATGTCGATGCCCCGGGGTCGGTGGGCCAGCCCCGCATGATGCGGAGCCAGACCTCGACGGTGCAGATCCGCGTGCTCGAGGACGCGGTCGCCCGGGGCTGGGGGCCGCCCGTCAAGGTCGTGAGCCCGGGGCGCGTCTACCGCCCCGACACCGTGGACGCCACGCACTCGTTCATGTTCCACCAGATCGAGGGGCTGTATGTCGACCGCGGCGTGACGATGGCCGACCTCAAGACGACGCTCTTCCAGTTCGCCCGCGCCTACTTCGGCGCGGACGCGGAGATCCGCCTGCGCCCCAGCTTCTTCCCCTTCACCGAGCCCAGCGCCGAGTTCGACATGAAGATCCAGCTCCGCCCCGACGAGCCGCCCAAGTGGGTCGAGCTCGGCGGCTGCGGGATGGTCGACCCGGCCGTGCTCACCGTGTGCGGCATCGACCCCGAGGAGTGGACCGGCTTTGCCTTCGGCTTCGGCATCGAACGCATCGCCATGGGCCGCTACGGCATCCCCGACATCCGGATGCTCTTCGAGAACGATGTGCGGTTCCTCGAGCAGCTCTGAAGTGCTCCGAGCGCACAGACCCTCCCGTCCTTCCGCCTTCTCCGACTTGCCTCCGTTCCCCCTCCTCCCTGCCTTGCTTCCACCTCCTCTTTGAGGAGGTGGTCGTCGCGCGGCGACAGGGGGATGTGTCGGTGGCTGAAGGGCGCCCGGACCCGGTGTGCATCGCTCCCGCGTTCAGGTGGTGGGGGCCGCCGGTGGCGTCGCCGTGCTGCTCATCGTGTGCACGATCTTCCCGGGGCTGCCGATGTGGGCCCAGACGAAGCAGGCCGCGATGAAGACGATCTCGGCCAGTCCCCAGAGGAAGACCCACTTCTCCCCGCCGGAACCGAACCCGTAAGAGTGCAGCCCGGTCGCCATGACATAGTTCACGCCGTAGAAGCACCACACGATCGAGAGGAAGCCCAGGACCGCCGCGACCGAGAGGCCGAAGTCCTTGATCCACCCGCAGTAACGGGCGTGGAGCATGACGAAGTAGAGCACGATGCAGATGAGCGACCATGTCTCCTTGGGGTCCCAGCCCCAGAACCGGCCCCACGACTCGGCCGCCCACACGCCGCCGAGGATCGTCCCGGCGGTCAGCAGCACCAGGCCCACCTGCATCAGGCGGTAGGTCTGGACGATGAGGCGGGCCTTGGGGTCGGGCTTGCGGCGGAGGATGACATCACGCAAGAGGTACGCGTGCCCCAGCACCGCCGCGAGCAGGAACGCCCCGTACGACGCCACGATCGTCATCACATGGATGAGCAGCCAGTAGTTGCTCCGCAGCACGGCGGGGATCGAGTTGGTCTGCGAGCTGAGCGGCACGAGCTGGGCGAAGAGCAGGGCCACGAGGCTGGCGCTCAGGCCGGCCACCAGGTACCAGCCCTTGCGGTTGATCGCCTGGCCCACCAGGCCGCAGCCCAACGCGACGATACCGATCCACAGGATCGCCTCGTAGGTATTCGAGACCGGCGGCCTGTTGAGGATCAGCACACGGAGGGTGAGCCCCATCGACTGCTCGACGACCGCCCACGCGATCGCCGCCGCCGCGAGATAGCCGAAGACCTTCAGCCGGAGGATCCACCGCGCCAGGATGAGCAAGAGCGCCAGGATCGAGGCGATCGCCGCCATGCGCCAGGGCTTGTGGAGGTTGTAGAAGTGCTCGAGCCTGATGTCCTGGGCGGCCGCGGCGGGCAGCGGGGCGTAGGCGTTGATCGCGTCCTGCAAGCGTCGGGCGGCCCCGGCGGGGTCGTTGTCGGTGAGGTAGGCGTCGAGGAACGCCGCGAGCGCCGCCTGGATGTCCTCGGTGCCGGCCGGGCCGTGCCCCGCGTCGACCGCCAGGAACTCGGGCGAGCCGACCTGGGGCACGATGGCGAAGTGCATATCGCGGCCGAAGTTGCCGACAGTGACCGCGGCGGTCCACGCGCTCTCGGCGTTCCGCTCGATCGGCGTCGGCTTGACCTTCTCCTCGATCTGCCGCCGCCTCTGCAGTTCCCCGAGAACCGGCTGGAGGCCGCCCGCGGTCATGATCTCGACGGGGGCGAAGAACCGCCGCTCGGGGTTGAGCCCGATCTCGGTCTTGAGGCCGCGGTGATCGACGAGGATGAGCTCCTCCTTCATCATGGCCCCGCGCTTGGCCATGAGGTCGGCGAGCAGCTCGATCGCCTCGCGCTGGTTGAACGCCGCCGGCCCGTTGCCCGAGCCCCACTTGGTCCGGCCGGTCAGATCGACCGCGAGCCGGCGCGCGTAGGTATCCAGCGGCATAACCCGCCCGCCATCCTGGATCGGGATAGCGCCGAAGATCTTCTGCCAGCTCTCGTCCTTCGGCTTCTCACCCTCCTGCGCGCGAGCGCCCGGGGCAAGCAGCCCAACCACCAACGCCACCATCATCAACAACACGCTACGGGTTCGCATGACTCAACCTCTCTGCCTTCTCTTCGTCGCCGGCCGACGGGAACGGGACAGGGATATCCGGGTGACCCCAGCTCAACGAGCGGCTATAGAAAGTAATCAGGATCCCGATGCACAGCGTCGTGCACGCCAGGTACATCGCCCCCAGGCCGGGGTCCTTGGTCACCGACAGCACCGTGATGCGGTCGCTCAGGAAGCCCGACTGGTACACCCTCCACCCGCCCTGCTCGTAGGGGTGGTTCATGTGGATCTTGAAGTCGAACGGGTCGCCCCCCTCCTTCGAGACCTTCACATCCGACTCGAAGGCCATCGCCATCTCCGACCCGGGGTAGTCCATCTTGCGGAACTCGACGAGCTCGATCGCGAACGGCAGGTCCATGACCACCGGGCCGTACCGCAGCATGATCGCCCTGTCCCCCAGGTTCAACGGCGTGGGGGTGTTCCAGCGGACCGTGACCCGCTCGCCGGTCCCCGGCGCCTCGACGACCACCGCCGGGCTGCTCGACTCGGCCTCGGGCCGCTCCTCGAGCTGGCGCCAGGGGCGGGCGCGGTCGAAGTCCTGCACGATCGTCACCGGCGACCCGGCCACGGTGAACTGCCAGGGCCAGGCGCCGTCGTTCTCGAACGACTCCCGCGTGCCGTCGGTGCCGGCGTAGATCGCGCTGACCCGGCCGTCCTCGCTCCGCATGACCGCCAGTGTCGGCTCGGCGAACGACTCGCCGCGGTAGGTCACCGCCCAGCCGGTGGTCGTCTCCCCCGCGAGCTGCTTGAGGAACGGCGAGTCGCGCAGGCTCTCGAACGCGATCTGCCGCTCGACCGACCCGTCCTCGTGCGTGAATAACACCTGCACCGCCGGGTTGGGCAGGCCCGCCTCGCGCTCGCGGACGCCCTCAGCGCCGATCGTCGCCCGCGCGAAGTACTCGACACTCGTCACCGTCCACCCCGGGACGCCCAGCGGCGAGCCGGCCTCGGGGATGGGGTGCTCGTTCTTCTCGGCGTCCACCAACACCGTCGTCAGCCCGCCCGCCGTGGGGGGCTCCCACACCTGCCCCGTCGGGACCACCCGGACCGCGAACTTGCCCAGGCTCGGCGCCCGCTCGGCCGAACCGGTCTCCCCCACCCAGTCCCCGGTCGTGGCGCCGGCGGCCAGGGCGATCTGGACCGCGTGCAGCGGCGTCTCGGAGTCGTTGGTCACCATCGTGACCTCTTCGCTGTTCGGCCAGATCTCCCGCAGGACGACCATGTCGGTCACCTCGGGCTCGCCCTCGGCCGGGCGTGGGGTGGTCAGGCGGAGCTCGACGGGCTTGTCCTGCGCGACCGAGTCGGCGATGTGTCTGTCGAGCACCACACTATCGAGCTGCACAAACCCCGAGTCCCGGTGCTCGACCAGCTCGAGCCAGCGCTCGTTGAGCATCATCCGACCCGACGACTCGCCCTGGTCGAGGATGATCCGCCCCTCGACCTTCGTGTACATCGTGAAGAACCCGACCGCGATCAACGACACCAGGCTCGCGTGGACGATAATGAACCCGACATGCTTGCGCTGCCACGGGTAGCGCACCGCCACCGAGAGGACCAGCGAGGCGCAGATCATCGCCATGAGCGCGACAAACCACAACGAGGCGTACACCTCGCGCATCGCGGTCCCCGGGTCCTCGGTCGAGTCGACCCAGGTGCCCCAGATCATCGCCACGGCCGAGAGCGTGAGGATCGGCACCGCGAACTTGACGCTCCCGATGAACCGCGCCACCCGGCCGGGGAACGAGGACTGCCAACCGGTGTCGCTGTTCATCCGTCCGAGCCTCCGCCCGCGCCAGCCACCCGGGGGAGCCCGTCGGTGATCTCGCACATGGCCTGATAGTAGGTGTCCGTATCGAGCCCGAGCAGGGTCGCGCCGAACAACTCCGCCTCCTCGTGCGTCACGATGTCCCCGTAGTTGATCGCCGCCAGGTAGTAGGCGATCACCAGGGGCAGCAGCTCGGTCTCGCCCTCGAGCGCGGGGTGGACAAACAGGCAGTACCCCCCGCCCGGCTGCTCGCCCAGGGGCATGGGGAACGCCGGCTCGCCGGGCTCCAGCGGCGTGGCGTCGAACCGCACGCCCACCGGGAAACGCACCACCTTCCGGTCATCCAGCATCCGCAGGATCGTCTCGGTGTCGATGTAGAGCCCGTAGCGGAGCCGGGCCTCGGCGGCCTTGGACACGATGTGCTCGCGGAGCGCGAGCCGCCCGTCCGCTTCCGTTGGCCTGTGCTCCATCGCGTGGCCTTCCCTCCGGGCCGAATCGTAGCGCCCGCGTCGCCCTGAAACGCCCCTTTTCGTCCGCTCTTCCGGCGCCCTTGATCCTGCCTGAAATCGGACTCATATCTCTTGTTTTGGGACCGCCCCGGCGGGCAGGACCCCGAAGGCCCTCCCCCGACCGATAAGCCGGAATCCCGAACGGGGCGACACGGAATGCGGCCCATAATCCTCCGGCTGCCCGCTCTGACGGGATTTCCCCAACCGATCATCCGATGACCGCCCGACTGGCCACGCCGTGCCCGAAGACCGGGAGGTTCCCGTGCAGCTACGCACCAAGATCACGCTCGCGTTCTTCCTGCTGTTCGCGGCCTTCGTGGCGGGGGACTACCTCGTCGAGCGGGAGATCACCTACAGGCACTTCCAGGAGCTCGAGGAGCAACTGGCCCGCCAGAACAGCGACCGGTGGGTCCATGCCGTGGAACGCGAGATCACCCATCTCGCCGAGTTCGCCGGCGACTGGACCGACTGGGACGATGCCTACGACTTCGCCCAGACGGGGAACCCGGAGTTCATCGAGTCGAACCTCTCCTCCGAGGAGTGGTTCCAGACCTTCAACCTGCCGGTCCTCGGCTTCTACAACACCCGGGGGGAGGTCGTCTGGGAGCGATGCGTGGACTCGGCCGGCGGCGACCCCCTCACGATGGCGGCACTCGACAGGGCCATCCGCGATGGTGACCGGCCGCTCGCGGTCAACGACGATCGCCCGGCCGCCAAGGGCATCCTCCCCACGGAGCACGGCCTGCTCCTGGTCGCCTCCCGAGCCGTTTTCAAGACCGACGGCACAGGCCCGTCCCAGGGCTTTGCCATCTTCGGCCGGTTCCTCGACGAGGAACTCGCCGGCGCCATCGCCAAGCAGACCCTCGTCGCCGGGAGCGTCACGCGGCTCGACGCCGAGCGCGGCGTCCCGCTCGACGAGGACCTCGCCCACGACATCGCCACCGCCGATCACGACACGGTCCTCCGTCGTCGCCAGGGCCGGCTCGAGGCCTACAACGCGGTCAACGACATCTTCGGCCGTCCGACCGTCCTGGTGCGCAGCGACACGCCGCTGACCATCAGCGCCCAGGGCAACTACGCGTTGTGGGTCTCGGTGCTGGCGTTGGCGGGCGCCGGGTTGGTGACCCTCGGCCTCCAGTTCGGCTTCGTGCAGTGGGTCGTTGTCCGCCCGCTGCAGCGGCTGATCGACCACTCCCGCCGGGTGGGCGCCAGCGGGGACCTCACCAGCCGCATCGGTCGTCTCACCAACGACGAGATCGGCGACCTCGCCCAGGAGTTCGACCTCATGGTCGAACAGCTCGCCGCCTCGCGCACCGACCTGGTCGCCCAGTCACGCACGATGGGGCAGGCCGAGATCGCCAGCAGCGTGACCCACAACCTGGGCAATGTGCTCAATAGCGCCGTCGTCGCGCTCAACACGGTCCAGGGCCGGCTGGACCGCATGCGGGTCGGCGGCGCCGCCAAGGTCGCGGGCATGCTCGATCAGCACCAGCACGACCTCGCCGAGTTCCTCACCGCCGACCAGAAGGGCAGGCAACTGCCCCAGTACCTCCACACCCTCGCCGAGAGCCTCGAGGCCGATCGGGCCGCCGCGCTCGAAGAGACCCGGCGGCTCGATGAACAGCTCGCCCACATGGCCGAGATCCTGCACGCCCAACAGGATGTCGCGGAGCGCGGCGCCTACGCCGAGATGGTGTTCATCCACAAGGTAATCTCCCGGGCGCTGGACATCGTCCGAGCGTCCTTCGTCCGCCACGGGATCGAGGTCCAGGCCGATCTGCCCGAGCTGCCTGCGATCCAGACCGATCCGGTCCAACTCGCCCAGATCCTCGTCAACCTCTTCACCAACGCCAAGGAGGCGATGGGGGGCGTGCCCCAGGGGCAGCGCACCCTGGCGATCCGACTCCGACGCGAGGGCGAGAGACTGGCGATCGACATCCAGGACTCCGGCCCGGGCATCGGTCCCGGCATGGCCGACCAGATCTTCCAGGCCGGGTTCACCACCAAGGGCGCGGGGCACGGCATGGGCCTGCACTTCTGCGCCATCGCCGCCCGGCAACTCGGCGGGTCGATCCAGGCGAGGAACGCAGTCTCCGGCCCCGGTGCGGTCTTCACGCTCAGCATCCCCGCGGCGGCGGCGAACCGGGAGGCACGCGCGGCATGATCGTCCCCGACCAGAACAACAGGGTCCTCGTCGTCGACGACACGCCGGAGATCCACAAGGACTTCCGGGCGATCCTCATGTCGCAGACGCCGGACGCGGGGGCGCTCGACGACCTCGAGGCCGCGCTCTTCGGCGAGGCGCCGGCGGCCACGCCGGGCGCGGCGTCCTTCCGCCTCGACTCGGCCAGCCAGGGCCTCGACGCCGTCGAGATGGTCCGCGCCGCCAAGAGCGCCGGCGACCCCTTCGCCATCGCGTTCGTCGACATGCGCATGCCCCCGGGCATCGACGGCCTGGAGACCATCCAGCGACTCTGGAAGGTCGATCCCCAGCTCCAGGTCATCGTCTGCACCGCCTACTCCGACCACCCCTGGAACGAGATCATCAACACGCTCGGCCACTCCGATCGGCTCCTGCTCCTCAAGAAGCCCTTCGACCCGGCCGAGGCCTGGCAGCTCGCCCTCTCCCTCACCCAGAAGTGGAACCTCGCCAGGCAGGCCGCCCTCAAGCACGAAGAGCTCGAGGAGATGGCCCAGACCGCCAACAAGCAGCTCCACGAGCAGATCAAGCGCCGCGCCGAGATCGAGGAGGAGCTCCGGCACCTGGCCTTCCACGACCAGGTCACCGGCCTGCCCAACCGCGCCTTCCTGCTCCAGCGCATCGAGCAGTGCATCGCGCGCTCCCACCGCGTGGCCGGCTTCCGCTACGCGGTCCTCTTCCTCGACCTCGACAACTTCAAGCTCATCAACGACACCATGGGCCACGACCGGGGCGACAAGCTGCTCCAGGATGTCGCCCAGCGCCTCCGCGCCTGCATGCGGGGCATCGACGCGGTCGCCCGGGTCGAGGAGGATGTCGCCGCCCGGGTCGGCGGCGATGAGTTCATCATCCTGCTCGAGGGCCTCCGGGACCTGGGCGACGCCGCCCGGGTCGCCCAGCGGTTCCTCGAGATCCTCGACAGGCCCTTCCGCCTCGACGGGCGGGAGGTGACCATCGGCGCCAGCGTGGGCATCGCCACCAGCGAACGCCCGTATGTCCGCGCCGAGGAGGTCCTCCGCGACGCCGACACCGCCATGTACCGCGCGAAGAGCAGCGGCAAGGGCCGCTACGCGGTCTTCGACCCCGAGATGCACGACGCCGCCAAACGCCGGCTCGAGATCGAGAACAAGCTCCGCGAGGCCATCCTCCGAGAGCAGCTCCAGCTCGCCTACCAGCCGATCGTGACCGTCCGGACAAAGGAACTCGTCGGCTTCGAGGCCCTGCTCCGCTGCCGCCTGCCCGGGCTGGAGGTGTCCACGCAAGCGGTCGTCGAGATCGCCGAGGAGACCGGGCTCATCGTCCCCATCGGCCGGTGGGTCCTCCGCCGCGCGTGCGAGGACCTCAGCGCCTGGCGCGAGAAGTTCCCGCACGCCGGACCACTCCGGATGTCGGTCAACCTCTCCCGGCGCGAGCTCAACGACGACGACCTCCGCGCGGCCATCAAGGACACCCTCGCCGAGACCGGAGTCCCCGTCGGGCAGGTCTGTATCGAGATCACCGAGAGCGGGATCATCGAGAACCACGAGCGGGCCACCACACGCCTCCGCGACCTCAGGGACCTCGGCCTCCAGCTCCACATGGACGACTTCGGCACGGGGTATTCCTCGCTCGCCTGCCTGCACACCTACCCGCTCGATGTCGTGAAGATCGACCGCGCGTTCACCGCCGACATGACCACCGACCCCAAGTACGTCGCGGTCATCAAGGCCATCGTGACGCTCTGCCGTGCCCTGGGCATGCGCATCAATGTCGAGGGGATCGAGACCGCCGAGCAGCTCGAACTCGCCGAGTCGCTCGGCTGCGACCTGGCCCAGGGCTACCTCTTCGCCCGCCCCATGCCCGCCGACGCCGTCGAGGCGTTCCTCGCCTCCACCCCTTCGCTGCGTCTGGCGTCCTGATCCGATCAGCGAGCGCCCCGCCCCAGCCGGATCGCGAGCCAGACCGCCATGGGCGCGAGCACCACCGCGTACAACCCCACGGGCAGGAGGAACACCAGCGGGTCAGACCCCCGCGTCGTGCCCCCGGCGCCGACGCCCATGCCCGCCCCGTCCCGCCCCTCCGGCAGCGCCACCATCGACGGCTGCTCCTCCGCCGGGCCCAGGGCCGGATCGACCAGGGTGGCGAGGTACGCGACGACATCCCGAACCTCCGACGGCTTGAGCAGCGCGGTCATCGGGGGCATCGCCGACACCGTGCCGAACCCCGGCGCCACCACCGCCCCCGGTTCCACGACCGACTCCACCAGCCGCACCACCGGCGAGCGGGAAGCCACCGCCGCCAGGTCCGGCCCGACGACCGGCCCGCCGGGCCCGATCGAGTGGCACCGCTGGCACTGCGCCGCCTCGTGACTCAGAAACGCCTCACGCCCGCGGGCCGGATCGCCGCCCGCTCGGAGCAGGGCGGTCTGGAAGCCCGCGGGTCGGCCCGGCTGGGCGGCCACCACCCGGCCCGCCGCCTCACTCACCGGTCCCCCCGCCGCCGCCGTGGCGGCCTGGAACACCTCCAGGGCGATCGCCGGATCCAACGACCCGTCGGCCAGCGCCGCCGCCAAACGGCCGACCTCCGCGCGGGCCCCTTCCTCCGGGCGACCGCCCAGCAGCCGGACCGCCTGCTGCCGCTCTGGCATTGTCCCCGCGCGGAGCGCCGCACCCAACGCCCCGATCCCCGCCCCCGCGTCCTGCACCAGCAGCAACTCCCGCGCCCGCATCCTCAGGCCCGCGGTCGTCCGCGCCGCCTCGGCCGCGAGCACTGCACGGCAGGCGTCCGCCAGCAGGTCGGGCGCCCGCGAGACAAACTGCTCGAGCACCACGAGCCGGAACGACTCCCCCCGCCCCGGGTCGACCAGGACCCCCAGGGCGCCCGCCGGGTCAAAGTCCAGGCTGTATTTGGCGCCCAGGGCGTCGGCGAGACCGAGCAGCTCGGCATCGTCCCCGGCCGCCGAGCGGATGGCATCGAGATGCCCCAGCACCGCCCGCCTGGCATCGTCGACCGGACGCGCCGGCAGCTCGACCAAGTCGCCCCACACCCCCTCGCGGGCGAGGGGCTGGTCCCAGCCGCGGAGCCGCTCGAGCGCCAGCCGTCGCCAAGACGCCGCGATCGAACCATCCGAAGCGAACCGCGCCAGCCGGTTCGCGTGCGCAGCGCCCCCCAGGTACACATTCGCCTCGATCGCCCGCCGCAGGTAGGGCTCGACCGCCAGCCCGCCCGGCACCCCGGCGTCGAGCTTGGCGGCGAGCGCCGGCAGACCCGCGTCGAGATACAGGTCGTACACAGCGCGGACCGCCTCGATCGCCACCCGGGGCTCGGGATCGCTCATGAACCCCGCGACGCCGATATGCCCCAGCCGCCGCAGCGCCAGCACCGCGCCCATCCTCGCCGCCGGCCCGCGGTCGGCGACCGCCCCGAGGAGCGCCTCGGGTTCATCGATCAGCGCCAGCGCGTGCACGAGGGCGCTCCGCAGGTACACATCCGCGTCGTCGTTGGCCTCGAGCGCATCGAGCAGCGGGGGGAGGGCCGCGGCGTGGTCGAGCTTGCCCAGGGCGATTGCCGCGTCGGCGCGGACCGCCGCCGAGGGATCCCGCAGCGCCCCCAGGAACCCCGACGCCGGACCCACTCCCAGGTCGCCCAGCGTCCGGAGCACCGCGATCCGCACCTGCTCGCGCGGATCGGCGATCAGATCGGCCAGGCCCCCGGCGGCCTCCGCGTCCGCCCGGGCGATCTGCCCCAGGCACCAGACCGCGTGCACCCGGTGGACATCCGACGCCGCCGCGTCGTGGGCGAGGGCCAGCAGCGGCCCGCCCGCCGCGGGGCCGTCGGCCGCGAGCGCGTACTGCGCCCCCAGGCGCACCCTTTGGTCGGCGTGGCCGAGCAGCGAGAGCAGCTCCTCCTGTTCGCGGGCTTCGAAGCCCTGCCGCAAGAGCCCCGCCACGCCATCGATCTCCGCCCGGGCCCGGGGGTCGGCGTGGACCGTCTGGTTCTCGATCGTGAACACATTGCCCTTGTCGTTGGGCCCCCAGCCCTCGCCCCAGTCCGACAGGTACAGCCGACCATCCGGCCCCCAGGCGATGTCGGTCACCGTGGTCCCCCGGTGGTACTCGTGCTTCTCGGTCAGCCGGAACCCCGCCCCCGACGGCGTCGCCCGGAAGCTGTGCACCGTCGAGCCAGACCCGTAGAAATCCACCATGAACATCGTGTCGTCGTAGGCGTGGCTCTCGCCGACGCCCGGGTAGTACGCCATGCCCGACGGCCCAGCGCCCACATGGTCGATCGGCGGCAGCGTCCACGCCGGACGCGACGGGTCGCGCGGGTCGCCGAGCAACTCCCAGATGTGCTCGCGGTTCCAGGGCCCGCGCGACGCCAGCGACTGCACATTCTGCCGCCACCCCGAGTCGCCGCCCTCCATGCAGTAGACCACCCGCGCCGCGTCGCCCGAGTCGCAGTTGTTGTCCCCCGAGAACAGATTCCCGAACTCGTCGAACGCCAGCTCCTGCGGGTTGCGCAGCCCCAGGTGGAAGATCTCCAGCCCCGACCCATCGGGCCAGCAGCGGAACACCGCCCCGCGGTCGGGGCCGAAGAGGTGCTCGCCCTCCGGCGTCGTGATGTTGAACCCCCGGTCGCCCATGGTGAAGTACAGCCGCCCGTCGGGCCCGTTGGTCAGCCCGTGCAGGTCATGCCCATAGAAGCACCACCGCACGCCGAACCCGTAGGCCAAGCTCTCGCGCTGGTCGGCGAGCCCGTCGCCATCGTCATCGCGCAGGCGCCAGAGGCTCGGGATGCAGGTGTAGTAGACCTCCCCATCGCGCCAGAGCACGCCCGATCCGATGCCGTCCACCGCGTCGTTGAACCCGCCGGCGAAGATCGACGAGGTGTCGGCGACACCATCGCCATCGGTGTCCCGCACCATGCGGACGCGGTCCTCGGTGCTCGTGAAGAAGTCGGGCGCAAAGGCCCCGGCGTCGAGCCACTTCTGGATGAGTGCCCGCCGGTCCTCCACCGTCCGGAGCCGCAGGTCTTCCTCGACGCCGTGGAGGTGCTGGAGGTTGCGGGTGTCCGTGACCGCCTGCCCCGCCCGGTCGCTCTCGGCGATGTAGACATTGCCCCGCCAGTCCATCGCGAACGACACGGGGTTGCGCACCATGCCCGGGCCGGCCCAGGGAGTCACCACCCGGGAGTCGCCGTCCCGGGGCGTCTGCTGGGCGGCCGCGGGGCATGGCCCGACACCCGCCAACACCGCGAGCACCCCCGCCCCACCCCGCACCACGCCGTGGACTGTCCGCATCGATGACCTCCGAGTCGCCCGCCCCTGCTCGCCGGGGCCGCGGGGCGGAGTCTACCAACCCTCGCCCGGCGAGCGCGCGGGGGCAAAAAGAAACCCGCCGCCCCGGAGTGGTCCGGCGCGGCGGGAAGGAGTCTCGGGCTTCTCCCGGTCGCGTGCGGCTAGCAGCCGGCGGACCAGAGGTTCAGGAAGCAGAGGACATCGACCGTGTTGATCGTCCCGTCGCCGTTGCAGTCGGCCGAGCGGTTGCCGGTGGACCAGGCGTTGAGGAACGCCAGCACATCGACGGTGTTGACGACGCAGTCGTTGTTGAAGTCACCGCCGCAGTACTCGTACCCGATGACGGTCGGGTCGTAGCCGGTGTTGTCGGAGGTGTCGGCGTCGCCCGTCACGGTGACGATCACGCCGATGTAGCGGTTGCCCTCGGGCATGCAGGGCAGCGTGAGGAAGTGCGTGCCGAAGTTCATCGTCGATCCGGCGCCGAGGCTCGAGTAGTTGCGGCTGCCGAGCAGGGTGTCGGCCGGGCTGATGATGGTGTTGGTGGAGGCGTAGAAGTCGGCGGTGAAGCTGCCGGTCGGCAGGTTTCCGTTGTTTCGGTACTGACCGCTGACGGAGATCGTGTCGCCGGGGTTGAAGGTGCCGTCGGCCACGAGGCAGCTGAGGACCTCGAGGTCCGCGGCCTCGACATTGAGCTGGACGCTGCGGGTCCACTGGACGCCGCCGTTGAAGCAATCGGTGAAGAAGACGGTGTCGTTGTAGGTGCCGAGGCCGAGCCCGTTGGCGGTGCCGTTGACGCTCAGGGTCACCGACGCGGTGGACCAGAGCTGGCTATAGGTCTTGTTGGTGTCCAGCCACGAGGGGAGGCTGGTGACGGTGAACGCGGTGCCGGTGTCGCCGGCGGCGCTGCCGACGGTGTAGACCTGCGAGGCGGGAGCGAAGGGGCCGCCGGGGGGGCCGCTGATGACCCAGGCGCCGCCGGGGGCGACGCTGCTGATGCTGCCCTGGCCGAAGACGCTGCTGGCTCCGGCGTGCGTGCCCCAGGTGTTGCCGGCCTTGCCGTACTCGGCGTACAGCCAGACCTTCTGTGCCCCGGTCGAGCCGCCGTTGTTGTTGTAGTCGCCCCAATCCAGCCCGCCGCCGAAGTAGTCGCCCCAGCGGAACCCGCTGTAGCTGCCCGTGCCGTCCTTGATGCCGAAGGACGAGCTGCTGAAGACGCCCTTGTTGTAGTCCACCGCGCGGATCTCGGGCTCGTTGCCGGCGCTGTTGGCGGTGCGGGTGAAGACCCAGAAGTTGCTGCCCGAGTAGTCGGCCGCCGAGCTGGCGAACCAGTAGTCAAACCCGTTCGCGCCGAAGTTGCTCTCAAACTCGAGGGCGTGGCTGACGGCATCGAACTTGAAGAGGTGGGTGCCGCAGTCGCTGCCGTTGCGCTCGGTGTTGAGCGCGGTGAACAACTCGATCCCGTTCCCGTTCTGGGCATCACCGGCGACGATGGCCGTCATCAGGCGGCAGTCGATCGTGTCCAGGCTGACGCCGGTGGGCTGCACCGCGTCCGGGGGCACGGTGTAGTTGCCCACGACCGTGTCGGCCTTGCCCAGCAGGTTGGTGCCGAAGACATCGCGGGCCTTCCAGAAGGTGATCCGGTTCCCGCCGCCCCAGCGGGAGTTCACGAAGTAGGCGTCGACATTGAACCCACCCTCGGACCACGACCACTGCATCTTGGCGGCCCGGGGGGTGTTGGTCTGCGTGCCGTCGGCGTTGGTGAGGTTCCACCAGTTCCAGTAGCCCGCCGACCCGGCCGCGTACATCGCGGTCTTGTCGAAGACCATGATCCGGCCCCAGCGGAAGCCGCCGGCGAACCGGAACATGTTGCCCGCCGCCGACAGCTGCGTGTTGCTGTATCCCAGGTCGAAGTAGTCCGCCCACGACGCATCGCCCGTCCCGGCGTCCTGGAGCACATTGAAGTTGTACCACCACGAGCCCGACCCGGGGAGCCCGAACGGCGTGGAATCGGCCGAGATCACGAACACCAGACGCGAGGTCTGGGGGTTGCTGTCCTGGATGTGGTACATCATTACCCAGCGGCCGGCCCACGGGTCAAAGATCACCTTCGGGTCGAACAGGAAGTCGCTGATGCCCAGGAAGTCGTTGATGTCCCGGTAGTACAGCTCGGTCCCGCAGCTGTCGTACACCGCGAAGTCGTCGTTGGTGACCGTGACCTGGTAGTCGTACCCGCGGGCCATGTCCGGGTCCGGGGGCGTCAGCCCGTTGTACCCGGGGCCCTCGAAGTTCTGCATCAACGGCTGCGACCGCGGGCCGGCGAGGTCGTCCTGCATCGGCGGCCAGTAGCCCGAGCCGTCCGGGATCCACGGGTCGTCACCCGGACGCATCGGCCGCCCGGCCTCGCGCTCCGGCTGCGGGATCGTCCCGTCGGGAAACACCCCGCCCTCCGGGATGTGCACCGGCGCGATGCCCTGCACATACTCGGAGTACATCCCCGTCTCGGGGTCGTACTGCACGCCCGAGGCGATATTCCGCACGACCGGCTTGAACTCCGGCAGGTCCTCCCGCAGCGGCGGGGCCTGCCCAATCGGCTGCGCCAACGACCCGGTCGCGCCCAACGCGAGCGCCAACCCGGCGGCCAACCCCCCGGCACGCGCCCCATCGAACAGCTTTCTCATGACTTCGCTCCTCGCAAATCCATCCACCCCAGTGACAGCACAGGCCGCAACACAGCGGCCTGGCGGTGAATCGCGATCAGATCGGTCCACCCGCGGTCGCACAGTGAGCCACGCCGAGCCGCGCCGGCTCGCGCTCCCCGGGTTGAATTGGGCAATCTGGCGCTCCCACGCTCTCTCCCTCTTCGGTCTAGAGACCGCCCAAGGATATCAAGGCGCAGCCCCCTTGCCAAGCCCGAATCCCGCCCCACCCGTGAATAACGCGGGTATTTACGGGACGAGGACATCGCCGAGATCTCCACCCCGATGTCCGCTACTCCGCGGCGTCACGCGCCGAGCGCGCCGAGCAGCTCGTCGAGCTCCGTGCTCCATACAGGGCGCCCGGCGGTCGAACTGCCCACAAACCCATCCGCTATTGCTCGCGCAAACCAGCAGCGCAGGTCGTCGTAGTACCCCGCGACATTCAGGACTCCCAAGGGCTTGGCCCGCCCATGCAGGCGCAGCTGCGACCAGGTCGCCATCTCGAACAGTTCATCGAGTGTGCCGAGCCCGCCCGGCAGGGCCAGGAACGCGTCCGAGAACTCGGCCATGCGCGTCTTGCGCTCCAGCATCGAGCCCACCTCGATCATGCGCTGCACACCCGGGTGCGCCGCCTCCTTGGCCATCATCCACGACGGGATGACCCCGACCACCTCGCCGCCCGCCCCCAGCGCCCCGTCGGCCACCGCGCCCATCATCCCCTTGCCCCCGCCGCCGTAGACCAGCGTGATGCCCCGGGCGGCCAGCGCGGCCCCGGTCTCCCGCGCGGCGGCGACATACTCGGGGCGCCCGCCGGACGACGAGCCGCAGAAGACACAGATCGCGCGCACGGGTGGGGTCACGCTCAGAACTCCTCAAACCCGCCGCGAACCTGGTACTCGAAGTCGTGGATCGCCTGCACCTCGGCCGCCGACTTGGAGGCCAGACCGTTGAACCGGGCGATGACCGGCTCGGGGTCGGCGAAGGCCAGCCCGCCCATGAGCCTGAACTTGTGGGCGAGCAGGTCGGGGAAGTCCGCCGCCGTGTTCCGCGCGTGCCCCGCGGGGTACATCACCAGCCCCGAGTCGAGCTTGGCCCCCGCCGCGTCGGTGATGACCACGCTCGTGGGGATGCCGTCGGGGTACCGGCGGTCGTATTCCTCGCCCCCGTGGCTAAAGTCGATCTTGGCCATGATCGCCCGCGTCACCGGGTGGAACACCGCCTCCTTGTTGTAGTCCATCGGGTTGAGCATCAGCGCCTTCCAGTCGGTCGCCTTGCCCGCCGCCCGGTTTTCGAGCGCCTTGCGCAGGAGCGTCGCGATGATGTACGCCATCGAGTGGTCGGCGCTCTGCCGCGTCTTGGGGTCCTTCTTCGCCGGGTCGCCGATGATCCCGAACGCCGGCTCGTACGCCACGATCTCGATCGCCCGCATCCCCGACCCGTCGGCCGCGTCCAGCACACGCGGGTGCTTGGCGATCAGGTCGCACACCGCCTGCACCGCCCCGGCGCTCTGGTGCTCATACAGCGCGAGCTTGATGTGCATCCCCATGATCGTGAAATCCCCCCCCGCCCGCGCCAGCACCAGCTCGAACGGCGAGGCGTCCCGCTTGCCCGGGTTGGTCTCGCCCGCGAGGTTCCCCTGCTTGTCGAGCAGCCCGAAGAACTGCCCCGGCCCCTCGAACGCCCGGAAGATCGCCTCGGGGTTCCGGAAGATGTCCTTGGGCCCCTGGAAGCCCGCCATGCTCCGCTTGAGGCTCAGGATCGCGGCCTCGGTGCTGATCGCGGCGCTTGCCCCCTTGGAGTCCGACAACTGCTTGCCCGCCCGGATCGCCCGCCACGGGATGTAGTGCGCCACCGTCATGCCGATCGCGCTCTCGATCTGCTCGGCGGTCGCCCCGACCATCGCGCCGAACACCGCCGCCGAGGCGATCGCGCCGTGCACCACATGGTCGATCTTGTAGGTCTTCAGGCTGAACACCTCCGCCAGCCGCCCGCGGATCTCATCGTGCAGCACCATGCCCCGGAGCGCCGTCGCGCCGTCCGCCCCCAGCATCTGCGCCGCCGCCAGAGGCACGGCGTAGAAGTCGTTGTGCCCGAACTCCCCCGCCACATGCCCGCGAGCCGGGTTGTAGCCGAAGTTGGTCCCGTTGCTGTCCCACTCCCGCGCCGCGGCGCAGTTGGCCACGATCGCCTTCTCGCTCTTCACCCGCACGCCCGAGCCCAGCACCGTCGCCCCGTGGTGACGGCACCGTCCCAGCGCCTTGCCCGTGCATCCCGCCGGCACCGCGTACTCAAATGCTTCGTTCCGCAGGACAGTGGGGGCCACGCAGCCCAGCGCCAGCGCGCTCAGCCCCGTCAGGCACGCATCGGTGTAAAACTGGTTGGTGCGGTCGAGGACGCCCTTGTCCGGCTCACCCGCCCTGCCGGGCTCGCCCCACATGAAGTCGATCGCGTAGCGCCCCAGCCCCAGGGCCTGGTTGGTGTCGGCGGGCAGGGTGATGAACTGCGAATCGCTGGCCATCGGTGGTCTCCGTACGGGATGGACCGCAAGGGTAGCGCCGGGCCGGGGGGGGCTTCAAAGCGCGTCCGACGCCTGACCTGAGGCTCGGCGAAGGTCAGGGTGTTCCGGCTCGCGACGCCTGACCTGAGGCCCTGCGAAGGCCAGGGTGCACCCACAGCGCCGCACCCTCCTCTGCATGCCCGGCAATGGAGTCGACCACCTCCCGAAGGTGCTCGCGGCTCCGGATGCGTGTCGGGTGGCAGCGTTGCCCCCAGATGCGTCCCGGCAGCTCGCGCCGGCCCGCGTGCTCGCCGGCGGGCGGTGGGTCTTTGTAGTCCCCCGTCGAGTGGATGCGGTGGTCGTGGTCGCGGAACCCGCGTGGATCGCCCGGGAGCCAGTGACCCCGCGTGGACCAGACCACAGGCGTTCAATCGAACCAGTCGCGCGACATGCGGGCAGTCTCCTCGATGCAGACCCTGACCTTCGCAGAGCCTCAGGTCAGGCGTCGATCGGATTGCTCACGCGCCCTCCCATGTGCTCGTCACATGCAGCTCCTTCATCAGCGGCGGGCTGGCACCGAGAATACTACGCCGTGCCACCCCGTCGTCACAGGCTGATCGTCCCCACGCTGTAGGTCACGCACTGGCCGCCGAGGTGGACGCGGTCGCCGTCGAGACGGCAGAACAGCTCGCCGCCGCGCCGGGAGACCTGGTGGGAGATCATGCTGTGCTTCTTGAGCCTGGCGGCCCAGTAGGGCACCAGCGTGCAGTGGACCGAGCCGGACGCGGGATCCTCGGGGATGCCCTTGGCGGGAGCGAAGCAGCGGCAGACAAAGTCGCGCTGGATGGCCGGGGCGGTGACGATCACGCCGAAGGGGGCCACCCGCGCGAGGCGGTCCATATCAGGCTGGAGCGCGAGGATGTCCTTCTTGGACTCATAGACCGCCATGATGTCGCGGGCCTTGTAGACCTCGGCGGGGCGGATGCCCAGGGCGCGGACCAACTCGTCGGTGATCTCCCCCGGCTCGCCGGGGCGGCTCGGCAGGTCGAGCACCAGCCGGTCGCCATCCTCCACGACGCGGATCGCGCCGCTCTGGCACTCGAAGGTGATGGGCTCGGGCCCGAACTCGAGGTGCCGCTTGAGCACATGGGCCGCGGCGAGCGTCGCGTGGCCGCAGAGGTCCACCTCGCACACCGGCGTGAACCACCGGATCGCATAGTCGGCGTCATTCTCGACCTCGCGGGAGATGTACGCCGTGGCCGAGAGGTTGTTCTCCGCGGCGATCTGCCGCATGGCGTCCTCGCTCAGCCATGACTGGAGCGGGATCACGGCGGCGGGGTTGCCGGCGAAGTGGCGGTTGGTGAAGGCGTCGATGTGGAAGATCTGCATGGGGGGCCTCCTCGGGGGGATCATACGGGCTTGGACGCCTGACCTGAGGCTCGGCGAAGGTCAGGGTGTTCCGGGCCTTGACGCCTGACCTGAGGCTCCGCGAAGGTCAGGATGCACCCACAGCGCCGCACCCTCCTCTACATGCGCCGCAATGTAGTCGACCACCTCCCGGTAGTGCTCGCGGCTCCTGATGCGTGTCGGATGGCAGCGTTGTCCCCAGATGCGGCCCGGCAGCTCGTGCCGGACCGCGTGGGACGCGGCCTGCTTCGCCCGGCCGATGGACGGGCGCACATCGGTCGGCCCCGCCCATACCAGGGCGTGCACATGCACCCGCGCGACCGCGATGATCCGCGGTGGCCTGTCGAGAGCCAGGAGCTTGCGGCCGAGTGCATCGGCAACGATCTGGCGCAGGTGGCTGGGGATCTGGATCTCGTCGGGGCAGAGCGCACGAGCGGTGCGGAGGAGGCCCGCGTGCTCGCCGGCGGGCGGTGGGTCGTTGTAGTCCCCGGTCGAGTGGGTGCGGTGGTCGTGGTCGCGGAAGCTTCGTGGATCGCCCGGGAGCCAGTGGCCCCGCGTGGACCAGACCACATGCGTCCAATCGAACCAGTCGCGCGACATGCAGGCAGTCTACTCGATGCAAACCCTGACCTTCGCAGAGCCTCAGGTCAGGCGTCGATCGGATTGCTCACGCCCCCTCCCAGGTGCTCTTGACATGCAGCTCCTTCATCTGCGCCGCGCTCACCATCCCCGGCGCCCCGCTCATCAGGTCGCCCCCGGTCTGCGTCTTGGGGAAGGGGATCACATCGCGGATGTTGTCGGTGCCGCAGAGGTGCATGACGAGGCGGTCGAGGCCGAAGGCGATGCCGCCGTGCGGCGGGGCCCCGAACCGCAGCGCATCGAGCAGGAAGCTGAACTTCTCCGCCGCCTCTTCCGGCGAGATGCCCAGCAGCGTGAACACCCGCTCCTGGACCTCCTTGCGGTGGATACGGATCGACCCGCCGCCGATCTCCGAGCCGTTGACGATGATGTCGTACCCCGCGCTGACAATCCCCTCGAGCGTGTCGCGGTCGTTCTCCCTCGCGGCGAGAAACGCCGCGACCTGGTCGGGGTTGGGCGCGGTGAACGGGTGGTGCGTCGCGTAGAACCGACCATCCTCCTCGTGGTACTCGAACATCGGGAAGTCCACGACCCAGAGGAAGTTCCACTTGCCCTCGGGGATGAGCTTGAGGTCGCGGGCGATCTTGAGGCGCAGCTCGCCCATCGCCTTGACGCAGGTGCCGTAGGCGTCGGCCCCGAAGAGCACCGTGTCGCCGGGCTGCAGGCCCAGGCGTTTGGCCAGCTCGTCCTTGATCGGCTCGAGGAAGCGGGCGACGCCGGTCTCGAAGCCGTTGGCGGTGTACTTGACGACCGGCACGCCCCCCGCGCCGAACTGCTTGACAAACTCGCCGTATCCATCGGTGAGCTTGCGCGTCAGCTTGTCGGCCCCGCCGGGCACGCGGATGCACCGCACCACGCCGCGGCGCTTGGCCAGGGCCTCGGTGAACACGCCGAAGTCGGTTTTGGCGGCGAGGTCGGAGATGTCCACGATCTCCAGCCCGAACCGCGTGTCCGGCCGGTCGATGCCATAGCGGTCCATCGCCTCCTGGTAGGTCATCTGGGGCACGATGCCGATGTCCACCCCCAGCACCGCCTGCCAGAGCGTGCGGACAAACCCCTCCATGACCTGCATGACATTGTCACGGTCGACAAAGGACATCTCGCAGTCGATCTGCGTGAACTCCGCCTGCCGGTCGGCCCGGGGGTCCTCGTCGCGGAAGCACCGGCAGATCTGCAGGTACTTCTCGCACCCGGCGACCATCAGGATCTGCTTGAACAACTGCGGGCTCTGCGGCAGGGCGTACCACTCGCCCGGCTGCAACCGGCTGGGCACCACGAAGTCGCGGGCGCCCTCGGGCGTGCTCTTGCACAGGATCGGCGTCTCGATCTCGGTGAAGCCGTGTTCGTCGAAGTAGTCGCGGGCGACCTTCGTCACCCGGTGGCGCGTGCGGAGGATCTTCTGCATCTTGGTGCGCCGGAGGTCGAGGTACCGGTAGCGCAGGCGCAGCTCCTCGCCGGGCAGGTTCTCCTCGTCGCTGGGGATGAAGGGAAGCTGGTCGGGCTTGTTGAGGATCTCGACCTTGGTGACGACGACCTCCACCTTGCCGGTCGCCAGCTTGGGGTTCGGCCCGCCCGCGCGGACGCGCACCGTCCCTCCGACGCTGATGACATACTCATTACGGATCCGGTCCGCGGCGTCGAGCACATCCTGCGAGGAGTCTTCGGTGTCGAAAACGAGCTGGGTAAGCCCCTCGCGGTCGCGGAGGTCGACGAAGATCAGCCCGGCCCCGTGGTCCCGGTACGCGTTGACCCAACCGGCCAGGTTGACGGTCTGGCCGACATCGGACTCGCGGAGCTGGTTGCAGTGGTGGGAGCGCTGAAACATGCCGGACGATCTCCAGAGGGGGGGGTGTGGCCCGGACTATAGGGAGGCAGGCCCCCGCCGCCGGTGGGAACGAAACACCGCCGAGCGAACCTGCTCGGCGGTGCGGCGGTTGGTCTGCGACCCGCGAGGTCCCGGTCAGGCGGCGGCCCGGAACTGCCGGGCATCGGCGGCCCCGGCGAGCATGACGCCCGCGATGGCGTTGATCGCGGCCGTCCAGTCCTCCTGCAACTCCCGGGTCCAGATCGGACCGGCGAGCTCGGCCATGACCGACAGCAGCGTCGACCCGACGACCGGGTAGTGCTCGGGCTTGGCGCCGTAGCCGGCGTGCCGGGCGCCCAACTTCCGCAGGGGCTGCTCCAGGGCCGCGAAGTTGTCGATGTTCTTGACGATCAGGGCAAGCGAGGTCAGCAGGTGCACCTTCTGCTGCCCCATGTCAGCCGGGAACATCGGTCGCACCCCGGGGTGGTCGCCGAAGAGCTTCTCGTAGAACTTGTTCACCAGCGTCTCGCCGTGGGGGGCGAGGGCGTTGAAGCTGTCCTTGATCCTCTGCCTGCGTGCTGCGTCCATATCGGGCCTCCTGGCGGAAGGCGGGTCGGCCAACCCGGCACGCCCCACCCTGGCGGGCGATCGGCCCCCGGCGGTTGGGCATCCAAACCGGCCGAGCGACGAGGCGCAGGGGCGACCGAACCGCCTCCCCTCAGCCCGCAGGGCTTGCCAGACCCGCGGTTCTCGGACTCAGAAGTCGAGAATCCCTGAGGGGGTCTACCCCCGGCGGAACCCGTGGGGGCCGAGTGCCAAAAATCGTTGCGGTCCTCGACAGAATGGCCCTTTCACCCGAGCAGTGAAGGCGTTACACTCGGCCCACCGAAGTCCTGTCCGACCCCCGGCGAAGGCCGCCGGGGGAGGGTTGGTTATCAGAAGAACATGGAGGTGGATATGCATCTGAAGAGAATCCTCGCGGCCGCCGGCGCCGCCCTCACCCTGTGCTCCGCCGCGGCGCTCGCTGGCCCCGGGGGCGACAAGCTCCGCGCCGACCTGCCCGAGGTGCTCGGCAACGCGCAGCAGGGTGAGCTGATCCCCGTCACGATCGTCATGCTCGACCAGGCCGAGCCCTTCGACATCAACGAACTCCGTTCGATGGACAAGGCCACGCGCCGCGAGGTCGTGACCAGCGTGCTCAAGGCCACCGCCCAGAACAGCCAGGCCGGTGTCCTGGCCACCCTCGCCCAGGCCCAGCAGGCCGGCAAGGCTGAGAACATCAGCTCGCTCTGGCTCGCCAATGTCGTCGCCGCCCGCGTGACGCCCGAGGTGGCCTACCAGCTCGCCCGGCGCGGCGATGTTGCCTACCTCAACTACGACCGCCCCGTCGGCGATGAGGTCTTCCCCGTCCGGCCCGTCATGGACCAGGGCGATGCCGGCGGCCTGCTCACCGCCGTCGAGTGCGGCACCGCGATCATGAACGCTCCCACCGCGTGGGCCAACGGCTACACGGGCGCGGGCGTCATTGTCGCCGATATCGATACCGGCGCATGCATCACCCACCCCGACCTCGCCAACCAGGTCTGGACCAACCTCGGCGAGATCCCCGGCAACAACATCGACGACGATGGCAACGGCTTCAAGGACGACATCCACGGCTGGAGCTGGGACGGCGGCGTCAGCAACAGCAACATCAGCGACAGCCAGGGCCACGGCTCCCACACCGCCGGCACTGTCGCCGGCGACGGCACCCAGGGCACCCAGAGCGGCGTGGCGCCCGACGCCCAGATGCAGATCGTCAAGTTCTGGAACAGCCTCTCCGGGGAGAGCGCCGCCTGGAACTGCATGCAGTACAGCGTCGACAACGGCGCGAGCCTCTCCACCAACTCCTACGGCTGGCTCCACGCGTGGAACCCCGACCGCGTCACCTGGCGCACCCTCTGCGAGAATGCCTTCGCCGCAGGAATGGTCCAGGTCTTCGCCGCCGGCAACGAGGGCTCCAGCTACGGCATCGACAGCGTCCGCACACCCGGCGATGTGCCCGACCAGATCACCGTCGGCGCCACCAACTGCAGCATGAACATCGCCAGCTTCTCCAGCCGCGGCCCGGTCACCTGGCAGACCGTACCCGGCTACAACGACTGGCCCTACCCCCCCGGCAAGCTCAAGCCCACCATCAGCGCCCCCGGCGAGAACACCGTGAGCCACAACATCTGCAGCGGCTACACCACGATGTCCGGCACCTCCATGGCCACCCCGCATGTCGCCGGCGCCGTCGCCCTCATGCTCCAGGCCAACCCCAACCTCGACCACTACCAGGTCAAGCAGATCCTCAAGGACATCGCCATCGACCGCGGCGTTGCCGGGCCTGACAACACCTACGGCGCCGGCTTCGTCGACGCCTGGGCCGCCGTCCAGGCCGCCCTGGACATGGCCTGCGTCGCCGACTTCAACGGCGACGGCTCGGTCAACACCCTCGATGTCCTCGCGTTCCTCAACGCCTGGAGCGCGGGCGACCCGAGCGCCGACATCAACGGCGACGGTGCGGTCAACACCCTCGATGTCCTCGCCTTCCTCAACCTCTGGGGCGCCGGCTGCTAACAGCCGACAAACCCACCGCCAAACCCCAACGCCCCGCCGTCCGAACGGCGGGGCTTTTTCGTGCGCCCGCAAGCCCCCGCGATTGTCTCTCCCCCAGAGGCGTTCGAGACTCCACGCGAACCCCCGCGACCGCGCGGTACCATCACGGGCATGAACGCCCCACGATCTCCCCGCGCCGTGGGCGCCGCGATGGTCGCTCTCGCCGCGTGCCTCGCTCCCCCCGCGGTCTTTGGTCACGGGCCGCCACCCGCGCCGGTCGGCCCCGACCTCCGCGCCGCGATCGATCGCGCAGCACCCCGCGAACATCTGCCCGTCATCATCACCCTCCGGCCCCAGGCAGAACCCTTCGACCTCACGGCCCTCCGCGCCCAAAGCCCCGGTGAGCGCCGGGCCGCCGTCATCGACGCCCTCCGCACGGCCGCCTCCAGCACCCAGCAAGACCTGCTGTCTGCCCTTCGCGCCGCCGCGGCGCAGGGCCGCGCCGCCGACATCCGGCCCCTCTGGATCACCAACGCCATCGCCGCCCGCATCACACCCGATCTCCTCGCCGAGATCCTCGCCCGCCCCGAGGTCGCGTCCCTCGCACTCGACCACCCGCTCGGATCATCGGTCCTCGAGAAGCAACCCCAGCCCGACGGCTCCCAGGCCCCCCGGAGCACCGCCTGCGGCCTCACCGCCGTCCACGCCCCCGACGCGTGGGCCGCCGGCTACACGGGCCAGGGCGTCACCGTCGGCGTCATCGACACCGGCCTGTGCCTCACCCACCCCGACATCGCCGACCACCTCTGGACCAACCCCGGCGAGGTCCCCGCCAACGGCATCGACGACGACAACAACGGATACACCGACGACATCCACGGCTGGAACTTCGAGACCGACACCAACACCCTGACCGACTCCCAGGGCCACGGCTCGCATGTCACCGGCACCCTCGCCGGCGACGGCACGCAGGGCACCCAGTGCGGCATGGCCCCCGACGCGGGCGTCATGACACTCAAGTTCCGCGGCGATCTCGCCGGCGAGTCGAGCGTCTGGCTCGCCATGCAGTACGCCATCGAGAACGGCGCCGAGGTGCTCAACGGCTCGCTCGGCTGGCGCCACGCCTGGGCGCCCCAGCGGGCGACCTGGCGGGCGGTCTGCGAGAACGCCTTCGCCGCGGGCGTGGTCGTCGTGTTCTCCGCCGGGAGCGACGGGTCGTCCCAGGGCATCGACTCGGTCTCCACCCCCGGCGATGTCCCCGACATGATCACCGTCGGCGTCACCGACTGCGACGCCGACATCACCAGCTTCTCCAGCCGCGGCCCGGTGTCGTGGCAGACCATTGACCCCTACAACGACTGGCCCTACCCCCCCGGCAAGCGCAAGCCGACGCTCGTCGCCCCTGGCATCGGCACCATCTCGCACAATCTGTGCGACGGCTACACGATCTACTCGGGCGTCTCCATGGCCGTGCCCCATGTCGCCGGCGCCGCCGCCCTCATGCTCCAGGCCAACCCGGCGCTCGACCACTACCAGATCAAGCAGCTCCTCAAGGACACCGCGACCGACCGCGGCGACGCTGGCCCGGACAACACCTACGGCCACGGCTTCCTCGACGCCTGGGGCGCGGTCCAGGCCGCCATCGACTCCGCGTGCGTCGCCGACTTCAACCACGACGGCTCGGTCAACACCCTCGATGTCCTCGCCTTCCTCAACGCGTGGGGCGCGGGCGACCCGAGCGCCGACATCAACGGCGACGGCACCGTGAACACCCTCGATGTCCTCGCGTTCCTCAACCTGTGGGGTGCCGGCTGCTGAGCGTGCTCGCGCGGGCAGTCTCGGGCTGGGCGGCGTGCGGGTTTCAGCCGCCGGCGGCACCCAGCGCCTCATCGAGCATCCCGACCAGCTCGTCGCGGGTGAACTCGTGGGGCTGGTCCTGGTTGAGCTGGACGAGCCGTGAGATGACCGAACGGACGGTGATCTCGGCCTCCCCGCGGTTGGGCACGATCATGTACCGGCGTTTGGGCGTCTGGTCGGTCATCGCGGCGAGGAACGCCTGAGCGACCTCGTCGGGCTCCTTGTGCTGGGCGCGATCGGTGGGCATCTGCAAGAACCGTTCCATCTGGTCGGCGTAGAGCGAGCCCTCGGCGGAGTACCCCTCCTCGAGCATGCGCTCTCGCATGTTGGCCATGATGTCGCTCTTGTAGTTGCCGGGCTCGACCACGCCGGCGTGCACGCCGAAGGGCGCCAGCTCGGCCGCCAGGGCGTCGGTGTAGGCCTCAACCGCGTGCTTGCTCATGGTGTACGGACCGCCGAAGGCCCAGACCGCGAAGCCGGAGATCGAGCCGGTGGTCATGACGCGCCCCTTGCTCTCGATGAGCAGAGGGGCGAAGGCCTTGGTGACGCGGTAGGGGCCGAAGACATTCACATCCATCTGGAACGCGAGGTCCTCCTCGGTGACCTCGATCATCGGGGCGATGACCGCGACGCCGGCGTTGTTGATCAGGCCGTACAGCCCGCGCCCGCCGGCCTTGACCGTCTCGACCGCCGCGGCGATCTCGTCGGGGTCTGTGACATCGAGCCGGATCGCCTCGATGTTGTCGATGGCGTTGAGGGCGTCGAGGTCCTCCTGCGAGCGTGCCCCGGCGTAGACATGGAACCCCTCGGCCGCGAGCAGCTCGGCGGTCGCCCGGCCGATGCCGGAGCTGGCGCCGGTGATGAGGATCGCCCGCTGGGCGCCTTCCGCAGTTGCGGTCGGCCTGTCGGCCTGTTCCTGTGCGGTCGCCCGGACCGAGAACGCCGCGAGGACAAGCAGCACCGCCGCGATGAGGGATCTTGGTTGCACACTGGGCTCCTTGACGAGCCCCGAGCGCAAGCCCGGGGCCATCGATTGGTGACTCCGCCGGCAAGCTCCATGAGCTTGCGCTCAGGGCTCGTAGAAACTGGGCTCGTAGAAACTGGGCCTATCGCTCCACGACCATTGCCACACTATTCCCCCCACCCAGGCACAGCCCCGCCAGCCCCCGCTTCGCCCCCACCCGCTGCATCTGGTTGAGCAGCGTGACGAGGATGCGGGCCCCGCTGGCCCCGATCGGGTGCCCCAGCGCCACGCCGCCGCCGGCGATATTCACCCGGTCCTCACTGATCTCCAGCGCCTTGATGTTGCACAGCAACTGGGCGGCGAACGCCTCGTTGAGCTCGAAGAGGTCGATGTCCTCCACGCCCAGGCCCGCCTTCTCGCACGCCCGACGCACGCCCGCGATGGGGGCCTCGAAGATGTCCTTGGGGTCCACGCCGCTGGTCGCGTAGCTCACGATGCGGGCGATCGGCTTGAGGCCAAGCTCCTTGGCCCGGTCCTCGCTCATCACGCAAATCGCCGCCGCGCCGTCCGAGATCTGGCTGGCATTGCCCGCCGTCACCGTGCCGGTCTTGCCGAACGCGGGCCGGAGCTTGGCAAGCGCCTCGGCCGTCGAGTCGGCCCGGATGCCCTCGTCGGCCGAAACGCCGCCCTCCGGCCCGGGCGCCTTCCGGTTGCCGACCTGCTCGCCCGTGAGCGCCACGATCTCGTTCCTGTACCACCCCTCGGCGGTCGCCTTGGCCGCCCGCTGGTGGCTCTGCGCGGCGAAGCGGTCCTGATCCTCGCGGCTCACGCCGTGCTTCTCGGCGATCCAGTCCGCGGCGCACCCCATCGCCCAGCCCTCGAACGCGCAGGTCAAACCATCGAACTGCATGTGGTCCTTGAGTGCCGTGTCGCCGAACTTCACCCCCTCGCGCACGAAGGCGTAGTGGGGGGCCATCGTCATGTTCTCGATCCCCCCGGCGAGCACGCAGCGGTTGTCGCCGGCCTTGATGCTCTGCGCCGCCATCATCACCGCCTCGAGCCCCGACCCGCACACCTTGTTGATCGTCTTGGCGCTGAGCGTCGTCGGCAGCCCGGCCTTGAGCCCCACCTGCCGCGCCGGGTTCTGCCCCAGCCCCGCCTGCAGCACGCACCCCATGATGCACTCGTCCACGGCGCCCTTGATCGCAGGGTACTCGGCCAGCAGCGCGCCCACCGCGAACGCCCCCAACTGCGGCGAGGGGATCTTGCTCAAACCCCCAAAGAACCGACCGATCGGCGTCCTCTTGGCGGCCACGATCACAGGCTGGTTGGACATGCGCTCGCTCCTTCGTACAGATTCCCGTCCGCCGCGCCCGAAGCCGGGCCCCGCGGGGCTGCGTTTGCCGGGACTCTAGGCCCCCGCCCGCTCGCCAAGCCGATCCAGGCCGCCCTACCCTCGCCCGTGCCCACCAAGCCTCTCGTCATCCTCGATTGCGACGGCGTCCTCGTCGACACCGAACGCATCACCACCGCCCTCCTCGCCGAGGTCATCACCGAGCTCGGCTGGCCCATGACCGGCGACGAGGCCGTCACCCGCTTCAAGGGCCACGACCTCCACGAGGTCCAGACCACCGTCGAGGCCCGCCTCGGCCGCCCCCTGGGCGCGGGCTTCCTCCCCGACTACCGGCAGCGCATGGCCCAACGCTTCGAGACCCTCGGCGTGCCCACCATCGCCGGCGCGCCCGAACTCCTCGATGGCCTCGACCGGGCCAACCTCCCCCACGCCATCGCCAGCAACGGGCCGCAGGAAAAAATGCGGCTCTCCCTCGGCCGTATTGGCGCTGACGCCCACCCCGACGGCTGGTACGGCCGCTTCCGGGGCCGCTGCTTCAGCGCCTACGACATCCAACGCTGGAAACCCGACCCCGCCCTCTTCCTCCACGCCGCGCTGGTCATGGGCGCGCACCCCGCCGACTGCGTCGTCGTCGAGGACTCGACCAGCGGCATCACCGCCGCCCGGGCCGCGGGCATGCGCGTCATCGGCTTTGCCGACCTGACCCCGGCCGAAGAACTCGATGCCGCCGGCGCGACCCAAACCTGCCGAGACCTCGCAGAAGTCGCAGACCTGTTGCACGCCTGGTTGGCGTGATCAGCGAAGATCGAGCGAGGTCGTATGGCATGCCCACCGCTCGGGGTGGGCATGTGGAACTGTCAGCGCGCCTGTCCTGCCCGTTCATGCCCACCCAAGGCGGTGGGCATGCCACACTCGCGCTATGGGTGGTTCCTGGATCGGCTACAGATGCACCCCCGCACACCCCGCGATCGCCCCGATGCACGCCGCGATGTGCTCCCCGCGATCGACACCGAGTTCCTCGACTCCCCGCGCGATGTCCTCCCGACTCACCGCCGCCGCGAACGACGCCGTCTTGAGCTTCTTGACCACGCTCTTGGGCTCCATCCCCCCAAACCCCTCCGGCCGCACCTTCGCGCACGCCACGATGAACCCCGCCAGCTCGTCCACCGCGAAGAGCGCCCTCGCCATCGGCGTCACCCGCTCGACCCCCGTCTTCTCGCTGTAGTGCCCCAGGATCGCCTCGCAAATCTCCCCGTCCACACCCAGCGACTCCAGGTGCGCAACCCCCGGCAGCGGGTGCTCCTCGGGCAGCCGCTCGTAGTCGTAGTCGTGCAGCAGCCCCGCGACCATCCACCGCTCGATATCCCCGGGCGCCATCGCCGCATCGTGCCGCACCGCCGCCGCCCCCATGCACGCCGCGACCGCCTCCATATGCACACGCAGCGCCGGGCTCTGGACCCACTCGTGCATCAACGCCCGTGCCTGTTCGATGTTCATGCCCTTGCCTCCGACTCGCCCGCCCCCTCACCCCCCGCTCGGCACCAGGATCACCGACCCATTCTCCTCATCCCGATCCCCGACCGCGCACGCCACGATCACCGCCGCGACCTCCTCGGGCCGCAGCGTCTGCTCCCGGGGCAGGTCCGCCTCGCTCACGATCGCCCGCAGCATCGCGGTCTCCACCGCCCCCGGCGCGACCGCGAACGCCTTGATCCCCACCGCCGCCCCCTCGTTCGCCACGCCCCTGGTCAGCAGGTTCACCGCCGCCTTGCTCGCGGCGTACGGCGTCAACCCCGGGAACGGGTCCACCATCGCCATCGACGACACGCTCACAATCCGCGCGATGCTCCCCGCCGCCGCGTGCTGCGCCGCCAGCGTCGCCCACGCCTCCGCGATCACCACCTCCGGCCCGATCGCGTTCACGCGGTACATCGCCTCGAGCTCACCCCACCCAAACGCCTCGACCGGCTTGGCCGGCGCCACGCCCGCGTTGTTCACGATCGCATCGACCCGCCCGCACGCCCCCCCCGCCCCCCCCCCCGCCGCCCCCCCCACGATCGACCGCGCCCCCTCCTCGGTCCCCACATCCGCCGCCACGACCAGCGTCTCGCTCTCCACCAGCTCGGCGGTCGCCTCCAGCGCCGCCCGCCCGCGCCCCGCCAGCACCACCGTCCACCGCCGCGCCCCCAGCAGCACCGCCGTCGCCCGGCCGATCCCGCTGCCCGCCCCGGTCACGATCGCCACCCGCTCGCCGCGCTCGTCCGCTTCGTGATGGTCCGCCTGGTTCATAGCCCCAGCGTAGCACCCGCCGACATCGCGGACACACCGCCGCATACACTCCCGCCATGCCCCTGGCCCGCTACGCCATCGCCCTCTCGCTCGCGGTCATCCTGGGCCTGCCCATGCTGATGACCCGCTGCTCGACCGAGCGCCACGCCCCGCCCGCCGCCGACGCCAGCACCCCCGCCCTCATCGTCATCTCCCCCCATGTCCCCCAGATCCGCGAAGAGTTCGCCCGCGCATTCAGCGACTGGCACCAACGAACCCACGGCACGCCCGTCCGAGTCGACTACCGCACCGTCGGCGGCACCAGCGAGATCCTCCGCGCCCTCCAGGCCCGCTACAACGCCGCGCTCGCCGCCGGCAAATACCAGATCACCCCCGACCGCCAGGTCATCATGCAGCCCGGCGCCATCGACTTTGACCTCATGTTCGGCGGCGGCACCTTCGACCACGGCCGCGTCAAGTCGGGCGTCACCCTCGCCACCACCGACGACGCCGGCGAACCGATCAAGCTCACCGTCCCCATGTCCGTCCCCGCCGGCTTCACCCAGGCCCAGCTCGACGCCTACTTCGGCGACAACGCCGTCGGCGCGGGGCTGCTCTACGACCCAGACCAATACTGGATCGGCACCGCCCTCTCCGGCTTCGGTATCGTCTACAACCGCGATCTCACCGACGAACTCCTCGGGAAGCGCGACCTCACGACCTTCCGCGACCTCACCGACCCGCGACTCGCCGGATGGGTCGCCCTCGCCGACCCGCGGCAGTCCGGCTCCATCACCACCTCCATGGACGCCATCCTCTCCGGCTTCGGCTGGGACGAGGGCTGGCGGACCCTCCGGGCCATCGCCGCCAACACCCGCTACTTCACCAACTCCTCCTCCAAGCCCCCGATCGATGTCTCCCAGGGAGAGGCCGCCGCCGGGCTCGCCATCGACTTCTACGGCCGGTCGCAGTCCCAGGTCGTCATGCGACCGGGCGAGACCCCCGAGACAACCCGCGTCGGCTACATCGACCCCCCGGGCGAGGTCTCCATCGACGCCGACCCGGTCTCCATCCTCCGCGGCGGCCCCAACCCCGAGCTCGCCAAGCGCTTCGTCGAGTTCTGCCTCACCGACGAGGGACAAGCCCTCTGGAACTTCCACGCCCTCGACACCGACCCCGGCGCCGCCAACCCCACCACCAGCGACGGCGTCAAGCTCGGCCCCCAGCGCTTCGAGCTCCGCCGCATGCCCATCCGCCGCGACTTCTACGCCCGCCACGCCCAGCACCTGATCGACAAGGCCGACCCCTTTGCCGCCGCCAGCGATGCCCCGCTGGGCGCCTGGCGTTCGGCCATCGGCCTCATGATGGGCGCCTTCGCGGTCGACAACCACGAGCAGATCGCCCGCGCCTGGCGCGCCCTCCGCGACGCCCGCGACCGCGGCGTCGACCCCGCCGTCATCGCCCAGGCCGACGCCCTCTTCTTCGCCTTCCCGACCCCCGAGCAGGTCGAACGCCACTGGGCCGCGCTCTTCGGTGACCCCCGCCCGACCGACGCCGTCACTCTCCCCGACGACGCCAAACTCCCCTTCACGCCCGAGAACTACCGCGCCATCCGCAACACCTGGCGCGAACCGGGCGTCGAATCGCGACTGGCCATCGTCTACACCCGGTCCTTCGCCGAGAACTACGAGCATGTCCAGCAACTCCTCGACGATGCTCCCCTCGCCGCCGCCCGGTCCGACTGAGCGAGCCCCGGAGCGAACCATGCCCGCCAACGCCCCCGCCGCGCGCGCCCCCCGCCCCCCGCCCCCCACGCTCACCAAGATCATCGCCACCCTCGGCCCCGCCAGCTCCACCATCGAGACCATCACCAAGCTCGTCGAGACCGGCGTCTCGGTCTTCCGCCTCAACTTCTCCCACGGCTCGTTCGCCGACCACGAGGCCCGCCTCAACGCCGTCCGCACCGTCGCCCGCACCCTCCGCAAGCCCATCGCCGTCCTCGGCGACCTCCAGGGCCCCAAGATCCGCGTCGGCCAGGTCCCCGGCGACGGCATCGAGCTCGCCACCGGCGCCGAGGTCATCCTCCGCCGCGGACTCGAATCCGCCCTCACCGAGACCGACCCGAACTCCGGCCTGCCCATCACCGTCCTCCCCTTCGAGTACGAGCGCCTCGTCGCCGAGGTCGAGCCCGGCCACCGCGTCCTCATCAACGACGGCCTCGTCCGCATGCTCGCCACCGAGAAGGACCTCGCCCGCGGCGAGCTCCGCTGCCGCGTCACCGCCGGCGGCCTGGTCACCACCCGCAAGGGCATCAACCTCCCCGACTCAGACCTCTCCGCCCCGGCCATCACCGAGCGCGACTGGGAGTGCGTCGAGTGGTCGGTTCGCCACGGCGTCGACATCCTCGCCCTCTCCTTCGTCCGCAAGGCCGAGGAGGTCGCCGAGCTCAAGCACCGCCTCGCCGGCATGTGCCCCATCACCCCCGGCGAGAAGGACGACTTCCTCGGCGCCTCGATCCCCGTCATCGCCAAGATCGAGAAGCCCCAGGCCGTCGACAATATCGACGCCATCGTCCAGGCCGCCGACGCCATCATGGTCGCCCGCGGCGACCTCGGCGTCGAGATGGACATGGCCCGCGTCCCCATCGTGCAGAAGCAGATCATCCAGACCGCCGGCCGCTACGGCAAGCCCTGCATCGTCGCCACGCAGATGCTCGAGTCCATGGTCGAGAGCGCCAGCCCCACCCGCGCCGAGGCCAACGATGTCGCCAACGCCGTCCTCGACGGCGCCGGCTGCGTCATGCTCAGCGCCGAGACCGCCACCGGCAAGCACCCCGCCCTCGCCGTCGACACCATGCGACGCATCGCCCACACCGCCGAGGCCCACCAGGCCTCGCTCCCCGCGAAGGCCAGCGCCCCCGAGGCCCTCCGAGAGCAACAGTACCGTACCGCCGCCCTCGCCCACGGCGCCTGGCATGTCGCCCAGGACATCGGCGCCGAGCTCGTGGTCTGCTGGTCAGAGCACGGCGGCGCCGCCCGCTACCTCAGCCAGAACGACTTCCACATCCCCATCATCGCCTACACCTCCAGCATCAAGGCCGCCAGACGCATGGCCCTGCTCCGAGGCGTCACCGCCCTCCGCGCCGACCCGCCCCCGTCCGGCCGCCTCGCAGACTGGAACGAGACCGTCGACCACGACCTCACCACTCGCGGCTGGGCCGAGCACGGCACGCCGATCGTCCTCCTCGCCGGCAAGCCCCTGGGCAAGCCCAAGATCGCCACCACCCTTGCCGTCCACTATGTCGGCTACCTCACTGGCTTCCGCTCCTACGACGGCTGAGGCTCCCGCCCGCACTCGGGGCACGCGGTCTCGCCCGGCAGCCCGGCACGGCTATACCCGCACCACGCGCACCGCCCGCCCCGAAGCCACGCCGGCCGCGGCGCAAACAAGGGCAGCAGCACCGCGGGACCCGCCACAACAATGCCGATTGCTCCCGAGAGGATGAGCGCGACAAGGCTACCCGCCCAGCAGTAGCAATCGGTCTTTCGGCGGACCATCACATCGATGGGGATCAATGCCGCCGTCTCGATCACCGTCCCCGCAAACACCAGCCGGGCCACCCGCGTCAGCATCTCGTCGTTGTCGAGCGTACTCCGCCTGGCATATCGCACCAGCAGCGTCGAGAACACCGCCCAACTCAGCCCCAGCCCGACCCACACCGCCGGCCACGACCAGTTCGCCTCGGGCACGAGGTCGTAGAGGACGACGAGCTCACTGACCGCCGCGACAAACCCCAAGAGCAGCAGCGCGATCAACGCCCCCGCAGCCGCCATCGCCGCGTACACACTCTTGCCCCGCTGCCGAGCCCGCAACCGAAGCTGCACGGGCAGCACGAAAATGCACTGCAGCCCCGTCAGCAAGGGCACCCAGATCCACACCAGTTGCTGGATGTCGCTATCCCCCAGCATCTCGAGGTAGTCCGCGGCCGGTCGGAGCGCCCAATGCCCGTCCCCCGTCGACCCATAGAACAAGGCGGCAGAGACCACCAGCACCACCGCCTGCACGGCCCAGTACCCCAGCAAGATCCCCCAGCGCTTGAAGTTGCTCTCCACAGCAGCCCGCCCTCCCAACACCGACGCGACAGCCGCAGATCGTACTCCAACAGCGTCCAATCCATCCAAGCGGCCCGGCCCTCCGCAATCCGGGCTCGGGTCCCCTGCCCCGAAGGGGCGTCAGAGCCAGAGCCCGGGGCACCGCCCCGGGGAGTGGGGCGGCACAGGCGCACGAGCCCTGAAAGGGCGGGACTCAATCCCAGACATACCGCTCGTCGAAGGGGATGTTGTGCCTGTTGAGGAACTCGCGAAACTCGACCTGGAAAGAGACATCACGGTGGTGCTCGCGCTGATTCTCGATGTACCTGCGGACCTGATCGATGTTCGACACCGACACCGCGAACGCGCCATAGCCCGCCTGCCACGCGAATTGAGCCAACGCTGGCCCCTGAGCCTTCATCCACTTGGACGACGACTTCTTGACTTCCTCGACAACCTCCGCGGTCGTCACGGTCCGGGAGAGCTCAAAGAGCGCGTGGGTATGGTCCTCCACGGAGTTGATGATGATGGGCTCGCACCCGAGGTTGGCGAGGATGCCGGCTTGGTACCGGTGGAGTCGCTCTCGCACCGAGTCGGTGATCAGTGGGTCACGGTTCTTGGTGCTGTAGATGAGGTGGATCGGAATCCGGGCCAGGGACTGGGGCATGGCCGCAGCCTACACAGTTCCGCCCTTTCAGGGCTGGGGTTCCGGTCCACGCCTTACGCCCTCGGAGCGGGTTGCCCCGAAGGGGCCGAACAGCCGGAGCCCGGGGCAACGCCCCGGGTCTGGAGCCCGGCGGGTCCACCCGAGCCCTGAAGGGGCGTGACCGAACCTGACCGCCCGGCTACCAGGAGAGCCGCGGCAATAGTGCGGCGGCGCCATACGGGGTGTCGCGCCCCGGTGGGGCTTGGGGGGGGATGGGCTCTCGTACCCGGGGCGTTGCCCCGGGCTCCGGCTCTTGGGCCCCTTCGGGGCGTCTCGGCGAACGGAGATGCTCGCCAAAGATCGGACCGCATCGGAACGGCCGTGGCGTCCATGCACAGGCCTCGGTCCCGCGGTCCGGCCTACCAGCCCCAAAGGGGCGTGAGAGCCAGAGCCCAGGGCGCAGCCCTGGGTCTGCGGAGTGCGATGGACCCGAGCCCTGAAAGGGCGTGACGCACAGTCCACACCAGACATCGCGTCCGTCAAGTGTTGCGCCCCTACAGGGCTCCGGGACTGACCATGCTCCGACCACCCCGGGGCGTTGCCCCGGGCTCCGGCTATCGCGCCCCCTTGGTGCGGTCGGCATTCGCGGAGCTGCCCGGGCGCTTCACGCGATCGTCATCTCCGGCGGGTCCAACGGCAGGCTCCGCGCCAGCCTCAAAAAGGTGTCGTAGTTCGTCCCCATCTCCACCACCGAGTCCCCCCCGAACTTGTCGCAGAACGCCCGGGCGATCTCGAACGCCACCGCGTTCTCCATCACCACGCTCGCCGCGCTCACCGCGCAGATATCGCTCCGCTCGTACTGGCTCTGCTGCGCCTCCTTCGTGTTCAGGTCCACGCTCGGCAGCCCCTGCAACAGCGTCGCGATCGGCTTCATCGTCCCCCGCACCACCACCGGCTGCCCGTTGGTCATGCCCCCCTCGGTCCCCCCCGCGTTGTTCCGTGTGCGCACAAACCCGAGTGTCGGCCCGTTCTGCTGGGCGCGGTCAAACTCGATCGGGTCGTGCACCGCCGACCCCGGCAACGCCGCGCAGTCCCGCCCCAGCCCGATCTCCACCGCCTTGAACGCCTGGATCCCCATCACCGCGTACGCCAGGCGCGCATCGAGCTTGTCCCGCCAGTCCATGCTCGACCCGACCCCCGGCGGGCACCCGAACGCGTGCGCCTCGACGATCCCGCCCACCGTGTCCTTGTCGATCTTCGCCTGCCTGATCACCGCGCACTGCCGCTCGGTCGCCGCCGCGTCGGGGCAATAGGTCTCGCTCGCGTCCCGTGCCGCCAGCATCTCCCGCCAGTTGGACGGCGTCACCACCGCCCCCGTCGCGTGGACCCCGATCTGGCGCACAAACCCGAACACCTCGACGGCAAACTCCCTGAGCAGGCACCGGGCCACCGCCCCTGCCGCCACCCGCGCCGCCGTCTCTCGGGCGCTGGCCCGCTCCAGCGTCTCACGGCAGTCGGTCGTCAGCCACTTGATGCTCCCCGCCAGGTCCGCGTGCCCCGGGCGCGGCCGATACACCGGCGGCGTGCGCGCCAGATCGTCCAGCCGCGAGTCCTTGTTCTTGATGAACATCGTCAGGGGCGACCCGATGCTCTTGCCCCGCCGCACCCCCGTCAGGAACTCGACCCGGTCGGTCTCGATCCGCTGTCGCCCCCCGCGCCCATACCCCCCCTGCCGCCGCGACAGCTCGGTGTTGATGAGCCCCTCATCGAGCCTCACCCCCGCGGGCAACCCCGTGACAGTGGCGACCAACCCAGGCCCGTGCGATTCCCCCGCGGTCTGATAGGCAAGCTGTGGCATGCCGAGAGGATATCAGAGCCCGAAGCGCGAGCGAGGAGCCCCACGAGCCCCGGACCGACGATCCCCCATCCAGCGCGACCCGCCCCGCCAGCGTGGGCTCCGTGCCCCGAAGCGACTGTGTTGATTGTCAAGCATCTCGTTCGGTCTCTTTGTGGGGC
>CAYJPX010000029.1:0-37594 GCA_964372195.1 uncultured Phycisphaeraceae bacterium
ATCTCGTTGCCAACGGGCGTGCGTTGACCCCGAGCTTGCGCTCGGGGCTCGTAGAGGCGGGTTATACCCGGTACGCGGCGGCGACCTTGCTCAGCGCCTCGGCGATGGCGGTGAAGTGCGCTTCGGTCAGGCCGTGGTGCATGGGCAGGCAGAACACGCGCTCGGTCAGGCTCACCGCGACGGGCGTGTCGTGCTTGTTCCACTGGGCCAGCGCGGGCTGGTCGCAGGTGGCGCGGGGGTAGTGCACCGCCGTCGGCACGCCCTCGGCCTTGAGCGCATCGCAGAACTCGTCGCGGGTGCACGAGAACTTCGCCGGGTCGAACTTGACGGTGTAGAGGTGCCAGACCGCCTCGGCCTTGGGCGTGACGGTCGGGGCGTCGAGGCCGTCGATCTCGGCGAGGATGGCGTCGAAGCGTGCGGCGGCGGCCTGTCGGGCCTTGGTCTCGTCCTGCAGGCGGTCGAGTCGCGAGCAGCCGACGGCGCCGGTGATGTCGTTCATGCGGTAGTTGAAGCCGATGCGCTCGTGGAGGTACTTGCCGGTCTCGCCGTGGGAGCGGAGGAGCGACATGTCGCGGGCGAGGGTGTCGCAGTTGGTGGTGACCAGTCCGCCCTCGCCGGTGCCGAGGTTTTTGGTCGCGTAGAAGGAGTAGGTGACGATGTCGCCGTAGGCGCCGAGGCCCTTGGCGTCGTAGCGGGCGAGGTGGGTCTGGGCGGCGTCGTAGACGATCTTGAGGTTGTGCTTCTTGGCGAGGGCGCCGAAGGCGTCGATATCGACCGGGCAGCCGTAGAGGTGGGTGGCGGCGATGCCGCGGGTCTTCGGCGTGATCTTGCGGGCCGCGTCTGCCGGGTCCATCTGGAAGGTGTCCGCGCGGCAGTCGACAAAGACGGGGGTGCAGCCGGCGGCGACGATCATGGTGACGGTGGCGATGAAGGTCCACGCGGGGCAGAGGATCTCGTCGCCCGGCTGGAAGAGGGCGCCGTAGGCGAGCTGGAGGGCGGTGGTGCCGTTGGAGCAGGTCAGGGCGTGCTTGGCGTCGGAGGCGGCGGCGAAGCGTTCTTCGAGCTCGACACACTTCTTGGCGGCGCGGAGCATGCCCGACTCGAGGACCGCGATGGCGGCGTCGATGTCCTCGCGGTGGAGCTGGGGCTTCATGAAGGGGACGGGGGTGGCGCTGGCGGGCTCGCCGCCGTGGATCGCCAGGGTGGTGGTGGCGGAGGTGGACACAGGCATTCTCCTCGCGGGTCGCCCGGTTCGGGCGGTGGTTGGGCCGGGGGTTGCGTGCCCGGGTGGGAAGGATAGGAGGACCGCCCGGTGCGGAAAGGGGGTGACCCGGGGAAGCACCCCAGGACCGGTCATTGGGGGTCGGAGGCGACGGGGAGGGTCGCGGCGGCGGGGAACCGGAGGGGTGGACTTGCGTATCGTCGAGGGCTCCCGAGGCCTCGGCCCCCGCTTGCCGGCGGCCCCGGGAACCATCGGCCGGGGGAGGGGCTCGTGGCGGGCACCCTTCGGCAACGCACCAACTTGGTCCCGGGCCACCGCCCGGGCACGGGTTGTGCACGGATCTCACGCCTCCGGCGTGGGCCGACCGAACAGGTTTCTATACTCGGGCATGAAGGATCCACACATGCAGAGCGTGGCGCGGTCACTTGCGGTGCTGGCGGCGGTCGTGGGGTTGGGGCTGTCGATGGGCGCGGGGTCGGTCCTGCCACCCGCCGACCGGGCCCAGCCCGAGCCGGCGGAGCGCCTGGCGGCGATGATGGCCTTCGGCGAGCGGGCGGTGGTCAAGCCCAGCCGGGACGCGATCATGGGGTTCACCCTCTCGACGAGCGTGCGGGAGGTGCTGGTCTCGGGCGGGCAGGCGGTCAAGGCCGGGGACCTGCTCATCCGGGGGGACGACACCGAGGACCTCGCGGAGGCGAAGTTCCAGCGGGCCCGGGCGGACACCGAGCTGCCCGTGGATCGCTCGCGGGCCCAGCTCGAGCTGGCCGAGCTGGAGTATCAGAACCAGGTGGACTCGCGGGACAAGGGGGCGTCGAGCGAGGCCGAGTTTGAGCGGGCCCGGGTGACGATGGAGACCGCCAGGATCGACCTGGAGCTGTCGCTGCTCAACCAGGTGCTGTCTGACTTGCAGGCCGGGCGGGCCGAGGCGCGGGTCGAGAAGCTGAGCCTGCGGGCGCCTTTCGACGGCGTGGTGGACATCATCAATGTGGACCGGGGGCAGAGTGTTCGCGATGGCGAGCCGGTGGTGCGGGTGGTGTCGGTCGATCCGCTGTGGATCGATGTGCCGACGGCGACCGCCCTGACCCTGGCCCAGGGGCTCAAGCCGGGCGACCCGGCGTGGGTTTTGTTGCAGGAAGACACCGCCCAGCGCGTCTATACCGCTGAGGTGCTCGAGGTCGCCCCCACCGCCGATGCGGCGAGCGGGACGCGGCGGGTGCGGGTGCGGATGGACAACAAGATCGGGCTGGTGCCCGGGGTAAACTGCTGGGTGAGGTTCACCGAGCCGGGCAGCGAGTGGGACGGCACGATCGTGGACCCCGGGCGTCGGACCGAGACCGCCGGGGCGGAGACGAATCAGTGATCGACCTCTCGAAACTGCGGGCTCCGGGCTGGCAACGCGTGGTCGCCGAGCTGACCACGCCCGCGCCGGACGACCGGGCGTTCCTGATGCGGCTGCTGGCGGTGCTGGCCCAGGCGGGCGGGTCTCGCCAGGCGGTGCTGTTCGCCGCCGGGTCGAGCGAGGACGACGCGGGGGCGGGGGTGGAGCCCCGGGCGCTGGCGGTGTGGCCGGTGCTGCCCGAGCAGGAGCGCAGCGGGCACGCGATCGGGGACGCCCATGTCGAGCACGCGCGGGACTGCAAGTCGGCGGTGCGCGAGGCAGCGATCTCGGGGAAGGTGTCGCTCTTCGGGATCGAGGAGGACACGCAGTTCTACGAGTCGGGGCACAAGGGCTACCTGATCGCCGTGCCGCTCGGCAAGGGCGGCGACTCGCCCACGGGTGTGCGGCATGTGATCACGCTCTTGCTCGATAGCCGGTCGCAGCAGGCGTTGCAGACGACGGTGGCGTTGGTGGAGTTGATGTGCGGGTATGTGCACGGGCACGCGGCCAACCAGCTGCTGGCCCGGACCCGGGCGGCGAGCATGGCGCTCGACCTGGCGACGCGGCTGATCGCGTCGATCAACACCGCGCCAAACTTCAAGGGCGCGGGGATCCAGCTGGTCAACGACCTGTCGCGCCAGCTCGGGGCCGACCGGGTGGCGATGGGCTGGGCCAAGGGCATCGGCCGCAAGGGCGAGGGGGCGACGGTCAAGACGGTCGCGATCAGCGACACCGAGCTGATCGACCGGCGGATGGCGATGGTCATCAAGCTCGAGGCGGCGATGGACGAGTGCTTCGACCAGGACCAGCCGGTGCTCTACCCGCCGCCGCCGGAGCGGGCGATGCGGCAGGGCGAGGAGGCGGATGTCCTGCTGGCACAGGCGATCACGCACGCCCACCGCGAGCTGGGGTCGAGCGATGCGAAGGTGAAGATCGCGTCGCTCCCGCTGCGGGTCGATGAGGATGTCGTCGGCGTGTTGACAATCGAGTCGACCGGCGAGGGGCGGATCGACCTGGCGATGCTTGAGCTCTTGCAGAGCACGATGGACCTGATCGCCCCGGTGCTGGCGCTGCGCCGGAGCGACGACCGGAACCTGGCCCTCCGCGGGTACGACTCGCTGCTCAAGGCCGGGTCGTGGGCGGTGGGGACCAAGCACACGGTCTGGAAGCTCGGCGCGGTGGCGGCGACGGCGCTGGTGCTGGCGGTGATCCTGGTGCGGGTGGAGTACCGGATCGAGGCGCCGGTGGTGCTCAAGGCGGCCGAGCAGCGGACGCTGAGCGTGCCGTTCGATGCGCTGATCGCCGGCGTGCCCGAGGGGATCGAGTCGGGCGCCGAGGTCAAGGCCGGGCAGGTGCTGGCGACGCTCGACACGACCGAGCTGAAGCTCCAGCGGCTCGACGCGGCGAACCAGCTCGACGAGGCGAGCAAGCGTGCCGACGCGGCCCTCGCGGCCGGCAAGCTCGACGAGTACAAGCAGTCGAGCGCCCAGGCCGAGCAGGCCCGCGCCAAGATCGAGCTGTACGATGTCCTGATCGGCAAGGCGACGATCACCGCGCCGATCGACGGCACGATCATCGAGGGCGACCTGCGCGACATGATCGGGGCGTCGGTCAAGCTCGGGCAGGCGATGTATATCGTCGCCCCGCTCGACCGCATGGTGCTGATCGCCCAGGTCAGCGACAAGGACATCGCGCTGATCCGCGACTCGGGTGAGAGCGTCACCACCGGGCAGATGGCGACCAAGGCCCAGCCGGGGGATATGTTCGACTTCACCGTCGATCAGATCGTGCCGTTGGCCTCGCCGGACGCGGACCGGCGGAACGCCTTCGAGGTTCGGGCGACGCTGAACAAGGGCTCGCCCTGGATGCGGCCGGGGATGGAGGGGCTGGCGAAGTTCAACACGGGCAGGCGGAGCCTGCTCGATATCGGCACACGCCGGATCCGGGACACGCTGCGGCTGTGGCTTTGGTGGTAGGGAAATCGCCAAAGGGCCAAAGGGCCAAAGGGCCAAAGAAAGGCACACGCGCCCGTGACCGAGTGATTGATTTGGCCCTTTGGCCCTTTGGCTATTTGGCCCTTTGAGGACTCCCCTTGGCTGAACGCCCCACATTCTCCCCCTTCTGGCACCGCGTCCGCGCGATGAAGCCCCGGCTGCGCCCGCATGTGCAGATCACGCGGCAGTTCTATCGCGCCCGCCGCTGGCATGTCGTCCGCGACCCCTCCAGCAACCAGTTCTACCGGCTCAACCCCATCGCCCACGAGTTCGTCGGCCTGTTCGACGGCGTGCGGACGGTCGAGGAGATCTGGAAGATCGTCCTGGCCCGCCACGGCGACGCGGCCCCCACGCAGAACGAGGCCATCCAGCTCATCAGCCAGCTCTACAACTCCAACCTGCTCAGCGCCGATGTGAGCCCCGAGACCGAGCAACTGCTCCGGCGCGGGCGCGAACGCACCAAGCAGAAGGCGACCCAGCAGGCCATCGGCATCATGTACTTCAAGATCCGGGTGTTCAACCCGGACCGCTACCTCTCCTGGATCGAGCCGATGCTCAGGCCGTTGCTCAACATGTGGGGCTTCCTCGCCTGGATGGCGTTCGTCGTCTTCGCCCTCGTGCAGGTGCTGCCCGAGTGGGAGACGCTGGTGGGCGGGTTCGACTCGGCCATCGCGCCGGCCAACTGGGGCTGGCTCATCGTCGTCTTCGTCGTCACCAAGGCGATCCACGAGACCGGGCACGGGGTCATCTGCAAACGCTACGGCGGGCAGGTGCCCGAGTTCGGGTTCATGCTGCTGGTGCTCTTCCCCGCGCCGTATGTCGACGCCAGCTCGGCGTGGGCCCTGCCGAACAAGTGGAAGCGGATGGCGGTCGGCGCGGGCGGCATGATCTTCGAGCTGGCCATCGCCAGCGCCGCGGCCCTGGTGTGGCTCAACTCGCCCGACGGGTCGCTCGTCCGCCAGGTCGCGTACAACGCGATGTTCACCGCGAGCCTCTCCACCATCCTCTTCAACGCCAACCCGCTCATGCGGTTCGACGGGTACTTCATCCTCTCCGACCTGCTCGAGGTGCCCAACCTCATGCAGCGGTCCATGAAGATGCTCCAGTACCTCTGGAAGGTCCATGTCTACCGGCTCAAGAACGAGACCCCGCCCACCAGCTCGAGCACCGAGGCCGCGATCCTGATCGCCTACGGCATCGGGGCGATGGCCTACCGCATCTTCCTGTTCATCTCGATCACCCTGGCCGTCATGGGCAGGCTGTTCGCGATCGGGCTGGTGCTCGCGGTCTGGACCGGGGTCATGTGGTTCGTGCTCCCCGTCGGCAAGTTCGTCCACTGGCTGGCGACGGGCACCAACATCGCCGACTGCAGGACCAGGGTGATCGCGACCAGCCTGGCGTCTTTCGCGATCGGGTTCGCGGCGCTCGGGCTGGTCCCCTTTGACGACCACCGCAGGGCGCGGGGCGTGGTGGAGAGCGTCGAGGATACCGGCGTCTTCTTCGGGACGGCCGGGTTCGTCACGGTCGCGCATGTGCGCACGGGCGAGTTTGTCCGGCGGGGCGACCCGCTGCTCACCTGCTCGAACGACCAGATGGTCTCGCAGCTCGAACAACTGCACGCCCAGATTGCCGAGGCCACGGCCCTGGAGCAGCGGGCGATGGGCAACGACCAGGCCGCCGCGGCCCAGATCGCCCGCGACAAGCTGGCGACGCTGCGCGAGCAGGCGGACTATCTGCAGGAACGCCTCGACAAGCTGGTCGTCCGGGCGCCGCGCGATGGGCGTGTCGTCGGGCAGAGCCTGCGCGAGATGGTCGGGAGCTATGTCGAGCAGGGGGCGGCGGCGTGCCAGGTGATCGACCCGGCGGACCTGCGGGTGGTGGCGCTGCTCGACCAGCGCGAGGCCTCGTGGCCGCTGGCGCTCCAGACCGGGAAGCACGAGTGGGACTTTACGACCGAGGTCCGGCTGTACTCGCGGGTGCAGGACTCGTTGCCGGCCGATGTCGAGAGCGTGGTGGCGCTGCAGACAACCCTGCCGCACGCGTCGTTCTCGGCCCAGGGCGGCGGGCAGATCGAGACCGACCCGGAGCAGCAGTCGGGCCTCTTGGCCAAGGACCCGCAGCTGAAGATGTACTTCCGGCTGGCCGACACCGGCGACGCCGTGGCGGGCCGCTGGATGGGCATGCCCGGCGAACGCGTCGCCCTGCGGTTCACCCTTCCGAGCAAGCCGCTGCTGGTGCAGTGGCTGGACCGGCTGCACAAGATGGTGCAGGGGAAGGTGAACATCTAAATGGCAAATGGGCAAATAGCAAATAGCAAAGCAGGAGGACGCGGGCCGATCCCGAGTGTCTTGATTTGCTATTTGCTATTGGGAAGGGTGAACATCTATATGGCAAATGGGCAGCTAGCAAGTAGCAAAGCAGGAGGACGCGGGCTGATCCCGAGTGTCTTGATTTGCTATTTGCCATTTGCTATTTGCCATTTCGGATCCCCCCCATGACCCAAACCCTCACCAAATACCACGCCCTCTACGAGGCGGTCCGGAGCCGGCGGCGGAAGCCCGAGGTGCCCAAGGGGCTCGATGCGCTGGCGAACAAGGCGGTCGTGCAGGCCAGGAACCTGCGGGCGCGGCCCGCGTGGCTGTTGGCCCAGGCGAGGGCGATCGATGCGCTCTCGCCCTCGGTCCGCGGGCTGGCCGAGGCGGCGCTCGACGAGCAGATCCGCGAGGCCCGGGACCGGTTCGTGCGCGGGCGCGAGGACGACGCCCTCGTCCGCCGCTCGCTGGCGCTGACGCGCGAGGTCGCGCGCAGGCTCACCGGCGAGGAGCCCTTCGTCGTGCAGCTCATGGCGGCGCTGGCCCTCTACCACGGGCGGATCGTCGAGATGCTCACCGGCGAGGGCAAGACCCTCACCGGCTCGATCGCCGCCCCGCTCATCGCCTGGAAGCACAAGCACCTCCATGTCCTCACCGTCAACGACTACCTCGCCAAACGCGATGCCGAGAGCCGGGCGCCCATCTACAACCGCTGCCTGCTCGCGGTCGGGGCCATCCAGCAGGAGATGGACTCGGCCGCCCGGTTCGATGTGTACGCCCGGCAGATCGTCTACGGCACGCCCAAGCAGATCACCGCCGACTACCTGCGCGACCAGATCCGCATGGGCCAGATGCTCAGCGCCTGGGCTGGCCGGCAGCAGCTCACCCAGAGCGGCGGGGGCCCGCTGGTCCCGGGCTTGCAGGCATGCCTGGTCGATGAGGCGGACGCGGTGCTGATCGACGAGGGCGTCGTGCCCCTGATCATCGCCCGCAGCCGCCAAGAGGACGAGATGTCCACGATCTACCGCGACGCGGCGGGTCTGGCGGCCCGGCTCGACGAGGGGCCGGACTACAAGATCGACCATGTGAAGCGCAAGGCCGACCTCAAGCGCCGCGGCGAGCACCGGCTGGTGGCGATGTTCGAGGACATGGCCGCCGGGGGCGAGCCGCTCTGGCGGGCGACACGGCGTGCCGAGGAGTTGGTGCGCCAGGCGCTGGTCGCCAAGCACTGCTACAGGCACGGGCAGCAGTACCACATCGTCGACGGGCGCGTCGTGATCGTCGATGAGTACACCGGGCGCTTCCTGCCCGACCGCTCGTGGGAGCACGGCCTGCACCAGGCGGTCGAGGCCAAGGAGGATGTCACTGTCACCGCCGACCGCGAGACCCTCGCCCGCATGAGCTTCCAGCGGTTCTTCCGCAGCTACCCCTTCCTCTGCGGCATGACGGGCACCGCCGCCGATGCGACGGGGGAGATGGAGAAGGTCTACGGCCGGCCGGTGGTGGTGGTGCCGACCAACCGCCCGCTGATCCGCGAGCAGTGGCCGCTGCGAGTCTTCCGCACCTCCGATGCGAAGTGGCACGCGATCGTCGAGTCGATCGCCCAGTTGCACAAGGCCGGGCGCCCGGTGCTGGTGGGGACGCGGTCGATCACGGCCAGCGAGTTTCTCGCCGAGCGGCTGAGCAACCGCGGCCTGGCGCACACGGTGCTCAACGCCCTCCACGACAAGGAGGAGGCCGAGCTGGTCGTCGGCGCCGGCCACGGGCGCAAGGCCGGGCAGGAACCGGCGATCACCGTCGCCACCAACATGGCCGGGCGCGGGACGGACATCGTGCTCGACCAGGCCGCCCGCGAGGCCGGCGGGCTGCATGTCATCCTCACCGAGATGCACGGCGCCAAGCGGATCGACCGGCAGTTCATCGGGCGCGCCGGGCGCCAGGGCGACCCGGGCTCGGCCCAGGTGTTCGTCGCCCTCGACGACGAGTTGGTCCGCCAGCACGCCAAGCGGCTGGGCCAGGCCGCCGCGCGGACCACGGCCGAAGAGATCACCGGCTCGCAGCTCACCGGGCGTCTGTTCCGCCTCGCCCAGCGCCGGAGCGAGGCCCACGCCCGGCGTGGTCGGGAGGCGGTGCTGCGGCAGGACGACTGGATGGAGAAGTACCTGCCGGGGGCGTGATGGCGACCCGCCCACAAGAGGCCCAAGGCGCATGCCTGGGCTTTCGGGGGCGATCAAGAAAGCCCAGGCTCGCGCCAGGGCCTCTTGTGCAAGCCACACCTCGTGGTAGACTGCCCCCATGACCCTCACGCCCGAGAGCTTCCAGCAGGCCAACGCCGGAGATCCGGCCGCCATGGCGTTGATCTTGAAGGAGGTCGGCCCCCGCGTCCGCGAGCGGATCGCCCCGAAGATCGGGCGGCAGTGGTCGGGGCTCATCGAGGCCGACGATGTGATGCAGGTCTCCTACCTCGAGGCGTTCGCCCAGCTCGGGCGGGCGACGATCAAGGACGAGGCCTCGTTCGTCGCCTGGCTCACGCGGGTGGCGGAGAACAACCTGCGCGACGCGGTCCGGGCCTTCGACCGGGCCAAGCGGCCCGACCCCCGCAAGCGGGTCACCGGGCCGGTCAACGACGAGTCGTATGTCGGGCTCGTCGAGGTGCTGGGGGTCACGACGACGACCCCCAGCCGCGTGGCGGCACGCCAGGAGGCGGTGCGCATCCTCGGCCAGACGCTGGGCAAGCTCCCCGCCGACTACGCCAAGATCGTGCGGCTGTACGACCTGGAGTGCAAGCCCATCGAGGAGGTCGCCCGCGAGCTGGGGCGTTCGGCGGGGGCGTGCTACATGCTCCGCGCCCGCGCCCACGACGCCCTCCGCGAGGCCATGGGGACGGCATCGCAGTTCTTCAGCATCTCGTAGATCTCCGGGGGGTCCTTCGGATGGGGTGGTTCGTTGGGTGCCGTGGTCTGCACGGAGCGCAGCGGAGTAAAGGCCACGCGGCTGCGCAAGCGCGTGGCCTTCGCTCGAAGCTCGCTCATACAACGGCACCCGGGCCGCTTTCGGGTACAAAGTCTGGTAGATTGCGCGTGAGTCGGCCCGGCCGACGACGCTGACACACCGGAGCACCATGCCCGACGACCCGACACAGCCCGGCGCCCCGCCACCCCCACCCCCACCCTCGGCGGACGACGACCTGATCGCCGCGGCCATGCTCGCGGCCCAGGCCCGGTCCGACGGCACGCCGCCCGAGCCCGACCTGCCGCCGCCGGACTACTTCCCCGGGTATGTCGTGGCCCGCGAGATCCACCGCGGCGGGCAGGGGATCGTCTACCAGGCGGTCCACAAGGGCACCAAGCGCAAGGTCGCGATCAAGGTTATGCGGGAGGGGGCCTTGGCCAGCGTCCGCGAGCGGACCCGCTTCGAGCGCGAGGTCGAGATCCTCGCCCAGCTCGACCACCCGCTGATCGTGAATGTCCACGACTCGGGGGCGGTCGAGGGCCGGTTCTTCTATGTCATGGACTACATCTCGGGCACGACGCTCGATGTGTGGATCGGGCAGCACGACATGCCCATCGCCGAGGTGCTCGAGATCTTCACCCAGATCTGCGAGGCGGTCAACGCCGCCCACCTCAAGGGCGTGATCCACCGCGACCTCAAGCCGGCGAATGTCCGCGTCGACGCCAACGGCCGCCCGCACATCGTCGACTTCGGCCTGGCCAAGACCGTGACCGGGAGCTTCTCCGACGACGAGAAGCTGATGACGATGACGGGGCAGTTCCTCGGCAGCCTGCCCTGGGCGAGCCCCGAGCAGGCTCAGGGCGTGCCGGGCATGATCGATGTGCGGACCGATGTCTACTCGCTGGGCGTGATGCTCTACCAGATGCTCACCGGGCGCTTCCCCTACCAGGTGATCGGCAACATGCGGGATGTGCTCGACAACATCCTGCGGTCCGAGCCGGCCCGCCCGAGCACGGTGCGCCGGCAGATCAACGACGAGGTCGAGACGATCGTCCTCAAGTGCCTGAGCAAGGACCGCGACCGCCGCTACCAGAACGCCGGCGATGTCGGGCGCGATATCGGGCACTACCTGCGGGGCGAGCCCATCGAGGCGAAGCGAGACAGCGGGTGGTATGTGCTGCGCAAGGCGGCCCGCCGGTACCGCGGGGCCGTCGCCGCCGCGGGCGTGCTGCTGGTGCTGCTGGTGGGCTTCGCGATCGCGATGAGCGTGCTCTACACGCAGAAGCGGGCGGCCCTGGCGGCCGAGCAGGCCGAGGCCGCCGCCAAGCAGGAGGTCATCGACACGCTCGAACGCTGGTTCACCGCGCCCGACCCGACCGAGGGCGGGGACAAGGACATCACCGTGCGCGAGGTCGTGGACAAGGCCGCGTTGTCGGTCGGGGAGGACCTCGCCGGCCAGCCACGCACCGAGGCGGCGGTGCGCCGGATCCTCGGGCGGACCTACTTCAACCTCGGGCTCTGGCGGGAGGCCGAGCCGCAGCTCCGCCGGGCGATGGCCCTCGCCGAACAGGTCGAAGGCCCCGACGGCGAGATGAAGCTCTTCGCCCAGACCACCCTGGGCGTCGTGCTGCGCAACCTCCATGAGCTCGACGAGGCCGAGACGCTGCTCGTCGACGCCCTGGAGCGCACCCGCCGGACGCTCGGCGGCTCGCACGCGCGGACGATCACCACGCTCAACGACCTGGCCCAGGTCTACAAGGGCAAGGCCGAGCCCGAGAAGGCCGAGCCCCTGCTCCGCGAGGCGCTCGCGGCGGCCGAGGCGCTCGGCGAGCCGGACCCCTCGCTGCTGGCGATGGTGCGGGGCAACCTGGGCGAGCTGCTCCTCGGCACCGGCCAGATCGACGAGGCCACGACGCTGCTCCGGGCCTCGGCCGAGGCGCTCGAGGCCGCCAACGGCCCCGACCACCCCAACGCCGCCCTCGCCCGGCTGAAGCTCGGTCGCGTGCTGGGCCAGACCGGCCATCCGGCGGAGGCAATCGAGGAGTACCGGCGTGCGGTGCGGGCCCTCGAAGCCTCGCTCGGCCCTGCGCACAACGATCTGCTGGCGGCGAAGCTCTACCTGGCGACGGCGCTCGACGCCGACGGCGAGACCGCCGAGGCGATGGAGCTGTTCCGGGCATGTGCCGAGAGCGCTGAGACGACGCTCGAACCCGACCACCCGGTGCTGGCGTGGTACCGGTACAACTACGCCCGTTCGTTGATCGACGCGGGGCGTCCCGCCGAGGCCCGCCAACCGCTTGAGCAGGCCGTCGAGGTGCTGCGGGCGGCCAACCACCCGGTGGCCCCTCGGGCGATCGCGGCCCTGGCCGGGTTGTACGAATCGATCGGGGAGGCTGACAAGGCCGCCGCCCTGCGGGCCGAGCTGGAGAAGCCGAACGAGGGCGGGTGACGCGGGAGATGGCTCCCGAGGCGTCTGGGCCCGGATGGAGGCCATCCGCATCGTCCAAAGGGCGGCTAACGGGACTTGAACCCGCGACCCCCAGATCCACAATCTGGTGCTCTAACCAACTGAGCTACAGCCGCCATCGCAGCGGGGTGGACCCGCTGGGCCCCAAGGGTATCCGGCGGGCGGGCGGGGGGTCAACGCCGGGCCCAAAACCTCCCAATATGGTCCATGATTCACTCCTGGGTCGATATCCTGACTGGAGACGGTACGGGGCTCCACCCTACGCTGCCGATCCACCATCCCCGTTCCGGCCCCAGGGGCCAGGGAGACTCGTTGTGACGCAGTTCGCCAAGACGCCCGCACTAGATCTTTCCACGAGCCGTTGCCTGACCAATCTGTCCCCCGCGGCGCTGATCGAGCACGCGATCGCCGCGGGGGAAGGCCGCCTGGCGGCCAACGGGGCTTTGGTGTGCATGACCGGCGACCGGACGGGCCGGAGCCCCAAGGACAAGTACCTGGAGGACACCGCCGACATCCACGACAAGATCGACTGGGGCAAGGTCAACCAGCCCATCACCCCCGACCAGTTCGACCGGGCGTACCTGATCGCGGTCGAGCACCTCAACGACCAGCCGCGGCTGTTCGCCTTCGAGGGGTGGGCGGGCGCCGATATACGCCACCGGCTGGGCGTCCGGGTCGTGACCGAGCAGGCGTGGCACGCGCTGTTCGCCAGCACGCTGTTCATCCGCCAGGGCTCGCCGAGCGACGCCGGGGACGGGAACTGGTCGCACGACTGGACGATCATCAACGCCGGGCGCCGGCGCCTCACCGCCGCCGAGCAGGCGGGGCTGGGCATGCAGAGCGGCCTGCTGATCGCCCAGAGCATGGCGAAGAAGACGGTGGTGATCCTCGGGACCGAGTACGCCGGGGAGATCAAGAAGAGCATCTTCTACGCCCTCAACTTCGACCTGCCCGAGCAGGGGGTCTTCCCGATGCACTGCTCGGCGAATGTGGCCAACCACGACCCGAGGAATGTGTCGCTGTTCTTCGGGCTCAGCGGGACGGGCAAGACGACGCTGTCGGCCGACCCGGACCGGGCGCTGATCGGCGACGACGAGCACGGGTGGGGCAACAGCGGGGTGTTCAACTTCGAGGGCGGGTGCTACGCCAAGTGCATCAAGCTCTCCAGGGAGGGCGAGCCGCAGATCTGGGACGCGATCCGGTTCGGCAGCGTGCTCGAGAACACGGTCATCGACGACGAAACCCGCGTCCCCGACTACGACGACGGGTCGATCACCGAGAACACCCGCGTGACCTACCCGGTCGACTTCATCCCCGGGGCGATGATCCCCAGCGTGGGGGGCCATCCGACCAATGTGGTGTTCCTGACGGCCGACGCCTTCGGCGTGCTGCCGCCGGTCAGCAAGCTCAGCCCCGAGCAGGCGGCGTACTACTTCATCAACGGGTACACCAGCAAGCTCGCCGGGACCGAGGCGGGCGTCACCGAGCCGCAGCCGAACTTCTCGGCCTGCTTCGGCGCGCCCTTCATGCCCCGGCGGCCCGCCGAGTACGCCAAGATGCTGTCCGAGCGCATCCAGAAGCACGGGGCGCATGTCTGGCTGCTCAACACCGGGTGGACCGGCGGGGCGTACGGGACGGGCAAGCGGTTCAGCCTGAAGTACACGCGGGCGATGGTGCACGCGATCCAGAAAGGGACCCTGCTCGGGAGCCGGTACACGGCGGACCCGGTGTTCGGGCTGCACATCCCGTACTCGGTGCCCGGCGTCCCGATCGAGGTGCTCCACCCCCGCAACACCTGGAAGGACGGGGCCGCCTACGACGCCCAGGCGAAGAAGCTGGCGGCGATGTTCCGCGAGAACGCGGCGAAGTTCGAGATGAGCGAGAAGGTGATGCGGGCCGGGCCGCAGGGGTAGGGCCGGCCACGGACAGCGCGAGGGCGATGCGCTGCGAAACAGAGCCCGAAGCGCCAGCGAGGGGCCCCCTCCGGGGCGGGGCACTCTGGGCCCCCTCCGTCCCCCCAGCCATCCCACGGATGCAGGTCCGGCTCACGAGAGGTGTCTCGCCCCACCCCAGTATCTGTCCATCGCTTCTTGGCTGCGCAGCGTCTCCTGCACATTCACGATCCAGAAGATCACGGTGCTCGCGAGAAAGTCGAATATCGGGTCCGTGTCCACCGGTGCAGGCACCGGCTCGCGGATGACCACCTCCCCGGCACCGGTTCTCGGAATCACGCCGATGAGCACATCCCCCTCGCGCCGGACAGACACATCGGCCGGCTCGGTCACTGCCCACTCGACATCACCAATGCGAATCCACAACCGTCCTCCGCTCCCGTAGAGGGCGTGGAGGACACCGCCGATCACCTTGTACTCACCGGCTACTGTGGCGCAGTTCGTTTCGTCCCGATCTCGCGTCGGTGTTCCCGCAGCGCCGCCCGGCGTGAGTTCAAGAGCGTGCGAGGCGCCGTACCCAAGCTCGTAGAGGCGCGCCATGGTTCGCCAGACTCCCGATGTACCGCCCTACCCCACCACCTCCACCCGCGACAACTGATCCAGGTTGCAGTACACGATCTCGCCGTCGTCGGTCCGCAGGCGGACGCGGTCGAGCCAGAGCTTTTTGTCCTCGCTGTGGGCGAACCACGAGCCGGTTTTCTGCTGCTCGTACGCCTCGACCACGCCCTCGACCGAGGTGGTCCGGGGCTTGGACTGCAGCACCACCTGCTGGGTCACTCGCACACGCATGCCCGGCGAGATCGACACGGACCGCATCGCGGACGGCTGGGGCTGGCTGGTGGGGGTGGTCATGGTCGGGAAGTATACGCCCGCACGCCCATCCGGCCCCTCACCGGTCCGACCGGAGCTTGGCCCGCTCACCGCACTCCGGGCAGCACACCCGATCGTCCTCGTCCGGGGTCAGACCTGCCAAGTCGTAGCCACAGCCCCGACACCGACCGCGACGCGGGATCGGCGGCCCCAGCCACCACGCAACACCGCAGACTCCCCAGACGGATCCGACCAGTATCCATGCCGGCAGCCGGACATTGGGCCACGAGCCCGTCGGTTCCCAGTCAATCCTCCAAAACACTCGCGATTGCCTGTCATTCAAGTCGGCCCAGCACCGCGTCCCGCTCCACCTCGGCGCGAGGTTCCACCATGCGTGGACCCGCGTGTAGCCCACATGCACGGCCCAGGTAGGCCCGCGCACGCTCACCTCCCACCACGGGCTCGTCAGGGCAGCCCCAAGCACGAGGGGGGACAGAACCAGCATCACCCATCGGAACCGCCGGAATCGCGTCCGCCCCTTTGGCATGCAAGCTCCTATGTCGCGACCACCCCCGCGACCGCATCGAGCAGGCTCGACACCCCCTCGCCGCTCCGGGCCTCGGCGATCAGGCGCATGATCGGCTCGGTGTTGCTCGCCCGCACATGGACCCAGGCCGGGCCGCCGCCCGCGGCGGCACAGTCGGCCCAGTCCACCCGCACGCCGTCTTGGGTATCCACCCGCGCTGCCCCGCCGCCCCCCGCCGCCCAGGCCGCGACCTTCTGCCCCGCCGGCCCGGCCTCGGCCCGGCTGGCGATGGCGACCTTGCGTTTCTCGATCGCGTACCGGGGCACGCGCCCGACCAGCTCGCTGACCTGCTTGTTGTGGCGGGCGATCGAGGCGAGGATCAGCGCCATGGCGCTGAGCGAATCGCGCACAAGCGTCACGCTCGACCAGATCAGCCCGCCGTTGCCCTCGCCGCCCACCAGCATGTCCGCGTGCTTCATCGCATCGACGACATGGGCCTCGCCCACGGGTGTGCGCACGACCCCGACGCCGTACTCCCCGGCCAGGTCCTCGATCATGCGGCTGGTGGAGAGGTTGACGGCGACCGCCCGGCTCCGGCGTTCGCGCCCGTGGACGCCCATCTCCAGCACCTCGCGGGCGGCCAGCACCAGGGTGTACTCCTCGCCGATGTATTCGCCGCGCTCGTCGATCACCGCCAGGCGGTCGGCGTCGGGGTCCTGGGCGAAGCCGACGATGGCCCCGTGCTGGCGCACCGCATCGCACAGCCCGCCGGCGCCCGAGAGGTTCTCCCGCGTGGGCTCGGGGGTGTGGCTGAACAGGCCCGACTCCTCGGCCCCGAGCTGGACGACATGGCAGCCCATCCGTTCGAGCAGGCGTCGCCCGGCGACCGCGCCGGCGCCGTTCACCGAGTCGAGCACCACCGTCGGCGCCATGGCCGTGATCGCGCCGAGCACATCCTGCCCGAACCGCTCGACCACCCGGCCGACATGGATATTCCCCGCGTCCCGCTGCCGGGTCACCTGCCCGAGTCGATCCCACGGCTGCCAGGAGCCGGCCCCGGCCCGGAACCGCTCGACGATCTCCCCTGCGGTGCGTGCATCGGGGGCGCAGGCGCTTGGCCCCCTCGCCCCGGCCTCGCGCACCAGGCACTTCAGGCCGTTCCACTCCTGGGGGTTGTGGCTGGCGGTGAGCACCATGCCGGCGTCGGCCTCGAGCTCGTCGACCATGACGCCGACGGTCGGGGTCATCTCGACGCCCAGGTCGACCACCTGGCACCCGGCCCCGCAGAGCCCGGCGATGGCGGCGTGGCGGACCACATGCCCCCCGGCCCGGCCGTCGCGGCCGATGACCACCCGCACGGGCCGGCCCCGCGCCCGCTCGCGGAGCCACCCGCCGAAGGCCCCGGCGTAGCGTGCGGCCACATCGGGCGTCAGGCTGCCGCCCACGATCCCGCGGCACCCGCTCACCCCCAACATCAACGGCGAATCGTCCATAGCTTTACACCCGGCGCCCTGGTTTCTCGATGCCAGCCCCGCCGGCTCGATCGTGGCGGCGGCTGTCGGGCACATGGCGCCCGAATAGACTACGCTCCGCCGCCCCGGCCCGTCCGGCCATGCCCAGGAGCCCAGCCCGTGCCCACAGATACCCTCCAGCCCGGGGGGGGCGTCGAGAGCGCCGACCCCGAGTGCATCCGCCCGCGACGCCCGTTCGACACCCACACCTTCGAGCAGCTCGCCCGGAGCTACAACTTCGAAGAGACCTCGAACGCCCAGATCATGTTCACCCGGCTGATCCGCCAGGAGTGCCTGCAGCGGGCCGCGCCGGTCCGGGCCCTGGACATCGGGTGCGGCCGGGGCATCGCGCGGAGCTTCGACCTGGTCCGGGCGCTGCGGCCCCACATCGATGAGTTCTGGGGCGTCGAGCCCGACGACGGCGTCACGCCGCAGGAGGGGATCTTCGACAACTTCCAGCGGGCCCTGCTCGAGGACGCGGACCTGCCCGAGAACCACTTCGACATCGCCTACGCGTTCATGGTCATGGAGCATGTGGCGGACCCGGCGCGGTTCATGCAGGCGCTCGCCCGGTGCCTGCGCCCGGGCGGGGTGTTCGTGTTCGCGACGCCCAACGCCCGGCACTACTTCACCCGCGTGGCCAAGCTGTGCAACACGCTCAAGCTCGACGAGTTTGTGCTGCGCGTGGCCAAGGGCCGGTCGAGTGTCGAGGACTACCACTACCCGGTGGTCTACCGGTTCAACGACGAGCGGACGATCGCCCGGCACGCCCGCGAGGGCGGGATGCTCCCGCCGCTGATCGCCTACATGGAGCACGAGGGGCCGCGGGGGTACATGCGGGGCCCGCTGCGGCCGGTCTTCCACGCGCTGTGCATGAAGCGCCGGGCGATCCGGCAACCCCGATCGCTGCTGGCGCTCTTCGGGCGGATCCAGAAGCCCGCCCCGAACCCCTGAACGCCCCCCGCTCTACACTCCCGGGATGTTCGAGCTGACTGTCCAGGCCGAGTTCTGTGCCGCGCACGCGATCATGATCGCCGGCGCCCGGGAGCCCGTCCACGGGCACAATTGGCGGGTCACGCTGACCATCGCCGGCCCCACCCTCGACGCCGACGGCCTGCTGTGCGACTTCCACGCGGTCGGGGCGGCCCTGGCCGAGACCATCGCCCCGTTCCAGAACGCGGACCTGAACGCCACGCCGCCCTTCGACCGGGTGAACCCCACGGCCGAGCATGTGGCCCGCCACATCGCGGAGCGGGCGGGGGCGTTGCTGGCGCCGCTGCTCACCGCGGGGGCGCGGGTCGCCGGCTGCACGGTCACCGAGGCGCCGGGCTGCACTGCCACCTACCGTCCCCCGCCGGACGGGGCCTGAGCACACTCCCATGACCAACACGACCAACACGACCAACACGACGCAAACGACCAGCACAACGGACACGCCGAAACCGGCAGGACAGGCCGCGAGCGCTCCCCCCGACGCCGCCGAGCCCCGGTACTTCAACCGCGACATCTCGTGGCTTGAGTTCAACCGGCGCGTGCTGGCGCAGGCGGCCGACGACTCCTTCCCGCTGCTCGAACGCGTCAAGTTCCTGGCGATCTTCGCCAGCAACCTCGACGAGTTTTTCATGAAGCGCGTCGGCCTGCTCAAGCGGTACATCCTCAGCGGCGTCGAGACCCCCTCGCCCGACGGGCGCCGGCCGACGCAGACCCTCGCCGAGCTGCGGGCGATGGTCAAGCAGCTCCAGGCCGAGCAGGCCCGCATCTGGCTCGACATCGCCCACCCCCAGCTCGTGGCGGCGGACATCCACCTGCTCCGGTACGACCAGCTCGAGGACGCCGAGCGCACGCGCGTCGACCAGTGGTTCCGCGACAATGTCTTCCCCATCCTGACGCCGCTGGCGGTCGACCCGGGGCACAAGTTCCCCTTTATCTCCAACCTCTCGGAGAACCTCGGCGTCCTCGTCGGCCCGCCCAACTCGCCCGACCAGCTCTTCGCCCGGATCAAGATCCCCGATGTCCTGCCCCGGTTTGTCGAGATCGAGCGCGCCGGCGACATGGTCCGGATGCTGCCGCTGGACGAGCTTATCCGCAACAACCTGGGCGACCTGTTCCCCGGGATGACGGTGCACGAGGTCATGCCATTCCGCCTGACGCGGAACGCCTCGATCCAGACCCGCGACGACGAGTCGGACAACCTCTACGAGCATGTGGAGGCCGAGCTGCAGCTGCGTCGGTTCGCCGAGGCGGTGCGGATGGAGGTCCCCGACGCCCCGTGCCCGGAGATTCTCCGCTATGTGCTCGAGGAGCTGCTGCTGACCGAGGAGGATGTCTACGCCCGCCCCGGCCCGCTGGAGTACCAGGACCTCTTCGAGATCGCCAACCTCGAGCGCCCGGACCTCAAGCTCAGCCGCTACAAGCCCGTGGTGCCGGCCATCCTCGCCGACCCCGAGACCGACATCTTCGCCCTCATCCGCGAGCGCGATATCTTCCTGCACCACCCCTACGAGTCGTTCCAGGAGAGCGTCGAGCGGTTCATCGCCGCCGCGGCCCGCGACCCCGATGTGCTGGCCATCAAGCAGACCATCTACCGCACCAGCCGCGACTCGCCCTTTGTCGCCAGCCTCATCCGCGCCGCCGAGGACGGCAAGCAGGTCGCCTGCCTGGTCGAGCTCCGCGCCAGGTTCGACGAGCAGAAGAACCTGCGCTTCGCCCGCATGCTCGAGAAGCACGGGGTGCATGTCGCCTACGGCGTGGTCGGCCTCAAGACCCACTGCAAGTGCTCGCTCGTCGTCCGGCGCGAGAGCCAGGGCCTGCGCTGCTACGCCCATGTCGGCACCGGCAACTACAACCCCGCCACCGCCCAGCTCTACACCGACCACGGGCTGCTCACCTGCAACCCGCGCATCACCGAGGATGTCGTCAACCTCTTCAACCTCCTCACCGGCCGCAGCGCCCAGAACGACTACAACGAGCTCATCGTCGCCCCCGCCACTATGCGCGACCGCTTCAGCGAGCTGATCGACCGCGAGATCGCCAACGCCAAGGCGGGGCTCCCGGCCCGAATCTTCGCCAAGTGCAACGCGCTCGAGGACATCAAGACGACCGAACGCCTCTACGAGGCCTCCCAGGCGGGCGTGCCCATCGAGCTTGTCGTCCGGGGGTTCTGCTGCCTCCGCCCCGGCGTGCCCGGCATGTCGGAGAACATCCGCGTCTGGTCGGTCGTCGGGCGATTCCTCGAACACTCCCGGTGCTTTCACTTCGCCGATGGCCACGCCGACCCCGCCGACGGGCTCTGGATCATCGGCTCCGGCGACTGGATGTACCGCAACCTCAACGACCGCGTCGAGGCCGCGTGCCCGGTCTACGACCGGGCCGCCAAGGAGCGGCTCTGCCAGCTCCGCCAGGTCCTCACCCGCGACCGGAAGCGCGCCTGGGATCTGCAGCCCGACGGCGGCTACATCCTCCGCACCCCGCCCGAGGGCGCCGACCAGGAATCGGCCGAGGCCGGCGGCTCCTCCCGCCACCTCATGCCCCTGGCGCGGGCGGGGTCGCCGGCCCGGGGAGTGAGTGGGTGAATGGGTGAAGGGGTGAATGGGTGAATGGGTGAGCGAACACCCGGACCTTTCCGGGGACTCGATCACCCGGGGGGGCGAATCGGCCACCCAACGCCGAGCTCCCGACGCAACCACTTCGCGAGCGCTTCGGCCTTCCCTTGATCTCGCCATTCAACAAGATGTGCGTTCTTCCACGCGCCAAGTTGCGACCGATAGACCACCGTCGGCACATACGAGTAGACCGTTGTCGAGCCGTACTGGTGCCGCACTTCCTGCTCCCACACGACAACATCCACATCGGTCACCTCGGCGATGCTCAGTGAGATGCCCTGCTTGCGGCTCGGGCCGGGCGGCAGCCAGACAGTCCGCATCGCGCCGTCGATGATCAGGTCGTTCGCGCCCGCCCGGTGTCGGTAGCGAGACCAGGCATAGGCCACCGGCCCGGGCAAGACGGCCGCGGCCACCAGCCCCCACTGCAGACCGGGTGGTGGGAGTGTCCGCCACGCGGCAAACGCCGCCGTCCACGCGACAACCGTCACGATGCCCGCGATGAACACCGAGTACGCCCCGATAGCGAGAGGGGTGTACTGGCAGATAGTCAGGATCGCCCCGTCCGCCTGCGGTCGCACGAACACCCCGGCCCCGAGCCGTCTTGCCCGCCAGAGCACCGCATCCACAAGGTCGATGCCATAGACCAATGCCACGCCGCCGAACATGCACCCCCCGAGCAGCGCATAGCTCGTGGGTAGGCTGCTCGCCGTGCTCGCCCAAAGCACGAACATCCCAAGGCCGATCGCGGTGAAGAAAATGATGGCGAAAGCCGAGTTTCGGAACATGGACCCACCCCTCACCGGTGATTTGGGATGAGAGCTCCGTAGTTTCTAGCTCTCCTCATTCCCTTCAAACACCGCCCGCCCCCGCACCGCGACATCCTTCCCCGTGATCGCCCGCACGATTCGCTCCACATGCTCGTGGGCGTTCTCGATGAAGACCCGCGTGCGGGCGGCGCTCCCGCCGATCGCCGTCCCGGCCACGAACACACCCGGCACATCCGTCTCCATGGTCGCCTTATCAAACCGCGGGCGCCGCTCGCTGCCCTCCAACCCCACTCCGAGCATCTCGAAGAGCTCCGGCTCCTGCACATACCCGGTCAGCAGCAGCACCATGTCCGCCGGGACCTCCAGCCGCGACGCCCCGCGTTCGGCGACCACCGCCTCCTCGGTGATCTCGCGCACATGCACGCCCGGCTCGTAGCCGATGAGCTTCTTCTTGATCAGCCACTCCAGCTCCGGCAGCAGCCAGTACTTGATCCGCTCGCGCTCCAGCTCGGTCTGCCGCTGGCACAGCGTGACCCGCGCCCCCGCCCGGTACAGCCGGATCGCCGCCTCCACCGCGCTGTTCCTTCCGCCGACGATCGCCACGCGCTTGCCGTAGTACTTGTGCGGGTCCTCCAGGTAGTGGCTCACATGCGGGAGGTCCTCGCCCGGCACCCCCGCCATCCTTGGCAGGTGCATGTTGCCGATCGCCAGCACCACCTTCTCGACGCGGTAGGTCCGGGGCTGCCGGGAGCGCTCCACATCGCGCACGAACGGCGGCTTCGACCGTTCGCGCTCGACCCGACGCTGCTCCTCCACGCCCCCCACGCCGTGCGCGCTCCGCACCGTGTAGAGCAGGAACCCGCCTTCATCCTGCCCGATCCCCCGCTCGATCCCCACCACGCGCTCGAAGGTCCGCACCTCGAGCCCGAACTCCGCGGCCACATGGCGCAGGTACCGCAGGTAGTCCTCGCGCGTGGCCTTCTCCTCCCCCTGCACCACCAGCGGCACGCCGGCGATCGCGACCCGCTCGGGGCTCGAGAAGTACCGCGTCCCCGGCGCCCACCAGCCCATGGTCGAGCCGATGGCCCCCGCCTCGAGGTGAAGATAGGCCACGCCGGCGCGCTTGAACGCCACCGCCGTCTCGAGCCCGATCGGCCCCGCCCCGATCACCGCGACCTCGGCCTGTTCCATGGTTGACTCTAGGGTCGTTGCCGTGCACCACCCGCCCGCGGCCGCGCGGTACGCTCTCGGCATGCCCACAGGCACCGACCAGCCCGCCTTCGCCAGCCTCGTCCACTGGGCGGGCCTGGGCGCCGGCCCCGTCCTGGCGGTCGCCGCCTATCTCCTCCTCCCCGAGGGCGCCCTCTCCTCGCCCGGGCGCGCCACGGCCGCGGTCGGTGTCCTCATGGCCGTCTGGTGGCTCACCGAGGCGATCCCCCTCGCGGCCACAGCGCTCCTCCCGCTCCTGCTCTTCCCCCTCGCCGGCATCGCCACGATCGACGCCGCCGCGGCGCCCTTCGCCAACAGCGTCATCTACCTGTTCCTCGGCGGGTTCATCCTCGGGCTGGGCATGGAGCGATGGGGGCTGCACAAGCGCATCGCGCTCATCACTCTCCTGCTCGTCGGCACGAGCCCGCGCCGCCTCATCGCCGGTTTCATGGTGGCCACCGCCATGCTCAGCATGTGGGTCTCCAACACGGCCACCACGATCATGATGCTCCCCATCGCCATGAGCGTCATCGGCCTCGTCGCCACCCAGTGCGCGCCGCCAAACACCCCGCCCGACCAGATCGAATCCCCCGATCCCAACTTCGACTGTTCGCTCCTGCTCGGCGTCGCCTACGCCTCCTCCATCGGCGGCGTCGCCACGCTCATCGGCACCGCGCCCAACGCCATCCTCGCGGGGTTCATCGCCAGCGACCTCGGCCAACCGGTCGCCTTCGCCCGCTGGCTCATGCTCGGCCTGCCCATCGTCGCCGTCTTCCTCCCCCTCGCGTGGTTCTATGTGGTCTTCATCAGCCAGCCGGTCAGGCTCCGCACCATCCCCGGCGGCCGGACGCTCATCCGCGAGGAACTCCGCCACCTCGGCCCCGTCACCCGGGGCGAGCTCACCGTGTTCTGCGTCTTCTGCTGCACCGTCGTGCTGTGGATCGCCCGCCCGGTGCTCCAAGACTTCGGCAAGGACCACGCCCTGACCCTCCTCGCCGGGCTCAACGACTCCTCCATCGCCATCGCCGCCGCCCTGGCCCTCTTCGTCATCCCCGTCAAGGCCCGCGAGCGGGTCTTCGCCATGGACTGGCGCACCGCCGAGCGCGTGCCGTGGGGCATCCTCCTGCTCTTCGGCGGCGGGCTCAGCCTCGCGGCGGCGATCACCGCCAATGGCGTGGACGCCTTTATCGGACACAGCGTCGAGGGCCTCGGCCACATGCCCGTCTGGCTCGCGGTCGTCCTGGTCTGCACCCTGGTCATCTTTCTCACCGAGTTGACCAGCAACACCGCCATCACCACCGCCCTGCTCCCCATCCTCGCCGGCGTCGCCCCGGCCCTGGGGGTCGACCCCCTGCGCCTGGTCGTCCCCGCGGCCCTGGCCGCCTCGTTTGCCTTCATGCTCCCCGTCGCCACCCCGCCCAACGCCATCGTCTTCGGCTCGGGGCGCATCCGCATCGACCAGATGGCCCGCGCCGGGCTGGGGCTCAACATCCTCGGGATCGTGGTCATCTCCGCCGCCACGCTGCTGCTCGAAGGGCTGGTCGTGAACATCGGCGGAAACCCCTGAACCAATCCCGGATCCGCCTAGACTTGCTCCCGACACGCACCACACCGGGGCAAGCCATGCCGACCAAGGTCTCCAGCTCCCTCCTCGAGCCGCTCTCCATCCTCCTGCGCATCGGTGTCGGGCTCGGCGTCGTCGGGTTGGGCATCGCCATCTTCCTCGCGCTGTTCTTCACCAAGCCCGAACTCCCGCCCAAGGACAACCCCTCCAACGCCCTGGCAGTCGGCGCTATCCCCGCCTCGTTCACCGACATCCCCCGCACCTGGTCCGGCTACGGCAGCGCGCGGACCATGAACGCCGTCGACCTCTCCGCCCAGGTCACCGGGCGGGTCACCGAGCGGCCGACGGCCATCGAGCCCGGCCTGCCGATCACCGCCGGGGACCTGATCGTCCGGCTCGAGCAGACCGACTACCTCGCCCGCTCGCGGGCCGCCGACCAGATGGTCGCCCAGTCGCTCGCCGAGCTCGACTCGCTGGACATCGACGAGACCGCCTGGACCGAGCAGCTCCAACTGGCCGAGGACCAGGCCTCGATCGAGCGCCGCGAGCTGGCCCAGGCCCTCGATGCGCTCGAGCAGGGGGCGGCCAGCTCTTCCGAGATCGACCGGCGCACCAAGGCCCTCCGCGCCCTCGAGGCCCAGGTCTCGACCACCCGCCAGCAGCTCCAGCGCGTGCCCTCCCGGCGCGATGCGCTGCAGGCCAACCTCAACCGCCTCCGCGCCGATGCCGACCTCGCCCGCGAGAACCTCACCCGCACCGCCGTCACCAGCCCCATCACCGGCGTCATCCAGCGGGTCTCGGTCGAGCAGGGCGAGCTCCTCGCGGTCGGCGCCCCCATCGCCCGCATCGTCGATATCTCCCGCATCGAGATCCCCCTCAAGATCCCCGCCACCGCCCTGGGCTATGTCCGCATCGGCGACCCCGCCACCCTCCGCCCCGACGGCCCGGGCGGCAACACCTGGCAGGGCAAGGTCGTCCGCATCTCGCCCGAGGCCGACCCCGCCACCCGCACACTCACGGTCTATGTCGAGGTCCAGCAGGACCCCGCTGCCTTCCAGAGCCGCGACCACGACTCGGCCACGCTCCTGCTCCCCGGGCAGTTCGTCGTCGGGGTCATCACCGGCGAGCCCGAGACCGGCCGTCTCATCGTGCCGCGCAGGGCGGTGCAGGACGCCACGCTCTACATCGCCACGCCCAACGACCTGGGCGCCTGGACCGCCCGGCAGGTCCCCGTCGCTACCCTGTTCTTCGCCTCGGGGAGCTTCCCCGAGATCGATCCCTTCGAGCGCCAGTGGGCGGTCGTCGAGGACACCGGCCTGGCCCCGGGCACGCCCATCATCGTCACCAACCTCGATGTCATGATCGACGGCAAGTTCGTCACTATCCAGATGCGCGCGGGCCAGGGTGAGGATGCGCCATGAGCCTCCCCGCCTTCGGCGTCAACAAGCCCGTCGTGGCGAACCTCCTCATGTTCGCCCTGCTCTTCGGGGGCATCCTCTTCGGTGCGCGCATCCGGCGTGAGTTCTTCCCCGCGATCGACCCCACCACCATCCTCATCAGCGCCCCCTACCCAGGCGCAGCGCCCGACGAGGTCGAGCGGGCCCTGGCCTCCAAGATCGAGGACGCCATCCGCGACCTCCGCGATATCAAGGAGATCAACAGCACCGTCACCGAGTCGGCCGCCCTGATCCGGGTCGAGTTCGAGTCGGGCAAGGACATCGACGCCGCCGTCGCCGAGGTCAAGCGCGAGGTCGACGCCCTCCAGGACCTCCCCGACGCCGCCGAGCGGATCGTCGTGCAGAAGATCGAGGTCAACCTCCCCGCGATCATCCTCTCGCTCTACGGCGACAGCGACGAGCGGACGATGAAACGCGCCATCCGGCAGATGCGCGACGACCTCCGCACGCTCCCGGGCATGGGCCAGATCGTCATCGGCGGCCAACGCACCGACGAGATCACTGTCGCCGTGCGGCCCGAGGCGGCGCTCAAGCACCGCCTCAGCCTGCCGGCCATCTCGCAGCGGGTCCGCGCCGCGATGATCGAGACCCCCGCCGGGGCGGTCCGCTCCCCCACCGCCAACATCGGCATCCGCACGCCCGGCACCGAGGAGAGGGCCGAGGACATCGGCCAGATCGTCGTCAAGGCCGAGGCCGACGGCCAGGTCGTGCGCCTCGCCGACCTCGCCGAGGTCACGCAGGGCTTTGTCGATGTCGATATCCGGGCCCGTCTCAACGGCAAGCCCGCCGTCTCGCTCACCGTCTACAAGGTCGGCGAGCAGGACGCGGTCAGCATGGCCGAGCTGGTCAAGGCATACGCCGCCGGGCTCGAACGCAAGCCCCTCCATGCCTCCCTCACGGACAAGCTCCTCAAGCTCATCACCCCGCCCGGGCAAAGATCGGACAAGCAACGGGCCTACGACCTCGGCCTCGCCCGCGCCGAGATCGAGGAACTCCCCGGCGACATCGCCATCACCACCGACCTGGCCCGCTTCATCGTCGGGCGGCTCCAGCTCCTCACCCGCAACGCCGCCCAGGGCGCGGTGCTCGTCTTCTTTGTCCTCGTCCTCTTCCTCAACTGGCGCGTCAGCTTCTGGGTGCTGCTGGGCATGATCACCGCCCTCATGGGCACGCTCATCCTCATGCGCCTCACCGGCATCACCCTCAACCTGCTGACCATGTTCGGCCTTATCATCGTGGTCGGCATCCTCGTCGACGATGCGATCGTCGTCGCCGAGAACATCGTCGCCAGGCACGAGAGGGGCGAGTCCCCCCACGACTCGGCCATCCGCGGCGCCAACCAGGTCGCCTGGCCGGTGGTCGGCACCGTCGTCACCACCATCTTCGCCTTCTTCCCGCTCACCATCATCGAGGGCCGCATGGGCGACATGCTCGGCGCGCTCCCCGTCGTCGTCGGCGTCGCGCTGACGATCTCCCTCGTCGAAGCGCTCTTTATCCTTCCGGTCCACATGACCCACTCCCTCAGGAACGCCGACGCCCGCCGGGCCGCCCACCACCAGGGCAGGCTCGAACGCCTCGAGAACCGCTTCGACACCGCCCGCGACGCCTTCGTCGCCGGCCTGCTCATTCCAAGCTACACCAGGCTCCTCCGCCTCTCCCTCCGCTACCGCTACATCGCGGTCTGCACCGCCATCGCCACCATCGTCGCCTCCGCGGGCCTGGTCGCCGGCGGGCGCGTCGGCCTCTCCTTCCTCACCAGCTCCGACGCCGAGACCGTCAACTGCGAGCTCCGCATGCCCGTCGGCACGCCCGCCAGCGCCACCGACCGGTATGTCCGACTCGTCGAGCAGGCCTGCCTCGAGATCCCCGAGATCAAGAGCACCTGGGCCATCGTCGGCGCCATCTCCAGCCTCGAGGGCGACTCCACCGCCGCCTCGCCCCACATCGCCCAGATCATCCTCGAACTCACCCCCGTCGAGCAACGATCCGCCAACGGCCAACGCCCCAGCGACGAGGTCATCGTCGCCCTCCGGCAGGCGCTCGAGGGCCGGCTCGTCGGCGTCAAGAGCATCCAGTTCCAGGAGATGCAGGGCGGCTCGCAGGGCCCGCCCATCAGCCTCGGCCTCGTCGGCGACGACCCCGCCCGCCTCGACGCCGCCGCCGCCGACCTGGTGACCTGGCTCAACGCCAAGAAGGGGGTCTTCGATATCGCCGACGACACCGACTCGGGCCAGCAGGAGCTCCGCTTCCACCTCCGCGACGGCGCCAGCGAGCTGGGCTTCACAGTCGCCAATATCGCCGAGCAGGTCCGCGGCGCGGTCTACGGCCTGGAACCCTTCACCTTCGCCGGCGACGAGGAGGATGTCGACATCCGCGTCATCTACCCCACCGACTTCCGCCGCGACCTCGCCGCCCTCGAGACCATGCACCTCTTCACCCCGGGCGGCGACCCGGTCCCGCTGCCCGAGGTCGTCCGCGTCGAAACCGCGCGCTCCTACGCCACCGTCCGGCGCGTCGACGGCCAGCGGTCCGTCACCGTCACCGCAGACAACGACAAGAAAATCATCAACGCCGACGAGGTCACCCGCACCATCTTCGCCGATCGCGCCGCGTTCGAGGCCCGCCACCCCGGCGTCCGGCTCGTCGAGCGCGGCTCCTCCAAGGACATGAAAGAGGCCTTCGGCAGCCTGCCCTTCGGCTTCCTCACCGCCATCGGCCTCATCTACCTCACCCTCGCCTGGCTCTTCCAGAGCTACACCCAGCCGGTGCTCGTGCTCTCGGCGGTCCCCTTCGCCATCGTCGGCGTCATCTGGGGGCACATCCTCTTCGGGTTCGACCTCACCTTCCTCTCGATGATCGGCTTCATCGCACTCTCGGGCATCGTCGTCAACGACTCGCTCATCTTCGTCCAGTTCTTCAACAGCATGCGAGGGGCCGGCCTCACCACCCACGCCGCCTGCCTCGCCGCCGGGCGCGCCAGGCTCCGCGCCATCCTCCTCACCACCATCACCACGGTCTGCGGCCTGCTGCCCATGCTCCTCGAGCAGTCCTTCCAGGCGCGCTTCCTCATCCCCATGGCGATCACCATCAGCTGCGGCCTGATGTCCTCCACCCTCCTGGTGCTCATCCTCCTCCCCTCGCTCCTGATGATCCTCGCCGACTTCAAACGCGTCGTCGCCATGGCGTGGCACGGCGAGTACATCCCCCCCGAGCCCACCACCGAGCCCGACGACATGGACGCCCGAATCGCCGCCGCGGACGAGTAGCAGGCCCCGCCCGCGCTGCCTTTCGCCCGCGCCCCCGGACGCCCGCCACGCCGTGGCACACACCCGCAACCCGTGTACATTGTCGCCATGAACATCCGCCGCCACGCCCGCCTCGCCGCCCTGCTCACCCTCGCCAGCCCCGCCACGGCCCAGGACGCCCAGTGGGTCTGGGTCTCCCCGACCGCCACGACCAACCAGCGGGCCCACATGCTCCGGCTCTTCGAGGTCGACGGCGAGGTCGCCCGCGCCCGCCTCGTCGCCACCTGCGACAACCACGCGACCATCTTCCTCAACGGCGAGCGGGTCGCCCACAGCGACACCTGGGAGAGCCCCGTCGCGGTCGATGTCACCGCCGCTCTCCTCCAGGGCCGCAACACCCTCGGCGTCGAATGCCGCAACGACGGCGGCGCCGCCGGCCTGGCGCTCCGGCTCGACCTCACCTACGCCGATGGCAGCACCGACCGCGTGGTCACCTCCAACCAATGGCGCGCCGCCGAGGACGCCCCCGAGGGCTGGGAGCAGCCCGGCTTCAGCTTCCGCGACTGGCCCCGGGCGACCGAGCTTGGCTCGACCGCGAACGCCTCGCTGCCCTGGGGCCCGGTCATGATGCACCGCGAGGCCACGCCCGCCGCCGCCGTCCGAGTCCCCGAGGGGTTCAGGGTCGAACTCGTCCACTCCTCGCAGGCGGGTGAGGGCTCGTGGGTGAGCATGACGATCGACGAGGCCGGGCGGGTGCTGGTCTCGCCGGAGTCCGGCGGCCTGCTGCGGATCGTGCGTACAGCGCCCGAGACGGCGAGCGTGCAGCGGCTGGACGCCGACATCGGCATGTGCCAGGGGCTGCTCTTCGCGTACGACTCGCTGTACGCCAGCGTGAACGAGACGCCCGACCGGCAGGGAGGCCTGCACCGGCTGTGGGACGCCGACGCCGACGGCCAATACGAGCGGCACGAGGTGCTGGCGGAGTACCCCGCCAAGGGCGAGCACGGGCCCCACGGGCTGGCGCTGGGGCCGGACGGGATGATCTATACCGTCCACGGCAATCACACGCCGCTGGTGTCGAAGGTGGACAAGGAGAAGTCGCCCTTCCGCAACTGGGCGGAGGACACGCTGCTGCCGCGCCTGTGGGACCCGCGCGGGCACGCGGTGGGCGTGATGACGCCGGGCGGCACGGTGCTGCGGACCGACGAGAGCGGGGAGCACTGGGAGGTCATCGCCGGCGGCCTGCGGAACAGCTACGACATCGCCTTCGCCCCCAACGGCGAGCTTTTCACCTATGACTCGGACATGGAGTGGGACATCGGGCTGCCGTGGTACCGCCCGCCCCGCATCGTCCACATCGTCGAGGGCGGCGAGTACGGCTGGCGCTCCGGCTCGGCCAAGCTCCCAGACTGGTACCCCGACACCCTGCCGCCGGTGTGCGACACGGACCTGTCGAGCCCGGTGGGCGTGGCCTTCTCGAACGGGGCGATGTTCCCCGAGCCCTGGGCGAGCTGCTTCTTCGCCGGCGACTGGGCGTACGGCCGCATCCTCGCGGTGCACCTCACGCCCAACGGCGCGAGCTACACCGGCGAGTACGAGGCGTTCGTGCTCGGCCTGCCGCTGAGCGTCACCGACATGGCGTTCGCGCCGGACGGGGCGATGTGGTTCACTACCGGCGGGCGCGGCACGCAGAGCGGGCTGTACCGCGTAACCTACGAGGGGGATGAGCCGGCCGGGAACGGCGTTGGCATGCGCACGCTCACACCCGAGATGGAGCTGCGGCGGGAGTTGCAGAGCGTCCAGGCCACCCCCGATGAGTCAGGCCTGAACCTCGCGACAGAACACCTGTTCGATGCCGATCGCTTCGTGCGCTTCGCGGCCAGGCTCGCTCTCGAACGCCATGCCCCAGCCTTCTGGGTGAACACGGCCCCGAGGTCCATGCCATTCGAGACACTCGAGATTCTGCTGGCACGCGCCCGACTCGTGCGCGGGGAGCCTGTCGGCGATGTGGTCCGCGATGCGGCACAGTTTTCCGTCGGCGCATCGCCGAATGTCGATCTGTATCTCCTCCGGGCCGTGGCGATCGCGCTTTCCCGCGGCGGCGAGCTCGACAACGAATCGCGCCGGGTGCTGCTGGAGAGGTTCGACCGTGCGTACCCCAGCGCCGATCCGACGGTCGCGGGGTTGGCCGCGGAGGTCTTGGCCTACGCCCACGCTCCTGGAATCGGCGCCCGACTCCTCGCCGCCATCGAGTCCGCCCCCACCCGCGAAGAGCAAGTCCGCGCCGCCCTCGAACTCCGCCTCGTCGCCGACCAACTCTCCAACGACGAACTCACCCGCTACTTCACCTGGCTCCACGCCGCCCGACACATGTCCGGCGGCATGAGCTTCGAGGGCTACATCCGCGCCATCGAGCGAGAGGCCATCGAGCGCCTCGCCGACGCCGAGGGCGAGCGCATCACCGCCCTCCTCGCCAAGCTCGACGCCGCCGCGGCCCAGGGCGCGCCCCCCGCGCCCTCGCGACCCTTCCTCCAACGCTGGGACCTCCCCGCCGCGCTGGCGGCCGTCGAGGGGGCCGGGGGCGAGCGCTCGATCGACCGCGGCAAGCAGGCCTTCGCCGCCGCCCGCTGCATCGAGTGCCACCGCTTCGGCGGCGGCGGCGGGTCGACCGGCCCCGACCTCACCGGCGTCGCCCGCCGGTTCAGCACCCGCGACATCCTCGAGGCCGCCACCGACCCCTCCAAGGCCGTCAGCGACCAGTACCAGGCCTCGGTCATCACCATGACCGACGACCGCGTCCTCACCGGGCGGCTCCTCCAGATCGCCGGCGGGCGGATGGATGTCCTCACCGACCCCTACTCGCTCGCGGTCGTCACCATCAACCCCGCCGAGATCCTCACCATCGAGCACTCCCCCATCTCCCCGATGCCCCCCGGCCTGCTGGATACCCTCACAGCCCGGGAGGTCGCCGACCTGATGGCGTACATCGAGTCCGGCGCGAAGCAGTGACGCCTTGTGGTGCAGGCTTCTAGCCTGCATTTGTGGTGCGGGCTTCCAGCCTGCACAATCTCCAGCAGCGTGCAGGCTGGAAGCCTGCACCACAACGAGGGCACAGGATGTCGTTCGGACTCGGTCGTGGGCGTGCGTTGGACCCCGGGTGGGGCGTGGTCGCGGTGAGTGCCGAGGAGATGCCCGCGCTACCCGACGCGATCTCGACCGACCCCGAGGCCGGGCGACTCGACCCCCGCGCCTGGTTCGCCCACCCCGACCGTCCCCTCGAGATCGAGATCGGCTCGGGCAAGGGCACCTTCCTGGTGCAGCAGGCCATGCTCCAGCCCGAGGTCAACTTCCTCGGCATCGAGTGGGCCCGCGAGTTCGCGTGGTACACCGCCGACCGCGTCCGCCGCCGCCGTGCCCGCGGCCTGCTCGGAAATGTCCGCGTCCTCCACGCCGACGCGGCCACCTTCCTCCGCTGGCGGGCCCCCGACGCGATCGCCCGCGTCGTCCACCTCTACTTCTCCGACCCCTGGCCCAAGGCCAAGCACCACAAGAAGCGCGTCGTCCAGGACCGCTTCCTCGCCGAGGTCTGGCGCGTCCTCACGCCCGGCGGCGAGCTCCGCGTCGTCACCGACCACGACGAACTCTGGGCCTGGGATCAAGAGCACTTTGACCGGTGGACGAGTCCGGCTGGGTGGGGGCTCCTGGGCCAGTACGGCATCGACCACGGGCCTGCGGCCGGCGCGGGGCCGTTCGTTCTCGACCGGTTCGACAAGCCCGAGAGCGCCGGGAGCGGCGAGTTGGTGGGCAGCAACTTCGAACGCAAGTTTCGGCGCGAGGGGCGGGGCTTCCACGCCTGCGTGCTGCGCAGGGTATAGGGCGGCCGTCGCCGGGCACGGGTCGCGGCGCCGCGGCACCCATAGGATTGGTGCGTGAGTGAATCCTCGAACAAGGCGGTGGTGCTGCTCTCGGGCGGCCTGGACAGCGCGACGGTGCTGGCGATCGCGCGGGAGCGTGGGTTCGGGTGCTTCTGCCTCAGCTTCGACTATGGCCATCGCCACCGCACCGAGCTCCACGCCGCCCGCCGGGTCGCCCAGAGCCTCGATGCGCGAGACCACCGCACCGTGTCGATCGACCTCCGCGCCATCGGCGGCAGCGCCCTCACCGACGATATCGAAGTCCCCAAGCAGGAGGCTGCCCCCGAGGCCGGCGCCGAGATCCCCGTGACCTATGTCCCCGCGAGGAACATGACCTTCCTCTCCCTCGCGGTCGGGTACGCCGAGGTCATCGGCGCCCGGGACATCTTCCTCGGTGTCAACGCGGTGGACTACTCCGGCTACCCCGACTGCCGTCCCGCGTTCATCGACGCCTTCGCCCATGCCGCCAACCTCGGCACCAAGGCCGGCGTGGAGGGCCGCCCCTTCATGCTCCACACGCCGCTCATCGACATGACCAAGGCCGACATCATCCGCGAGGGCGCCGGGCTCGGCGTCGACTTCCGGCTCACCCACTCCTGCTACGACCCCGACCCCCAGGGCCGTGCCTGCGGCCGGTGCGACTCCTGCCGCATCCGACACCGGGGCTTCGTCGATGCCGGCCTCCCCGATCCCACCATCTACCAGCCCCTCTCATGACCGACCACACCCTCCCCATCGCCGAGACCTTCACCTCCCTCCAGGGCGAGGGCAAGCTCACCGGCGTGCCGAGCTGGTTCGTCCGCCTCGCCGGCTGCAACCTCCGCTGCACCTGGTGCGACACGCCCTACGCGAGCTGGCAGCCCGAGGCCGTGCCGCGCCCCATCCGCTCTCTCATCGAAGAGGCCAAGGCCACCAAGCTCTCCCACGCAGTCGTCACCGGCGGCGCGCCCCTGCTCTTCGACCAGATCGCCCCGTTCACCGCGGGCCTCCGCGATGCGGGCCTGCATGTCACCATCGAGACCGCCGGCACCGTCGCCCGCGAGGCGCCCTGCGACCTCATCAGCATCAGCCCCAAGCTCGCCAACTCCACCCCCGGCGTGGACGACCCCCGCGACCCGCTGGGCGTCTGGCGCGCCCGCCACGAGGAGCGACGCCTCGACCCCGCCGCCCTCCAAGCCCTCCTCGACCGCGCCCCCGACCGCCAGCTCAAGTTCGTCGTCTGCGGGCCCGACGACCTCCCCGAGATCGAGAGCCTGCTCGCCCAGCTCACCGGCTGGAGCCCCGACGACATCCAGCTCATGCCCGAGGGCACCAGCACCCCCGAGCCGGCCCGCGTGGCCTGGGTGGTCGCGGCCTGCTTGCAGCGGGGCTGGCGCTACTGCCACCGCCTCCATGTCGAGTTGTTCGGGAATCGGCGGGGGACCTGACGACCTCAGCCCGCCCCGGCCCGACCCCCCGCCCACAGCGCGTAGGCTTCCCCGATGAAATACCGCGTCTGCAAGGCCTTCGAGATCGAGAGCGGCCACATGCTCCTCAAGCACCCCGGCCGCTGCCGCTACCCGCACGGCCACACCCGGCGCGTCGAGGTCGTGGTCAGCCGTGACCGGCTCGACGAGCGAGACATGGTCTGCGACTTCAAGGCCATCAAGCTCGCCTTAGCGGACATGCTTGACCGTTATGACCACGCCCTGGTCGTCAACGCCGCCGACCCCCTCCTCCAATGCCTCCAGGAGGAACTCAAGGAGCGGGTGATCGTCTTTGAAGGGGAGGACCCGACGACGGAAGTCATGGCCCGGCGCATCTACGAACACCTGAGTGGGCAGATCACCGCCGGCCGGGTCTTCGAGGACCGCGAGGGCGAGCGGTACACCCTCCCCCACGATCTGGTGCTCGAGCGGGTCCGCGTCGGCGAGACCTCCACGAGCTGGGCCGAATACGGGATCGGGTGACCCGGGCACGACGCCCACACCCGCAACAGGAGCAACGAATGCGTCGCACACGCTGGCAGCGGACCGGACTCGCCGCGGCAGGGCTCGCGCTCTGCCTCACACTCGCCATCGGCCTGCGCTCCCCGCAGGGCGTCTCCGCCCAGCCACAGGAGCCCCCGGCCCAACCCCTAGCCCAGCCCCCCGCCCAGCCCCCAGCCCAACCCGCCGACGAAGCCCAGATCGCCCGGGACCTCGACTTCGCCCAGAGCCTCTCCCGGGCGTTCCAGCACGCCGCCGAGCATGTCGAGCCCTCGGTCGTCCACATCACCACCACCAGCAACCGGATCGCCCGGGACTTCTTCGGCCGCTCGGTCCGCCAGCAGGCCTCGGGCCTCGGCTCGGGCGTGATCGTCAGCGACGACGGCTACATCCTCACCAACAACCATGTCGTCGAGGGCGCCACCGAGCTGCTCGTCAAGCTCGCCGACGGCAGGACCGTCGCGGGGAACCTCATCGGCGCCGATGCCCTCCGCGATATCGCCGTCGTCCACATCGACGCCACCGGCCTCACCCCGGCCAAGTTCGGCCAGTCCAAGTCGCTCGAGGTCGGCGAGTGGGTCCTCGCGGTCGGGAGCCCCTTCGGCTTCGACCAGACCGTCACCGCTGGCATCGTCAGCGCCAAGGGCCGCGGCCTGGGCATCGTCAACCGCGACTACAAGGACGCCGAGGAGTTCATCCAGACAGACGCCGCCATCAACCCGGGCAACTCCGGCGGCCCGCTCATCACGCTCGACGGCGAGGTGGTCGGCATCAACTCGGCCATCTTCAGCCGCAGCGGCGGCTCGGTCGGGCTGGGCTTCTCCATCCCCGTCGAGCTCGCCATGGCGGTCTATGACAACATCATCGCCGGCGGCTCGGCCGACTTCGGCTGGCTCGGCATCGAGCTGCGCACCACCGGCGACCAGGTCCGCGTCGCCCGCGTCCTCGAACAGAGCCCCGCCCAGGCCGCCGGGCTCCGCGAGGGCGACCGCGTCCTCCGCTACCAGGGCCGGGAGGTCACCGACTCCACCCAGCTCATCCGCTCCATCCAGTTCACCCCGCCCGGCAGCGAGGCGAGCATGGAGGTCGTCCGCGAGGGCAGGCCCGTCGAGATCAAGGCGCGCGTCGCCTCGCGCACCGAGGCCGAGATCGACCGCTACGGCGGGCGGCACATCGATTCCCTCGGCGTCACCGCCATCGACGCCTCCGAGCAGGCCATCGGCGCCGGCGACGGGACCGACCCCATCGGTGTCTACATCATCGAGGTCGACCCCGGCAGCATCGCCGACCGCGCCGGGTTGCAACGCGGCGACCTCATCGTCATGACCGACCGCCAGCCCGTCCGCAAGATCGACGATCTGCTCACCCGGCTCGATGAGGGCGGGCGCACCGTCCGCGTCGACATCCAGCGCGGCGAGATGCGGGGCTACACCACCCTGAGGCGGTAGGCCACCCGGCCCGACAAACCAGGGCTCGCTCTTGCCGGCTCTCCCGTATGCTCCACGCCGGGGCGGCAGCGCGATCGGCACGCCCTTGCGGCCGGTGCCCGCGGCCGCGCGCCCGGACAAGGAGCCGCTGTGACCATCCTCCGCCGCCTGAGCCTCGTCTTCCTCGGCATCCTCACCGCGACCACCGCGTGCGCCCAAGCGCCCGGGCAAGCGCCCCGGCCCAACATCATCCTCTTCCTCGTCGACGACCTGGGCTGGCAGGACACCTCCGTCCCCATGCACACCGAGCGCACGCCGCTCAACGACCGCTACCGCACCCCAAACCTCGAACGCCTCGCCGCCCGGGGCATGAAGTTTACCAACGCCTACGCCAGCGCCCCGGTCTGCACCCCCACGCGCACCGCCATCATGACGGGCAAGGCCCCCGCCCGAACGCACATCACCTACTGGACGCTCCACAAGGACACCGACACCTCGGCCCCGCGCGACGACATCGCCGCCCCCGCCTGGGCCCTCAACGGCCTGCAGCCCGGCGACCACGAGACCCTGCCGCAGATCCTCCGGAGCGCCGGATACCGGACAATCCATGTCGGCAAGGCCCACTTCGGCACGCACAACACCCCCGGCGCCGACCCGACCGAGCTGGGCTTCACTATCAATGTCGCCGGCCACGCCTCGGGCGGGCCCGCCAGCTACTACGGGCTCGACCATTTCACGGTCGCGGGCCGAGAGGGCAAGGACCCGCACTCGGCCCCGTCGGTGTGGGACATCCCGGGTCTCGAGAAGTACCACGGGCACGACATCTACCTCACCGAGGCGCTCGCGATCGAGGCCTGCCAAGCCATCCGCGACAGTGTCGCCGCCGGCGAGCCCTTCTACATGAACTTCGCCCCCTACGCCGTCCACGCCCCCATCATGGGAAACAAGAAGTACGAGCCCAACTACCCCGACCTCGACGATCGGGAGCGCGCCTACGCCAGCATGATCGAGACCTACGACGCCGCCCTCGGCGCGCTGGTCACCACCCTCGAAGAGACCGGCCAACTCCAACACACCATCATCATCTTCAGCGGCGACAACGGCGGGCTCTCCGCCCACGCCCGCGGCGCCGCGCCCGATGGCCAGAACCAGCACACCCACAACGCCCCGCTCAAGAGCGGCAAGGGATCGGCCTACGAGGGAGGCACGAGAGTCCCCACCATCATCGCCTGGCCCGGCGTCACCGATGCCCCTGCCTCTACGAGCCCTGCCTCTACGAGCCCCGAGCGCCCGCTCGGGACCCCCAGCGACACCCCCC
>CAYJPX010000030.1:0-28125 GCA_964372195.1 uncultured Phycisphaeraceae bacterium
GTTGGTCGCTGGCTTTGATCGAATACAATTTGTCCCGGGGTACTTCCCGCGGCACTCCGGTTGCGGGTTGCTCGCGGGCTGGGATCGATTACACTCACGAAGAACTCAGTAGCAAAGCATGTGGTGTTGCGGGTTGCTCGCGGGCTAGGATCGATTACACTGACCGTCCGCACGGGCTTCTCCTCGACGGGTTGCGGATTGCTCGCGGGCTGGGATCGATTACACTTGGAGTACCTGCCCGCGTACCCGGCCGAGCCGTTGCGGGTTGCTCGCGGACTGGAATCGACTACACTACTCACCCGCTCCCCGTAGAGGCGAAAGCAGTTGCGGGTTGCTCGCGGGCTGGGATCGATTACACGGTGAAGGTGCCGGAGGTGACGCCGTGAGGTTGCGGGGAACCTCCTCTCGGCGCAGGATCAACAAATGGCGGTCGCGCACGGCCAGGTGGCAGGGCTCACGACTGATTTCGACGGTCCGTCGGATCACACACGCCTCCATCGAATAGAGGGGCGGATTCGGCCGCCCAGGTCAATCCCCTTCCAGGAAGGCGACAACCCCGAGTGGGCTGACGCGAACCTTGAGGGCGTACTTGTGGCCGGGCGGGGCGAGGGCTTTGAGGTCGCTGGGCGTCACGGAGAACTGCTCCCGCTTGGAATCGGCGACCTTCTTCCCCTCGGCATCCTTGCGTTCGGTGGCGGCACGGGCGTCCCAGTGGGGCACGACGACGATGGTGCGGGGTTTGTCGAGCTTGGCAACCACGAAGTACCCAATCTCGCCGGTGTCCTTGTGCTTCATGTACAGCGTCTCGCCCTCGCAGAGGCTCATCACGAAGCTCCCACCCTTGGCGTCGTCGTCGCGACGATCCACGACGGGGTGGGCCTGCTCAATCCTGCGGATCTCCGGCGTCAGCCTGCGCCGCTCGTCCTTGGACAGCTTGCGGAAGGCAGTCGGTCTGGGGATGCGGGCCTCTCGGAACGCTCGGAGCCGGGCGAGCTTGCGCTGCGAAGCCTCGAACGCCGAGACGATCTCGCCGGAGAGTCCACGCTTCGCGTCGGCGCGGACCTCGATGTGATGGTTGTTCCCACCGACATACGCCCGCAGGGAGGCGGGGTCCTCATCGCGCATCATGCGGCCCGTTGCGTAGTCCGGCCGCTTGCGGCCGATGACCACCGGATCGTTCATCGTGCGGAGGAGCACGACCGACCGGATCGGCACGCCCGAGGCGTGAGCGAACTTCCCGGCCTCGACAAGCCGCTTGACCTCGTTGGCGGAAAAGTCCTCGGGATTGAGGCCCGCTTCCTCGATACACGCACGGAGCCGGGCTCGCAGCGCCGCATCCCGTACCAGCCCGCTCTTGCCCGGAGGGGGGTCCGCCACTGCGGGCTGGTACCCCGGGGTTGTAACGACGGACTTGGCCCACTTGCGCGCTGCCCGTTCGTCGATGTCCTGTTCTCGCCGACGGCGCGCCGCGAGGCGGTCGATCGCCTCGGCCTCCGTCTCCGGCCGCGGCATGCGGAGATGATTCGGGTCGAGCGCCAGCACACTCTTCTTCGCGGTGAAGTTGCCGGTAAGCCCGCCGTCACAATCAAGCACCGGGCCGAGTAGCGTCTCCTCGTGCAATGCCCCGATGAGCTTGCGTTTGACCGGCCTGTGGCAGATGGGCTTGGGTTCGACACCGTCGCCGAAGACGGCCCGTTTCACCGCATCGCGGAACTCCTCTCGCGAGCCGAACGGGGCGGGCGGCGCGATCGGGTTCGCTCGCCGGTAGTTCTCCATTGCCTCTTCATCGGCGGTGTTGATCCCATCCCGGTCGGCCCGCTTCTCCCTTTCCTCCCAGGCCAGTTGGACTTGCCGCGTGCAGAGTGCGATCACGACAGCGTCGATGGCGTGGTGCCTGTGGTCGCCGCGGTTCTTTTCCTTGCGTTGGTGTTCCTCGCCCGTGTCGATCTCGTGCGACCTCGCGTCGTGCGGGTAGAAGAACAGCCCCCACTCCCGGCGCAGGCGGCTCGTCCACATGCCGTCGGTCGCGTAGATCCGGCGGGCGTCCTCCCCCCCGCCGCTGCCCGTCGCCCGCTCGGGCAGACCCTTGCCGTCGTACAGGGCGTCAGCGAGGTAGGCCATCACCTGCCGCGAGGCGTGCTTCGTGGCTGCGTCCTGGCGGGCGGTCATCTCCTGGATGTCCTTGATGTCCTTCTTGAACTGCTCGATTTTGCGGTGGTCTTCGCGACGATCGAAGTAGCAAGCCCAGAGTGGCTCGCCGGATGCGCTCTTGACTTCCGACCACTTGGGCCGCCTGACCTCGTTGTAGATGCCCTCGACCCACACCATCCCCTGCTCGAACCCAGCGCCGTCGGACCAGAACTGCCGCGGGGTGCGTCGGCCCATCTCCCGGTTGCATCGAGTGTGCGAAAGAACAATGTTCGACAGCCCGTTGTGCCCGCCGCTGGCGCGGGGGATGATGTGGGCCACCTCGCAGCCCTCGCCGATCGCCGCGAGCCGCGTGGTGAGTCCCCCCTGGCCACAGAGCGGGCAGACACCCCCCTGTTGCACGCAGAGCACGACACGATCCACAGCCGCGCGTTGCTGCGTCGTGGTCCGGGCATCCAGGTCCTGATCCCTGATGATGTCGTTACGGATGCGGTTCCGGAGACGGTTCCGAAAGAGCAGCCGGTCGGCGTCTTTCTTGCCCATCTTCGCCTCGCGGGCAAGCTCGATATACACCTCATCCGGCTTGCGGCCGAAGGTCTTCATGTACTCAACGAGGTGGCGGCGCACTTCGTGGATTGCCTTGCGCACGACCGGGTTGCTGATGAGAGGCGCCGGGGGCGGCTCTGCCAGTGGGTGACCATCCGGGCCGATCACCGGTTCGCCGCCCCGCAGCAGCACATGCTTGCCCATGTAGTACCGGTCGCGCGCCGTGGCTCCCTTGGCTCCCGTGGCGTACCGCCGACGGGTGTGATCGTCGAGCGGCCTTCCCGTAGTCTGGTCGAGAAAAACGCCGTCCTCCGCGAGGAGCTTACGGGCTTCGATCTGTGTCGCCCAGCGTGATCCGCCGTGGCCGTCGGGTTGCGGGCGCTCCATCACCGTCAGCATGTTTCGCGTCGCCCTCCGACCCATGTTCAGGCGTTTGGCGTCGGGTTTGGGCCGGGTCCGCCACGCCGCGACGAGGGCGTCCGCTTGCCCCTCGCTCAGACCGGCCCAGTCCATTACGCCCGCCTTCAGTTTCTTGGCGTCGTCCTCCTGCTCGGGGTCATGCTTGAGGATGGCCCGGTTGAGCCCGGTGCGGACACCATCGGTCATCGCTTCCCAGCGATCGAGCGTGACCGCGCCGTGGATGATCTCGCGGCTAAACCAGTCCGTGTTGATCGCCCGGTCCTCGTCGTTCTCGATGTTGAAGCGGAACTCGGCGGTCTTGGACGCCCGGCCCCAGCCCATCAACTGCCGCAGGTCCGTCACGCTCACCGTGCGCTTGGGCTGTCCCTTTCGCTTGCCCTTCGTCTCGGTCCCCAACGGCCCGCTCAGGTACGCCCTGACGCGCTCCCGTTCTTCGGGCGCGAGGGGACGGGCCGCCCGGCCGCGCTCGATGATCCGCAGGTTGTTTACTGTTTCCGCGACCAGGTACCGCGAGGCGTACATGTCGGCGTGCGGCACGCACCGCTCGTCGGGATGCAGCACGCACCGCCCGAGTGTGCCCAAGTCCCACGACTGCCTCCGCTGACCGAAGAGCAGGCCCCGATGCCTCCACACGGCGTCGCCCGCCTCATCATCGAGGGCCAGACGCAGTTCGGGCGTGAGGAGCATTGCGACCTCTCCGCCGAACCTGGTCTGAGCCGTCCAGAGTTGAGCAAACTCGTCGCGGATCATCGGCCGATCCGCGCAGTGCTCGTACGAGGCGGCTTTGTTGCGCACGGGCTTCCGCCACTCCCTCGGCCCGCGGCGATCCCCCTCCGGCCGATTGTCTTTGGTCATGATCTGGACAACCCTCTCGGCACGCACCATAGCAATGAACTCGCCGAATGTGCGGGCGCGCCGTTCCAGCATCTTTGCTCGGACCTCTCCGATGGCTTGCTTGACCTTGCCGTCTTCCTTGGCTGCGGCGTCTTCCTCTGCGTCCTCCTCGCCCGGATCGGGCACATGCAGCCCGAGTGCACCTCGCCGCTGCGCAATGTGCAGCAGCACCCGCCCGAACTCGAATGCCACCAACGCCCGGTCCAACGCCTCTCGGCGCAGCTCCCACGGGTCGGTCTCCTCCAGCAGCCGTCGGAACTCCGCCTCGGTCGGCGGCAACAGCCCGACCTCAATGAGCTTGAGCCGCAGCTCGCGCTTCCGCTGGGCTCGCCTCGCCAGGGTGATCCGAGTTCGGCGGGTCATCCTGCGCTTGGCGTTCTTGGGATCGCCCCGCTTGTCGTCAGATTCGTCCACCCCGGCGGGGAAGATTGAGACGCCGGGCGTTATCCCCCCTTCCCCTCCCCGATCTATCCAGGCCGAGCCGACCGAGTTGGAGCCGATGTCCAGTCCGAGCACAACCATCACGATCCCCTTGACAAGTCCGTCCCCGCCGTTTACTTTGGCGGCAGTGTAATCGATCCCGGCCCGCGGTTTCACGCAACAAGAGAAATCGCAGGCACCGCCAAACGGCGACCGCCGCAGCCCGCGTAACCCGCAGCCTGCGGCTTTTTCGTTTTGGCGGGATCGGCCGCATGCGGGCCGAGGCGGTCCCGACGCCCGGCAAGTGGGGGCGAGTCCGCAATGGAATGGAGCGGATCTATGGCAGTCGGGCCCCGGCCGGGCGGACTCGCCCCGATCGGCCCTCCCCCTGCGCCGCCAAGGCATGGGCTTGGGCCCCTGCTCGGCGCTGGGCTCCCAAAGGCCCTCCTGGCGGGCCTGGGGGCTCTCTGAGGCGCTTCCGGGCGTCTGGCCTGCCTCTCCCGGGCCGAAGGGCCCCGCCCGCCGCAGAGGCCGTCCAGGCACGGCCGCTCTAAGCCGGGGCTTTCCCTTGTCTTTCACAGGACGCGCGTCGGCATCCCCGCACTTGGGGCAGGGCTCCGCCTTTGTCGTCGCGAGGAAACGGTGTCGTCGCGAGGAAACGGCAATCGTCGGGCTAGCCGAAAAACGACGGTCCGTCGGCTTTCCGGTGGATCACGCGGAAGCCGCATCCGCGGGGTACACTCGAACGCAGTTCAATCACCGGGGACGCGCCGGGGACCATTATGGCGGAACTCACCATCACTTGCCCGAACTGCCGGACAGAGATTCCCCTCACAGAATCGCTGGCCGCACCGATGCTCGCAGCGATTCGCAAGCAGTACGAGGACCGCCTCACCGCCAAGGATTTGGATATTGCCAAGCGCGAGGCGGCCATCCGAGAGCAGAAGGCCGCCATCGCCGACGCCCAGGCCGCGGTCGATGAGCAGGTCGCTGCGAAACTCAGGACCGAGCGCACCTCGATCGCGGCCGAAGAAGCGAGGAAGGCCCGGCTCGCACTGGAGTCCGACCTCTCGGGCAAGGACCGGCTCATCGCGGACTTGAGCGAGACTGTCAAGGCGCTCAACACCAAGCTCACCACGGCACAGAAGGCCGAGGCTGACATGATCCGCAGGCAGCGCGAGCTGGACGACGCCACCCGCGAGATGGACCTCACCATCGAGAAGCGCGTGACCGAGGCACTCGGGGCCGTGGAGGCGAAGGCCCAGCAGCGAGCCGACGAGGACAACCGGCTCAAGTTGGCCGAGAAGGACAAGGTCATCGCCGACGCACAGCGTCAGGTCGATGAGATGAAACGGAAGATGGCGCAGGGTTCTCAGCAGCTTCAGGGCGAGGTCCAGGAGCTCGAACTGGAGTCCATCCTCCGCGCCAAGTTCCCCCGCGACACCATCGAGCCCGTCCCCAAGGGCGAGCACGGAGGCGATGCGCTCCACCGCGTGCTCGGGCCGTTGGGCCAGGTCTGCGGCACGATCCTCTGGGAGTCAAAACGCACCAAGAACTGGTCCGATGGCTGGCTCGCCAAGCTCCGCGAGGACCAGCGTGCTGCCAAAGCCGAGGTCGCCATCATCGTCTCGCAGGTCCTCCCCAAGGGTGTCGAGACATTCGACCTCATCGACGCCGTGTGGGTAGTGCATCCCCGCTGCGCCATCCCGGTCGCCATTGCCCTGCGACACTCGCTCACCGAACTCGCGGCCGCCCGTCAGGCGGGCGAGGGCCAGCAGACAAAGATGGAGATGGTCTACCACTACCTCACCGGGCCTCGCTTCCGCCACCGCATCCAGGCCATCGTCGAGAAGTTCGGCGATATGCAGGAGGACTTGGAGAAGGAGCGCAAGGTCATGACCAAGCAGTGGGCGAAGCGTGAGGAGCAGATCCGCGGTGTCATCGAATCCACGGCGGGCATGTACGGAGACCTTCAAGGTATCGCGGGCAAGACGCTTCAAGAGATTGAAGGGCTCGACATGAAGATGCTGGACTCTGGCACCGGGTAGTCACCCCCAATCCGCGTCGTGCTCTTTTGGACGCCCATTCACGCTCCTGGAGGCACCCAGTGCTGCTGAAACGCATCAAGATTGAGAACTTCCGCGGACTTCGTAACCTCGACATCCCCTTGTCGCCGTTCGTCTGCCTCATTGGCGAGAACAACGCAGGAAAGTCCTCCGTGCTTCAGGCGGTACTCGTGTTTTTGAACGGTGGCACTCTTGCACGCACGCACTACTTTGATGAGACCAAGGAGATCCGCATCGAGATTGAGTTTGCAGATATCACCGCGACGGATCTCCTCCGATTGGCGGATGAGCATCGGTCGAAGATCTCGGCAATTCTACCGAACAACGGGCTTGCGCTCGTTCGAGTATTTGGCCAGGATGGCAAGAGCAAACTCCGCTATCGAACTCGCCGCCCGACCGAAGCTCGATTCGCCGATGACGCCATCGACGCTTTGCTCAAAGGGAAAAGGCCAGGCCAACCGCTCGTCGACGCGGTGTCGGCCGCATTCCCCGAGATTGGCCCGAGCCTTACCACTACCTCGAACCAAACGGATATTCGCGACCTTCTCACCGGGCTCGCTGCATCACTCCCCGAGGACCAGACTACGCTAACGGACTGTGACCTGCCCACCGGCATCGACAAGAGCATTTCGGCGCTGCTCCCGGAGCCGATCTACATCCCCGCAGTGAAAGACCTGCGCGACGACATCAAGACCGCCGACAGCGCACCATTTGGGAAGATCCTCGGCATGCTGCTGCGTGCGATCGAACCGCAATTGGGCGACATCAAGGCGCTCTTTGCGAGCCTAGACAAGAACCTAAATCAAATCTCCCATCCGGATGGCACAGTCACAGACGACCGCTTGCGGGAAGTCCGAGACATTGAGTCGATCGTCGATGGCTTCGTCAAAGAGAGCTTCGCCAATGTCGGCATCCGAATCGCCGTGCCGCCCCCCGAACTCAAGACCGTGCTGTCGGCCGCGCAGGTGTATGCGAACGACGGTGTTGAGGGACTGATTGACAGCAAGGGCGACGGTCTGCGTCGGGCCGTGGTCTTCGCGGTTCTCCGCGCCTTTGTCAAGCTGAACAAGCCCGCACCCGTGGCTGGCCAGCAGGTCGTTCCTGAGCCGAGCTATTTACTTCTCTTTGAGGAGCCGGAGCTTTACCTGCATCCCAAAGGGCAGCAGATATTGTTTGACACGCTCGCCACCTTTTCCAAGACGCAGCATGTCATCGTTACCACCCACTCTCCGGCGTTCTTCGGACCCGGCGCGACCACGGCATTCGTAAAGCTCCGTAAGATCACTACACCTGGTATTGCCAAGCCGTACGCGGAAGCCCACCCCGTGGATCTGGGCGACACAAACGCGAAGGATCAGTTCCAGATTATCTGCTACGAGAACAACAGCGTCGCGTTCTTTGCCGAGACAGTCGCACTCGTCGAAGGCGATAGTGACATGATTGTGTTCCCGCATGTCGCGAGGCTCCTGAATCCAGCTTGGGATGTCGCCAAGACCGCAGTCCGGTTCGCCAAGATCAATGGGAAAAGCAGCATCCGTCGCTATCGGGCGTTCTTCTCGCGATTCGATGTGCGCGTGCTGGTCATCGCCGACCTCGATCTGCTGGTTCGTGGATTCGAGCAGCTTGACCCGTCCTCGGAACTTGCCGCCCAGCGGAACAGCCTGCTGAAACTCTTGGACGCTGAGATTGAAAAGTCGGGCGGTCATTCCGAACCGAACGCCAAGGCGGTGAAGGACGCCCAGGAGAAGGGCGACCTGAGGGCTTTGTGGCGCCGCGCGCGAGGCCTACACGAGCAGTTCAAGGCGGGCACAGCCACTATCGACCAGGTTCAGGCCGCGGTAGATGACTTCTTTGCTTGGGAGAAGTCGTCCGCCCGCCTCCAGATTCTGCAACGGTCCAGCGACACATGCGTCGTTGCTGAGAAACGGGCGCTAATCGACGCACTGCACTCTGGCGGTGTTTTAGTCTTGAACAAGGGCGAGATTGAAGACTATTACCCCATCGGCCTGCCTGGTTCCGATAAACCAAGCAGAGCGCAAGCGCTTTGCAACCGACTGACATCCCGTGAACACGCCGTATCCCTCTGTCCAGTCGCACCAGGAAGTGCGCCGGATACCAAGTGCGAGTTCGAGCAGATCCTCAGCCGTGTATTCGGCACTTGAACACCTGTACACTGATCACCTCTGCCCAACGGCAATCACAAGTCACGCCTCGAACTGACCTGGATCGGCAAACAAACACCGGCCGCGGTTGGAGCCGCGCATCCATTTGGAGGATGCGACCAAGTCCCATCATGCCATGACGCGGCGAGGACCGGCGGACCAGTTCGACAGTGGGCTGATCTTCGGGGACTGCCTCTCTGCGCTCTGGGAACTCGGTAGCCACGGCTCTTGCCAAGGGACGAAGCCAGCTTCCTGCGAGCGTGGTCGGAACGAGTAATCGCCAGAAACTCGCCCACGGAAGTCGACGGCCCGTCGAGTTTCTGGCGTCGCCGGGTGTGCGGGCCTGCGCCGAGGTCGCGGGGATCATCGGGGCCTCAGACTGATCGATTCCAAAACCGGGGATTCCCCCACCACGGTGCAGCCCCAAGTGACCGAATCCGACGGTCCGTTGATTTTCCCATGCGGCCGACGACCATTTCGTTCGTGGGCACCGTGTGGCGACTCGCGCGCTCGGTGTGTGGGCCTCGGCTCCCCAATAGCGGGCATGCGGTCGTTCAATCTGGTTCGTGGTGCCGGAGGGAGGATTACCTCCTCGCTGGCTTGGCACTGGTGGGCCTGCCGCTGATCGTGATTCTCGCGGCCGTGGCTGCGTTCGTTCGGAATCGGGGGAGTACTCAGTACAACCGTGACGAATTCCCCCACCTCATGGCCGAGTGGGAGAATCGCTGGCTGTGCCACCGCTGCGCTCGGCACTTCGTGCCAGTCCGCGAGCCAAGCGCACACTGGTTGGCCATTGTCGAGGTCGTCGATGTGCGCGAGGGCCGGTCGCAGACCGACCGGATTGCCCGAATGTGCCCAGGACCAGCGACCGGTGCGAGCCCCGCCCACCAGCGCATCCGCAATGCACGAGCAAGAGATTTCGCCTTTGCACCTGGAATCGATCGAACGCGCCGCCCCGTCGATGGGTTGGAGTCTTCGAAACCCGACGGGCCGTCGGTATGTGCCCGCGCAGGGAGTATCGCCGAGTGCGCCACTCGTAAAGAGAGCGGCGTTGTTGATGGACAGCGGCGAGGACTGCACTGCAACATATATCTGCTTATAGAGGTGCGCAGAGGCTAGGCTGGGCATATGGGCTTGCGCGCAGCTGCGCGCAGCTTCGTCCACCGCATTACCGCCGCCTGCCTCCGAACCCCTTCATCCGTGCGTCCATCGAAACAGCCGAACCAGCGGCGTGCGCTCCCGCGATGAGCGTGGAAGGCGATCGTAAGCCACAGTTGGTGAGCATCAATATCCTGACTGCTACCTGGGCCCCAGAAGGGATCCAACACTTTCGGCACCCGCTTCTTGTTGCGTAGCCTGGTTCCGCGTAGATAGAGAACGGCTCTTGTGTAGTCCCTTGTAGTTTGCTTGACGACCGAGACTTTCTTGACCCGAGACTCTTCGTGTGGGAGTGCGGTCGCTTCCCACAACGCCTCCAATAGCGGACGATTCACGACCCGAACATGCCACAACACCAGGACATGAGCGTGGAGCCATACGACTCGCCGCTCGCCGCCCCCCCGAGGTGCCACCTCTGCTGTGATGAAACCGCCGGTGAGGGGATCGCGGCTGCGCAGTGCCTGGATAAAGCGCCGCATGCGGGCGTGCAGTCGGGTGGAGCTCTCCAGGAACTGGTCCACCGAAGTACCCGCCGGAATGCTGGCGTGGTTGAGAGTGACGGAGAGCAATCCTGGAAGGCGTCGTGTGAGCCAGGCGAAGGGCCAAGACTCGCTGAGCCATACCTGCTCGCGCCACACCTGCCCGACGGCTGACATCGGCGTTGTGGTCCAGTTCGGGCGTGTCCCGCCGTAGGCGAGCGGTACCTCTGGCACCGGCGCACCTTGGGCCCACGCCCTCAGGGCCTGACAGCTCAGGAGCTTGCGGAGTAGGAGAAGGGTATGAATCTCCGCGGGCGATGCATCGATGCCGTCGAGGGGTTCCGCCCGTCCCGGATCGTGTAGGTCAGCTACGCGCCCCAAGGCGCCGCGATAGCGATAGCATGCTCTGGCGTGCGGGGGTGGTGGAGGACGGTACTGCGAGCTTGAATCTGCCATGCCATCAACTCCACCGTGTGTCTCGCGCACGCGCGTGCGCGAAGTTACCGAAGCATGTGACTACCATGGCGGCGGGTGGCCGCCCCAGCCGTGAGTATCTGAGCGTCGATCCGGCAATGCTGGGGCACAACTCCGCCGAAACCGACGGCCCGTCGTTTTCTCGGTACCATGTTGACATGGAAAGTGTACCCGACTCTGGCCCGGCGCTGGTTCAGGAGCTTGCCGCCCTCGTCGCCACCGGAGAGCTGTTGAGGGAGCGGGATGGCTCCTCGGCGCAGTGCGACCTGTCGATGCCGGGGGAGGGAGTCCTGTGGTATTCGCAGGAGACATACCCGAAGGTGGGAGATTGGCTCCAGCGGGCGTATACCCGCGCATGCCGAGACGCCCCGGGCCTTGCCGCGGATCTTGCCGAAGTAGTCAGGGAGTGGACCGGGCTGCCCCCGCTCCTCGCAGCGGGCCGCATGGGCCTTGCGTTGTTCCTGGTCGAAGAGGATCCCTCCCCCGCGTTGGTGCGGGTGCGAGACGCCGAGGGCAATCCGATTGGTTGGAGGGCATCATGGCAGGATGCGGATGGGATCGACATCAGAGAGGGGGGGCTTTACGCCGACCCTTTAGACGCTCGGTACCGATTCCAAGCGATGCTACGCGAGCTGCACGCAGTGACGCACCTCGGCGGCTCAGCGCTTGCAGGGACGCCCACGCTGCTCCCCGAGTATTGCACCGTGTCGGACCTGGCCAAATTGGAAGGCGTCAAGCCCAATCGTGTACAGCAGTGGGTGTCCGAGCACCGGACAGCGCATGGCGGCAAGGATCCAGCGTGGGTTCGGCGGAGGCCGGGGCAGCAGCGGGGCTTCACGGTGAATGTCAAGTCCTACTACCAACTCAAGCGGCCATTGCGGAGATAGCACTGCTCTAGCGCGTTGTCACCGCGAAGTCCTCAAGCACCTGGATGTGCTTGGCACCCTCGGCGGCCGAGTATCTCGCATACACCATCGTCTCCTCGATGTTCGCGTGGCGCATCAAGCCCATGATCGTCTCCAACGGGACACCCTTCTGTCTCAGTGTGAACCCGAAAGTGTGCCGAAGATCGTGAAGCCGAATCGACTTCGGCAGCTTGGCGATCTCCAGCACCCGCTTGAATTCCGCCCACACATCGCTCCGCAGCGGTCCTCCATCGGGATGCGGGAATACGAACGGCGATTCCCCCCGCGCCTGGTAGCGCTGCGAGAGGATCTCCCGAGCCCGCTTGGAGAGGGGCACCCGACCCTGCGTCGCCTTTTGACGCCACTGGATCCGCGTTGGGACTGACAGCACCTCCGTATCCGGATCCCACGCTGACGGTTGGAGTTCGAGCAGTGCGGCTTCCTCTTGAGTGGCGTAGTTCTTCGGCAGGAATCTGTGTACTTCCTGGCGGCTGCGGAACAGGCGGTCGGAGTCGGCCCGCTCTGCACAGCAGCGAGTCAGTCGCGCGGCTGCGGAACAGATTGGACGGACCCGAAGCACAACCTCCTCATCGATCGGGCTGATCTCGATGATTCCAGTACCGTGCCACTCCAGATCCACACGGCTCCACGCCGGGTGAACAAGCTCCTGCTTGCGGAGCCCAGTGAGCAGGTAGAACTCGATGATCTCCCGCATCATCCCCTTGAAGGTCGAGAGGGCCCCGGGCCCACGCGGTGCCCGATCGTACTTGCTCGCTGCCATGAGGAGCTTCCTGGCTTGGTCCTCCGTCAGCCCACGGGGCGGGGCCTTTCGGTCATTGGCCTTGACCGGAACTCGAATCCCCGCGAACGGATTCGCGTGCAGAATCTCGCGCTGAACGGCAACACTGAACAGAGCCCGGAGTCGCCGGACATCGTCATGCACGGTCTGGGCGGCCGGATGACTCTTCGGAGTCGTGGGCAGTGCCTTGCCGGATCGTGACACCTTTTGGCGTCGTCGCCACTCCACATACCCCGCCGCGATACCCGGCGTGATCTCGGAGAGACGGGCGACTTGGGGGTGCTCGTCGTAGAGATAGGCAAGGAAATGGCGCACCCGACTGCTGTAGGCCGCGACGGACTTCTCCGCGAGGTTGTTCCGGGCTGTCTGGGCGGTAAGGGCATCGTCGAGGAACTGTGCAATCCCCGTCCTGTCCCGCTGGATGCTGACGGGTGAGAAGTCGCCTCGCTCCATCGCGTTGATGAACTGCTGGGCCTTCATCCTCGCTTGATCCAGGGAGGTGCCCAGCGCCATCGTGTAGCGGCGGCCCTGGTACTGCCGCTTGAAGTAGTAGCGGGGCCTTTGGCCCCGCACGCGCAGCCCCTTCGGCCCGCCGGGGACTGCCCTGTCCGCTGTTTCCTCGCTGCGCTTCGCCATGCGGGCCTCCAGGGAGTGTCCTCTGGGACACTTCTGGGACAGTGTAGCCCGAAACTGGCCGAAACTGCGCGCAGCTGCGCATCCGCCCCGAGCCGCAATTCGGGCCGAGATTGGCCCTGAATTGCAGCGTTTGTGGGCGTCAAGCCCCAAAATCGCCGGATTGGATTCCGGCAATGGGACTTGACAATGGAGCCGGGGGGAATCGAACCCCCGTCCCGTGACAGTCAGCAAGACGCCTCTACGCGTGTAGTCGCTGGTTTGATCTCGGCTCGGGAGCGGGCGGCGACACCCTTTCCCTTCGCCAAGCCTCGGTGCAGTCTCGCCCCGCCGCGCCGAGACGCCGCTTTGGAGCCAGCCCGATGTCATTCGAACCCCCGCCCATCGGGCGTCGGCGGGGGTTCGTCACGGCCTAATTAGGCCGCGAGAGCATAACCGCTGTTGTTGGCAGTTATTGTTGTTGCGTGCTTTTTACGAGGCCAACACGCCCCTCGACGCGCCACGCCAAGCCTTCCCTGCCCGGTCGAAACCGATCGGCCCCAATCTGTCAAAGAACAGCCGTCAAAGAGCGACGGTCAAAGAGCGACCTTCCAAGACCACCAATACTACGCCTCAGCCCCCTCCCGTCATACACCACAATCACCTCCCGTAATACGCCGCGGCCCCCAGACGGGTCGGCCGACCGGGGCTCGACCACCACCCATCCCGCATCATTTTCCGAGAAATCGGGAACCGCGACTTCCTACAGACTGTAGGAGATGGTATCCTGCCGCAAAGGCAGCCCCACGCACCCCACTGGCCCGGCGCCGCCCGAGCCCGGTCCGAACCCCCCAGCCCGGCCACCCCGAGCACCCCCATCCCGGTACCGAGGCCAGCACACCCCGGCCCAGACAGCCACACCCCCCGGAGCCCCCATGGCCCGAAAGCCCCGAAAGCCCATCCCCGAAGCCGAGCTCGAGGTGCTCCACGCCCTCTGGGACCTCGGCGCCGGCACCGTTCGCGACCTGCTCCTCCGCTTCCCCGGCGACGACAGGGCCTACACCACCGTCCAGACCCTCCTCACCCGACTCGAAGCCAAGGGCTACATCGCCAGCCACAAGGACGGCCGGGCGCTGGTCTACACCCCCACCACCCACCGCGACGACCTCCTCACCGAGGAACTCGCCGATGTCGCCAGCCGGGTCACCGGCGGGCGCGCATCCCCTTTGGTGCTCAACCTCGTCGAGCACAGCGACCTTACCCCAGACGACCTCCGCGACCTCCGCGACCTGCTCGACCGCCTCGAAGCAGCCCCGCCCCGCGCCACCAAGAAGCCCGCCGCCAAGCGGAACAAGAAGCACCCCTGAACCCCCTCCAGGACCGCACCCATGCTCTACTGGATTGCCGAGAACACAATCGTCGCCTGCGGCATCGCCCTCCTCGCCGGTGTGGTCAGCCTGGCGCTGCACCGCAAGCCCGCCGCCGGGCACCTGCTCTGGCTGTGCGTGCTGGTCGCCCTCATCGCCCCCCCACTGCCCAAGCTCGGCGTCCTCGACGGCCGGGCCCAGGCCCAACGCCTCGCGACCCATGTCAGCACCAACTGGCTCGCCGCCCGCACCGCGACCCCCGCCCACACCGAAACCGAGACCCCGGACCCCTCGAAGCCGCACGAAGCGACCTGCAAGACCTGCCTGGCCAACGCGAACGCCCTTCTCACCGCGGGCGACGAGGGCTCGGGCCTAATGCCCGCCTACGCGACTCCCAAGTTCCTTGAGCAAGCTGCGCACGAGGCATCCATCCGCGCCAAGGCAGAACCCCTCCAGCCCTCCGGCATGATCTGGGCCGGCGAGCAACTCGCCACATCGGAGCAGTCCAAGCCCGAGCAGTCCAAGGCCAAGCAGCCCAAGCCCGAGCTGGCGATCGCCGGCCAGGCCGAGCCCGAGTCTCCCAAGCCCGAGCCGCTCGCCGCCTGGACCCCCGAGCCCCGCCCCTTCGATTGGGCCGGCCTGGGCGTGCAACTCGCGCTCGCCGCCTGGCTCGTCGGCGCGCTGTTCTCGCTCACCCGCCTCCTGCTCGGCTACCGCAGCCTCCGCGCCCTGGTGCGGGAGACCGCGCCCGCCGACCCCGCGTTCCTCGCCGAGGTTGCCGCGACCGCCCGCGAGCTGGGCATCCGCCCGCCGCGGGTCCGCGTCGCCTCGAGTGTGACCACACCTTTCATCACGGGTGGGTGCCGCCCCACGCTGGTCTGGCCGAGGGCTGAACGCCTCGACGCCCCCGGCGTGCGGGCGGTGCTCGCTCATGAACTCGCCCACCTCGCCCGGCGCGATCACCTGGCGGCGTGGTTCGAAGCGATCGCGATGTGCCTGCTCTGGTGGCACCCGCTGGCGTACCTCGCCCGCGCACAGGCCCGTCGCCTCTCCGAACGCGCCTGCGACGCCTGGGTGATCTGGGCCTACCCCCACGCCCGCCGTGACTACGCCGACGCCCTGCTCGACGCGGTCGAACGCCTCACCATCCTGCCCCGTGCCGTGCCCGTCCTCGGCGCGGTCGATTCGGACAAACGAACCCTCGCCAGGAGACTCATGATGATCATGAACGGCAACATCGCCCGCCGCGGCTCGCGCGTGCTGGCCATCGGCGCGATCACCCTCACCGCGGTCCTCGCGCCCAGTTGGGCCAACTCGCGCCTCGACACCCCCAACTCCACGCCCGGCTACGCCCTCGTCCGGGGCGACATCGACCGCAGCCTCCAGCCGCTGGTCGAGGCCGCCCAGCTCGAGCGCCTCGCCGAGTCCCACGCGCAGGCCGAGGAGTTCGACCAGGCGATCGCCGCCTACCAGAAGCTCCTCACCCTCCGCCCCGACGACGCCGGCGCCTACCACGAGCTGGCCATGACCCAGTACCACGCCGGCGCCTACGCCGAGGCCGCCCAGACCTTTAGCACGGGCGCCAAGGTCGCCGCCGAGCACAGCGACACCTGGTGGCAGTCCGGCGGCATGGACGCCAAGGAAGCCGAGAAGCTCGCCGAAGAAGCCAAGCGGGCCGCCAAGGAGGCGCAGGCGATGGCCGCCGAGCACGCCGAGATGGCCAAAGAGCACGCCGCGATGGCCACGGAGCAGGACTCGCACGCCGCCGAACAGGCCAAGCACGCAGCCGAGCGGGCCGAGCACACCAAGGCGCAGATCGCCCACGCCAAGGAGCAGCTCAAGCAAGCGATGCGCGAACTCGACGACGCGGGCCTGGACGACGCCGAGATCGAGGTGGAGATCGCCGAGCTCGAGGCGGAGATCGAAGAGGCCGTGGCCCAGGCGATGGAGGGCATGGAGGAGTGGGACGCCGACGCACTCGCCGAAGGGTGGGACCAGGACTTCGATTTCGATTTCGACCAGGACTTCGACTTCGACTTTGACTTCGATCTCGGCGCCCTCGCCCCGCTCGCCGACTGGGCCTACAACGAGGCCTGCTGCCACGCCCTCGCGGGCGATGAGGACGCCGCGATCAAGGCTCTCGGCCGCGCCCTCGCCCTCGGCTATACCGACGCCGACCACGCCGGGGAGGACGCCGACCTGGCCTCGATCCGCGAGACCGACGCGTTCGCCGAGATCAGCGACCGGATGCGCAAGCTCGAGGACGCGATCGACACCGGCGAGACCGCCTTCGACGAAGCGGCCTGGGACGAGGCCCTCGACGCCTACCGCGTCGCGACCACGCTCGCCCCCGACGACGGGCACAACTTCCACATGCTCGCCTTCGCCGCCCTCCGCGCCGGCGACACCGGCCTGGCCACCAAGGCCTGGGGCCAGGCGCTCGACCTCGGCTACAACAAGCCCACCATGCTCTACAACCTCGCCTGCGCCGCCGCGCTCTCCGGCGAGACCGACGACGCGCTCGGCTTCCTCGCCAAGTCCGCCGCCGCCGGCTTCGAGGACTACGAGCTCATGAAGGAGGACCCCGACCTCGACCCCATCCGCGACGACCCCCGCTTCGACGCCGTCCTCGGCGCCATCATCGACACCGCCAAGCTGCAGCGCGAGATCGAGACCGCCATCGAATTCGACGAGTGGTCCACGGTCGCCGAGAAGGCCCAGGCCCTCGCCGACCGTGCCCCCGAGCACTCCTGGCGCAAGAGCTGGGCCCGGGACCAGCTCGCCCTCGGCGACTTCTACTCGGGGCGCCACGACCAGGCCGAGGCCGCCTTCGCCGCCGCCGCCCTCGCCGGCGGCAACCTCCAGAACAACCTCTACAAACTCGCCTGCTGCCGCGCCCAGGCCGGCGACCAGCCCGGCGCCCTCGACTACCTCCACGCCTCGGTCGATGCCGGCTGGGACGATGCCGAGCACCTCCAGCACGACCAGGACCTCGCGCCGCTCTTTGCCAACCCGGGCTTCGAGCGCGTCGTCGCCCGGGCGGCGGACAACCAGATCCTCGACCAGTTCGGCGTCGCCAATTGGGACCAGCTCCACGCCCGCGCCACCCGCAACATCGCCGAAGACCCCACCGACGGGCGTGCCCACATGCACCTCGGCTGGGCTCTCATCCGCACCGACCGCGCCGAGCAGGCCATCCCCGTCTTCCAGCGCCAAGCAGAGCTCGGCTTCGCCCCGGGGATCGCGATCTACAACATCGCCTGCTGCAACGCCATCCTCGGCAGACTCGACGCGGCGTTCGAGGCGCTCGACCAGGCGATGGAGGCCGGCTTCGACCAGTTCGAGATCCTGGCCGAAGACCCCGACCTCAAGAACCTCCGCAGCGACCCCCGCTTCAAGAAGCTGATCGCCGCGCACGCCGCCGAGGCCGACGCCAAGGAGGCCAAGCCGGCCGCCAGCGCCACCCCGGAGCCCGACCGCAACCGCAACCGCGACTGATCGGTCGACGCCGGAACCTCGCCCCCCTCACGAACTCCCGGGCGCCCGGACCCCTGCCGGCGCTCGGGAGTTTCTTCATGCGCCCCCGCCTCTACGAGCCCCGAGCGCGAGCTTGGGGACCTTGGACTCAGGCCACCGCCCCGGCCGTCCGCCTCAACACCCGCTCGACCAGTGATTCAAGAACCGCAGCACATCGACCGTGTTCACGACGCCGTCGCGGGTCGTGTCGGCCTCGAGCGAGCCGGCCGACCACGCGTTCAGGAACCCGAGCACATCGAGCGTGTTCACCGCGCCGTCACGGTTGAAATCCGCCGGGCAGACGCACCGCCCGTTGCCGCAGAACCGCGTCACGCGGATGCACGCCGACTTGGCCACCCCGCCCACCGCGCCGGCGTCCTCCACCAGCCACTGCATGTAGAACACCGTCCCGTCGAGCGCCGGGTCCATCGCGATCGGGTAGTCGCCCGTCGCGAAGCCGCGGTCCACACCGTTCCCCCCCACCGCGATCGGCCCGAGCAACTCATCGGCCTCGATCTCGCCCCCCACCGGCGGGCTGGCCGACACCGCCACCCACGCCTGCGTGTTCCCCAACGCCCGATCGAGCCCGACCTGGAACCACTGATTGCCCAAGTAGGGCGGGCGGTTCGCGATGATCACCGGCACCTGGCCGCTCGAACCGGGGATGCCGCCGCCGAGGTCCTCCGGGTTCCGCGGCCGCTCGCTGTGCAGCTGCGGCCGGTCAAACGGGAACTCCTCGTTGGCCACGCGCGGATCGGTCAGCGCGTTCAGCAGGAAGTCGGCGATCTGCTGCTCGGCCATCGGCGGGAAGTTGATCGGATTCTGGAACAAAGGGTCGAGGTTGTCCGTGGACGGGAGCTGCCCGTTGCGATGCGCATAGAAGTCGAACACCTGCTGCACGGTCTGGTGCATCCCGTTGTGCATGAACCGGTTCTTGAGCCCCAGGTTCCGCAGGCTGGGCACCTTGAACTTGCCCGCGTCGGCCGGGTCGCCCGTCACCGCCTGACGCCCGATGTCCTCGGCCACCGGCCGCACACCCACATTGCGGAACTGGTGGTCGGTGAACAACGGCAGCGGGTGGCACGACGCACACGCCGAGCCCAGGAACATGTTGAACCCGTTCTGCTGCCGCTGGGTCATCGCCCCGGTGTCCCCATCCAGGAACCGGTCCAGCGGCGCCTGGTTGGGCACGAGTGTGCGCTCATAGGTGGCGATCGAGAACGCGATCCGCCGCGCCGTCACCGCCCCATCGCCGAACGCCGCCGCGAACAACTCCGGGTAGGTCGGGTCCCCCGCCAGCGCCGCCGCCACATCCGGCGGCAACTCGTCGGCCAACGCCAACGGCCGCGCCGCGGTGATCCGGCTGCGCAGCTCCGCCCAGTTGTACTGCTCGTGGGCCATCTCCGCGGTCGACATCGGCGGCCCGACCGACTGGCTCTCCAGCGCCGCGTCCGCCGCCGCCGCGATCTCCCCCGTCTCCGGATCGACAAACGCCGACCGCGCCCGGCCATCCCAGAAGGTGTCCACCGCGTACATCCCCAGGATGTGCGGCGGCGCCTGCCGACTCGTCACCTGCGGCCGCAGCCCAAAGAACTGCACCGGCGCGTACTCGTCGTCCCCGTCCGCGTGCACCACCCCCGGCGACCCGCGCCGGTCATCCGGCGTCCCCGGCACGCCGTCCGGCCCGGGGTTGATCCCCACCCGCGGATCGGTCCCTCCCGCCGCCGGACGGTGGCAGGTCCCGCACGCCATCGTCCCGTCGCTCCCGAGCTGCTCATCCCAGAACAGGATCTTCCCGAGGATCCGCTTTTCCTCAGTGATCGGGTTCTCGATCGGCACGGGCACCGGCGGGAATATGTCCTCCGGCTCCTCCATCACCTTCACGGCGGTCAGCGCTACCCCGCCGGCGATCGGGAACCCGATCAACACCAGCGGGACAAAATGCGCAAAGGCTCGGCGAGTGGGGCGTCGTTTCTTCATGGCTGTGTCCTTTATCGCTGCCCCACGATAGCACACGCGCCCAACGGGCACGACCCCTCCCCCATTGCAAGCTGAAGTTGCACATCCCCGGACACGGTCCTCGGGACCAAGCACCTCCGGGGCGTCAATCTGGGTAAGGCCGCCCGTCGCCCCGCGCCGGCCGCCTGCAGCCACCCTGACAGGGAGCCAGCCCGGGTCGACGCGGGTCCATCACCCGCGCCCCTCCGACGGCGGATCGAACAGCATCGCCACCTGCGACCCATAGATCGGATACTCCACACGGCACCGATACCCACGGAACGCCCCGCCGTCCCAACCCAGCCGCGCGCAAGCGTGCCGCACCAGCTCCAAGTACCGCGGCACATCCCCCGAACGGCACGAACTCAGCCCCTCCCCCAGCGGCTCGGCCTGCTCAAGCACATCAAGCACATCGATGTCCCTCGCCCGGTCGTTCGCGTCCGCAACCCCCTCGAACGAGGTGTCGTACACCCGCACCTCGGGGTCCGAGCCCGGGTACACCCCGCGGTGCACAAACACATCCAGTTGCAGCACCTCCGCCGGGATCGACACCTCCGCGAACATGTACCCCTTCCGCCCCGAACCCGACGCCACCGTGCGGCGCATCTCCGAGCGGTTCACCTCCGCCATCACCAGGTCCACCGCCGACCGCGGCCCATAGCCACGGCACCCCAGCGAGTAGTGCACGCTCTCCCCCGCCCGATCCACGCTGAACTCCGGCACGGGCGTCGAGCAGAACTCATCCAGCCGCGCGTCGGCCATGTCCCCGATCAGCCCCCCGCCCAGCGTCTCCGGCCGACGGGCGCCCGGCTCACTGGCGAACCGCCTCGACGCGATCCTCACCCCCGCCCGCGCCCGCAGCCGCACCGCCCCGAACAGCCCGTTCAGCCACACCACATCCAGGCGCTCCGGGTCGCCCTCGTTCGGCGCCACCATCGCCGTCGCCATGATCACCCGCGCCGCGGCCCCGCGCAGGTGGCTCATCGCCTTGTACGCCGACTGCTTGCGCCGCAGCTCAAACTCCCGGCGGGCCGCCGGCAGCCACGCCGACACGATCGCGTCCAGGCTCGCCCGGTCCCCGGCCTCCTCCCGGATCAACCGCTCGAACTCGTCCACCGCCTCCCGCGCCGCCGTGAGCAGCCCCCGGTCCACCCCCTGCTTCCCCGCGGCGTCAATGGTCCGGCGCAGCGGCTCGGGACCCGGCGCCCGGTGCACCACGAACAGCGGGTCGGCGCTCCGGACCGCCGCCAGAAGCCGGCTGGCGAGCACCTTGTCGATCCCCAGCCGCCGGGCCAACGCCTGCGGCCCGCGCGGGGCGTCCGGCATCGCGTCGAGCACCGACCCCAGCCCCGCCAGCAGACACTCCCCCGCCCGGACAATCCGCACCTCCAGCCGGTCCGGGGGCGGCGTGCCCTCGGGGCCGCCTGGGCCGTCCGGGATGGAATTGGGCAGGATCTGTTCGGTCTCGGCCATGTCCACACCATAGCGGCTGGTGCGGTCTTCAGAGGGGTTTTTTCTGGAATTGCCAGTTTCCTTGCGGTTTCCTGGAAACTCCCTCGACTCCCCGTGCGGACAGCGGTATAACCAACGACACCGGCCGCCGGGTCCGACCCGGCGGAACAGGACCGGCCGGGTCGAGCGTTCGACTCCACCGAGAGAGACAAGCCACAAGGAGGCGTCCATGCACCCCATGATCTCCGCCGCGACCATCGCGGCCGCCGCGACAATCGCCCACGCCGATGTCTTCACCGACACCTTCGAGGACGGCTCCAACGCCGGCGGGTGGCACTTCATCCAGGGCGGGGACACCATCGAGCAGACCGGCGGCAACCCCGGGCGCTACCTGCACCAGAGCCAGTACGACACCTTCGCCCCCCAGGCCAAGGCGACCCAGGGGCCGTTCGTCGGCGACTACCGCGCCATGGGTGTCACCCAGATCGGCGTCGATGCCATCACCTATCACCGCGACTTCGGCGATCCGGTCGGCTTCGAGTTCTCCCTGCTCCTCCGCGACACCCAGGGCACCGACGATGTCGAGGACGATGACTACACCTACTTCGTCGGCCCCGAGGTGCCCCTCCCGGGCCAGGGCTGGAAGGAGTACCTCTTCGATGTCCCCGCCAACGCCAACGACCTCCCCGCCGGATGGAAGGGGGGCTGGGTGGGCGACTCGGAGAACTTCCGACCCGGCGTGACCTGGGCGGATGTCATGGGCAGCGTCGATCGCGTCGAGTTCTGGTGGATCAACCCCACCTACTTCGCCTTCCTGGCCAACTGGGATGTCGGCATCGACAACGCCCGCATCACCACCGTCCCGACGCCCGGCGTGCTGGCGGTCCTCGGCCTGGGCGCCTTGGCGAGCCGTCGGCGTCGATAGCCCGCACCCCGCACCATCCACGATCCTCCTCTGCGCCGCCCGCCGGTCACCCTCCCGGCGGGCGGCGTTGCGCGCTCGCTCCGCGCGGTACCCTCCCCCCATGAAGATCGCCATCATCATCCCCGCCGCCGGGTTCAGCCGGCGATACACCGAGGCCGCCGGCTTCGAGGGCCCCCGCTCCAAGCTCGACGAGGACCTCGGCGGCCGCCCAGTCCTCCACCGCACCATCGAGGCCTTCACCAACTACGACGCCCCCGACCGGACCCTCGCCCCCGTCATCGTCGCCGGCCCGCACGACGAGGCCGCCTTCGCCGAGTTCAAGATGCGCCACGCCGACAAGCTCATGATCCTGGGCGTCCAGCTCGTCCGCGGCGGCGAGACCCACCGCTGGCAGACCGTCAAGGCCGCCCTCGACGCGGTCCCCGCCGACGCGACGCACATCGCGGTGCACGACGCCGCCCGCCCCTGCGTGAACGAGCAACTGCTCGACCGCCTGTTCGACGCCGCGGCCCGGCACCCGGCCGTGGCCCCCGGGCTCGACATCACCGACACGATCAAGCGTGTCGCCGCCGAGCCCCTCGCCGACGACGCCTCCGACCCCCTGGCCGCCATCCTGGGCGCCGAGCGCAAGGGCCCGGGCCTGCGGGCGGTGGCGGAGACCCTCGACCGTGCGCACACGGTGACGGTGCAGACGCCACAGGTCTTCGAGGCCGACCTGCTCCGCCGTGCCTACGCCCAGGCCGACCTGACCAGCACCGACGATGCGGGCCTGGTCGAGCGCCTCGGCGAGCGGGTGGTCATCGTCGAGGGCGACGCGGCCAACCTCAAGATCACCCACCCCATCGACCTCAAGCTCGCCCGGGCCATCCTCGGCGTCCGCGGGCCGAGCGAGCGACCAACGCACAAGCGGTTCTGAAGGTGGCACGGCTCTCCTGGCGGCACGGCTCTCCGAGCCGTGCGTCAGCCGGGTGACCGACGAACGCTGTCACTCCGAGTGACCGACGGTTGCTGACACTTGCCCTCAAATCTGATATCTGAAATTTCAAATCTCAAACCTCAAATCTCAAACCTCAAATCGCAAATCGCAAATCGCAGACCCCCACTACCCTCCCCCGTGCCCTCCCTCACCCCAACCCTCGCCGCCCAGCTCGCCGAGACCGCCCTCGCCGGCATCACCCGCGAGTATCCCAACCAGATCGCCCACGCGATGGAGTCAGACGCCGACGCCGGCACGCCTCGCCAGCTCCACCCCGCCTTCTACGGCTGCTACGACTGGCACTCCGCCGTCCACTCCCACTGGTGCCTCGCCAGGCTCATCCGCGCTGCGGCCTCGATGCCCGACTCCGGGGCGGGGCACTCTGGGCCCCCTCTTTCTTCTCCAAGCCTCGCCCCTCCCGCCACCTGGCAATCAGAGGCCCTCGCCGCCCTCCACCAAAACCTCACCCCCGAAAACCTCGGCGTCGAAACCACATACCTCTCCACCCGCCCCGCCTACGAACGCCCCTACGGCCTGGCCTGGCTCCTCACACTCGACGCCGAACTCCTCGACCACCCAGGCCCCGACGCCGCCCGCTGGCGCACCGCCCTCCAACCGCTCGCGATCCTCTGCGCCGACCACCTCATCACCTGGTTCGCCAACCTCACCCACCCCGTCCGCACAGGCGTTCACAGCCAGAGCGCCTTCGCCATGGGGCTGGCCCTCGACTGGGCCCGCGCCACCGACAGCACCGTCGCGGCCGCCGCCATCACGGGGCACGCCCTGCGCCTCCACGCCGACGATGCGCCGTGGCCGTTCGCGTTCGAGCCCTCGGGCGAGGACTTCCTCTCCCCCGGCCTCGCGGCCGCGGACCTCATGCGCCGCGCGCTCCCGCAAGCCGAGTTCGAGCGTTGGCTCGACCGGGCGCTGCCCGCGCTGCTCGCCGCCGGGGCGGCGGCCCTGGCGCCGGTGCCCGCCCGCGACCCCGCCGACGGCCGCCTCGCGCACCTCGACGGCCTCTGCCTCAGCCGCGCATGGATGCTCGACGCCATCGCGGCAGCGCTCCGGCCCGAAGCCCCGCACCGCCCCGCGCTCGAGGCCCTCGCCGCCACCCACCTCCGCGCCGGCCTGGCCGCCCTGGCCACTGGCGACTACAACCGCACCCACTGGCTCGCCAGCTTCGCTACCTACGCGCTCACGGCGCCCCAACCGTCGCGGTGACACCCGTCAGAGGCCTTGGCGCAAGCATGGCTTTTCTCGGTGCGGCGTTCACCGCGGAGATCGCGGAGCACGCGGAGGAAGGCAGCAAGGGCAGCTCAACACAGAGACACAGAGGCGCAGAGAAAGACAGTGTGGCGAGTATTGGTTTCCTGCCTTCTCTCTGTGTCTCTGTGTCTCTGTGTTCAACCGGAACGCGGCGAACAACCCGGTTGCCCAGCGCCGCATGTGCCTCGATTTGCTATTTGCCATTTGCCATTTGCTATTTGTGAACGCCCCCGCCCGCGGCGAGCCCGCACCCCACCCCGCACCTCCTCAAGCCGCCGCCGCCCGCGGCCCCGCCTGCGCGGTCGCCGTGATCGCCCCCGCACGCCGCCCGGTCATCGCCAGGCCCACCGCCAGCCCGGCGCTGAGCAGGCACAGCCCGCCCGCGACCGCGAACGCCGCGGCGTACGACCCGGTCGCCGACTTGGCCAGGTTCCCCGCCGCGATGCCGACCACGCCGGCGATCCCGTAGCTGGTGAACACCCAGCCGTAGTTCGCGCCGAGGTTCTTCGAGCCGAAGAGGTCCGCCGTCGCCGAGGGGAAGAGCGCGAAGTTGCCGCCGAAGTTGAACCCCACCAGCGACGCCGCCACCGCGATCGAGACCTCCGTGTGCATCCGGCCCAGGACGAACATCATCGCCGCCTGGAGCAGGAACATCGCCACGAACGCCGGCGTGCGGCCGATCATGTCCGAGACCCAGCCCCACACGACCCGCCCGACGGCGTTGAAGATCGCCAGCCAGCCCACCGCCGCGGCGCCCTTGAGCAGCAGCTCGCGCGTCCCCTCGTCGGTCAACGCCCCGCCCGCGGCCGCGACGAGCTGCTCGCCGGCGAACACCTTGACGATGCCGATCACCATGAGCCCGGCCATCGCCCCGGAGAAGAACATCAGCCACAGAACATAGAACGCGGGCCTGCGCAGCGTCGCCCTCCACGCCGATTCGGGCCGGGCGGCGGCCCCCGGCGCCGCGGCGACATCGGGCGGGTTGCGCAGCAGCATCGCGCCGATCCCCACCCCCACAAAGCACACCAGGGCGTGCACGAGGAAGAAGTCGGTGATGCCGTGCTGCTCGATATACCCCAGCGCCCCGAGCGTGCGTCCCTTGAAGAGGTACGCCCCGAACCCGAAGCCCGCGACCGCGATGCCCGAGACCAGGCCCTTGCGCGTGGGGAACCACTTGACCAGGGCCGCGATCGGGCAGACATAGGCAAACCCGATCCCCGCGCCGGCGAGCAGGCCGATGGTGCCCCAGAGCAGGACCAGGCGATCGGCCGCGCCGAGCTTGCCCACATACCGCTCGCCCAGCAGCACGCCGACCGCCACCACCGCCAGCCCGATCACGACGCCCCCCGCGAGCAGCGGCCGCTTGCCCAGCCCGAGCACCCCCCCGCCCAGCCAGCGCCACAGCGCCACGAGCACCAGAGCCGCCGCCACGCACAGCACCGCGTGGGCCAGCACATAGATAAACCCGTGCTCCATCAACCCGGCCATGGCGAAGCCCAGGCCCAGCAGGGCAGCGCCGACCAACGCGGGCACGCGGGGCCCGACGCGGTCCTGCACCCGCCCGGCGAAGACCATGACGCCGGCGAACGAGAGGATGCAGATCGAGAACGCGTACTTGAGGCGTCCCTCCTGCCGGGCGAACGCCGCGTCGCGGGCCCGCTCGTCGGCGACCACCAGGGGCGCGAGCGCGGTCCCCGGCGTGGGAGCCGGCTGCGCCGCCTCCGCCGGCCGCTCGGCGAGGGTCACCACCGGCGGGAAGACCTCCCCCCGCAACGGCTGCCAGAAAATGCTGTACCCGTACACCGTCCCCAGGATGAGCTGCACGAGCACCGCACCCACGAGCACACCATAGCGTGCCGGCAAAGACCGACCCGCTGCGCCACGCACCGCGTTCATCTGTTGGCTCCCTTCGCGAATTCGCGAGGTCGCGCCAGCGCGGACACCTCGCGCATGCGCCAAGGGTAGGCGCCCGATTGAGAACAGACCAGCCGCGGGTATGCCGACATGCAAGGAAGTGGTCGTCGCCGGCGCGACTTGTCGCCACCCCCCCTACGCCGCCAAATACCTGAGGTACTCGCCGACCGCGTCGACATCGTCGGCCGCGTCCGGTTCCAGGCCCAGCGCCGTCCGCAGCGAGCCGGGCGTCTCCTGCGCGAAGACGAACCGGTAGGTCGAGAGCGGCTGGCCCGCCGAGTCATAGGTGAACGCCGAGCCCTGGCCCGCCTCCTCGGGACGCAGCATGACGAGGAACCCGCCGAGCCTGAACTGCTGCGGCCCCGGCCTGGTGTCGTCGGCCAGCTCCTTGCCCATCCGGTCGTCGAGGGTGCCGATCAGCTGGTTGTGCACCCGGGTCTCGAGGTCGGCGCTGAGCACCGGGTCGGCGACATCGGCGAAGAGATCGAGCACGACATCGTACTCATCCGACGCACGCGACACCACGCCGCGGAGCGTGGTGCTGTCCATCTCCAGGTGCGTCGCCGCGCTCGACGCCAGCGGCAGCTGCTGCACCGGGGTGCCATCTTCCTTCAGCGCCACCGCGCCCACATAGTACGCGATCCGGTGCAACGCCGACAGCGGCTCCCGGGGGCCGATGGTCCTGGGCGGGGGCGTGTGGTGCCACGAGATCGGTTTGCTGAGCAGGTCGGGGAACTTCCACCGACGCAAGAGCGTGGTGATCACATCCACATGCGTGTACGGGTGCTGCGAGAACTCGATATTGAAGCTCTTCGTCGGCGGGAACCCCTCGAGGTACAACGCGTCGAACGCCACCCCGAGAAGTTGGTGGACGAGCGGCACACCCGCGTCGAGCATCAGCCCCACCACGAACGCCTCGGCCGCGATCTCGGGCGCCGCGCTCCTCGCGACCTCCGCCGCCAGACACCCCCGGAACACCGACTGGCCCCACACCTCACGCGAGATCTTGCCCCCCGTGTCCGTCGCGGCGGCCCGCGAGAGATAGAACCCCAGCGCCACCGACCGGACCCGCTCCATCCCCAGCAGCACGCACGCCCGGTCGATGCTCGTCACCGGCTTGCGTTGGGCAAAGAACGCCGAGTTCGACAGCCGGATCAGCCGCCCGGTCAGCCCCGCGTCGTTGCGGATGATCTTCGCGTAGTCCTGCATCCCCGCGTCGGGGTTCTGGGTCAGCTCCAGAATGCTCGTCGCCACCGCCGGCTGCGTCTCGATCCCGATCGAATCCAGCCGACGATCGATCTCCTTGTAGAGATCGGCGAGCTCGCCGGCTGTCAGTTCACTGCGGGCCTTCATCCGACGCTCCAACTCTCGCCCTCGCGGGATCAGCCCCCGGGGCATCGGGCCGCCGCTCAAGGCCCTGGGGGATCCCACCCAGGACTCATCGGCGACCCCCGGCATCGCCTTGAGGGGCACCAGGGGTTAGGGCTGGAGTCGGCAGGCCGACCATTGCGATGGGCCGCCATCCTTCCCGCTGGCCCGAGAGAAGTCCCGCTCCCATGCCGCCCGGTCGTGCATCCGCCCCGGGGGGGCCCGGCCCCCGCCCCCCCCCCGCGGGCCGGCGCGGGGCG
>CAYJPX010000030.1:28135-35232 GCA_964372195.1 uncultured Phycisphaeraceae bacterium
CCCCCCCCGCCCCCCCCACCCACAACCCCACCCGACCCGCCAGAAGCCGGTACCCCCCCCAGAAGGGGGGCCGGGGGATCACCACCGGATCTCCCCGCACCGCCGCCGCAATGTCGAGGTCGAGCTCCAGAATCCGATCGGCGGCCTGCTGGAGCAGCGTCTCGCGGGAATCCAAGGGCTCGCTCTGCCGGCTGGCCCAGGCGCCGATCCGGCTCTCCCACGCCCGGGTGGCAAAGTACGCGTCCGCCTCGGCGTCGGTCACCCGCTCGACACGCCCTTCGAGCCGGACCTGGCGCTCCAGGGCGTCCCAGTGGAACACCGCCGCGACCAGGGGATTCCCCTCAATTTCGCGCCCCTTCCGCGAGCCGAGATTGGTAAAGAAAGTCACCGTCCCAGCCTCGGGGTCCAGACCCTTGCAGAGCACGACCCTGGCCGAAGGCCGCCCGCCGGGACCGACCGTCGCGAGCGTCATCGCGTTGGGGTTGGGCGAGGTGCCCCGTTCCCGGGCCTCGTCGAACCAGGCCTGGAAGAGCCCGAAGGGCGATTCGGGCAGCGGGTCGGGCAACGAGGGCCCGGCGTCGAAGGGGCCGAGGGTGGTCATGGGAAAGGGTACTCATCGGCCAGACCGTAGTGTCGGTGCGCCTACATTTGCTCTCGACGAAAAAATGTGGACAATCGGTGGGTCCACTGTTCACTAGCGAATCTGGCTGTGGATCGCGCGTTCAGGGACTGGCATTTGTGCACGCTCGTGGTCCCAATCGAAAAGAGTACAGGCAGTGGCTGCTTTCGATACCAAACTGAACTCGCGCCGAACGGAGCGGGACGCGGATCGCCTCAGCAGTGCAGATTTGCTGCGCGAACTGCTGGAGGCACTTCCTCCGCACGCTCCTGAAGCAGAAATGTCACTGCTCGGATCCCTAATCCTCGACCCCAAGATGGTCGCGGAGATCCTCCCATGGGCTGACAAGCCCGAAGTGTTCTATAGCGAACGCCACGGGATGGTTTTCAAGGCCATCCTTGAGCTCTACGACATTCATGAGGGGTGGGACGCAATCCAGCTGCTGGAGTTGCTCCGCGATCGGGGACAGCTCGATGATGTGGGCGGCGTCGACTATCTCAAGAACCTCGCGGAGAGTGTTCCGTCTGCGGTCAACGCGCCCCACTACGCCAAACTGATCGCATCCAAGCACCGCCTCCGCGCCCTCATCGACGCCTCATGGCGGATCATCTACGACGCCCACAATGTCGGCCAGCTCGGGCCCGACGGCGTCGCCACCCTGCTCGACCGGGCCGAGGCCGAGATCTTCGAGATCTCCCACGACAAGAGCATCCGCGATGTCGCCGCCCTCGCCGACATCCTCCAGGAAGAGATCGAACGCCTCGAGGCCCTCGAGGGCAAGGGCCTCACCGGCGTCCCCACCGGCTACCCCGACCTCGACCGCATGCTCAGCGGGCTCCAGGCCGGCGAGATGATCATCCTCGCGGCGAGACCCTCAATGGGAAAGACCGCGTGGGCACTGAATCTCGCCGAGCAGGTCGCCTTCGGCGGCGGCACGCCCTGGTCGGCGCCCGTCGGCAAGCCCGCCGCCGTCGCCATCTTCAGCCTCGAGATGTCCCGCGGCTCCCTCGCCCAGCGGCTCATCTCGGCGCGGTCGGGCATCGACCTGCACCACCTCCGCACCGGCCAGATGGGCATGGACGAGTGGAACCGGCTCAACACCGCCTGCGGCGAGCTGCACGAGGCGCCCATCTATATCGACGACACCCCCGCCCTCACCGTCCTCCAGCTCCGCGCCCGCGCCCGACGCATGGTCAGCCAGTTCGGCGTGCAGGTCATCATCATCGACTACCTCCAGCTCCTCACCAGCCCCACCGCCGCCCGTGAGAGCAGGCAGGTCGAGGTCGCCACCATCTCCCGCGGCATCAAGGCCCTCGCCCGCGAGCTGAGCGTGCCGGTGGTGTGTCTCGCCCAGCTCAACCGCGGCACCGAGCAGCGCGAGGGCAACCGCCCCCGCATGGCCGACCTCCGCGAGTCCGGCTCGATCGAGCAGGACGCCGATGTGGTGGCCCTCCTCCACCGAGAGGAGTACTACCACAAGGGCGACGAGGAGTGGATGGCCGACCCCGATAACGAGGACAAGATCGGCGTCGCCGAGCTCATCATCGCCAAGCAACGCAACGGGCCGACCGGCACGGTCAAGTTCACCTGGGACAGCAAGACCACCCGCTTCAAGAGCCACGACCCCCACCACCACGCGAGCCAGGCCGAGGGGTACGCCGGCGCGGGGTTCGGCGGGGGGTTCAACGACTACGCCTCGCCCTCGCAGGCCGCCGGCGGCGCCGTCCCCGTGGTCCACACCCGGCCCGTCGCCGACCATCCCGGCTTCTCGCCGGGCCAGAAAGCCGGCCCGGTCGCCGAGTTCCGCGATGGGGGCGGGCCCGACGACTTCGAGGACGACGACGACATCGCCCCGTTCTGACCCACCCCGCACCGCACCCAGCGCCACCCGGTGCAGGCCCGGCGTCGGTCGTGTCCGGATAACGACTCTCAGCGACAATCCGAGGGGTCCCGGCGGGGCGGCCGTTTCCCCGGCCTACTATCCGTGTACAAGCCGGTGGCCTCAGCCCTCCCACACAGGCACGCGATGCGTGCCGGGAGGACCAATCTGGGAATCTGTCGGCAGCGTCCTCTCCGCCCGGTGATGGTTCACCGGCCCCCGCGACGACGCTCCACCCAGTTCGGCCCCCGTCCCCAAGCCACATCACGGCCGGGCACAGGACACGCCCAACACACACTCGCCCCCGACGCCGCTGTGCGCCGGTGGCACTCGGAGATCGATCACTTTGTCTACCCCCAACCACACCACCGCCAACAACCGCAACAACCGCCGCCCCGGCTCGCCCCAGGGCAACCCCAACGCCCGCGGGCCCAAGAAGAACCGCGGCAAGTTCAACCCCCACCAGCAGCGCGCCCCCCGCGCCCAGGCCAACCACGCCGACAACACGCCCGTCGAGCCGACCGCCGCCGAGGCCTCGCCCATCGCCGACACGATCGCCACGCCCGGCGTCTCGCTGTTCTCCGAGCTGGCCCTCTCGCCGCAGATCCTCCGCGCGGTGCGTGACGAGGGCTACGAGACCCCCACGCCCATCCAGTCCCAGGCCATCCCGCCGGCACTCGACGGCCGGGACATCCTCGGCTGTGCGCAGACCGGCACCGGCAAGACCGCCGCCTTCGCCCTGCCCATCCTCCACAAGCTCCACGAGGCCGGGGTCGCCAACGACCGCGGCTACCACTATGCCCGCGCACTCATCCTCAGCCCCACCCGCGAGCTGGCCGGGCAGATCACCGACAGCTTCGCCACCTACGGCCGCCACACGCGGCTGCGACACACCGCGATCTATGGCGGCGTGAGCCAGCACCGCCAGGAGAAGGCCCTCGGCCGCGGCGTGGACATCCTCGTCGCGACCCCCGGCCGCCTCATGGACCTCATCGACCAGGGCATCATAGACCTCTGCGAGGTCGAGATGTTCGTCCTCGACGAGGCCGACCGCATGCTCGACATGGGGTTCATCAACCCCATCCGCAAGATCGCGGCCATGCTCCCGACCGACCGGCAGACGATGCTCTTCTCGGCGACCATGCCCCGCGAGATCAAGGCCCTCGCCGACTCGCTGCTCACCAACCCGGTGCGCGTCACCGTCACCCCCGTCGCCTCGGCGGCCCCGCTGATCGAGCAGTCGGTGTACATGGTCGGGCGCGACCAGAAGCAGTCGCTGCTCCACCACCTCATCGGCGAGCACGAGATCGAGCGCACCCTGGTCTTCACCCGCACCAAGCACGGGGCCGACAAGGTCACCCGCAGGCTCAACCTCGCGGGCATCGCCGCCGACTCGATCCACGGCAACAAGTCGCAGAGCCAGCGCCAGCGGGCCCTCGACGGGTTCCGCGCGGGCAAGTCCCGCGTGCTGGTGGCGACCGATGTCGCCGCCCGCGGCCTGGATATCGACGACATCTCGCATGTCTTCAACTTTGATCTGCCCCACGAGCCCGAGGCGTATATCCACCGCATCGGCCGCACCGGGCGCGCGGGCGCGACCGGGGCAGCGATCGCGTTCTGCGACCAGGAGGAGCGGCCGCTGCTCCGCCAGATCGAGCGGCTGACCGGCAAGCCCATCACCGCCGTCGCACCGCTGCCCGACCTGCCCAAGCTCGCCGCGCTCATGCCCGGCGAGCCGGAGGGCGAACGCCGCGAGTCCCAGTCCGCCTCCGGCGCCAGCCAGCCGCGCCCGCCCGCCCGTCGTTCGGCCTCTCCCGGTCGGGGCCAGCCCGGGAAGCCCTCCTACGGCAAGCCCTCGTATGCCAAATCGGGCAAGGCCTCCGGCGGACGCGGCAAGCCGCACCCCCGCGCCCGCTAGATCGCCCGGCCGCACTCCGGGCACCGCGGCTCGGTGAGCCCCGCGAGGGCGTAGCCGCACACCCCGCAGCGGGTCGGGCCCCGATACCCAAAGAGCCGGGTCCGGCCCAGCCCGCACGCGCACACCGTGTACACGCCGGCCGCCGCGCCCAGCCCCGCCGCGCTCGACACCGCCAGCCCGACATGACGCCACGCGAAGTTCCACGCGTCGTGCTTGAGGTCCTCGCCGATGAACGGGCCCGAGCGCCCGATGAAGTACGGCCCCGATCGCATAACCCCGCAACCCGCGGCCTCGCCGTGCCGCGTGACCCACGACCGAAGGTCCCACTCGTACGCGCGGAGGAGCGACTCCTGCACGACGGCAAAGCACACCGCCGCCGGCAGCACACGCTTGAGGAACACCCACCGCGCCGGCCGCATCAGCCGAACCCCCCACCGCAGTGCGGACACTTCGGCTCGGTCAGCCCTCGCAGCACGCCCCCGCACCGGCCGCAGAGCGTCTGACGCCCCCGGACCCCGCCGGGTGTCGCCAACGCCAACACCGCCGCCACCGCGGGCCCGAACACCACCAGCGTGGCGGCAAACCACACCGCCCCGTGTACCCACGACGGGTCACGCTGGTAGTTGAACCCCATCACCTGCCCGCCCAGTGACCCGCCGGCGTCCATGACGCCCACGAACTCCGCCAGCCGGTAGCCCTCCCGCACGACAAACAGCCTCGCCCAACTGAGCGGGACGGCCGCCGCCGCGAAGCACGCGAGCCCACCCAATCCCCCGAGGACGATGCTCGCTCCGGGCCGCATGGCCCCATACTACCGCGACCCGCCGCTTCGGCCTCGCGGCCCGTCGCGGTATGCTTCCCCCATGAGCACCATCCCCCGCCTGATCGTCTCGGCCCTGCTGACTGTCTCGCCCGCCGCGTTCGCCGGTGACGATGACGCCGCGATCGCCGCCCTGCTCGACCGGATGGAGGCCGCGGTCCTCGCGGCCGATGCCGAGGGGTACCTCGCCTGCATCGACCAGAGCGAGGCCGAGTGGGCCCGCGAGCAGATCAACTGGGCGGCCGACCTGGCCGGGCACACGCCCGAGTCGTGCGAGATGGAGCTCACCTCCCCGCTCGCGACGGATGAGTACGCCGCGGAGGGCGCCCGGACCGCCGACCTGCGCATCTCGTGGCAACTGCCCGAGGGGCGCGAGCGCCATGTCGAGTTCCCCGCCAGGTTCACGCTCGCCGAGTCCGGAGACTGGCTCTTCGCCGGCGAGGCGTGGAGCACGATCGCCTCGGCCGACGGGCAGAACTTTGTCCTCTATCTGGAGGAGGATCTCCACGACACGGCGATGAAGGTGATCGAGGTGATGCCCGAGATCCGCGAGCATGTGGACGAGGGGTTCGAGTCGCGCCTCGACCATCCGCAGGTCATCAAGCTGTACACCGACATGGGGCACCTGCAAGAATCGATCTATCTGTCGTACACCGACCCGCTGGGCGGCTGGAACGAGCCTGGCGAGGCGATCAAGATCATCGCCGACCCACGGATGGGGGTGCGGGGGCTGCGCAATGTGCTCGCCCACGAGTACGGCCATGTGGCGACATTTACCTATAGCCCCGACGCGAGCAACAACATCCCCTGGTGGGCCGCCGAGGGCGTCGCCGAGCTTGCCGCGGAGAAGTACGCCGGGCGCGGGGGACGCGACCGCGTCGACGAGGTCGTCCGCGCCTGGGCGAAGGCCGATCGGCTCGCCGACTGGGCCGACATGGCCGACTTTCGCAAGACGCCCCCGAACCTCCAGGGGCATGTCTACACGCAGGGGCACCAGTTCCTGGGGTACATCTCCGAGCGGTTCGGGCGGTCGCCGCGGAACCAGTGGGTCCGGCTTCTCGCGGAGGGGACGGAGATCGAGGCGGCCACCCGCGAGGCCCTGGGGCTCGGATTCGAAGAGCTCGACACCCAATGGCGAGCTTCTTTGCAGCCCCCGGACGCCGCACCCGATGAAGGGTGAATGCCCCTCCCGGCTGCTCAACCCGGCACGCGATCCTCGGCGGCCCCGGGAGCGGCCAGGTCCCTGAGTATCTGCGGCAGGCGGTCGGCGAACGCCCCCCTGGCCATCACCCGCCAGGCGCCCGCCCCCCGGGCCGCGGCGAGGGCGTCGGCCGCGACATGCGGCCCGAAGGCCACCACCCGGACCGCCCCCGACCCGACCGCGCGGGCGATGAGTTGGATCGCAAGTTCCCCAAGTTCAAGGTCAACGATCAGCCCGCCGACCGGGCTGTCGGCCAGCCTCGCGTCGAGCATCTCGATCGATCGAGCCGGTCGGGCGGCGATCCCCAAAGATTCTGCCGTGGAGCCGATCCGGGTCGCCCACATCAAATCGGAGCATGCGTAGAGTATCATCTGTTTCGCTTTCCGGCAGTCCCGCAGCCGTTGCGGAGGGATCCTGGGGCCGCCGATCGAACCTTCAGAGGGCCAGCCATGAGTACCACCGCCGTGTCCAACAGCATCGCCCACGCCGGGGATCAGACCGCGATCTTTGAGGAGCTCGGCTTCCCCAAGGACCCGGACAATCTCTACCTCCAGACCGTCGGCACGATGCTGCACGCGGCGGACATTATCGAGCTGCGCCACCGGGTCAAGATCATCCTCGCCCAGCCCAAGAACGAGATCATGGTGCACTTCCCGGTCC
>CAYJPX010000031.1:0-34259 GCA_964372195.1 uncultured Phycisphaeraceae bacterium
GGGGGGGCGGTAGACCTGGAACGGCGTGCCCTGCTGCTGGATGATGCCCTCGGCCATGACGACGATGCGATCGCCGAGGGTCATGGCCTCTTCCTGGTCGTGGGTGACATAGATGGTGGTGGTCTTGAGGCGGTGGTGGAGGCTCTTGAGCTCGGCGCGTGTGGTGACGCGGAGCTTGGCGTCGAGGTTGGAGAGGGGTTCGTCGAACAGGAAGGCCTTGGGCTCGCGGACGATGGCCCGGCCGACCGCGACGCGCTGGCGCTGGCCGCCGGAGAGCTGGCGGGGCTTGCGCTTGAGGAGGCCCTCGATGCCGAGCATCTTGGCGGCCTCGTGGACGCGCCGGTCGATCTGGTCCTTGGGGGTTTTGCGGAGCTTGAGGGCGAAGGCCATGTTCTGGTAGACGGTCATGTGGGGGTAGAGGGCGTAGTTCTGGAAGACCATGGCGATGTCGCGGTCCTTGGGGTGGACCTCGTTGACGATGCGGTCGCCGATGGAGATGGTGCCCTCGGTGATGTCCTCGAGCCCGGCGACCATGCGGAGGGTGGTGCTCTTGCCGCAGCCCGAGGGACCGACCAGGACGACGAACTGGCCGTCGGCGATTTCGAGGGAGAAGTCGCGGACGGCCTCGGTGTCGTCGTAGAGCTTTCGGACATTGGTGAGGGTCACTCGCGCCATGGGGCCTCCCGGGGGTGGGTTGCAGACAGGGCAGCGTAGTCGGACGCGGGGGCCTCGCCAACCGGCACGACCGGCAAGGCTTCGCACCCGCCTGTCGGGGAAGGGCCCGGAGCGGCCAAGTGAAGCCCGACACCGACCGATAGGCGTTGCTGACAGGGAGGTTGGTATGCAGCCGTCGGAATCCTCATTCGATCGCGTCAAGTCGCTCCTGGGGAAGATGGACCGGTCGATCGACGACGCCCGTCGTCGTCGGCTGCACGATCCGGAGGAGGATATCGTCGCCGAGCAATCGTCCGATAACCAAACACCCCCCGCCCAAACCGCCGACCAGGCCGCCAAGACCGGCGCGGCGCCCCAGCACCAGCCCGAACGCCCGGCCTCGAAGTACGGGCGGGCCCGCCCGCTGCGCGATCTCTCGGCCGGCAACGGCTCGAACTGGCAGACCGCCTGACGCCTTGATTCGGCGGGGGGGCTTGCCCCAGCGGTTGAAGCCGGTAGCATTCGGTCGACCCGCTTGGGGATTAGTGTAACGGTAGCACGACTGATTCTGGTTCAGTTAGTACAGGTTCGAATCCCGTATCCCCAGTTCCAAGCACCGAGCCCCGCAAGGGGCTCGTGGTGTTTTTGCCGGGGGCAGCGGGGGCCCTGGTCGGCGGCCCTGGCCCGATCCCGAGCGCCGGGGCGGGTTCTGACCGATAAGTCGGGGAGTGGCCGACCCCGCCGGGTGGTGCTGCGCGCGGAGCGCAGCGGCACGCCGACCGGGGCTCGGCGCCGGAGTGCGCTCCATGCCCTTCCCCGCCCCATCCCCCGCCTCGGCCGACACCGGCGTCGTCGGGCTGGCGGTCATGGGCCAGAACCTGGCCCTCAATATCGCCGACCACGGCTTCGCCACCGCGGTCTACAACCGCACCACCGGTGTCACCGAGGCGATGCTGGCCGAGCACCCCGCCGGGTCGTTCGGGGCCGGCTACCGGGGGCGCGGGCCGGGGTCGCTGATCCCCGCGGCCGATGTGGCGTCGTTTGTCGCCAGCCTCAGGCGGCCGCGGGTCGCGGTCATCCTGGTCAAGGCCGGCAAACCCACCGACGCGGTGATCGACGCCCTGGCCGCCTACATGGAGCCGGGCGATGTGATCGTCGACGGCGGGAACGCCCACTGGGACGACACCGCCCGGCGTGAGCAGGCATGCAAGGCCAGGGGGCTCCTCTTCGTCGGGTCGGGGGTCTCGGGCGGCGAGCTGGGGGCACGGTTCGGGCCGAGCCTCATGCCCGGGGGCGACCGGGCGGCGTGGGCGGCGCTGGAACCGATCTGGACGGCGATCGCGGCGAAGGTGGACGGGGCGACGGGCAGGCCCGTCGAGGGCGCGGCCGCCGGCGCGCCGGTCGATGCGCCCGGGGCCGAGGCGTGCACCGCGTACATCGGCCCCGGGGCGGCGGGGCACTTTGTCAAGATGGTGCACAACGGGATCGAGTACGCCGACATGCAGATGATCGCCGAGGCGTGTGCGCTGCTGCAGGGCGTGCTCGGCTACGAGCCGGCGAAGATGGCCGAGGTCTTCCGCGAGTGGAACACGACCGAGCTCGACTCGTTCCTGGTCGAGATCACCGCGGACATCCTGGGCCAGGCCGACCCCCGGACCGGCGCGCCGTTCGTGGACATCGTGCTCGACACCGCCGGGCAGAAGGGCACGGGGCGGTGGACGAGCGAGGCGTCGCTGCTGCTGGGCGTGCCGGCGCCGACGATCGCCGAGGCGGTGTTCGCCCGGGCGATCAGCGCCCAGAAGGACACCCGCGTGGCGGCGTCGGCGGTGCTCCGCGGGCCGTCGAGCCCGACCTTCAAGGGCGATAGGAGGCAGTTCGTCGAGTCGGTGCGGCGGGCGCTCTATTGCTCGAAGGTGTGCGCGTACGCGCAGGGGTTCGCGCTCATGGCCGAGGCGTCGCGGGAGTGGGGGTGGGGGCTGGACTTCGCCTCGATCGCCCGGATCTGGCGCGGCGGGTGCATCATCCGCGCCCGGCTCCTGCACGCGATCTCCGGGGCGTACACGGCGGGGGGCGAGCTGCCCAACCTGCTCATGGCGCCGGCGTTCGCGTCCCAGGTGGGCGAGTGGCACCGCTCGTGGCGCGAGGCGGTCGCCAACGCGGTGGCGATGGGCGTGCCCGCGCCGGCGTTCTGCAGCGCGCTGTCCTACTACGACGCCCTCCGCTCGGCCCGGGTGAGCGCGAACATCATCCAGGCGCAGCGCGACTACTTCGGCGCGCACACCTACGAGCGCGTCGACGAGCCGCGGGGCAGGTTCTATCACCTCGATTGGCCCGATCCCGATCGGCCGGAGCAGCAGGTCTAGCCATGCCACACGAGGAGCGATCCCGCGTCAGATCCGGCGTCCGCGTCGTGCCGCGGGGCGATGCCCGCCCGGTACGGGTCGATCTGGCCCCGGCCCACCCGATCGAGGTCTCCCCGCCCGGGGTGCTGCGGACCGAGCGGTTCGTGCTCCGCCCGCTGGTGGAGGCCGACCGCGGCGAGTTCCTCCGCGTGGTGCGCGAGAGCCGCGAGCACCTTGCGCGGTTCAGCCCCCTGCACATGCCGGGCGAGGGCGACGCCGAGCTGTTCGATCGGCAGCTCGCGCTCGCGGCCGAGGGCGAGCGGTCGCGGCGGGCCTGCCGTCGGGTGATCGTGGATTCGGCGGGCGGCATTCTCGGGGCGTGCAACCTCAACGCGATCCGGCGTGGGCTGGCGTGGGAGGCGGACGCGAACTGGTGGCTGGCGCCCTCGGCGGTGGGCAGGGGCTGCGCCCGCGAGGCGCTCGCGGGGCTGCTGGAACACGCCTTTGCCGATCTGCCGGATGGGCTGGGCCTGCACCGCGTGCTGGCGGGGATCCAGGCCGACAACGCCGCGAGCCTGCGCCTGGCGGTGGCGCTGGGGTTCCGTCGCGCGGGCCCCGAGCGGTCGTACCTGCACGCCGGGGGCAAGTGGGATCTGCACGAGATGTTCGAGGTGAGCCCGGAGGGCTTCGTCGCGCGGGCGGCGGGGTGATCAGTCGGGCGGTCAGCCCTGGGCGTGGGCGTGCATCTCGGCGCGCACGATCTCGATCGCCCGTGCGGTCTCGGGGTGGGCCGCGGCGTCGGCCCGGGCCAGGCCGATCGCCCGCACGCAGCGGGCGGCGAGGCGGTCGATGGTCGCGTCGTCGGCGTTCGCGCGTGTCGACGCGTCGCAGAGGTTGTCGTAGACATCCGCGAGCTTGATGAGGCGGGCCCGCCAGTCGGCTCGGGCGAGGCGTTGGTCGTAGTCCGCCTCGCGGGCGTCCTCGCGGAGCAGCATGTTCTTGGTCAGGGCCGCCACGATCTCGGCGACGCCCGTCCCGAAGCCCTGCTCGATATCGTCGAAGTCGACGGGGGTGTCCTCGATGGTGTCGTGGAGCACCGCGGCGGCGAGGGCCTCGGCGTCGGCGCAGCCGAAGCAGTCGCGCACCGTCATCATCACGCGGAACACATGGGCCGCGTAGGGCGTTCGTCCGTCCTTTCGGAGGTGGTGGCGGTGGTGGCGGGCCGCGAACGACACCGCGAGCTGCCAGAGCGGCCGGCCGGGCTGGCCCGCGGCGCCGGTCATGTGCCGTCCGCCTTGCGGACCGCGGCGAGCGAGCACTTCGACGGGTCGCCGCCGTGCTCGTCGAACAGCTTCAGCTCGTTGGGCCCGTCGGCGAGCATCCACGACCTGGGCAGGAGGTACTCGCTCTGGGGCGGGACGGGCTTGCCCTCGGACGCGACGAAGTACCGGCCCACATGGCGCCCGTTGAGGTAGAACTGCCCCTTGCTGAGCCCGGCGATCGTCAGGATCACATTGCGGTCGGGCTCGGGCGTCTCGAACTCGGCCTGGTACCACATGGGCCCGGCGGGCGGGGTCTTGGGCAGCGGGTCAAAGGCCGTGGGCGACGGCGGCTCCCACTGCGCGAACGCCCACTCGACCTTGGTGCCTAGCGTGTCCTTGCCTTCGAGGAATGTCGTGTTGCGGCTCAGCTCGGCGAGCGCCTCGGCGAGGTCCGTCTCGGCGACGCTGTCGGCGGCGACGGCGAACTCCAGGGTGTTGTTCCCGCGGTTGAGCGTGTCCTGGTCGAGCGCGAGGTCGTTGTCGCCCCCGGGCTCGAAGAAGTGGATCGGCTTGCCGTTGAGCAGCACCAGGCCGCGGACCGCGACCTCGCCCAGGCGGATGATGACCGGGCTCTTCTTGCGGTGGATGAACGACCAGGAGACGCGTTCGGGGTGCGTGACATCCCCGCGCCGAACCTCCCACAGCGGGGCGCGGTAGCTCATCAGCTCGACCGGGGTGCTCTCGACGGTCTTGGACCGGCCCGCGCGGAAGGCCGTCAGCTCGTAGAGGTCGCCGAAGAGGCCCTTGCGGGGCTTGAGGTTCTGCCCGCCGGCGGGGCGGCCGAGGTTCTCGGCGAGCACGACCAGGGTGTGGTCGGTCTTCTTGAGTTGGAGCGTGAGCTCGTTGCTGGCGCCGGGGCCGCGGCCGAACATGCCGACCGGCTCGCCGTCGAGAAACACCCCGAGCCGGTCGGCCGACTGCGGGGCCGCGATCTTGACGCGTTTGGCGGTCGCCGAGCGGAACCGCATGCGGTACCAGCCATAGCCGTAGGGCGCGCCCAGGCTGCTCAGATCGGCCGGGCCGTCGATGGCGGCGTAGCGGGGGCTCTGGCCGGTGACATACTCGGCGGCGTCGGCGGCCTCCCATGTGGCGGCGAGGGCCCGGGAGGGGGTGCCCCGCCGCGACACGCTGTCGGCGGTGCGCTTCGAGACCACGCCGTCCGGCGCGAGAAAGGTGTAGTTCTTGCCGCCGGGCGTGGCGATGGGCGCCCCGGCCTCGTCGAACCCGACGACTCCGACCAGGACGCCCTCGTCGGTGACCTGGATACTGTCGAGCTGCTCCTCGCTGGCGATCACGAGGCGCACGCCCTCGTGCTCGAGGATCTCGGGCGTCTTGCCGCTGGGGACAACGGCCTCGAGCGGGGAGCCGTTGACGCTCACCACGCCGGTCGCGCCCGCGGGTCCGAAGCAGACGAGCACGCTGCCGACCGTGGCGAACGCGCAGAGCGAGCAGTAGTCGAGCTGGGCGCGCGAGCCGATGAGGACATCGAACAGGCACCAGGAGGTCCCGCACGAGCCGATCGGGGTTTCGAGCGTCGAGCCGTCGCGGAGCAGGAGTGTGGCGGTCTGCACGGGTCGGCCCCGCTTGTGGGGCTCGCCGAAGACGAACACCACCGAGCCCTGCGTCCCCCGCGTGGGGACGACCGTGGGGCCGCCCTCGAGGGAGGGCGCGACCGCCACGGGGCGGTCGTCGGGGTCGAGGTGGGCGAGGACCCGGCCGAAGCGCCCTGCGAACATGGTCAGCCGACGGACGATGCTGTACCCGGGCGATCGCTCGCCGTCCGCCTTGACCAGCGCCCCGTTGTCGTGGCGGGTGGTGATGAACCCCTCGGTGTCGCGCGGCATGCGTCCGCCGGAGAACTCGAAGGTCTGCCCGCCGGCGAAGGGGTTGAGCACAAACTGCGAGACGCCCGCGAGCGCCTCGGCGGCGGCGCGGACGATTTGTTCGGGGGTCGGGGCCTCGGGCTCGGGCTTGCCCCACACCGTGGGCTCGCCGAGCCGGAGGTCGGCGATGAGCCTCGGGTAGCGCGGGTGGACCTCGACGAGCTGGCGGGAGATCGACAGGAGGTCGGCGGCGCCCGACCAGCACTCGATCTCGCCCTCGACGGACTGCCACAGGGAGTTGGCGTTGATGACCGGGACGCTGAGGCCGGCCTCACGGAGGTAGCGGAGCAACTCACCCAGGTAGAGCCGGGCCAGGTCGTCGTGGCCGCAGGTCCAGGCGTGCTCGCTCTGGACCAGGAGGATGGGCCCCCCCTTGCCGGGGCTGGTGACCTGGAGGTCCTTGACCTGGCCGGCCAGGGCGGTGATGTAGCGCGAGCAGGCTTCGAGGAAGGGGCCGCTGTTGGTCCGGGGCTCGACGGTGGTCTGCGAGATCAGCCAGGCCGGGAGGCCGCCGGCGTCATACCCTGACCCCACGAAGGGCCCCACCCGGAGGATCACATGCATGCCCGCGTCGCCGACGAGTTGGACAAAGTGCCGCAGGTCGTTGTCGCCCTTGAAATCGAACTGGCCGGCGCGGGACTCGTGGCGGCTCCACACGACGGGGGTCTCGACGGTGTTGAGCCCGGCCTGCTTGGCGGCGGCGATCCGCCCGGCCCACTCGGCGCGGGGGAGGCGGGCGTAGTGGACCGAGCCCCCCGCGATCCACACCCTGCGTCCGTCGAGCATGAAGCTGCGCCCGTCGTAGGTCACCGATGCCATAAGCACTCCGTGTGGAAGAAATTCGGGTTCTGGCAGCGTTTCCAGGTCCACCGACCCCAAACCGCCGCCGGAGAAGCGGAACCACAAGGATAGGAGTGGGTTTGGCAATCCGCAACGATCGGCGCGGTTTCTCGGTACTGTCAGTCCCAGGTTCTTGCTTTGTATACCGTACAAACGCCAAGTATGGCGAGAGTTGAGAGGGTTGGATGGCCTCGATCGCCCCAGCACAGCGCAAGTGTTTGTATGTTATTCGGTATGGTTCGGCGCTGGCGGCGGCCTGGTCGCTCACCCTGGCGGCGGGGTGCAACCGCGGGATGGACCAGATCGATCGGCGCCTCGCGAAGGTGCTAGGCGAGTCCTCGGCCCGCACCGGGCTCAACACCGAGCCGCGGATCCAGCCCGCCACGACGATCCCCCAGAGCCGGGGTTCGCTCTACGACACCACCCCATCGACTACCAACCCCGGCGCGGCCGACCTGCAATACACCGAACTCGACCGCGGGCAGCCCGGCACGCCCGAGGTGGTGGAGGGGCTCAACGACCGGCTGCGGAACTACGCCCTGACGGCCGGGGGGATCGGGGCGGAGAATGTGCTGAAGCTCTCGCTGCTCGACGCCCTGCGTCTGGCCCAGCGGCAGGGGCGGGAGTACCTCTCGGCCGAGGAGACCTACATCATCGACGCCATCGGGCTGCTCACCGAGCGGCACCGGTGGGGGCCCCGGCTGTTCGCCGACTCGAACCTGACGGCCTCGGGCGAGGGCGACGAGGGCCGGTTCGACAACGCCGTGAGCGTGGTCAACAGCCTCCGCGCGACCCAGCGTCTGCCCTACGGCGGCGATGTCGAGGCGCGGTGGGTGTGGAACGCGACCGAGCAGCTCCGTTCGAGCGTGAGCGGGCAGTACCGCCAGTCGTCGTCGCTGGTGCTCGACGCGAACCTGCCGCTCCTGCGGGGCGCCGGGATGGTCGCGCGGGAGAGCATCATCCAGGCCGAGCGCGACCTGGTGTACGCGGCGCGGGACTACGAGGACTTCCGGCGGAGCTACTTCGTCTCGATCGCGCAGGACTACTTCCGGTTGCTCCAAACCACCGACGAGCTGAGGAACCGCATGGTGCTCCTGAGCAACCTCGAGCTCTTTGTACGCCAGGAAGAGGCGCTCTATGCCGCGGGGCGTCGGACCGAGTTCCAGGTCAACGAGGCGCGTGACCGGCTGGTCTCCTCGCGCAGCTCGCTGGCGAGTACGCGTGAGCAGTACACCCTCCAGGTCGATCGGTTCAAGATCAGGCTGGGCATCCCGATCTCCCAGCCCGTGCAGTTGGTCGGTGCGCGTATCTCCATCCCGGAGCCCTCGACCACGATCGAGGCGGCCACGGCCTCGGCGCTCGACTATCGGCTCGATCTCCAGAACCGTCGCGACCAGTTCGTCGACGCGCAGCGGAGCGTGCTTACCGCGAGGGATCAGCTCCTCCCCGATCTGGATCTCTCCGGCCAGATCCGGCTGCCGACCGACCCCGATGCAACCGAGGGCGGGCTCGCGCTCGACCCCGACGAGGCTTCGTGGGAGGCCGGGCTGCTCTTCAGCCTGCCGCTCGACCGACGCATCGAACGGCTGCAACTGCGCCAGTCGCTCATCCGGCTCGAGCAGTCGCGTCGCAGCCTTGATGAGTTCACCGACAATGTCGTGCTCGACGCCCGGCGGCGGGTGCGTGAGATCGATCTCGCCCGGTTCCGACTTGAGTTGGCCGAGTCGCAGGTGCAGATCAACGACCGACGGCTCGAGGAACAGCGCCTCCGCGCCGATGAGGTCGACACCCGCGACCGCCTCGACTCCGAGGCACGGATGCTCGACGCCAAGAACGCGCGCGACCAGGCGCTCACCGACCTTCGCATCGCCATCCTCAACTACCTCGACGCGATCGGGCAGCTGCGGGTCTCGCCCGAGGGCGTGATCGACCCCCTGCCCGGCATGACCGTCGAGATCGAGGACCGCCCGATCGACTTCGAGGCGTTGTTCACCGACGCCGATGTGCCCGTCGCCGGCGCCTCCCCCGCCGAGATGCCCGCCGATGCCCCCGCCGAAATACCCGAGCAGCAATGACCTCGGGGGTTCGGCTCTGAGGGCTCAGGGCCGCGCCCTTTGCGCCTCGTTGAGCATGCGGATCTGCTCTTCGAGCACCTGGAGCATCTGGCGCTCCTCCTCGAGCCTTCGCCGCATCATCGCCCGCCCTCGCGCGTCGAGGTTGGGCCCGTCGATCAGCGCCCCGATCCGGTCGATATCTTCGAGCATGCGTTGCCGCCGCTCGCGCAGCGAGACGATCTGCACCGCCAGGTCCGCCTCGCCGTTGTCCTGGAGGTCTTCGAGTGTGAGGGCCCGCGAGGCGTCGGCGGCGGCGAGCTGGGTCAGCGAGCGGTCGATCGACTCGCGGGGCTGGCCGCCGACGCGCAGCCCGGGGGGCGCATCGCCGGTGGCGAAGGCCGACTCCCACGCCCGCGAGCCCGGCTCGGGCAGGGCGCCATCGACGGGCGCCGGGCTGGGCACGATGGGTGCGTCGAGGGGCTCGACCTGGTCGCGGGCCCGCCGCAGCGTCCACGCGGCGAGCAGGTCGCCCGGGCGTGGCGGCGCCGCGCCGGTCAGGGCGGCGAAGCTCGAGAGCGGGACCTCGACCTCGAGCCTGGCCCCGTCGCGGAGCAAGGTCATCGGCATGAGTTCTCCCGGGGCGTGGGAGAGGATGGCCGCCCGGAAGGTCGCCTGCCGGGCCATCGCCATGCCGTCGGCTTCGAGGATCTGATCGCCCGCGCGGAGCACGCCCGAGGCGGGGAACCCGTCGAGCACATCCTGGATCCGCACCGGGCCGTCGGCCTCGGGCGGGAACCGGATGCCCACCGCACCGCGGGGGCCGCGGGCGAAGATCTCGAGCGCGACGCGCTCGAGCCGGAGGCGCTGCTCGGCGGAGAGATCGGGCTCGGTGAGCAGCCACTCGGCCGCGTCGAGCGTCAGGTCCTCCCGCTGGAGCAGGTCGACCATCGCCCGGGAGCGGGCGGCGAACACCGGCGAATCAAGCCTGGCGATCAGCTCGGCGATCGGCGGGCGGGTGTCGAGCACGGTCCGGTTCTGTGCGAGGGCCGCGCCGCTGCCCCAGGCGAGGCACGCGGTGATCGTCAAGAGCAGAGTTGGGCGGCGTTGGTGCATGGTGTGCAGTTGTTCGGCCCGGCTTTCGAGCCCCCCCACCAGTGTCGCAGCGCGGGCCCCCGGCGTCAATGGTCTGTCCGCTCGCCGGCCGATTTGGCCGCGAGGGCCGCCAGCCGAGGGGCGTTGTCGAGCAGCCAGCGACCCTTCCGCAGGGCCATGTGCAGGAACGGCCCGGCCCGCCGCCCCGCGAACGAGCCGGTGGCGGCGATCGGCGCGATCACCTCGGAGATCAGCGCCTCGACCATCAGCGCGGGGATCGCCGCCACCCCGCCGGGCAGGGGCCCGTGGCCCCGCACGAATGCGGCGAAGCGGTGCGCGTCGAGGGCCTCGGGCCAGGCGTCCGGGTCGGTCCGCACCCGCGTGAGCGAGAACTGGAGGACGCCGGCGGCCAGGTCGTGCAGGGGCGGCCCGCGCCGGGCGCCGTCGAAGTCGAGCACCGCGACTACCTGGTCGCCCCGGAAGATCATGTTGCCCGGGTGCCAGTCGCCGTGGAGGAGCTGCGGGGGCGCCGGGGGCGCCGCGAGCGCGAGGCCCGCCGCCCGGTCGTAGAGCTCGGCGAGGCGGGCGATTTCCGCGGGGGCGATCCCCCGGGCGGCGATCTCGCCCAGCCGTGTGCGCACGCCGTGGTCGTCGTGGTAGCTCCACACCGGGGCCGGCCAGCGGGGCTGATAGTCTCGCAGCAGCTCGTGCAGGCGGGCGAGCAGACGGCCGGCGCTCTCGCAGGGCCGGGGCGTGCGGTTGAATGGCTCGCCTTCGACGAACTCGAAGACCTCGTAGGCCCGGTCGTTGAGCTGCACCATGGAGTTGTTGCCGCGGACGGTGCCCACGAGCCGGGCGAGGGGGAAGCCCGCGGCCTGGAGGAACAGCTGCACATCGTGGCTGAAGGCGACGCGGTAGGGGTCGTCGCGTCCCCGGGCGCGGCGTTTGAGCAGGTAGCGTCCGCGGCTGGTGTCGAGCACGACCTTGGGCGATCGGCTCGAGCCCCTGCGGAACTCGTACACGCCGCGGACCTCGCCGAGGTCGTAGTGTGCGCACACGCCGGCCAGCTCACCGAGGCCGAACGAGGACCTGCTGTCGCGCTCCTGCGGCGCGGGCGCGGTGTCGGGGGCGTGGGCTTGTTCGGTCGGTGCGGGCATCACGGCTCTATCGAACTGGCCCGGGGGGGCTATTCGACATTCTGCACTTGCTCTTTGATGCGGTCGATCGCGCCCTTGACCTCCACGATCGTGCGGCTGATCAGGCTGTCGGGGCTCTTGCTGGCGATGGTGTTCGCCTCGCGGAGCATCTCCTGGGCGAGGAAGTCCAGCGTCCGGCCGACGGGCGTGTCCTCGTCGGCGGCGAGCAGGTCGGTGAACTGCTCGATATGCCCGCCGAGGCGGCTGACCTCTTCGGCGATGTCGGTCTTCTCGGCGTAGACCGCGATCTCGCGGATCATCTCCACCGGCTCGACCGCCAGCTGCGCCTCGCGGAACATCTCCTGCATCCGCACGCGCAGGCGGTTCTCGTACTCGGCGATCACCCGCGGCGCCTGGACCCTGATCTTCTGCAGCCGGTCGGCGATCAGGTCTCGGTGGGCGTGCAGCTCCTCCATGAGCAGCGTGCCCTCGCGGCGACGCATCGAGATCAGGTGGTTGCAGGCGGCGTTCACCAGGTCGAGCAGCACGCCCCGGGCGGCGTGCAGGCGGTCCTCGTTGTCGGTCGGCGGCTGGAGCACGCCGGGCAGGGCCAGCAATGCCGAGAGGTCCATCGCCACGCCCCCCGCCCGGACCGCGGCCGATTGGCCGAGCTGCTCGACATACCGGTCGAGCGCCTGGTGGTTGATGTCGAGCGCGGCGGACGCCGAGGTGTCGGCGAACGAGGCGATGAGCGTGACGCTGCCGCGGCTGATGCGGTGGCGCAGGGCGGCCTCGAGCTCGGCCTCGAGCACCTGGAGTCGCTCGGGCAGGCGGATGGTGGCCTTGAAGTATTTGTTGTTGAGCGAGCGCAGCTCGACCGCGTAGTGCACGCCGTCGGCGTGTCGGGTCGCCTCACCAAAGCCGGTCATGCTGCGGATCACGCGGTGCTCCAGGAAGGCCATCGAGAGAACAAACCGGGGCCAGCTTACCCACCCTGCCCGCCGCCGCCAGCCGGATCGCCCGGGCCGTCGGTGGGGGGCGTGGGGTCGCCCGCGGGAGGCGTGGAGCCGTCGGTCGGCTGCTCGGGCGTCTCGACCGGGGGGGTGCCGTCGGCGGGGGTCTCGTCGGTCGGGGCGCTGGTGTCCGCGGGAGTGTCGCCGGCGGAGGTCTCGGTGGGTGCGCCGCCGGGCAGAGTCTCGGTGGGGGTGCCGGCGTCCGCCGGCGTGCCGGCCGGCTGGGCCGGGGGCGCGTTCGAGACCGCGTTCGTGCCGGGGGGGACGGCCGCCTTGCCGGACATCACCAGCACCAGGCCGACGGCGACCGCCAGCCAGAGCACAAAGAAGGAGATGGTGGCGATGGTCAGCGCATCGCCGGTACGCGCGCCGAAGGCCGTCTCGCCCGAGCCGGCCCCGGCCCCGAACGCGCCGCTCAGCCCGCCGCCCTGCGGCCGCTGGATGAGGACGGTCAGGATCAGCAGGACCGAGCAGGCCAGGAAGCCGACGGTCAGCAGGCCGACGACAATCTGGCTGACGCCGAGGGTCAGGACGGCGGGATTGAGGATGCCGAGGGTGGGGTCCATGAGGCAGCGGGCTCCGCGTAGGCGGTGAGGACGGCCCTCCCGGCGGGCCGGTCGGGTCATTGGGAAGACCCCCGGGGCGATTGCTCCGGGGCCGGGCGGAAGTCTAGGCGGGGAGAGTCGGGGCCTGGCCTGGGGGGCCGGAGCCCTGGGTCCGGGGTGCTGCGTCCTGAGTCCTGAGTGGGCAAGTGTCAGCAACCGTCGGTCACTCGGAGTGGCAGCAAGGGGAGGGCGAAGAGCAGAGGAGACGCGGGGATGAGGCAGCATGCCCCGGCCCGTGCGCGCCTGGATTTGAGATTTCAGATTCAAGCTCTGCCCCGGTGGGGCCCAGCCGTATCCCACGGGCGGCTTGCCCGTGGTCTGGGTTCCGTGGGTGGGGACCGATTCGCACGGGCAGGGCCCGGGGCAGCTTTGCCCCAACTGCCACCATGGGGCATGGCGTTAGCCAGCCGCAGCCCAGGGCGGTTACCATGGCGACCGCTCCACGGGCCTGAAAGGCGCGGTAATGAAACCGGAACAGGCGGCGAAGAAACTCGGCTGCACGGAACTGCGGTATCCGGGTGACGCCGCCCGGACATGGCGGCAGGTCTTGTGCGAGGACGGCTTTGATGTAGGGCCGGAACTTCACCCCACTCCAACCCAATCAGTCTATCACTCCGAGTGCACGGTCGGGAAGGGCGAGCAATCTGTCACCGTCGCGACACAATACGAGGTCGACAGCGAGGCCTGGAGCTTGCTCATCTTCGCGGCGCCGTTCGGCACATACCTGGAGCTGCTCCGCGACATCCGAAGATCGTTGGAGGCTGTCGGGGGCAAGAGGCTGGATCAGATGATCGAGTACCTGTCGGGTGAGACTGATTCACCCCTGTCTCCCGAGTGAGCCGTGGCCGTTCCACGCGGATGCCTGGCCTCTGCGTGCTCTGCGTCTCCTCCGCGGCCTCCGCGTTCTGCCATTTGCGCCTTTGCTCCTTCTCACCGAGGTAAAGAAAACGCCGCCGTCCTCGGGGACAGCGGCGCGCAAGGCGTTCAGGGATGGGGTGGCCGGGTCGTGCTTACGGGCAGGGCCCGCTCCAGGCGTTGAGGAAGGCGAGGACATCGAGGGTGTTGACCGTGCCGTCGCCGTTGATGTCGGCGCGGGGGTCGCCGGCGCTCCATGCGTTCAGGAAGGCGAGGACATCGAGGGTGTTGATGGCCTCGTCGGCGTTGAAGTCGCCGGTGCAGGGGTGGTAGATTTTCTGGGTGTACTGGTTCGGGCGGTTGGCCTGGCCCGAGAGGTAGAGCGGCCAGAAGTAGGATCCGGCCGGGCCGTGGGCCTGGCCCATGCCCAGGTAGTCGCCGATGAAGAAGTCGCCCCCGCCGTCGTACTGGGAGCTCCAGGTGGTGGGGGTGAGCCGGTGCTCGTTCCAGGTGGCGCCGCCGTCCTCGGAGTAGGTGTAGAAGGTGTCGATGAGCGCGGGGTTCTGGCTGTCGTTTCTGTGGCCGTTGCGGGTGTCATAGAAGACGATGCCGATGCGGCCGGTGCGATCGACCTCCATCCAGGGGAAGAACGAGTCGGCCTGCGGGTCGCCAGCGCCGCCATTGATGATGGTCGGCGTGCTCCAAGACGAGCCCCCGTTGGTGCTCTTGGTGAAGTAGAGGTCGACATCGCGGTTGCCGCTGACGATCTGGGTGGTGTCGAAGTAGCAGACATAGAGGGTGCCGGTGACGGGATCGATGGCGAAGGTGTTGAGCGGCGGCACGCGGAAGTTGCCGGGGAACCGTGTCCCGTCGACGCCCCAGACATCCATGCGGGTGGCGATGAGGGTGGGGCCGGTGACGGTCTGCCCGCCGTTGGTGCTCTTCCAGAGCAGGATCTGCGGCGTGCCGTAGGTCCAGGTCTCGATGTAGACCGTGCCGTTCGGGGCGACGCGGGGCAGGAAGCCCAGGCCGCTGCCCATGGCGACCGGCCCCTGCCAGGTGGCGCCGCGGTTGGACGACCGGCTGAGGCCCTGGTTGTACGCGATGTAGAGGATGGAGTTGTTGTTGTTGAAGGGGTCGACGCCGACGGCCATCCAGCCCTTGTCGACGCTGCCGTTGATCCGGGCCATGACCGAGGGCTGGAAGAAGGTGTCGTTGGGCTCCTTGCGGGCGACATAGATGCCGCCGTTGCCGCCGAAGGCCATGGCGCCGGCGTAGAGCGTGCCGTCGCGGTGGTCGTGGGCCATCATGGGGTCGCCCTCGACGGTGGTGCGGTACTGGCTGGGCGGGCGGATCTCCTGATCGGTCCAGGTCAGCCCGCCGTCCCAGCTGCGGGTGAAGACCGAGCGGATCTGGGTGCGGTAGTCGTTCCACCCGCCGACGATGTGGTTGGGGTTCGCGTCGGAGACCGACATCGAGGTCTCGTTGACGGCGGCGGCGTTGATGTTGTTGGGATCGGTGATCCTCTGCGGCCCGATGACCGGCTGGGCGTTGGCCGCCCCCGCCGCCACCACCGCCGTGAGCACGCATGTCAGCTTCGTCTTGTGCATCGAAAAATCCTCCGGGTCTGCTGCGCGGGGCGCAGCGGTGGTGTCAGTTGTTCAGCATCGCCCTGAGCGTCGCGGGGACCGCGCCGCCGAACCGGTCGGCCAGCTCGATCTCGTGTCGTGCCGCGTCGCGGTCGCCGAGGTAGTAGCGCGCGACGGCGAGCCGCGCGTGCGCCCCGCCGTGCTCGGGGTCGAGCACCAGGACCTGCTCGAGCTCGCGGGCCCAGCCCTCGAGGTCGCCGTTGGCGTTGATGGTCTCCGCGTACTGCAGGCGGATGTCGGCGTCCGCGGGCGCGTACAGCACGGCGGTGCGGTACGCCGCCATGGCCATGTCGTCCTTCTTCTTGCCCAGCAGGGCGCGGCCGATCCCGGCGTAGGCCGCGGCGGAGGTCTTGTCGGCGAGCACCGCCAGGCGGTACTCCCCGATCGCCCCGCTGAAGTCGTTCTCGCCCAGGAGCGCATCGCCCCGGGCCATCGCGCCGGCGTAGTCGCCGACCGCCAGCCCGCGGGCCGCGGCGCGGTCCACGACCACCATGCCGTCGACGACCTTCAGGCCCCGGAAGGCCTCCTCGAAGCGGAGCTTGCGGTAGTCGTCGGTGGTCTTGACGACCGGGCCGAGCGCTCCTTCGGTGGATTCAACATGCGTGGCCTGGCCGGCACATCCGGCAAGACCCGCGATCCCGGTGGCCGCGAGGGCACACCACAACACAGTTCGATCGGTCTTCATGATTCCCCTCTCCTTTATGGTGGGAAAGACGCTCCCGAGCGTAACTGGATCGGCCATCGGCAGCAAGGACAATGCGAGAAACCCGGGGCGCCGGGGGGACTTCGACGATCCATGATTCTCGATTCGGGCGATGTCAGGGCAGAGGAAGCAGGGGCAAAGAGCCCACGGGCCGGGGCTCCTCCAACCCCGGCCCGCGGCATGGCCGCCGAGAGGGGGCAGGTCAGGCCCGACGGCGGCGCGACGCAACCACCAGCCCGCGCGGCACGGGCGAGTGTGTGGCGAGGGGGTTGTCGCTGAAGACCTCCGCGTCGGCCAGAGCAGCCGAGCTCGCCGGGGTCGCCGCGGAAAGAAGCAGTCGCTTGTGCATGATTCTCTCCCTCGCGGTTGATCGCAGAGCGGCAGGCCCACCCCGCGACCCTCGCTGGGAGGGCTCGCCGGCTTTGAGGTCTATTCTATCCGATTTGTGATGGAGCGACAAGCCCCGCGCGTTTGGAGGCCCTGGCGCAGGCCCGCCGCTAGCCGGAGGGGCCAACAGTTGCAATACACTGAACACCGGGGCGTTTGTCCCCCACGCACCCCGTCTCGGGCCGCGCCCGAATCCACACACTCCACAAGGACCATGCCATGCAGCAACGCACCGCGACGACCCTCGGCGTTTCCCTTCTCGCAGCGCTCTCGACCGCGGCCATGGCTCAGCCCGGCGGCGGTGGTGGTGGTGGCGGCGGCAGGCCGGGCGGCGGCGGGCGCCCGGGCGGCGACCCCTCGATGTTCATCGACCGCATGATGGAGATGGACGCCAACGGCGACGGCAAGCTCTCCCGTGATGAGGTGCCCGAGCAGTTCGGCGCCCGGCTCTTCGAGGGCGATGCCAACGCCGACGGGTTCCTCACCCGCGAGGAGCTGCAGACCGCGATGGAGACCATGCGCCAGCGCGGACCCCGCGGCGTGGACGGCGAGCGGCCCGGGTTCCAGCCCGGGCAGGGCCCCGGCGCTGAGCCGGGCGCCCCCGGAGCCCCGGGCGCGGCCGTGGCGTTGGGCTTCGAGCAGGGCATGCAGCAGGCCGGGCGGGCGTTGCGTCAGCTCCGGCGGTCGGCGTTTGACGACGCCAGCCGTGCCGCCGACCTGCGGGCGATTCAGACGATCCAGTCCGGGCTCATCGCCGCCAAGGGCGGCATCGCCCAGGTGCCCATGGCCCCGCAGGCCGCGGAGCACTACGGCGAGGACGAGGTCAAGTACCACTCGGACTTCCGGCTTGGCCTGATCCAGGCGGTCATGGAGAGCCTGGCGCTCGAGGCGGCGGTGATCGAGGGCGATGCCGCCGGCGCCAAGGAGTCGCTCGAGCACCTGCTCGAGGCCCAGAAGCTCGGCCACGACGCGTTCCAGCCGGAAGAAGAGGAAGAGGGCGAGGGTGAGGCCGCCGACGAGGCGATCCCCGAGCCGGCCCGCGTCCGCCCCGGCAACGAGAGCAGCGCCCCCGCCCGCCCGGCTCGCCCCGCGCGTCCCGACGGCGACGACTGAACAGCCGCCCAGAGGCAGTAGAGATGAGTCCAGCCATCCGCGGAAGACCCGGGCCTAACGGCCCGGGTCTTTCATTGCGCCGGGCGGCGGTCGCGAGGCACGCCGCGCACGCGGACCACGATCGCTCCCATGCCCGCGCCGATGGTGTTGGAGACCAGGTCCCAGCCGGTGTTCTCGTAGCCGCCCACATTGGTGTCCGGGAGGGTCTTGACGGCGATGAACTCGACGACCTCGTTGAGCGCCCCGAAGCCGACGCCCATGAGGGCGCAGGCGGCGGCGAACCCGATGCCAACGCGGACGGGCCGGGTCGCGGCGAGCAGCGCCTCGCTGGCGGCGAGCGTGGCGGTGAAGAAGCCGAAGGCGTGGGTGATCTGGTCGTAGCGGGGGAGCCACGCCCAGGGCCTGAGCGAGTAGAGGACCGCGTGTTCGCTGCCCTTGTCGGCGAGCGCGGCGGGGATGGGGATCGTGCCGCCGCCCATGTGCAGCAGCCCCCAGATCGCGAGCAGCCAGAGCGTGAGTGGCGAGAACGCGACCCGGCGGTGGACGGCGTAGATCATGCCGATGAGCACGAGCATGACGACGAGGTAGAAGATGAACTCGCCGTTGCCGCCGATGATGGCGGCGCCGCCACACACCGCGAGGTACAGGGCGACGAAGGCGGTGATGGTCTTGGGGAACGGTGCGTTTGGCGGCATGGCGGGAGGATACCGCGGGCGGCCGTTGGGGTCGGCGCCGGGTGTGTCCCGCGGCCCGACACGGGCCGGGTCGCTGTCGGCTGGTGGGGCGCGGGCAGGACTACCCGCCGGGGGCGAGCTTCGGCAGGGCGGCCTTGCACAACGGGCAGGCGGGGTCGCCGCCCGCCGTACGCACCGCCGAGCCGTAGAGGTAGGTGCCGTCGCAGGACGGGCAGACCGTGCCGCGCTCGGCCGGCCCGGCGCACTCCGGGCAGGGGACCGGGGCGTCGTCGTCCTCGGCGCGGACCGCGGCGATCCCGGCCAGGGTGGTGTCGAACGGGTGGCGGCAGTCGGGGTTGGTGCAGAGCATGCGGATGCCGTCGGGGAAGTCGCGGGCGGCGCCGCTCCGCCCCGGCCACAATTGCCACGCCGCGCCGGCCGCGAGGAGCAGGGTCGCCACGGCGACGGTGATGCGGGCCCCGGTGCTCTGCACTACCAGTACTCCTCGTGCGGGAGAAAGTCGTTGTTCCAGCGGCGCCGGACCTCGGGCTTGGCCTCGACGAGGAGGCGCTGCTCGAGCCGGACGACATGGCCGTCGGCGAAGAGGGTGTTGGCCCCGCCCCCGTGGCGCGGGCTTGGCCACTCGCCGTCGACCGTGTCGGCGGGGTCGATGGCCGAGTCCCAGTTGCCGTCGGTCTTGCTGTCGGCGATGGCGATCATGTCCGAGGGCTGCACGACCCGGGCATCGCGGACCTCGCCGTGGTCGGGGTGCTCGGCCCAGCCGCCGAGGCCGAGGTGGGGCACGACGAACTCGCGGACGCCCCAGTCGTTGTAGCCGTAGCTGAACAGGGCGCGCTGGGCGCTGACGGGGTACTCCCCGGGCTCGTAGCCGAATCGTTCGAACTTGTCGTTGGGGTACCCCCAGCGCAGTTGCCACTGGGCGTCCTTGGGGTTCACGGGGCACCAGAAGGGCTCGACGATCTCGCCGAGGTACGCCCGGACCCGCGGGCCCCAGACAAGGCGGCTGTTGGGGCTCGTGTTGTAGGTGTGGTGGGCCGGGTAGTGCTGGGTGTCGATGGTGTAGCCGGTCAGCCCGATCCCGACCTGGCGCAGGTTGGAGCCGCAGGTGACGGTCCGGGCCGCCTCCCGCGCCTTGCCGAGGGCCGGGAGCAGGATGGCGATCAGCAGGGCGATGATGGCGATGACGACGAGGAGCTCGATGAGCGTGAAGGCCGGGCGCCGGAGCTGTGCCATGGTCTCCATGCTACCAGCCCGTGTCTGCACGCGGAAGGTCCGTCGGCTAGACATTGAACAGGAAGTGGCAGACATCCGCGTCGTGCATGACATACTCCTTGCCCTCGGTCCGCATCTTGCCCTTGTCGCGGATGGCTTTCTCCGAGCCGAGCTGGTCGAGCTCGTCGACCGAGTAGGCCTCGACGCGGATGAACCCCCGCTCGAAGTCGGTGTGGATGGTCCCGGCGGCCTGGGGCGCCTTGCAGCCGATGGGGATGGGCCAGGCGCGGATCTCCTTGGGCCCGGCGGTATAGAACGACTGGAGCCCGAGCAGGTGGTAGGCGGCGCGGGCGAGCTTCTCGAGGGCCGGCTCGTCGAGGCCCAGGGCCTCGAGCATCTCGCGCTTGTCGTCGCCCTCGAGCTCGGCGAGCTCGGCCTCGATCTTGGCGCAGACCGCGATGGCGTCCATGCCCTCGCTCTCGGCGTGGGCGCGGACCTTGCGGGCCATCTCGCTCTCGCCGAGCGGGTCGCGCTCGTCGACATTCATCACATACAGCACCGGCTTGGAGCTGAGGAGCCCCAGCGCGCGGAACGCCTTCTGCAGCTCGGCGGTGGCGACCTCGAGCACCCGGGCCGGGCGGCCCTCGCTCAGGATGGGCAGGAGCTCGGCGAGCAGCTCGGCCCGGATAATCGCGTCGCGCTCCTTGCCCCTGGCGGCCCGCTCGGCCTTGGGCAGGGCGCTCTCGACGGTCTGGAGGTCGGCGAGCATCAGCTCGGTCTCGATGGTCTCGATATCGCGCAGCGGATCGACCGAGCCCTCGACATGCGTGACATCCTCGCCGCCGGGGGCCTTCTCGAAGCACCGCACCACATGCAGGATGGCGTCGACCTCGCGGATGTGGCTGAGGAACTTGTTGCCCAGCCCCTCGCCCTGGCTGGCCCCGCGGACGATGCCGGCGATATCGACCAGCCGCAGGGCCGCGGGCACGATCTTCTGGGTCTCGATCTTCCGGTGGATAACCTCCAGCCGGGGATCGGGTATGGCGACCACGCCGATATTCGGCTCGATGGTGGCGAACGGGTAGTTCGCCGCCAAGGCGCCCGCCGCGGTGAGGGCGTTGAACAGCGTGGACTTCCCGACATTCGGCAGGCCGACAATCCCGGCATCCATCGCGCGTTCCCTTCTCTCTCGTGGCTTCCTCGGACCCGCCCCGACCCCTGCGCCGCACCCGGCGCACGCTTATCGGGGCCAATCCCCGCTGTCGGGTCTGAATGGTAGGGCGCCGCCCCTGCTCCCCCCACACCTTTCGCTGGCATACCCCCGGCGCTGTGGCACGCTTGCGCCCGACGCCATGTCCCCACACGAAGAGCCAACCCGCCCGGGACTCGCCAGCGAGGACCCCACCATCCTGCCAGGGGCCGGCCCGGTCTCCACGCCCCGAACCCTCCCCGCGCGCCACCCCGACCGGCTCGGCGAGTACCGGATCCTCGGGGTGCTCGGGCAGGGCGGGATGGGCAAGGTCTACCTCGCCGAGCAGCAGAGCCCCAAGCGCACCGTCGCCCTCAAGGTCATCCGCCCCGGGTGGTCCACCCCCGCGCTCCTCCGCCGGTTCGAGCACGAGGCCGAGGTGCTCGGCCGCCTCCAGCACCCCGGGATCGCCCAGGTCTTCGAGGCCGGCGTCCACGACGACGAGGGCGAGCCGGTCCCCTTCTTCGCCATGGAGTGCGTGCAGGGGCGTTCGCTGGTCGAGCACGCCGAGCACCACGCCCTGGACATCAAGGCCAGGCTCGAGCTCTTCGCCCAGGTCTGCGACGCGGTGCAGCACGCCCATACCAAGGGTGTCATCCACCGCGACCTCAAGCCCGGCAACATCATTGTCGCCGATGACGGCCGGCCCCGCGTGCTGGACTTTGGCGTCGCCCGGGTCACCGACGCCGATGTGCAGTCCGCCACGCTCTGCACCCTCGCCGGCGAGCTGGTGGGCACGGTCCCCTATATGAGCCCCGAGCAGATCGCCGGCGACGCGACCGAGCTGGACACCCGCTCGGATGTCTACGCCCTCGGGGTCGTGCTGTACGAGCTGCTCACGGGCAAACTGCCCCACGATATCCGCAATACCTCGATCGCCAACGCCGTGCGGGTGATCGGGCAGCACGAGCCGGCGAGGCTCTCGAGCGTCGACCGGGTGTTCCGCGGCGACATCGAGACGATCGTCGGCAAGGCCCTGGAGAAGGACCGGGAGCGTCGGTACCAGGGCGCCTGCGACCTCGCGGAGGACATCCGCCGGTACCTGCGCGACGAGCCGATCATGGCCCGGCCGCCGAGCACGCGGTACCAGCTGCAGAAGTTCGCCAAGCGCAACAAGCCGGTCGTCGCCGGGGCGGCGGCGGTGGTGCTCTCGCTGGTGCTGGGGGTGATGGGCACCAGTTGGCAGGCGTTCGCGGCGACGAACCAGAGCCTGCGGACCCAGCGCGAGGCGGCGAACGCCACGGCCGCGATGCAGATCCTGGTGGGGATGCTCGGGGCGGCCGACCCCGAGGAGAACATCGGCCGCGAGCCGACGGTGCGCGAGGCGCTCGACACCACCGCCGCCAGCATCGCCGAGCTGGCCCAGGGCAACGCGGTCGTCGAGGCGACGGTGCGCAACACGCTGGGGACGGTCTACCAGAGCTTGGGCGAGTTCGAGACGGCCGAGTCGATGCTGCGGGAGGCCGCCCGGCTGTTCGCGGAGGCCGACGGCCCGCGGGCGTCAACGACGCTGACCGCGCGGCGGAACCTGGGCGGGGTGCTGATCGATCTCGGCCGGCTCGACGAGGCCGAGGCGCTGATCAACGACACGCTCCAGATCGCCGAATCCGAGCTTGGCCAGAGTGCCGCGGAGACCATCGCGGCCATCGGGGACCTGGCCCGCATCCATGAAGAGCGTGGGGAGCTCGAGGCGTCGGAGCTGGATCTGCGTGATGCACTCGCCCGGGCCCGCGCCGCGCTCGGCGAGGAGGACCCGCAGACGCTCACCATCATCCACAACCTCTCGACCAACCTCAAGAGCCAGGGCCGGCTCGCCGAGGCCGAGCCGATGGCCCGCGAGAGCCTGGAGGTGCGCCGGCGCGTCTTCGGCGAGAAGCACCCGCAGACGCTGTACTCGATCAACAACCTCGCGACCACGCTGGTCCGGATGGGCCAGACCGAGGAGGCCGAGCGGCTGCTCCGCGAGTGCTACCGCCTCCGCGCCGAGGTGCTCGGGCCCGAGCACCCCAGCACGATGACCGCCGCCCAAAACCTCGCGAATATCCTCGTGACCAGCGGGCGCCTCGACGAGGCCGAGCCGCTCTTGCGCGAGTCGCTGCGGGTGTGGGAGCGCGACCTGGGCGAGAACCACGCCAAGACGCTGGTCGCGATGAACAGCCTGGCCTACCTGCTCGAAGACCGCGGCAAGCTCGACGATGCCGAGGCGCTGTACCGGCGTGTGGTCGAGCTGACCGAGCAGAGCGTGGGGCGGAATCACCCCGAGGCGTTCGGCCCGCTCAATAACCTCGCCATGCTGCTCAAGGACAAGCAACGGTACGAGGAGTCGCTGGCGCTGTTCGACGAGCTGCTGGCCGGCGCCGGGGCGGCGCTCCCGGAGGGGCACTACTTCCTGGGGATCTTCGGCGGCAACATGGGCGAGTGCCTGATGGAGGCGGGGCGCTACGGTGAGGCCGAGGCGAGGCTCATTGATTCTGAGCGAGTGCTCCGGGCGTCGCTCGGCGACGATCACCCGCGCACCGCGAAGGCGGTCGAGCGCCTCGCGAAGCTGTACGAGCGGTGGGGGCGCGAAGAGCAGGCCGAGCGGTGGAGGCAGGCTGAGAAATGAAAGCTACGGCGCGGACGCTGGGTTGCGGTGGGTGAAGCCCGGTCGGGCCGCGGATGAACGCAGATGCACGCGGAGAGGAGGCCGGTCCGCCCGTGCCTCGCACACGCGCAGCGTCCCGCCCTGATCCGCGTCGATCCGCGCCCATCCGCGGCTCGAATCCCCCTTGAGATCGAACACGGCCTTCAGCGGTTCAATCCGTGATCCGCACACCCACGAACCGGCGTTTGCGAATCTCCTCGGTGCCGAGCTGGCCGCAGGCGGCCATGGAGTCGCGGCCCTTGGTCCGGCGGCGTTTGGCGAAGACGCCCGCCCCACGCACCCAGCCGAGGAACTCCTCGACCGCGTCCTCGTCGGGGGCGGGCCAGGGCGAGTCCCGCCGGGGGTTGTAGGGGATGAGGTTGAGCATGCCGCGGTGCTTGGCGTCGGGGCTGCCGCTGGCGGTGAAGGGGCGGAGATACTCGGCCAGCTCCGCCGCGTGCTCGGGCTGGTCGTTGACGCCCGGGATGAGCACATACCCGAAGCAGATCTTGCGGTGCGTGCCGATGTAGGGGATGGCCGCAATGGCCTCGCGTAGCTCGGGCATGGGCGTGGCCCGGTTGATGGGCATGATCTGCGAGCGGATCTCGTCGTTGGGGGCGTTGATGCTGATGGCGATGCCGAGTTTGCGCCAGCCGGGCTGGGCCATCTGCTCGCAGAGGCGGGCCAGGCCGTCGGCCTTGCCCACGGTGCTGACCATGATGTTGGTCATGGGCACGCACGCGCCGTTGTGGTCGGTGAGGATGGCGATCGACTCGATCACCGCCTCGACATTGTCCAGCGGCTCGCCCATGCCCATGAAGACGATGTTCTTGACCGTGGCCTGCCGCTCGTGGGTCGCGGCCAACCATTGGCCGACGATCTCGGGAGCGGTCAGCGAGCGGACCAGCCCCATCTGGGCGGTCTCGCAGAAGCCGCACCCCATGGCGCAGCCGACCTGGCTGGAGACGCACAGCGTGTGGCTCTTCACCCCTCGGCGCCCGATCATGGGGATCTGGACGCACTCGATGTCGTAGTAGGGGATGTCGCTCGCTCTGAGCGAGCCGGGCCGTGTCGGCCCGGTTTCTCCCCCATTTGCCACGCCCGTCCGGGCCCCACCCCCCGGCAGCCGCTGCACGAACTTCCGGATGACCCCCTCGGGCGTCTCTTCCTCGAGCTCCTTGACGATCGGGGCGACCTCGATCGCCACCACGCCGCCGCGCCCCAGATCGACCTCCCGCGCCCCCTCGCGGTAGACCGCCTGGTACGCGTCCCGCGCGGGCCCAGCCGCCACGCCCATGCCCCCGGCCGTGCGCACAAACTCGGCGCACCGCATCGCCAGCGGGTTGGGAAGGCAGACACGATGCTCGGCGGCGTCGGCTCCCATCGGCCCCAAGCCTAGCCGCTGATCCCGGGGTCCCCGCCTCATTTGGCCCTTTGGCCCTTTGGCCATTTGCCATTTCTTACCCCCTACCATCGACCTCAACCCCGCGAGGAGCCTCCCATGGCCTGGATCACCGTCAAGGACGCCTTCAAGACCGCCCCCGGCCCGGATGTCACGATCAAGGGCTGGATCCGCACCCGCCGGGACTCCAAGGCCGACGGGGGGCTGAGCTTCCTGGCCGTGTCCGACGGCACATGCCACGACGCGATCCAGGTCGTGGCCCGCGCCGACCTGCCCAACTACGCCGACATCGCCAAGCTCACCACCGGCTGCGCGGTCGAGGTCGACGGGACGCTGGTCGAGAGCCAGGGGCAGGGGCAGGCGGTCGAGGTCCAGGCGGCGGCGGTGCGGGTGGTGGGGTGGGTCGACGACCCCGACACCTACCCCGTGCCGCAGAAGCGCCACACCTTCGAGTACCTCCGCGAGGTCGCCCACCTGCGGGTCAGGACCAACACCTTCGGGGCGGTCGCCCGCGTCCGCCACACCCTCGCGGCCGCGATCCACCGGTTCTTCGACGAGCGGGAGTTTTACTATGTCCACACGCCGATCATCACCGGGTCGGACTGCGAGGGGGCGGGGGAGATGTTCCGCGTGAGCACGCTGGACCTGATGAACCTGCCGATACGAAGCGACGAAGCGACGGAGCGACGGAGCGACGAAGGGGGCGCAGGCGGCGTCGGCCAACCCTTCGTCGCTTCGTCGCTTCGTCGCTCAGCCCCTTCCGTAGACTTCTCCGAGGACTTCTTCGGCAAAGAATCGCACCTGACCGTCAGCGGCCAGCTCAATGTCGAGACCTACTGCCAGGCCCTCAGCCGCGTGTACACCTTCGGGCCGACCTTCCGGGCCGAGAACTCCAACACCAGCCGGCACCTGGCCGAGTTCTGGATGGTCGAGCCGGAGATCGCCTTCGCGGACCTCGCGGCCGACGCGGCGCTCGCCGAGGAGATGGTCAAGTACCTGCTCGACGACCTGCTCACCAAGCGCCCGGACGACATGGCGTTCTTCGACCTGCGGATCGAGAAGGGCCTGCTCGAGCGGCTCAAGGGCGTGATCGAGAAGCCGTTCCGAATCCTGCCCTACACCGAGGCGATCGAGATCCTCCAGAAGGCCAATGTCAAGTTCGAGTTCCCCGTCGCGTGGGGCAAGGACATGCAGTCCGAGCACGAGCGGTACCTCACCGAGCAGCACTTCAAGCAGCCGGTAACGGTGATCAACTACCCCAAGGCGATCAAGGCCTTCTACATGCGCGTCAACGACCCCGGCACCGACGGGGCCCCCGCCGACACGGTCGCGGCCATGGATGTGCTGGTCCCCGGCGTCGGCGAACTCATCGGCGGCAGCCAGCGCGAGGAACGCCTCGATGTCCTCGACGCCCGCATCGAGGAGATGGGCCTCCACAAGGCCGACTACTGGTGGTACCGCGACCTCCGCCGCTACGGCACCTGCCCGCACGCGGGCTTCGGACTGGGGTTCGAACGGCTGATGCTCTTCTGCACGGGGATGCAGAACATCCGGGATGTGATTCCCTTCCCGAGGGCGCCGAAGCAGGCGGAGTTTTAGGCGTGGAGTCGGATCACGACATCATCGAAGCGGCATGCAGACCAGCGCCGTTTATTGAGGATGATGCATGGGCTGGGCTGACGGAGGCCCAGCGGCAGTTCATTTCGATCCTGTACATTGCTGGGCAGGTCTTTAACGGTGGATTCCACGCCGTCTATTACAATAACTGCGCACCGTACCTGCCGATGGCCTTGCTAGGACTCGAGCGAATCGGAGCGGAGGGCGAGGCGAGCATCGTCCGAGAGGTCATTCGCCTCATGGATAAGGACCCATGGGCGGGCCCTCCTGAAACATGGCCCGATCCTGATCGAGTTGAACCTCCGGTGGGCTCCGGAGACATCGGTGACTATGACGATAAATGGTACTTGCTGGACGCGACGGTAAGGTGTCGGAAGATGGCCGAGTACATCACCAGTAACCCATCGCACTTTGCACCGATCGATTCGTAGGCAGGGGCGTGTTGATGCCGCGGCTGCGATTTGTCGTCAAGCAATACGGCCGACACGGCCGTCGCACACACGGCCACGCTGCCGGCACCTGGCCAACGCCAACAAGGCCCAGCACCTCGCCGTGCTGAACGCGAGGCTCGGCCTGAGGACGCCTACGATCACGACGCCGCAGATCCTGATCCCCGAGGACGACTCATGAGCCGCAAGCTGCGAGAAGAAGAGCAGATCATCGACGAGATCCGCGCCGCTCGGAACAAGCTGTGGCGTGAAGCAGGGGGGACGGTGGCGGGCCTCGCGCGGCTGCTCTCCGAGCCCTCGCCCGAAACGCCGACCCGCGCCCGCAGGCCGCGATCGAGTCCCACGCCTCGGCCCAAGGGCGGCAGGACTACGCCGCGGCGATGAGGGCGCCGTTCGTCGGTTCGGTCGATGTATGCGAGAGGCGGGCCTCCACAAGCCTGAGCACCGGTGGTACCGCGACCTCCGCCGTTACGGGACTTGTCCGCACGCGGGCTTCGGCCTGGGGTTCGAGCGGCTGATGCTCTTCTGCACGGGGATGCAGAACATCCGGGATGTGATTCCCTTCCCGCGGGCGCCGAAGCAGGCGGAGTTTTGATGTGCACCCGGAGGCAGTGCTCGGAGGCAGTTATGCAAGCCGGGCAATGCGGACGCCCTCCCATCGTGTCCCCTCCCGTCTGGTTCTCGGTCCCGGGCGGTGCGTTCGACGACAGCTGCGGGCGGAGGTTGCCCGCGGATTCGCGGGGCCTGACAGAGCGGGCGCCGTGTCGTGGGCATGCTCCCTGGATCGCTCCGGGCACGCCCGAACCCAAGCACAGGCCGAACTTTGCTCGCCTCTTGCAATCCACACCGGGAGCCACTATCCTCTAGGTAGGAGGACACCCATGCTTACGCGTATCCTATATGGCTCGCTCTGTCTCGGACTGCTGGCCACTGCTCCGGCCGTCGGCCAGTGGGTCGAGTCACAATCCCTCTTCGCGGAAGACGGAGCGGTTCACGACCAGTTGGGTGTTTCTGTGGCTGTCTTCGAGAGCATCGCCTGCGTTGGCGCCCCGGACAAGGATGTCGACAGGCAGCGCGATGGTGCCGTCTACCTGTTCGACGCCCAGACTGGCCTCCAGCGAGCACGACTCACCGCCAGCGATCCGAACTCGGACGCGCGGTTTGGGCGGGCCGTCGCGGTCTCGAGTGATGGGGTGTTGATCGGAGCACCGGGGCACTCCCACGACGGCCTGCAGTCCGGAGCGGCCTACCTGTTCGGTCTGGACACCGGAGAGCAGATCTGGGAGTTCCTCCCCCAGGATGGAGCTTCGGGTAATGACTTCGGAGCGTCGGTGGCGATCGTCGATGGGTTCGCGTGCGTCGGCTCTCCGAGGGAGAGTGGCACCGGCGTGGTGTATATCTTCGATGTCGCCACCGGTGCCCAGGTTGCCAAACTCGAGGCCAGCGACGCCGGCGACGCCTATGCGTTCGGTGTCTCCCTCGCAGCGGCTAGTACCCACCTTCTCGTTGGTTCTGTTGGCGCTACGGGCGCAGCAGCAAGAACTGGTGCGGCGTACATCTTCGACACTCTGACATGGCAAGAAACCGGAAAGCTCTCAGCGGAGGATGGGCAGGCTTATGACCGCTTCGGCGATGTGGTCGCGATCGGCAATGATACCGCCGCCGTCGCAGCGGCTTACGAAGACAGCAACGGGGCCTTCGCGGGTGCGGTCTATCTCTTTGATCTTGCGAGTCACGGGCAACTCGCGAAGCTGCAACCCGCAAACTCCCATGAGTACCAGTACTTCGGTCATGGGATCGCTGTTGCAGGCAGCACCGTGTACATAGGGGCGACGGGAGACAACAACTTTTCGGGTTCGGTGTTTGTCTTTGATCCTCTGTCGGGCGAGGAACTCGGCTCGCTGACCCCCTCAGACACGCATCAGGCGCAGCTCTTCGGTGAGTCGGTCGCCATCTTCGGGGACACATTGCTGGTGGGGGCGTTCGGCGATTCGGTCAATGGCGCCTATGCGGGTGCCGCATATCTCTTCCCCGCCTATTGCCCGGTGGACTGGAACCAAGACCACGCGGCGGACTCCAGGGATGTGATCGCGTATCTCGGCGCATGGTCCCAGGGCGTCCCAGAGGCCGATCTCGATCATAACGGAGTCGTGGACGCTCAGGACTTCATCTTGTTCCTCGGAGTTTGGGCGGCGGGCTGCTGAAGCGGGAGGCGGCCGCGAGCGGTGGCCATGGCCTCGCGTGACCCCGAGGGCAAACCCCATGTGCGAGAGTTGATGTAGACGCACCGCGGGTTCGAGTGCATTCCGGGGCTATCGCCCACCGCACGCACGACACGGCCGTGGCAAACGAATGCCGGGGCGGGCAGAGGTTTTGTGTGCCACGGCTGTGCCAGCCGTGCTCCGTCGCTCCTGCTTCTCCTTGCCTCAGACTCCCCCGTGCCTCAAGCTTCACCGAGCACCTCATCCCTCACCTCACCTGATCCATCTCCAGCGGCACCGGCCTGATCCCGGCCCAGAACCGGGCGCTCGACCACTCCCAATCCTCTGGCCGAGTCACGAGTCCGCGGCGGACCGGGTTCATGTGGATGTACTCAACGGTCTTGTGAATCGGCTTGTCGTTCCAGAGGTTCCGATCGTGGCCTCCGCCGGCGAGCCAGAATCGGAACACGGTCCGCTGGCCCTGTGTCACAGTCAGGCGTTCAAGCCATCGGGTCTGTCCCGTTTCAATGAGATGAGCCTTGGCCCGCGACGAGACCGGTGTCTTGATCGCGGCCACGATCGGGGCCATGTCGTACTCCCGCTGCCGGGGACGGAGCAGGCAGTGCATGTGCTCGGGCATGATGACATAGGCGAAGATGGCGACATCGAACTTCTGCCGCACTTCGTTGAGAGCCTCGACCAAAAACTGCCGGGTCCGGTCCTTCGCGAGCAGGGGCAGGCGGCCGTGGCAGGAGCAAGTCAGGAAGTGGGCATGCCCCGGCTTGTTGAAGGTCCGCTTTGTCTTCCGGTGTGCTTGCTCGTCCAAGCCGTTCCCCTGTGCGCCACGGCTCTGTGAGCCGTGCTCCGTCCCTCCTGCCACTGCTCTGCTCGATTGTCCCACATCTCTCCTCCCTGCACCACCTCACGGCCGGCACGGCCGTGGCACACAAAGACAGGCTCCCTCGGCCGGCTGCTCGGCGACGCGCTCGATCAGATCCAAGCACATCGCTGCGCCACCAGTGCCTCTTTAGTTGTACTAAACAAAACCCAAATCATACTGCTCTCGGGATCGGTGTCAACCCTGGCTCCTCACGATGACTCCCCGCCCATCCTCCAGCCCGAGCCGCACCGCGATATCGCCCGCCTGATTGATCGAGACGGGGTTGAGGGCGAACTCGGTGATCTTGGAGCCGAGGAACTCGTCGCCGACGCCGAGGATGCGGTCAGTTGTGGGGTCTGGTCCCGCGTAGATGCCGAGCGTGCCGCCGCGCGGCGTGGCGAAGTAGACGATGCGCCCGTGCCCGTGGATGAGTGAGCCGCGGAAGCTCTCGAAGGGGCCGTCGGGCGGGGAGCTGACGAGGCACTCGATGCTGCCGCGGTGTGCGAGGAAGATGCCGGAGCGGGCGTGGGGTCCGGTGCCTCGCTCGGTCGCGGCGAAGACGACTCTGCCCGCGTCGTGCATGGGGAACGGGCCGAGCCAGGTGAAGCGTGCGCCGGTGTGGACGACGATGCTCGGGCCGGACGGCCGCCACAGCACGATCGCGCGCCCGGCGGGGTCCAGGTCGGCGCAGCACGACACGCACCCGGACTCGTTGATCACGGGCAGTCCCTGGAAGGCGCGTATCCGCACGCGCCCGTCGGCGCTGTCGAGTTCCTGCCCCACGGCGGCGAGCTGCTTGTAACCATCCGCTTCGGAGCCGGCGCGGCAGATCGCCTCGCCGCCCGGCGTGACTACACGGAAGGCGCAGACGCCGTCGCGGTTCATGGTCGGTCCGAGCGGGCCCGCGCCCTCGGCGATGATCCGCGCTTCGCCGGCGGTGGCCAGCACGACCACCCGCTCGGCACGGGGCGTCTGGGCGTAGAAGCAGCTCCGGTCGCCCGCGACGGCGGGGTGGCTGACGACCTCGAGCTCACCGGCGGCGATGCACTCGGTCACGGCGGGCGCGGGGTCGCCGCGTGCGGCCGCGAAGACCGAGGAGCGGGCGCCCGTGCGTGCCGTAGTCAGTTCGGCTTGGAAAACCACGGTCCCGTCGGCCGCGACGGCGGGCACATAGGGGGCGAAGCTCCGGAATTGCGGGCCGGTCTCGGCCACCGGGGTGAGAGCGAGCGGTTTGCCTCTGTGCATCGGCTCTCTCCGCGCGGTGCGAGCTTGCCGGCGCCGCGCCCGCCTCGTGGATCGCGAACCACTCGGACCACCACCGCGAGGAGGCGTCAGTGCGAGAGCGAGCCGGTTGCGACCGGGGCGAGGTCGCCGCCGGCGGGGCCCATCTTGAGCGAGAGGTCGGCGCCGCCGGTCTTGTTGAACCACTCGACGGTGATCGCGTGCCAGCCCGCGCCCAGGGCCGCGACGCCGAGCTTGGTGCCGCTGGAGTGCAGGCCGTCGTGGTCGACGACGAGCTCGCCATCGATAAAGAGGCGTGACCCGTCGTCGGAGGTGAGGGCGAACGAGTACGCATCGTCGGCGGGGGTGTGGATGAAGCCGGAGTACCGGTGCGCGACCTTCTCGCGGGTGTACTTGTCGGGCAGCGTCACGGTGGCCATCGTCTCGCGCGAGGCGGGGGTCATGGCGTCGAAGTCGGGCATGGTGTTGAAGTCGCCGTCGTAGATCTCGCAGGCCAGGCCGGGGCGCGTGCCGCCGGAGGTGGCGCCCGGCTTGGGCGTGACCTTCTCGAAGGTCCGCCTGGTCGTGGCGCTGACGGCCTTGCCCTCGTGGAAGCTGCGGGCGCTGAGCGTGCAGCTCTGGGCGATGGTGACGGGCCCGTCGATCTTGGGCGAGCGGGCGGTCGGCTCGCTGCCGTCGAGGGTGTAGCGGGTGACGAGCCCCGGCGAACCGGCGTTGACCGTGACCTCGATGGGGTTGACGATCGTGTCGGACAGGGCCTCGATGGTGGGGGCCCGGAAGACGACCGGCGCGCCCACGATCTCGACGGCCAGCACGGCGCTCAGCGGATCGGGGCAGACAGTCCCGACCTGGAAGTACGCGGCGCCGTCCTTCTGCACGACGCCGACCTCGCGGCCTTTGTCGGCGAGCAGGCGCGCGCCGGCGACCTCGCTGCCGAGCCCTTCGAGCCGCAGCACGCCGGCGCTGGGCCAGTCGAAGACATGCAGGTACAGCGTCGAGGACTCTTCGCCGGCTTTGACGGTGCACCGCCCCCAGTCGAAGAGGCCGAAGGGGCTGGCGGCAGTCCCGTAGATTGCCTCGCCGTTGACATCCATCCAGTCGCCGATCTCGCGGAGGCGGTCGATGGATTCCTGCGGAAAGGTGCCGTCGGCCTTGGGGCCGATGTTGAGCAGGAAGTTGCCGCCCTTGCTGGCGATATCGCAGAGCTTCTGGATGAGGTCCTCGGTGGACTTCCAGTCGGTGTCGTGGCTGTTGTACCCCCAGTTGCCGTTCATGGTCATGCAGGTTTCCCAGTCGACGCCGGGGATGCCGGTGGCGGGGATGGTCTGCTCGGGTGTGCCGAAGTCGCCGAAGTAGCCCTCGTCGCTCATGCCGCCCATGCCGCCGCGGCCCTTGTCGACGCGGTTGTTGACGATGACGCCGGGCTGGAGTGATCGGCAGAGCTTGTAGAGGGCCTCGCCGTACTCGTGGTTCCAGGTGGCCTCCCACTCGCCGTCGAACCACATGACGCCGATGTCGCCGTACTTGGTGAGCAGCTCGCCGACCTGGTTGAACATGTAGGAGACATAGCGGTCCATGTCGGCATCGCCCACCGGTCGGTCGGCGGCCTCCCACTCGCGGCGGGGGAGGTAGTCGGGGTGGTGCCAGTCCATGATGGAGTGGTACCAGCACATCTTCATGCCGTGGGCGCGGGTGGCCTCGGCAAGCTCGGCCATGATGTCGCGTTGGAAGGGCGTGGCCATGACATCGAAGTCGCTGAACTCCGAATCGAAGAGGGCGAACCCGTCGTGGTGCTTGCTGGTGATGACGATGTACTGCATGCCGGCGTCGGCGGCCATGGCGGCCCAGGCGTCGGCGTCGAACTTGACGGGGTTGAACTGCTCGCGGAACTGGTCGTAGGTGTCGAGGGGGATCTGGGCGGTGGTGCGGATCCACTCGGCGTGGCGGGTGCTGCCGTCCCACTCCCCGGCGGGGACCGAGTAGAGCCCCCAGTGGATGAACATGCCGAAGCGGGCCTCGCGCCACCACGCCATGCGGGCGTCCTTGTCGTCGGCGGTCTGGGCGAGGGCGGGTGCGGCGGCGAGGGCGGCGACGATCGCGGCGGTCAGGAACTGCTTCGGCATCGGGTGTCTCCGGTCAGGACTCACCACAGAGGGCACAGAGGTTCACAGAGAAAGGCAGGCTGACCACAGAGCTAGCTACTGTGTTGCTGTGTCGCGGTTTGCAGCCTTTTGCCTTTCCTCTGTGCACCTCTGTGTCCTCTGTGGTGCATGCTTCATTCGTTCACGAAACGCACGATACCCCATCGCTCGGGCAGGTGCATGTCGATCAGGCCCATGGGCGACCAGACCCAGTTGTGCTCGGGCCTGCCCTGGACCTTGGTGTACTTGGAGTCCTCGATCTCGATGTCCCACTCGACGCGGGAGAAGTTGACCTTCCAGGTTTCCCCCGGGGCGGGGGGCTTCCCGGCCTCGGGGTGGCGGTCGAAGGCGGCCCAGGGCATCACGATCTCGACGCTCCACCCGCGGTCGGTATCGGTTGGGTCGTTGAGCGTGCCGTCGATGTGGACCGCGGTGCGCAGGCCGGCGATGTCCCACGAGTTGTCCGCGCTGCCGCCGTCGCGGTAGGGCTTGGGGAGGAACAGGTCCCAGACCGTGTTGAGGGCGTTCATCTCGAACTCGTAGTAGTGGAGGCGGTCGTTGGTGGGGTTCAGGAACACCTCGATGTCGTTGTCCTGGAAGATCACGCTGTCGCGCTCGGTCAGGGTGGCCCAGACATGCGGCTCCTCCATCTCGGCGGCGAGGTAGAGGTTGGTGTCGTCCCAGAGCATCTTCATCCGCGTGCGGAAGGTCGGCGCCGGCTTGAGGTCGCCCTCGATATCGACGAAGTCCGAAGACCACTCGGCCGCCTCCCAGAAGGGCTTGTCAAGCCGGCCATCGACGATCTCGAGCGGCACGGCGGCACGCCGGCACTCGTAGGTCAGGCAGGGCGGCGCCGGGGGGAGCGGGGGGGTGGCTTGCTGCATGGGCGGAGGGTAGGGG
>CAYJPX010000032.1:0-33231 GCA_964372195.1 uncultured Phycisphaeraceae bacterium
CCGCGGCTGCGCGCGGACGGCAACGACTGGGCGATCGACTTCCGGCCGCGGGCCGCAGGCCCGCGCGCCGAGATTACCCCCCCGAGCGCAAATACCCGCCCCCACCGCGGCCGGCGGCGGGGGGTACCGGGGGGGGTTGACCTCGACGAAGGGCGTCGGCGCCGCGCCGACGCCGGCCATAAAGGCCGCGCCGCCGCCACGCTCGTGGCGGGCGGGCGCGTCCGCGAGCTGGTACTTGCCCGACCACCAGCCCGTGACACGCAGCTTGGGCTTCGCACGCCCGAGGCCCGCGGCAGCCGCGGCGGCGGCGGTGGCCATGGCGACCCCCGCGGCGCCCGCCGGCCCGACCGCCGGGCGGTCGGCCCGACGCGGGGCCGCGTAGTTGTAGCTGAACTCCTCGTGACGGACCTCGACGACCGGCTCGTCGGGGGCGTATTCGCCCCCGGACATGCTCGGCAGCTCCGCCGGCTTGACCGCGAAGGGGTCGGCGGCGGCCCGCAGGTAGGCGACATCGGCGATCATGGCCGCGGCGGTGGGGTACCGCTTGTCGTACTCGGTCATGGCGCGGCGGACGATCCAGCGGAGGGCGTCGGGGCAGCGCTTGGAGATCTGGCTCAGCCCGCCGTGGGCGGGGAAGGAGTTCTCGATCACCGAGTAGAGCACCGCGCCGGCGGCGAAGACATCGAACCGGGCCCCGTCGACCTCGTGCACCTTGACGCCCTTGAGGGCCATCCGGACCATCTCGGGGTCGCGGAAGTACTCGGTGCCGTGGGTCGTGAGGGTCATCGCCGAGCGCAGGGGGGTGATGAGGCCGAAGTCGACGAGGTGGGCGGTGTCGGCGTGGATGATGATGTTGTCGGGCTTGACATCCTTGTGCCACAGCCCGCCGTCGTGGTAGCGCCGGAGCGTGGCGAGCAGGCCCTCGACATAGCCGAGCGCCTTGGCCAGGTGGGCGTTGCTGAGCCCACCGGCGGGGCTGGCGGCGTGGAGGTGCTGGGTGACCAGGCCCAGCGACTCGCCCGGCACATACCGCATGACATAGAAGAACCGCTCGGGCGTCAGCTCGTGGTCGAGCACCAGGCCCAGCTTCTTGGCGGCGTCGAGCGAGCGGCTCTCGCGCACGATCTGCGGCAGGCTGGACCCGTCCTTCAGGCTGAACGACTTGATCACCACCTGCTCGACATCGGCCTGCCCCGACCGGGCGAACGCGGCGAGCTTGAGGTCGTCGGGCTCGGCGATGTAGAGCTTGCTGCCCGACCCGCCGCCGGGGAGCGACCCGATGATGCGGTAGTTCTCGAACTGCCCGGTGCGGCGTGAGGGCTTGTCCTTGGTGGGCGCGGCGGCGACGGCCTGGGGCACCCGGTGCTCAAGCCCGTCGACCAGCGAGTTGAGCCCGAGCAGGCGGGCGGGGTGCCCGATGACGATGCGGTAGACGCTCGCCGCCGCCGCGGCGATCTCGGCGCTGAACGCCCGCCCGAAGTGGGCCGACGCCGACCAGCGGAAGATCAGGATGTTGAGGATGACCAGGAGGCTGAAGACGGTCGCCGTGATGGCGGCCCCGACGATGCGGAGCGCGTCCTTGATCTCGCCGCCGAGGAAGGCGAAGATGTGGGCGATCAGCCACCCGATGCCCTTGAACAGCGGCACGAGGACGACCGTCAGCATCACCGCTACCAAGATCAACCCCGCCAATCCCGCCAGGGCTGCGAAGAGGATTTGCATCGCTCACTCCTTGCTCAGCCGGCCCGATCAGGGCTCGCCCGCCGGCTCAGAACCTTCCCCCGCCGTCCTCCGCTGCCCGCAACTCCGCCTGGCGGAGGAAGATCTCCCCCACCGCCTCATCGAACAGCGCGTCGTCGGCCTTGTTGGGGCTCTGGAGCAGCCCGTTTCGCTCCCCCTCGGCCAATTCGTCCTCGGTGAAGCTGAAGGTCGCCACGGTCTCGGTGATCCGGCGGCGGAGCATGTCCCGGACCTTGGCCAAGCGCCGGCTGACCGTGGGCTCGCTGACCCCCACCGCCACCGCGACTTCTTTGCCGCTCTGGTGCTCGAGCACCCGCATGCGGAAGATCTCGAAATCCATGAACTCGCACTCCCGCTCGACCTTGCGGATGGCGGCCTCGATCTTGGCGCGGAACACGGCGGCCTCGTAGGCCTCGTCCACCCCCAGGCCGGCGGCGTTGGTCATCCAGGCCTCATCGAGCGAGGCAGCCCGGCGCCCGCTGTTGCGCTTGGCGGCCATCCGCCGGTCCATCTCGTCGCCAAGCACATGCTTGGCGATCGCCAGGAGCCAGGTGCTGAACCGGGCGCCCCGCGCCGGGTCGTAGCGGTCGATCGAGTTGGAGAGGGCGGCCATGGTCTCTTGCGAGAGGTCGCGGACGGTCTCGGCCCCGATCCGGCCGTTGCCCCACTTCATCAATTGGGCGCGCACGACCGGGCCGAAGGTCTCCCAGAGCTCGAACCAGGCCGCCTGGTCGTTGGCGCGGAGACGGGCGACGAAGGAAGTGGTCATCGAGCTGAGCACGGGGCTCCTTCCGGTCCGGGTCTCTGGACGGGGAGCGCCGCCCGGCGGAACACGCCGAGCCGACCCTTCCCGGGCATACATTCGGGGAGAGCCCCGGCGGCTTTCACACGCCCGGGGACTCCCCAGTTGCACAAGGATACCACTCCCGCCCAGCGTTCCCAAGGTCCGGGAAGTGGTTTGTCTGGGGCAGGTGGGGGCGCGGGTGGCGTTCGACCCCGGGCGACTGGGTTCTGGGGGCTTCCCCCCTCAACGCCGGCCCGATCCCTCGGCACACCCACCCCGGGGGGCGCGACAGTTTTCTGTGAACTTTCTCACGGGCCGTTGTGAAAGGCCTGCCGCGGGCCTCCCAATCACCCCCTGTCGGACACGAAATTGCGCTGACTCGACGGGGCCCATGTGGGGCGCCGCGGGAAGGCAAGCCAGGAATGTTTGGTACAGGAGGTTGGACATGGGAATCATCAAGCCTGTGATCTGGATTGGCGTGGCTGGAACCCTGGCTGCCGGATCGGCGATGGCCGTGATGGGGCCGCACCGGGCGCACGCCCTGATCGGCCAGGTCAAGAACAACATCAACGCGGCGGTCGATTCGAACATCGGCGACCCGGTGGCGCTTCGGCAGCAGCTCCGCGACCTCGAGGCGCAGTACCCCGGGCGGATCTCGGAGGTGAAGGGCGTCCTCGCGGAACTGTCCAGCGAGATCGGTCAGCTCGAGCGCGAGCGGACGGTGAGCCAGCGGGTCGTCGCGCTCGCCGACGCCGACCTCGGCCAGATGAAGAGCCTGCTGGCCAAGGCCGACGCGGCCCAGAGCGGCAGCGGGTTCGCCCTCGTCAAGGTCCGTTTCGGCGAGGAGTCCCTCGGGCTCGAGCAGGCCTACGCCAAGGCGAACCAGATCAGCCAGCTCCGCAGCGCCTACGCCAGCAAGGCGGTCGATATCGACAGCAACCTGACGGTGCTCCGCCAGCAGGCCGAACGGCTGGGCCAGATCCTCGCCCAGCTCGAGGGCGAGCGGGCCGACTTCCAGACCCAGCTCTGGCAGCTCGACCGCCAGGTCGACGCCATCGCCCGCAACGACCGCATGATCGAGATGCTCCAGAAGCGGCAGGACGCCTTCGACAAGTACGACCGGTACGGCGATGTCACCAGCCCGGACCACATCTCGGGCCAGATCGCCAAGATCCTCGCCGAGCAGGAGTCCCGCCTCAACGACCTCTCGCTGGCCAACAACCAGAACGACTACGAGATCCAGGCCCGGGCCGAGGGCAGCCGGACCGAGTGGGGCTACCAGGCCCAGGCCGGCGCCGACTTCCGCCAGCACGACGCACCGGTCATCGAGTTCGAGCCCGAGGTGATCGAGATCACGCCGGACACCCCGGCCGCCCCCTCGGGCCCGATCGCCTCGAACGACTGACCGGCTCCTCCAGACCCTTCCCTCCGCGGCCTTGAACCCGACCGCGGACGCGCCCCGACCGGAACACGGTCGGGGCGTGTTTCATTTTGCCGGGGAATCTTGGGCCAGATTCGTCCTGGGAGCCTGGGCGAGTGGCGGGGTCTGGGTGGTGTCGATACGCTATGTGGGCGTCCCCGCCCGGCTGCGCGGTTGGTCCGGGGACGCTCTGGATGGATTCTCCTCCGCCCGTGGGCGCGCGCACGCCTCCGGGGCGCGGGCATGAGGCCCGCCCTAGCCCAGAGAGACCGAACCCTGTGAACCTCAGCCGCTTCCTCGGCCTCTTCAGCGTGGACATGGGCATCGACCTGGGGACCTGCAACACCCTCGTCGCGGTCCGGGGCCAGGGCATCGTCCTCAACGAGCCCTCGGTCGTCGCCGTACGCAAGGGCACCAACCAGGTGCTCAAGAACGGCGAGGCCGTCGGGTGGGTCGCCAAGGAGATGCTGGGCAAGACGCCCGGCTCGATCACCGCCATCCGCCCGCTCAAGGACGGCGTGATCAGCGACTTCGAGATCACCGAGGCGATGCTCAGCTACTTCATCCGCAAGGTCAACGGCAAGAACCGGCTGTTCCGGCCGCGGGTGGTGATCTCGATCCCCTCGGGCATCACGGCGGTCGAGAAGCAGGCGGTGTTCAACTCGTCGGAGCGGGCGGGGGCGCGGAAGACCTACCTGATCGAGGAGCCCGTGGCGGCGGCGATCGGGGCGGGGCTGCCCTTCGCCGAGGCGACGGCGAGCATGATCGTGGACATCGGCGGCGGGACGACCGAGGTGGCGATCATGTCGCTGGCCGATATCGCGGTGTGCGAGAGCGTGCGGGTCGCCGGCGACGACATGGACGAGGCGATCATCAGCCACATGAAGCGCACCTACAACCTCATGATCGGCGAGCAGACCGCGGAGCGGATCAAGATCGAGGTCGGGTCGGCCGCGCCCACGGGGGAGGAGACCACTGTCGAGGTGCGCGGGCGGGACATGATCTCCGGGCTGCCGCGCAAGACGGTCGTGTCAAGCGAGGAGATCCGCGAGGCGCTGCAGGAGCCGGTCAACGCGATCATCGAGGCGGTGACCCGGACGCTCGAGAAGGCCGAGCCCGAGCTCGCGGCGGACCTCGTCGAGAACGGGATCATGATGGCCGGCGGCGGGGCGCTGCTGCGCGGGCTGGCGATCGTGGTCGAGAAGGCCACCGGGCTGACCTGCACCCTGGCCGACGACCCGCTGACCTGCGTGGCGCGGGGCACGGCGCTCTTCCTCGAAAATATCGACGAGTGGAAGGACACACTCGAAACCAACATGGAACTCTGACCCTCAGGCGCCCGGCCCGCCCGGCCCGGCACCGGTCCGCCCCGGGCGGGCCGCCACACCGACCACCGCATGATGGCGCGACGAGCGCACCAGCACGGCACCAACGACAGGGCGCTGCCCGCGGCAGTGCTCGTGCTGTTGCTCGCGTCGTTTTTGCCCGGGCGGATCCTGCTCCCGGTCTCGTGGCTGGGCGACCTGGTCGGGCTGATCGCCGCGCCGGTCGCGCAGCCGATGCGGATGGTCGGGGGGTGGCTGGCCCCGCCCGACGCCGGGGCGGCCGACCCCGCCGAGATCGCCCTGCTCAAGCGACAACTCGAGGAGTACAAGACCCTCTACAACCGTGCCAAAGCCCGCAATGAGGACCTGCTCGACCAGATGGAGCAGCTCGGCCTGCTGCGGTCGCTGAACCCCACCGTCAGCACCAAGCTGCTCAACGCCCCGGTCATCGGCGCATCGACCGGCTCCGACGGGACGCAGCTGCTGATCCGTGCCGGGACCGGGCTGGGGGTCCACCAGAACGATGTCGTGGCGGTCGAGGGGGTCCAGCTCTTCGGGTCGGTGCGTGACGCCTCGGCCAAGGAGAGCTGGGTGCTGCCCATCACCGCCAAGGCCCAGGGGCGGGTCGAGGGGCAGGTGATGATCGAGGACGGGCGCGGCGTCGCCTGCCTGCTCGAGGCGCTCGGGGACGGCACGCTGCGGGGGGATGTCCAGTACGACGAGAGCGACCCGCAGGCCGCGGCGGCGGTCGCGGTGGGCCAGACGGTGCGGCTGGACGACGGGCAGTGGCCGGCGAGCGCGCAGATGCTGGTGCTCGGGCTGGTCGAGTCGGTCGAGCCGGCGCCGGACTCGCCGCTGCGCCCGGTGATCGTGGTGCGGCCGCTGGTCACGCTCGAGCGCGTGACCGAGGTCATCGTGCGGATCAGCTCGATGCCCGACGGAGAGGGGGGCGGGCCATGAACTGGGTCGTCTTCGCCGTCGGCGCGTGGATCATGCTCGGGCTCGAGGTGGGGCTCAAGGGCTCGCTGCAGCTGGGCGACTCGGCGATCGCGCCGAGCTTCGTGGCGGCGTACGCGGTGTTCATCGCCTGCTCGGCCCCGCCCCGCGCGGCCCAGTGGGGCTGCCTGATCCTCGGCGGGCTCATGGACCTCACCTCGCCGATGCCCCGCGTCGATGGGGGCGCGAGCTTCACCATGCTCGGGCCGCACGCCCTCGGCGCGCTCCTCATGTGCCAGCTCGTGCTCGCGCTCCGCGGCCTGATGTACCGCCGCAACCCGCTGAGCCTCGCGTTCCTCTCGATGACGGGCTTTGCGCTCTGGCAGGTGGTGGTGACGGCGATCTACACGCTGCGGCACCTCACCGGCGACCCCACGGTGTGGAGCCCGAGCCACCAGCTCTGGGTCCGCCTGGCGTCGGCGGTTTATACGGGCGTCGTGGCGCTGCCGGTGTCGCTGGCGCTGGTCCTGCTGATGCCGGTGTTCGCGTTCCAGTTCATCCCGTACCGGTTCAACCACAAGCGGTGAGGCCCCGCCCGGCACGCCGGGGGAGGGCCCCGGGGACGGGGGATGGTATAGTCTCCCGCATGATCCCGGCAGTGGTATTCGACGATGGGCTGGGGCAACTAGCCCCCATGACCGACCTCCGCGCAGCGTTCGATGTGCGGACGGGGGCTCTGACTACGCTCGAACGCCTCCGGCTGGTGCTGGGGCTGCGGATCGCGGCCCTGTATGTGCCCGAGCACCTCGAGGGCGTCACCGCCGAGGCCCACGACCTGCCGATCAACCGGATGCCCGTGCAGAGCGGCGAGGTGTTCGTCATCAACGGGCGGTGCCCCCTGCCGCCCGAGCAGCTCCGCAACCCCGAGCCGGGGGTGGTCTATATCGACCCCTCGATGGGGCGGGTCATCGGTGGACGGCTCGACCTGGTCGATGCGATCCGGGTGCTGGTGGGCGAGGTGCCCGACCGGCCGACGATCGAGCTCGACGGGCCGGTGCTGATGAACCGGCCCTGGCACTTCCGGAGCGTGCGGGACCAGGCGATCCGGTTCGACCTGGGGCTGATCCGCAAGACGCGGACATTCCGGCCCGTGCCGCAGGGCGTGCTCGTGATCGGCGACCCGGCCGATGTGCTGCTCGACCCCGACGCGACGGTCTACCCCGGGGCGACGCTGGATGTCGAGGCCGGGCCGATCGCGATCGCGGGCGGGGCGGTGCTGCGCCCGGGGGCGGTGGTGGGCAGTCCGACGGCGATCGGGCCGCACTGCATCGTCCGCGAGCACGCCGTCGTGCGGGGAAACTCGGCGTTCGGCCCCCACTGCAAGGTCGGCGGGGAGGCGGCGGGGGTCATCTTCCAGGGGTACACCAACAAGGTCCACGAGGGGTACATCGGCGATAGCTGGCTGGGGGAGTGGACCAACCTGGGCGCGGGCACGACCAACTCGAACCTGCTGAACACCTACAGCGAGATCGTCAGCCAGGCCACGCCCGGCGGGCAGCGCGAGCGGACGGGGGAGACCTTCCTCGGCGCGATGATCGGCGACCATGTCAAGACGGCGATCGGGACGCGGATCATGACCGGGGCGGTGATCGGGACCGGGAGCATGTGGGCCGCCGGCCACGCGATCACGGGGTGCCTGGAGCCCTTCGCCTGGGTGACCGACGCGGGGCACCGGCAGTACCGGCTGGAGAAGTTTGTCGAGGTGATGCGTGCGGTGATGGCGCGGCGGGATGTCGAGCCGAGCGATGCGTATGTGGCGAGGCTGGCGGGGCTGCATGGCGAGAGCAGCGAGTGATGCCATCGCCAAGCGATCGAACTCGCTGGTGGCTTGCGGTTCGACTCGTGGTGACTCTGGCCATCCTGATGTGGGCGCTCCCGGTGGTGCTGCGGAGCGTGCTGACACAGTCCGCATCGACCGGATGGCCGTCGGCGACAGCCACAGTGACTAGGTCTGATGTTCGCGAGTCCGCTCGGCTCTGGCGCGAGGGATATCTCACACTGGAGTATCGCTATGAGGTGGCAGGCCAAGAGTTCATCGGCCACGGCTACTCGCTCATGGGCATCACCGCCGAGTGGTTCGAGTCCCCATTGCGAATCTCAGGGGAGCTCCCGGTTGGCGCTCAGGTGGAGGTTCATTACTCTCAGACCGACCCATCCGTTTCGACGATCCGGACCGGACTGGCTGCATATGACATCGGCTTGGTCGCGCTCTTGATTCTGTTGTTGATGGGCTCGTTCGCGTGGACCGTGCACCTACTGCGCCCTCGGTTGAAGCGCGACCCCGTGAGCACAGGGAACGCATGAAAACCCTCTACCTCATCGACGGCTTCGCCCAGTTCTTCCGGGCCTACCACGCCATCCGCACGCCCATGACCAGCCCGGTCACCAAAGAGCCCACCAACATGTCCTTCGGCTTTGTCGGCATGCTGCTCAAGCTGCTGCGGGGGGAGGGGCAGGTCGGGGGGCGGCCGGACTACATCGCCGTCGCGCTGGATGTCTCCGGCGATCGGGGCACCTTCCGCAGCGAGCTCTACCCCGAGTACAAGGCCACCCGCGACGCCCCGCCCGACGACCTCATGCCGCAGGTCGAGCGGGCGCTGGCGCTGCTCCGGGAGATCGGCGTGCCGTTGCTGGGGGCCGAGGGGTTCGAGGCCGATGATGTGATCGCGACGCTGGCGAGCACCTTCAGCGAGCGGCACCCGGATGTGCGGGTGCGGATCATCAGCAAGGACAAGGACCTCAAGCAGTTGCTCGGCGAGGGCACGCCGCCGACGGAGATGTACGACATCCACACCGATGTGCTCATCACCGCCGAGACGCTGCGTGAGGAGCTGGGGATCGCGCCCGGGCAGGTGCGGGACATGCTGGCCCTCATGGGCGACACCTCGGACAATGTGCCGGGGGTGCCGGGGGTGGGGCCGAAGACCGCGGCCCAGCTCATCGCCGAGTTCGGCACGCTCGACGCCGTGGTCGCCGAGGTGCGTGGGGACAAGCCGGCGAAGGAGTGGAAGATCAAGGGCAAGCGGCGGGAGAACATCCTCGCGGCGGCCGATGCGGGCGTGCTGGAGCTCTCGCAGCGGCTGGTCACGCTGCGGCACGATGTGCCGATCGACCTCGACCTCGACATGGCCGACACACGCCACCTCAAGCTCGAACGCCTGATGCCGATCCTCCAGGAACTCGGCTTCAACCGCTACCAGGACGAGCTGAAGGCCCTGCTGGGCGCCACGGAGCAAGCGCCCGCGAGCACAACGAACACGCCTCAGGGGGGCGGGCTTTCCAGCCAGGGGGGCGGGCTTTCCAGCCCGCGACGCCCCGCGCCCGAACCCGGCGGCTTGTTCGATTCGTACGACGAGGCCCCTGCCCGGACCAAGGCCGACGGCGCCTACCGCTGCGCGCGCACGCGGGAGGACCTCGACGCCCTCCTCGCCGAGCTGCGCGGCGCGCGGGCGATCGCCGTCGACACCGAGACCACCAGCCTCCGCCCGCGCCAGGCCGACCTCTGCGGCCTGTCGTTCGCCACGAGGCCCGGCGAGGGGTGGTATGTGCCCGTGCGCTCGCCCGAGCCCGGCACCCACCTCGACGAGCGCACCGTGCTCGAGGCCCTGCGGCCGATCCTCGAAGACGCCGCGATCCCCAAGCTCGGGCACAACATCAAGTACGACATCCTCGTGCTGCGGCGGGCGGGGGTCGAACTGCGCGGGCACCTGGCCGAGCACGGCGGCGACTCGATGATCGCCAGCTACCTGATCGACGCGTCGCGGTCGAGTCACTCGATGGATGCGCTCGCGCTGGCCCTCCTCGGCCGGCAGAATATCTCGATCAAGGAGCTGATCGGGTCGGGCGCGACGCAGCGGACCTTTGACACCGTGCCGGTCGACCGGGCGAGCGAGTACGCGGCCGAGGATGCGGATGTGACGCTCCAGCTCGCCGGCAGGATGCTGCCGCAGATCCGGGCGATGGGGCTGGCGGGGCTGTTCCACGACCTCGAGATGCCGCTGGTCGATGTGCTCGCCGAGCTGGAGTGGAACGGCATCCGGGTCGATCCGGCCGAGCTCGACCGCCAGCGGGTGCGGCTGGAGAAGCGGATCGCCGAACTGCGGGCGCAGATCGCCGACGAGGCGATGACCGCCGTCGGGCGGGAGTTTGACCCCGACAGCCCCAAGCAGCTCGCGGGGGTGCTCTTCAACCGCCCCGACGCGGCGGACCCGGGGCTGGGCATCCGCCCGATCAAGCGGGGCAAGACCGGGCCCTCGACCGACGCCGAGGTGCTCGACAAGCTGGTGCAGGACCCCGCGATCGACTCGCCCATCCCCGCCCTCATCATCGAGCACCGCCAGCTCGCCAAGCTGGTCAACACCTACCTGGTCAACCTCGTCGAGGAGATCGAGCCCTCGACCGGGCGCATCCACGCGAGCTTCAACCAGACCGGGGCAGCGACGGGTCGGCTCAGTTCGAGCGACCCGAACCTCCAGAATATCCCAATCCGCACCGAGATCGGCCGCGACATCCGCAAGGCGTTCATCGCCGAGCCGGGCCATGTGCTCGTCACCGCCGACTACTCGCAGATCGAGCTGCGCCTGCGGGCCCACCTGTCGCGCGACCCGGCGCTGATCGAGGCCTTTCGGGAGGGCCAGGACATCCACACGGCGGTGGCCGCCCAGATCCACCGGGTGCCGTTGGCCGAGGTCACCCGCGAGCAGCGCGGCGGGGCGAAGATGGTCAACTTCGGGATCGTCTACGGCATCACGGCGTTCGGGCTTGCGCGGCGGCTGGGCGTCTCGAACACCGAGGCCGGCGAGATCATCGACGGCTACAAGCGGCGGTTCGCGGGGATCACGACCTTCCTCGAAGAGTGCATCGCCCAGGCGAAGCGGCACGGGTATGTCGAGACCATGCTCAAGCGTCGGCGTCCCATCCCGGATATCGACTCGAACAACCCCAACCGCCGGGCGCTCGCCGAGCGGGTGGCGATCAACAGCGTGGTGCAAGGGTCGGCGGCGGACCTGATCAAGATCGCGATGGTGGACCTGCACCGCCGGCTCAGCCCGCACGCCGCCCACCTGCGCGGGGGCAGGCCGGCGGAGATCGAGGGCGTGCGGATGTTGCTGCAGATCCACGACGAGCTGGTGTTCGAGGCCCCCCGCGGGCTGGGTGAACAGACCCGCGACCTGGTCGTCGACCGCATGCAGCGGGCGATGGCGCTGGTCGTGCCGCTGATCGCTGATGCGGCGATCAGTGAGAACTGGCACGAGGCGAAGTAGCGTGACGCAGTTTGTGGTGCGGGCTTCCAGCCTGCATCCCGCCGCGCGGGCTTCCAGCCTGCATCCCGGCGTGCAGGCTGGAAGCCCGCACCACAATGCTCGGGGGCTACTCCACCGTCATCTCCACGATCCCACCGGAGAATCCCTCCTGCAGCTGCACCTCGACGCGGAGGGCGTCGGTGGTCACCGCGCCGAACTCCATTCGCGACGACCCGTCGGCCCGCACGACATTCGCCTCGCTGGTGGACACCGGCTTCCACGCCGCTCCGTCGCGATAGACGACGCGCCACGATGCGGGCAGCCGGCACTGGCCCACCCCGGTGTCGTCGAAGAAGTAGACCGACACCGTCGAGACCGCTCGCGGCTCGCCCCACGCGAGCTGGGCCCACTCGGGCGTGCCCTTGTGCGGCCACCAGGTCAGACGCGGGACCGAGCCATCGCCCGAGGACGCCGGCTCGCGCATGTCGTTGATCGCGCGCACGGTATCGCCGCTCCAGCAGTGCGAGGCAGAGGGCTCGGCGAGCGCGGCGAGGGTCGGCGTGGGCCTGGCCGCGATCGGGGCGTCGGTGGCGGCCACCCACACCGCCATCGGGCCGACCTCGCGGTGGGCCCATGCGTAGTAGGGCACCGCCCGGACCTCGACGGGCTGCGATTCGAGCGTGGCGTCGGCGAGCTTGTGCACCGAGCGCCCGACCAGGTCGATCACCCCCACCCCACCGAGCAACTGCGGCTGGAAGCTCCACTCGGAGGGGGCGCCCGGCTCGATCACCAGGGCGTCGAGCCCCTCGGGGTTGTCCACGCCCTCGAAGCAGTAGACCAGCGGGCCCCGCTCGATCGCCACGCGATCGCGGTCCTGCTCCACGGCCTCGTGGGCGCGGACGAAGTTCACCCGCATGGGGAGCGTGAGTTCGACCACATCCCCCGCTCGCCACTCGCGGTCGAGCACCGCGTAGCCGTGGTCGCTGTGCGCCAACGCGGCCTCGGCGTTGACCGTCAGCTCTCGCGGCATGTCGGTCCCGCCGACATAGGTGTAGAGATCGCTCGGCACCGGCTCCCCCCGGACCCAGCCGGGCACGCGGAGCCGCAGCGCGAAGCGCCCCGCTTGCTCGGGCGTCACCGTGATCCGGACCTTGCCGTCCCACGGGTACCGGGTCTCCTGGCGGAGCCGTACCTGCCCGCGTGCGGTCTGCGCCTGCGCTTCGCCGCTCACATAGAGATTGACATAGACATCATCCCCGCGCGTGGCGTAGATGTACCCCGGCAGCGAGGGCAGCACGCGGACCACATTCACCGGGCAGCACGAGGTGCCGAACCAGGGGGCGCGCTGCACGCTGCCGTGGTTGAACGCCGTCACCCCGTCCGCCGCGAGCGGGTTGGGGTAGAAGAACCGGTCGCCGGACATCGAGACGCCGGGGAGGAAGGCGTTGTAGAGCGTGCGCTCGAAGATGTCCATGTACTTGCTGTCGGCGTGGAGGAGGAACATCCGGTGGTTCCAGAGCATGCTCGCCACGGCGGCGCAGGTCTCGTTATAGGCGTCGGCGTTGGGCAGGTCGTAGTCGGCGCCGAAGCCCTCGGTGTGGCGGTGGGCGCCGATGCCGCCGGTAAGGTACATGCGCCCGCCGACGAGGCGTTCCCAGATCCCGTCGAGGGCCTCGGTGTAGCCCGGCGCGCCGGTCGCCGCGGCGACATCGGCCATGCCGGCGTAGAGGTACCCGGCGCGGACGGCGTGCCCGACCGGCTCGGTCTGGTCGACGACGGGGATGTGGTCCTGGGCGTACTCGCCGTAGACCTCGCGGAGGTCGGTGCGCCCGCGCATGTCGATGAAGAAGCGGGCGAGGTCGAGGTACTTCTGGTCGCCGGTCACCTGGGCGAGCTTGACCAGGCCGATCTCGATCTCCTCGTGGCCGGGGACGGCGATGATCTGCCCCTCGCCCGGGCCGAAGAGGGTGCAGAGCAGGTCGGCGTTCTTGATCGCGACATCGAGCAGTGTGCGTTTGCCGGTCGCCTGGTGGTGGGCGACGGCGGCCTCGTACAAGTGCCCGACATTGTAGAGCTCGTGGCTGTGCGCGAGATACGACCAGCGGGTCGCTCCCGCGTTCTTCGCCGTGATGGCGTCGCCCTGGATCGTCCGCTGGGTGTAGAGGTAACCGTCGTCCTCCTGGGCCGCGGCGATCTTGGCGATCAGGGCGTCGAGGTAGGCGTCGAGTTTGTCCCGGGCTTGGGGGTCCGGCTCGGTCGCGAGCGAGTAGGCGGCGCCCTCGATGACCTTGTAGACATCCGAGTCGTTGTAGTAGATCCCCTCGAACTCGCCCTCGGCGAGCCCGCCGGCGATGGCGAAGTTCCGGATGCGCCCGGTCACCTCGCACTGCTCGAAGTCGTACCAGACCGTGACCTCGCGGTTGGTCTCGAGGCGGGGCGACCAGAAGGCGTCGTCGACACGCACCACGGTGAAGGGCACCGCCTCGATCGGCGGAGTCGCCCCGGACTGGGCCCCGGGCTGGGCGGCGACGCCGGCCCCGAGCAGTGCGGCGTGGAATCCGGCGATGGCGAACGCGATGGTCTTGCTTGTGCGCACAGCGACCTCCCTTTCGGCCCACCGGGGCGTGCAGGCATGATACGCCGCGCGGCGATACGCTTTCGCCATGAACGCCTACACCCTGCCGCGGCTCTCGACGCCCGCGCCCGTGCCGCCGAAGACCGCCGTCATCCTCGCCTCGGGCGACTCCCGGCTCAGCGCCAACTCGCTCTGCTGGCCGACGCAGCAGCGGGTGGAGGCTGAGGCGCGGGCGGCGCTGGCGGCGTGCGGGTGGTCGGCGGTGCGGGGCTCGCCCGAGCGGTGGTCGGACGCCGAGCCGCACGGGTTTGTGTTCAGCCAGGCGCAGGGGCGGGAGGTGTTCGCGGGGGTGCATCCCGACGCGCCGCTGGTGGTCGTCGAGAGCGTGTGGCAGTACTCGATGCATGTGCTGCCGGGGCTGGTGCGGCATCGCGGGCCGGTGCTCATCGTCGCCAACTGGTCGGGGCAGTGGCCGGGGCTCGTCGGGGCGCTCAACCTGCGAGGCTCGCTGACGAAGGCCGGGCGCGGGCACAGCCTGCTGTGGGGTGAGGACTTCGCCGACCCGGCCTTCCGCGCCAAGCTCCAGCACTGGTGCGACACCGGCACGATCGAGCACGACCTCTCCCACGCCCGGCCGCTCGATATCGAGTCGCTCCCCGCGCCGGAGCGGCGCCTGGGCGAGGCGCTCGCCGCCGAAGTCCGGCAGCGGCCGGCGATCCTCGGGGTGTTCGACGAGGGGTGCATGGGCATGTTCAACGCGATCATCCCCGACCACCTGCTGCACGCGGCCGGGGCGTTCAAGGAGCGGCTCAGCCAGGCCACGCTGTACGCCCACATGCGGCGGACGCCCGAGGCCGAGGCCCGCGCGGTCTACGACTGGATCCTCGCCCGCGGCATGCGCTTCGACATCGGGCCCGGCGAGGACCAGCTCCGCGAGGAGCAGGTGATCGAGCAGTGCCGCATGTACATCGCCGCCCTGCGCCTGGCCGACAGATACGGGTGCGACGCGATCGGCATCCAGTACCAGCTCGGGCTCACCGAGTTGTGCGTCGCGAGCGACCTGGTGGAGGGGCTGCTCAACTGCTCGGAACGGCCGCCGGTGGTGGCGGTCGAGGGGCCCCACGCGGGGCGGGTGATCTTCGAGGGGCGTCCGCTCCCCCACTTCAACGAGGTGGACGAGTGCGCCGGGCTCGATGCGCTCATCACCGACCGGGTCTGGCGGGCGATGGGGATGGCGCCGGACAACACGCTGCACGATGTGCGGTGGTCGGACCGGGACCGCAGCGGGACAGCCGACGACGAGGTGTGGGTGTTCGAGATCTCGGGCGCGGTGCCGCCCAGCCACTTCGCGCGGGGCTACGCCGACGCGACGGGCTTCCGCCAGCCGGCGATGTACTTCGCCCCGGGCGGCTCGGGCATCCGGGGTATGAGCAAGCCCGGCGAGATCGTGTGGAGCCGGGTCTATGTCGAGGGGTGTCAAGGCCCCGGCCACCTCTGCATGGACCTCGGCCGCGGCTCGGCGATCGCCCTGCCCGACGACGAGATGCAGCGCCGCTGGGAGGCGACGACCAAGCAGTGGCCGATCATGAACGCCGTCCTGCACGGCGTGTCCCGCGACCAGCTCATGGCCAAGCACCAGTCCAACCACATCCAGGTCGTCTACGCCTCCGATGCCGACGCCGCTGACCGGGCACTCGCCGCCAAGGCGGCGATGGCCAGTGGATTGGGCCTGCGCGTCAACCTCTGCGGCGTCTGAAGCCGGCCGGGCACGCCCGACACGGGCCTCCCCCGGGCGCGGTAGGCTGTCCCCATGCCCCGCCCCATCCCCCACACCAACCACCCGCGTTGGGCCGACCGCCCCGAGGGCCGGTTCTCCGGCACCATCCGCACCGACTCGCCAGAGGGCTGCGCGATCGGCCTGCTCGGGATGCCCGACGACACGGGCATCAAGCTCAACCACGGCAGGACCGGCGCGGCCGACGGACCGGCGGCGTTCCGGCGGGCCCTGGTCCGGTACGGCGTCGCGCACCCCAACGACCGCGAGTGGCCGGTGGTCTACGACGCGGGGGACATCCAGCCCGCCGGCCACGACCCCAAGGCCATCCACGAGACCCACGACCGCGTGACCGAGGCGGTCACAAAGATGCTCGGGCTCGGCCTGTTCCCGGTGGGCATCGGCGGTGGGCACGACCTGACCTTCCCCTTCGTGCGCGCGGTCGCCGGCGTGAGAAAGCCCCTCGATGTAGTCTACTTCGACCCGCACCTCGATGTCCGCGAGGAGGTCGGCAGCGGCATGGCGTTCCGGGCGCTCGTCGAGCGGTGCGGCGTCACAGCCCTGCACAACTTCGGCGCGAGCGACATGGTCAACAGCCGCGAGCACCTGACCTACTTCGCCCACCACCACGGCCGCATCCACGGCGATGGCGAGTGCGACGCCCTGTTCTCCCGCGAGGGTGGCGACCTGGGCGTCAGCTTCGACCTCGACCTGCTCGACGCGGCCCATGCCCCGGGGGTGAGCGCGATGAACCCGGCGGGCTGGAGCGTCCAGCAGGGTGCCGCGGCGGTCGGGGCGGCGGGGCGGTGCGGGCGGGTGCGGTGCTTTGATATCATGGAACTCAGCCCACCGCACGACCATATGGACCGCACCGCCCGGGTGGCGGCGCACCTGTTCCTCTCGTTCCTCTGGGGGTTCGCGGAGCGGCCCGGGTGAGCATCTGCATCCACAACGCCCGCATCCTGACCCTCGCCGGCGACCCGGCCCACCGCCGCGGCGCGCGCACCGGCGAGCTGGGCGTCATCGAGCGCGGCTGGGTGTGCGTCCGCAACGGCGCGATCGCCGAGGTCGGCGAGGGGAACGCCCCGGAACCCATGACCCAGCTCCAGCTCACCGAGCGCCGCATCGACGCCCGCGGGCGGGTGCTCATGCCCGCGTTTGTCGATTGCCACACGCACCTGTGCTGGGCGGGCGAGCGCCTGGGCGAGTGGGAGGCCAAGCTCGGGGGCGCGACCTACCTGGACATCCTGACCGGCGGCGGGGGGATCCTGGCGACCGTCCACGCCGTGCGGGCCGCGACCCGGGCGCAACTGACCGACCACCTCGCCGAGCGCCTCGCGTGGCTCCTGCGGGAGGGGACGACCACCGTCGAGATCAAGAGCGGCTACGGCCTGGACACGCAGACCGAGCTCAAGATGCTCCGCGCCATCACCGCCGCGGGTCGTCGCTGGGCCGGGACGGTCGTGCCCACCGCCTGCCTCGGCCACGCGATCGACCCCGACGCGACCACCTCCCACGAGCGCATCGCGTTCGTCCGCCGCACGATCGACGAGACGCTCCCGGCGGTGTCGGCCGAGTTCCCGGGCATCGCGATCGACGCCTACTGCGAGGAGGGCGCCTGGAGCCCCGCCGATTGCCGGCGGCTCTTCGACCGCGCCCTGGCCGCGGGGCACAGCGTGCGGGTCCACGCCGACCAGTTCAACCCGCTCGGGCTCGTGCCCGAGGGCGTTGCCCGGCGGTACCGCTCGGTCGATCACCTGGAAGCGACCACACCCGAAGACCTCGCCGCCCTCGCCGAGTCGGAGACCTTCGGCGTGATGCTCCCCTGCTCGGGGTTCCACACCGACGGGCGCTACGCCAATGGCCGGGCGTTCCTCGACGCGGGCGGGAAGCTGGCGATCGCGACAAATACCAACCCCGGCAGCTCGCCCTGCCAGTCGATGCCGATGGCGATCGCGCTGGCGGCACGCCACAACGGGCTGACCCCCGCCGAGGCCATCGCCTGCGCCACCGCCACCCCGGCCGAGCTGCTCGGCCTGCCCCGGCGCGGCCGGGTCGAGCCGGGCTGCCGCGCCGCCCAGGTGCTGCTGCGCCACCGCGACCCGCGGGCGCTGGCGTTCGAGTTTGGCGGCAACCCGGTCGACCTCACGCTCTGCGCGGGCGAGATCGTCGCGGTCAGCGAGCAGACGCGCGGGTAGCGCCCCCGGCTGCCCCGCCCCCGGCGCCCGCCTTGGTCACGGCGCCAGCACGCGCAGCGCCCCCGGTCGCACACCGAGCCGCACGGATTGGCCCGCGTCGAGCCAGCCGCCCGCCTCGCCGTCGCACTGCCAGGGCGTGCGCCCGTGCGCCGTTACCTCCACCTCGCCCCCCCTCACCGACACCGCGCCGAGCGCGTCGAGCTGATCGCCCGCGGCACACCGCGCCGCCCAGAGCAGCATCCGCGCGGTGGTCCGCCCGGGGAAGAACACGACATCGAGCAGCCCGTCGCCCATGTCGGCGCCGCGCGCGGGGTCGAGCCGGCGGGCGTACTGGCGGCTATTGGCGACGACCAGCATCCCGCGTTGGTCGGCGACCACCTCGCGCCCATCGACGCGCACGCCGACCCTGGCGATGTGCGGGCGCCAGACCTCCGCGAACACCGGGCGCAGGTACATCGCGTGCCCGGCGGCCCGCCCGCGCATCGCGTCGAGCCGGTGGATCACCCCCGCGTCGGGCCCGAACGACACCATGAGCGAGAAGGGGGTTCCATCGATCGTCGCCAGATCGACCCGCCGCATGCGCCGCTGCTCGAGCGCCCGCAGCAGGTCGCCCGGCTCCCGCGTCATGCCGAACTCCCGGGCGAAGAGGTTCTCCGTCCCCGCCGGGGCGTGATAGACCGGCACCCCCGCGGCGCTCACCGCCGGCAGCAGGTGGTGCAGCGTGCCGTCGCCGCCGACCACGACGACCGCGTCGAAGCGGGCGTAGTAGGCCTCCCGCGAGACGCCGCCGGGGCGTGCGTCCCGCGCGTCGCACACGCCGACGAACACCCCGGCGGCCTCGCACGCGCGCACGAACACCGACGCCAGCCTGCCGGCCCGACCGGTCCCCGATGCACGGTTGATGACAAACAAGACCGCCATGAGGCACGAGCGTACCCGCTCGCCACCCCCCCCGGGGGGGCGCCCGGCTACGATGCCCACCATGCGCCGCACCGCCGAGCGAATCAGCCCCGCCGAGATCGACGCCGCCTACGCCGCGGCCCAGTGCGTGGTCGAGACCCACCACCGCGTCGCGGGCTTCCTGCGTTTCGGCCAGACCCTGGCCCAGATCGATGCCTTCGTCGCCCAGACGCTCGACGATCTCAAGTGCCGCTCGTGCTTCCTCAGGTACAAGATCCCCCGCACCCCGCCCTTCCCCTCGCACGCGTGCCTGAGCGTGAACGACTGCATCGTCCACGGCACGGCCGGCTACCGCACCCAGCCGCTCGGGCCGGGCGACCTGCTCAAGGTCGATATCGGCGTGCTGCACAGGGGCTGGATCGGCGACGCGGCGTGGACCTATTCGTTCGGCGAGCCGACGCCCGAGGTCCGACGCCTGATGGACTGCGGCAAGGCGTGTATCCGCCTGGGCATCCCCACACTCAACCCCAAGAACCAGCTCCGGGAGTGGGCCCGGACCGTGCAGAGCTATGTCGAGGAGACCTGCGGGTTCCACATGGTCCGGGGGCTCGGCGGGCACGGCATCGGGCGGACACTCCACGCCCCGCCCTACATCGCCAATGTCCTCCCAACATACCCCGGCGAATGGCCCGATGCGCTCAAGCACCCGGAGCCCGGCATGCTGATCGCCATCGAGCCCATGCTCGCCCTCGGCACCAGCGAGACGATCCAGACGCGCGGCCAGTGGCCCATCCTCACCGCCGACGGGTCGATGGCGGTGCACTACGAGCACGATGTCCTGATCACCGACGCCGAGCCCCGGGTGCTGACCGAGGGCCTCGACGAGGTGCCGGATGTGGTCGCCGGCTGACCCACCGCTGGCACCCGAGAGCGAGTGGACATACCCTTCCATTCCATGAACCGGATCGAGGCGATATTCCAGTCCGCCCGCCAGCAGAACCACCGGCTGCTCATGCCCTTCGTCTGCGGCGGTCACCCGGCGCCCGGCTCGCTGCCCGCCCTCCTGGGCGCGATCGAGCAGGCCGGGGCGGCGATCACCGAGATCGGCATCCCGTTCTCCGACCCCATCGCCGACGGCCCGGTCATCGCCTCGGCAATGCACAAGGCCCTGGAGCGCGGGACGACCCCGCGGGCCATTTTCGAGCAAGTCCGAACCGTGAGGAACTCGGTCAAGCTCGGGCTCGTGGCCATGGTCAGCGTCTCGATCGTCTACCGCGGCGGCGGGCCGGACGGGTTCGCCAGGCAGGCGGCCGAGGCGGGATTCGATGGCGTGATCTACCCGGATCTCCCCGTCGAGGAGTCCGACGCACTCCTTGGGGCCGCCCGCGAGCACGGGCTGGCCGCCTCGCTCCTGATCGCCCCCACAACCACCCTGGCCCGGGCCGAGGCGATCGTCCGGGCGTGCTCGGGGTTCGTGTACCTGCTCGCCCGGACCGGGATCACCGGCGAACGGGGGGAGGCGCCCGATGTCGGCAATCGAGTGGCGCGGCTCCGGGAGCTTACGGATCTGCCGGTCGCTTGTGGCTTCGGTATCTCCACGCCGGACCATGTCCGAGCGGTCGTCGCCCACGCCGACGCGGCGATCGTCGGCAGTGCGCTGGTCAGGCGGATCGACCAGGCCACCGCCCAGGGCACAGACCCCCTCGAGGCCGCCCGGTCGTTTGTGGCCGAGCTCGCGCAGGCGACCCGGGCCCCCGCCCCGGCCTAGGCGCCCCCAGGGGCGGAGTGCTCCACAAAACCCCGAGTTTTTGCGGTTCGCCGCGATCGCCGACTTGCCGGATCCGCCCGGGCTGCCACAATGCGCAGCATCGAACGACGCGGGCGAGCGGTCGCCCGCGGGCCGGCACCGTCGGAACCAAAGCCAGACCCACAGGGAGGATTCGTCACCATGCATCGGCTGCACAACGGAGTCGGGACCGTGCACGAGAGCTCTGAGACCTGGAGCCCCACGCCCAGCCAGGCCAACGGGGCCGCCCCGCGGCACAGCTCCGTACAGGACGAGTTCGCCTGTGATGTCTTCAGCGAACGCCAGATGCAGCACCGCCTGCCCAAGGACATCTACCGCCGGCTCATGGCCGCCATCCGCGAGGGCGGGCAGATCCCCCACGAGGTCGCCGATGTCGTCGCCTCGTCCATGAAGGAATGGGCCGTCGAGCACGGCGCGACCCACTACACCCACTGGTTCCAGCCCCTCACCGGCTCCACCGCCGAGAAGCACGACAGCTTCATCACCCCCGACGGCCACGGGGGGGTCATCCGCGAGTTCACCGGCAACATGCTCGTCCAGGGCGAGCCCGACGCCTCCAGCTTCCCCTCCGGCGGCCTCCGCGCCACCTTCGAGGCCCGCGGCTACACCGCGTGGGACCCCACCAGCCCGGTCTTCCTCGTCCGCGGGCCGAACCATGTGACCCTGTGCATCCCCACCGCGTTCGTCTCGTGGAACGGCGAGGCGCTCGACAAAAAGACCCCGCTGCTCCGCTCCATGGACGCGGTCTCCGACGCGGCGATACGGGTACTCCGGCTCTTCGACGCCGACCAGGGTGTCGGCCGGGTCTTCGCCACCGTCGGCGCCGAGCAGGAGTATTTCCTCATCGACCGCGATCTCTACTACAACCGGCCCGACCTGGTCTCGGGCGACCGCACCGTGCTGGGCGCGATGCCCCCCAAGGGCCAGCAGCTCGAGGACCACTACTTCGGATCGATCCCGCCGCGGGCGCTGGTCTTCATGGCCGAGTGCGAGCGGGAGCTCTACCGCCTGGGCGTCCCGGTCAAGACCCGCCACAATGAGGTCGCCCCGGGCCAGTTCGAGATCGCCCCCTACTTCGAGAACGCCAACATCGCCTGCGACCACCAGATGCTGGTCATGGAGACGCTCCGGCGCGTCGGCCCACGCTTCGGCCTGCGGGCGATCCTCCACGAGAAGCCCTTCGCCGGAATCAACGGCTCGGGCAAGCACCTCAACTGGGCCCTCTCGACCGACACCGGCGTCAACCTCCTCGACCCCCGCGACGAGGCCCACACGAACATGCAGTTCCTGGTCTTCCTCTGCGCGGTGATCTACGCGGTGGACACCTACGCCGTCCTGCTCCGCGCCAGCGTCGCCAGCGCCGGCAACGACCACCGGCTCGGCGCCAACGAGGCCCCGCCCGCGATCATCTCGATCTTCCTGGGCGACATGCTCATGGACATCATCGAGCAGCTCGAGGCCGGCACCCCGAACAAGACCATCAAGGGCCGCAAGCTCGACCTGGGCGCTATGTCCCTGCCGCAGATCCCCCGTGATACGGGCGACCGCAACCGCACCAGCCCGTTCGCCTTCACGGGCAACAAGTTCGAGTTCCGGGCCGTCGGCTCCTCGGCGGCGGTGAGCTGGCCCACGACCGTCCTCAACACGATCGTCGCCGACGCCCTCCACGAGATCGCCGGCCGGCTGGAGAAGGCCTTCGGCAAGAATCCCACCCCCGCGAAGCGCGAGCAGGCCGTCCGCGAGGTGCTCCAGAAGGTCGTGAAGGACCACAAGCGGGTGCTCTTCAACGGCGACGGGTACCAGCAGTCCTGGCACGAGGAGGCCGCGGCGCGGGGCCTGCCCAACCTCCGCGACAGCGTCGATGCGCTCGCCGCCCTCAACTCCAAGCAGAATGTCGCGGTCTTCGGCAGGCACAAGGTGCTCAGCAAGGCCGAGCTCGACAGCCGCACGACCATCTTCTTCGAGAAGTACTGCAAGCAGCTCATCATCGAGGCCGAGACGATGGTCTCGCTGGTGCGCACGCAGATCCTCCCCGCGGCGTGGCGCCACCAGACCGAGGTGATCGAGGCCCTCGCCGCCACCGAGGCGGTCGACCTGGAGAACCCCGAGCTGCGCGGCGAGGTCGAGCGGCTGGTCGAGATGGTGCGGGACTGCCAGGTCCGACTCGGCGCCCTCGAGTCGTCGCTCCACGCCGAGCACACCAGCCCGGCCCGCCACGCGGTGCTGATCCGCGACAAGGTGATCCCCGCGATGGCCAAGCTTCGCGAGGCGGTCGACGCGATCGAGCAGCATGTCGCCGCCGACCTCTGGCCGCTGCCCAAGTACCGGGAGATGCTGATCGTCAAGTAGCGCCCGCCCGCCGCCGGCGGCGTACGCCGCGAGACGAGCGTCCCGCCAGGCGAGTGCCCCACGGGGCGAGTGCGCCACGGGGCGATCGGGTAGACTTCGTGCGCAGGCCCTGTAGCTCAGCGGTTAGAGCAGGCGACTCATAATCGCTCGGTCCCGGGTTCGAGTCCCGGCGGGGCCATTCGCGCCGGGGCCACCGGTGGGGGGGGGGGGGGGGCCGGGGCCCCCCCCCCCCCCCCCCCCCCGACTCCCATGACCGGATCAGCAGCCGCCGGACCAGTCATTGAGGAACGCCAGGAAGTCCAGCGTGTTGATGGCGCCGTCGGCGTTCCAGTCCGACGGGGGCTCCTGCTGGGACCACAGGTTGAGGTACGCCAGGAAGTCGAGCGTGTCGACGAAGCCGTCGTGGTTGAGGTCCACATCGCACTCGGCCTGCACGCCCGCGACATCGGTCAGCCAGCCCGCCACGCCACGGGCCATGTCGGTCGCGTAGGCGTAGTTGATGTACCCGGGCGTGTCGACCGAGTCGTTCCACTGGTGGTAGTAGGGGTTGTCCCACACATCGTACTCGATGATCAGGCAGGCCGCGAAGCCCTGCCACTCGAAGGGCGCGTGGTCCGAGGCGTCGAGCCCGCCCTGGAGCGTCGAGGCGATGCCCGCGTACTGCGAGAGCGCGCTCGCCAGGGCCTGCTTGATCGGCGTGGTCCTGCCGTACAGCAACGCACGCCCCGCGTTCGCCGGGTCGTAGGCGATCATGTCCAGGGAGATCATCCCCCTGATGTTCTCCAGCCGGTGGTCGGTCGCATAGTCGTCCGACCCGATCAGGCCCTTCTCTTCCATGTCGAAGGCGATGAACCGGATGGTCGCCTCGGACTCGTACTGGCTGATCACCCGCGCGATCTCGAGCACCCCCGCCACGCCGCTGGCGTTGTCGTCGGCGCCGGGGTTGTCGTCAGAGTCGTAGTGCCCGCCGATGATGTACACCTCGTCGGGCCTGGTCGTCCCCGGCAGCTCGGCGACGACATTGAACCCCGTGTTGCCCTGGTAGGAGAAGGTCTCGAAGTGGCACTCCAGGCCGTAGGCGAGCAGCTCATCGCGGATGTTGTCGCGGGCGGGGTGGTGGTCGGCCCCGCCGATGCCGCGCGAGTCGCCCAGGTGCGTGAAGAGCAACTCGTCGAGGATGAACTGATACGATTCCTGGTCAATCTGCCCGGTCACCATGTCCCCCGGCGGCGATGCCCACGCCGATGAGACCGCACCGATCGCCCCGACGATCCACGCCAAGTTCCGCTTCTGCATTGTCGACTCCTTCACCGGTCGGCTGCGTTTACCGGATCTGTGTATCCGCATTGTACAGCACACCGCCGCCCATGCAATGCCGCTTCTGGAGCTGTCGGGGGCGATCCGGGGGGCCGGTCAGTCCATCAGCCAGGCCGTCACGCCCAGCGGGTCGGCCTGGAGTACCCACACCCCGCCCAGCCAGACCGCAGCGCCGAGGCCCGCCAGGCCGACCGCCCGCCAGAAGCTGTACCGCGTGGCCCACGCGACGCAGCCGCTCCCGATCGCCACCGCCGTGATCGTCGCGACGGCGAGCAACAACGCCAGCGCCATCACCACCGGGTACGCCACCATCTCGCCCGGATCGTCGATCGGGCTGAGCGACGGCCACCGACCGAACTGCACCAGCCACGCCACCGGCCCCAGGTGCAGCACCGCGCACTGGGCCCAGGGCATCGCCGCCGCAACCAGGGTCGTCAGCGTCAACCGGCGCAGCGACCACCGCCGGAGCGCCCCGCAGTCGAAGGTCCGCAGGTCGCGGATGTCGAACGCCCGCCCGCACTCCGGGCAAGGTCCGGAGGGCAACCCCCGCAGGTCATACTGGCAATCCAGGCAGCGCACGCCGCAGTCTATCGCAAGGCTGCGCCCACCGACTCCCCCTGCGGGTGCTGACGGCTCGGTATACGCTTGGCCATGGCCACGCCCAAGAACACCCCTTTCGTGCTCGTGATCCGCGACGGCTGGGGCAAGAACCCGCACCCCGAGCACCACGCCTTCAACGCCGTCGAGCTCGCCGACACCCCCGTCGCCGACCGACTCATGGCGAGCTACCCCACCACCCTCATCCACACGAGCGGGCACGATGTCGGCCTGCCCGACGGCACGATGGGCAACTCCGAGGTCGGGCACCAGAACATCGGCGCGGGGCGCATCGTCGACCAGGAGTCGGTCCGCATCACCAAGGCCTGCCGCAGCGGCGAGCTGGGCGACAACAAGCCGCTGGTTGACTCGATCACCCGCGCCCGCGACGCCAAGCACGCCATCCACCTGCTCGGCATCTGCTCCGACGCGGGCGTGCACGGCCTGCTCGAGCACCTCTACGCGGTGCTCGAGCTCTGCGACGAGCTCTCGGCCGGTCGGGTGTACCTGCACCTCTTCACGGACGGCCGGGATACAGGCCCGTTCAGCGGCCTGGAGTTCGTGCGCCAGGTCGAGATCCGCCTGCACCACCTCGCCGGGCCGGGCTTCCACCCCGTCATCGCGTCGGTGATCGGCCGCTACTGGGCGATGGACCGCGACAACCGCTGGGACCGCACCGAGCGCGCGTGGGCGTGCCTCACCGGCCGCCGCGCCCGCGAGTCCGAGCTGCCCCTCTTCCACGCAGCCACCGACGCGGTCCAGCACTTCTACAACCACCCCACCACCGAGACCATGCGCGGCGACGAGTTCGTCCCCCCCAGCCTGGTCGGGGGCAGTTGGGACGACGCCATGGCGCACCGCGTCAAGGACGACGACACCGTCATCTTCTTCAACTACCGGGGTGATCGACCGCGGCAGATCTCCCGGGCGCTCGCCCTGCCCGACCACGAGTGGGGCATCGTCACCCCGAGCCCCGACACCGGCGTCCGGGGCTTCGACCGCGGGCCCAAGATCGATGTCGATTATGTCATGATGACCGGCTACTCCGAGGCCCTCACCCAGTACGCCAAGGTCGCCTTCCCCAAGCCCCCGAGGATGACCAACATCGGCGGCGAGTACCTCAGCGCCCTGGGCCTCCGCCAGTTCCGCTGCGCCGAGACCGAGAAGTTCCCCCATGTCACCTTCTTCTTCAACGACTACCGCGACCAGAAGTTCCCCGGCGAGACCTGGGAGATCATCCAATCGCCGATGGTCGCCACCTACGACCTCGCCCCGGAGATGTCCGCCGCTGGCGTGCGCGACGCGGTGCTCCGCCGCCTCGCCGCCGAGGACTGTGAGGAAGTCATCGTCGTCAACCTCGCCAACGGCGACATGGTCGGCCACACCGGCAACCTCGACGCGGCGATCATCGCGTGCCAGACCGTCGACCGGTGTGTCGGCGCGATCGTCGACGCGGCCCTCGCCCGCGGCGGCTGCCTCATCGTCACCGCCGACCACGGCAACGCCGAGCAGATGAAGGACCCCCAGACCAATATGCCCCACACCGCCCACACCACCTACGATGTCCCGCTCATCGTCGTGGGCGAGGCGTTCAAGGGCCGCGCGCTCCGCCCGGGCGGACGCCTGGCCGACATCCTCCCCACCGCCCTCGACATGATGGGCCTGCCCAGGCCCGCCGAGATGACCGGCCGGTCGCTCCTGACCTGACGCCCCGCCCACGGCCTGGGCCGTTTGCGAAGCCAGGCACGACCACGGACCGAAAACACCCCGGTGCTCGAACCCCTGCCCGCCTTTGGTGTGCACAGCCTCCAGGCCGCGGACCAGTCCCCGTGGCTCTGGTCGTGCCCGCCCGGCCATGTCGCGGTCTACTCGACCCCCAGCCCCGCCAAGGACACGCCCAACGAGGACGCGGCCCTCGTGCTGCCACTCGGGGAGGGCGCGCTGCTGCTGGCGGTCGCCGATGGGTGCGGCGGGATGCCCGCCGGCGACAAGGCGTCGGAGCTCACCATCGAAACCCTCGCCGCCACCGTCACCGACGCGTCGGCCGACGACCTCGCCGGCGCGGTGCTCGCCGGGTTCGACGCCGCGAACCGCGCCGTGCTCGGCATGCGCCTCGGCGCGGGCTCGACGCTCGCGGCGGTGCTCATCGTCGGCGACACCGCCCGCGCCTTCCACGCCGGCGACTCGATGATCCTCATCACCGGCCAGCGCAGCCGTGTCCGCCTCAATGCCATCCCCCACTCCCCCACCGGCTACGCCCGCGAGGCGGGGATGCTCTCCGAGCGCGAGGCGATCACCCACCACGAGCGGTCCACCATCCTCAACCTCGTCGGCTCCGAGCTGATGCGGGTCGAGATCAACCCCGCGGTCACCCTCTCGCCGCGCGACACGGTCCTGCTCGCGTCCGACGGCCTCTCGGACAACCTGCTCACGGGCGAGATCGCCGCCGCCGTGCGCTCCGGCCCGCTCGCCCGCGGCGTCGCGCGGCTCGCGGAGGTCTCGACCGCCCGCATGCACGAACCCCTCCACGGCCTGGGCCACGCCGACGACCTGACCATGGTCGCCTACCGACCCAGCCCGGCCCGGTGAGCGGCCCCGGCGGCTATCGCCCCGCCCTGAACAGCGTGCGCAGCGACTCGAGGATGTCCTCCCGGCCGTTGAGCTTGGAGAGCAGGAGCCGCTCGCCGTCCTCGTCGCGCCGCCCGTCGGGGAACGCCTCGCGCAGCACATTGAGGAAGTTCCCGCTCCCGTAGGCCGACGCGACCTGCACATAGGCGAACATGTTGCTCGCGGGGAGCAGGTGCTCGTCGATGAGCGTGCAGCAGAGCTTGTTGTCGGCCTCGGACGAGTTATCGCCGTCGGAGAAGTGGAACAGGTAGATGTTCCACTCGTTGGGGTCGTAGTGCTCGGCGAGCAGGTCCCTGCAGCAGGCGTAGGCCGAGCTGATCCGCGTGCCGCCGTCCTCGCGGATGGAGAAGAAGGTCTGGCGATCGACCTCGCCGGCACGCACATCGTGGACGATGTACCGGCTCTCGACGCCCTCGTAGTTGCGGCGGAGCCAGGTGTCGATCCAGAACGCCTCGAGCCTGACCAGCTCCTTCTGCTCGGCCCCCATCGACCCGGACACATCCATCATGTAGACGATCACCGCGTTGCTCTGCGGCTTCTTGACCTGCGTCCACGAGCGGTACCGCAGGTCCTCCTTGATCGGGATGATGATCGGGTCGTCGGGGTCGTACTCGCCCATCGCGACCTGACGCTTCAGCGCTTCCTTGTAGCTGCGCTTGAAGTGCCGCAGCGCCGCCGGGCCGACCGGCCGGATGCCCGAGTACTTGTCCCGCACGGTCGTGATGCGGTGCTCGCCCCGCGGCTTGATGCGCGGCAGCTGCAGCTCCTCGGCCAAGATATCCGCCAGCTCTTCGAGGCTGACATCGACCTCGGTGATGTGCTTGCCCTCCTGCTCGCCGCCGGAGTCCTTGCCGCTGCCCGGCTGCCCGGCGGCCTGGCCCTCCTCGCCCTCGCCCATGCCCACGCCGGCCGAGTTGTCGCCGTAGCGGAAGTTGGGGATGTCGATATCGTGCAGCGGGATGGAGACATACCTGCCCCCCTCCTTGCCGATGATCTCGCCGCGCGACAGGAACTTCTTGAGGTCGCGACGGATCCGCCCCCGCACGATCTGGCGGAAGCGTTGATGGTCCTGCTCGATCTTGTTGATCATGCCGACATCCTTGCCCTCACAGGGCCATACGCACGGTTGTATCGGCCGGATCGCGCCGGCGGTCGCAGGCAATCCTCAAGGTGAGGGGGCGAGCCGTGCCGCCCTCCTGACCTTCCTGGCCAGCAGCCACGAGCAGGCCAACCCCACCGGCACCGCCAGCATGGTCTCGGCGGCCCGGTTCACCAGGTCGGCCGCCAGCCCGATCGCCGCCGCCTGCTCGCGCATCCCGCTCTCCGCCACCGCCGCCAGCGTCAGCCCCACCGCCCACTCGCGCAGCCCCAGGCCATTGCCCGTGAGCGGCACGATCATCGCCACCTGGCACACCGCCGCCACCGCGACCACATGCTCGAGCTGGATCGGCCTGCCCACCAGGGCGAAGACGATCGCGTAGCGCCCCACCCAGCTGAGCATGTCGAGGCTCCGCACGCCCAACGCCGCGGCCTCGCGCCACCACGACCATCCGACCGCCCGCGCGACCGCCGCGACCACGCCGACCACCGCCGTCGGCACGCCGAGGCACGCCGCCTGCGCCGCCGGCTGCTCGACGCGCGACACCGAGATCGCCACCACCAGCAGCAGGCCCAGGCTCACCCCGCTCAGCACCATCGCCGAGATCATCACCCGCACGCTGTCCCCGATCGCCAGGGCGTGGTACTTGCGGTGGTACGCCACCCGCCCGATCATCCCCGGCCGGAAGGGCAGGTGGTTGAGCAGCCACGCCGCCCCGATCAGCAGCACCATGTCCGGCGCGGGCACCCGCGCGTACCTGCCCGAGAGCAGCCAGAAGGTCGCCGAGGTCGCAAGCCAGCTCACCAAAGGCAGCGCGAAGGCCGACGCGATCAGCCACGCCGGCGCATCCCGCAGCGACCCGATCGCCGCATCGAGCACGGGCCGCTGCGACCACACCGCCCACACCGCGGCGCCCAGCAGCACCACCCCGACCACCGCGCCCAGCGCCCGGCGTGAACGCCCCCCCGGGGACCCCGGCCCTGGCCCACCCATCCGGCGGATCAGCGAGCCCGGCCGCATCGTCACTTCGTCTCGCCGCCCGCCCGCAGCGCCGCCGCGTCGAGCCGCGAGAACGCCAGCTCGGGCGAGCTCAACCGCTCACGCAACGCCCGCGCGAACGCCCCCAGCCCGTCGTCCTCGCTGTCGAGCAGCCCGGCCAGGGCCACATCGTCCGGGTCGCTCACCCGGGTGACCATCGCCACCGGGACGAGCAGCGGGTCCCGCTCGGCCAGCGCCGCGGCGTCGAAGGCCTCCATCCCGGGGGCCACCATCGCGTTGGGCAGCACCGCCAGCATCATCGCCCGGGACTCGGTCGAGAGGCTCGGGTACCGATCGGCCGCGATCCCCGCCAACCGCTCCAGATCGTCACGGGTCAGGGCGTACTCGGCCCCGGGAAGGCGCAGCGCCCTGGCCCGCACCGCGCCCAGCACCGACGGCAGCTCCCGCCCGTCCGCGGCCTCGAGGGCGTCCGCAAGCTCCACCGCCGGGACCCGCCCCCAGGCCAACGGCGTGCGCACGACGCTGGGTGTATCGGTCTCCAGGCAGAGCGTGCCGGGCAGCGGGCTCCCGCGCCCGTCGAGCCGGTAGCCCTGCATCACGCGCCAGCGCTGCCGGACCGTCTCGATCGCCCCGACCTCGGAGTACCAGCCCGCCCTGCCGGCATCGGGGTGGACGACGACATCGATGACCTCGCCCGGTCGCAGCCGCAGCCGAGAGTTGGTCTCCACGACCTCGGGGTCGGCCATAACGAACTCGGTATCGGTCCCGACCTGCAGCCTCGGCGAGAGCAGCATCCGGCTGTTGAGCGGGCGGTCGCCCCCTACCGCCAGCGGGATCGGCGCGAAGTTGCTCAGCCGCAGCCGCAGCTCGGCCGGGCCGGTCGCGCTGATCGTGCTCTGCACGACCTCCGCCTCGAGCCCCATGTACGACCGCGGCTCGGCGACCATGCGGTCGACCCATGCGGGCACGGCGTCGGCGAGCGCCGCGGCCGCCGTCCGCTCGGGCGTCGCCACCGGGTCGAGCCCGGTCATCTCGCGGTGCCGATCGCGGGCCCACACGCCCGAGAGCGACATGGGGTAGTCCCGGGCCAGCTCGGCATAGACCCCCACCGCCGCGTCGGTCTCGCCCGTCGCCTCGAGCGCGAGGCCCAGGCCGACCTTGTTGAGCAGCGTGTCGACCGTAGTCGTGCGGAAGAGCCCGATCGCCTCAGCCGGATCGCCCAGCCGGAGCTCGCGCCAGCCGCGGAGCATCGTGGTGATCGGGGCATCGGCGCCGAAGGTCTCGGTGGCGCTCGTGGTCACCTCGTCGAGCGCCTCGCTCTGATAGCCCGCCCAGGCGATGGTGCACAACTGCTGGGCGATATCGCCCCAGCTCTCGGCGATCTTGCGGGCACGCTCCTCGGGCGTCGAGAGCTGCGAGCTCTGCTGCGCGATGGCCAGCGTCTGCTGGAGCAGCTTCGAGGTATCGAGCAGCGCCGCCTCGATGGTCGGGCGGTCGTCGACCATCATCGCCGCCACCAGGCGGATCTGGTTGTACGCCGGCGCCAGCACGATGGTCTCGGGCTGCGTGAGCGTGTCGGTCGGCATCCGGGCCTGCTCGTACTGCTGGATCAGACTCGCGGCGTCCTGCCGCATCACCGCGAGCTGCTTGTTGAGCGCCGCGACCACCGCCTCGGGCCCGTCCACCTGCCACTGGATCACCGCGTCCTCGGTGATCAGCCGCTCGTGCGCGGGCGACCCGTCCCGCTCGTACAGGCCCAACGCCACCGCGTGGAACCGCTGCGCCTGGTCGAACGCCCCCGCCAGGCTCAGCTCCAGCGCCAGTTGGTGGTACACATTGGGATCGATCGGGTCGGCCATCAGCAGGTTCAGCAGCAGCTCGATCCGGTCGGGCCGGGTCTCCATCAGCGGCCCGAAGTACGACCACGCCAGCGCCGCGGCCTCCTTGTTCGTCACATCCAGCTGCGTCGCCTGCGCCAGCCGCTCCGCGAAGCCGCTCTTGTCCCCCGACTCGCGCAGCAGCAGCGCCGCGTCGAGCGCCAACCGGCTCCGCACCGAGGGATCGATCGATGCGCCCGACGGGCCGAGCAGCCGCGCGTACGCCGCCAGCCGCTCCTCCACCGTCTGCAGCCGCGCGATCCGCGACGAGGCCAGCCGAAGCTGCGCCACCGTGTCGCCCGGATCGAGCCGGAGCAACTGGACGGTCAACGCCTCCACCGCCTCGGCATCCCCCGCCGACCACGCCGCCGCGATCCGCGTCCGCAGCAGCTCGGCATCCTCCGGCAGGAACGCCGAAGCCGTCGCCAGCAGCGACCCGGTGACCAGGTAGTCATCGGGCGTCGGGCTCGGACGGCACCTCAGGTCCATCAACGCCACCCGGACCACCGACCGGGCCGCGTACTCCGCCGGCTCGGCCGTCTGCCCCCACGCCGACCCGCACGCCGCCACCAACAGCGCCAGGCCCAGCCCGCACCGCCCCAGCACCCCGACCGATCGCTCGCGCCATCCGTGCATGTCATCTACTTCCCGATCAGACCCCGCCCAATTGGGCACGCCCGATCTCAAACACAAACCAGACAACCCCCACGACGAGCACCCCCGTCGCCGCCAACTCCAAGGGCCACACCAACGCCCGCGCGGCACGCGGGAACCATCGGTCCGCCACCAGATACATGAAAAGGAATTGCCCCGCCGCCACCAAAATCACCCCCCCCAGCCGGGGCGCCACCGGCGGCACCAGGGGCCAGCGGGCCGGGCCATCGGCCAGAAGCCACAACCCACCCACCACCATCACCCCCGCCCACACCGTGGCGGCCAAGGTCAACAGCGTCAGGCTGGTGCGTCTGGTCAGCGGCACAAACACCCTCCCGCACGGGCCGCAAGGCCCGGCGGGGAGTGTACCGCCGCGGGTCGGGGGGTGTTCGCGCCGGCCTCAGCCCATCGCCATCGTCATCAGGAACTCGGCGTTGGTCTTGACCTTCTTGAGCCGGCTCTTCATCAGCTCCATCGCCTCCACGACATTCATGTCGCTCAGCACCTTGCGGAGGCGGTAGACCAGCTCCAACTCCTTGGGATCCATCAGCAGCTCCTCGCGACGGGTGCCGCTGGCGGCGACATCGATCGCGGGGTAGATCCGCTTCTCGACCAGCCGGCGGTCCAGGTGCAACTCGCTGTTGCCGGTGCCCTTGAACTCCTCGAAGATCACCTCGTCCATCTTCGACCCGGTATCGACCAGCGCGGTGCCGATGATGGTCAGCGACCCGCCGCCCTCGATGGCGCGGGCGGCGCCGAAGAACTTCTTCGGCCGCTGCAGCGCGTTCGAGTCCAGGCCGCCGGTCATGATCTTGCCCGAGTGGGGCATCTCGGCGTTGTAGGCGCGGGCCATACGGGTGATCGAGTCGAGCAGGATGACCACATCCTCGCCGAACTCGACCATGCGCTTGGCCTTCTCCAGGACCATCTCGGAGACCTGGACATGCCG
>CAYJPX010000033.1:0-15410 GCA_964372195.1 uncultured Phycisphaeraceae bacterium
GACGGCGGGGGTGCGGCCGGTCGCCGAGCGCCAGGCCGGCGAGCCGGAGCGCCGGGCCGCGGCGGAGGTCATCGCCCAGGCCGCCGGCGCCGCCCGCGAGGCCGCGTCCGAGACGCTGACCGATCGCGCCGGCGACCACGAGCTGGCCCGGATGGAGGAGATCGAGCGCGAGCTGCTCGATGGCTCGCGCGAGCCCGGGGAGGCGCTCGCCGAGGGCGCGAGGCAGCTCGATGCGCTCGCCGACCGGGTCGAGCGCGAGGCCGAGGCCGAGTCGCTGACCGACCAGCAGGTGCGCGAGCAACTCGCCGAGCTCGCCGACGCTGGCGACGGGGCATCGGAGTTGACCAGGGCGCTCGCCGAGGGCGACCTCCGGCGTGCCCGCGAGGCCGCCGCCGCGTTGACCGACCGATTCGATCGCATGAGCCCCGCGGAACGCGAGCAGTACGCACAGGAGCTGGAGCGGCTGGCCGAGCAGATGCGGGCCGCCCAGGCCGAACCCGAGCGCGACGCCGCGGCCGACGCCCCGGCGCCCGATGCCCTCGACGAGGCGCTCCGCGAGCAGGGGATCGACGAGCCCGAATCACTGGGCGGGTCGGACGACCCGGCCGAGGTGCGTGAGCGGTTGGAAGAGCGCGGCGTGGAGCCCGAGGCCGCCGAGCCGCTCGCCGAACGCGTCGCCGAACGCAACCGCGAGGAGCAGGCCCGCGAGCGGGCGCGGGAGGAGCTCGACAAGCTCTCCGAGGCCGCCCGCGAGGCCGCCGAGCAACTCCGCGAGCCGCCCTCGCCCCCCGAGGCGCAACCACCCGCCGAAGACCAACCGACCGAGGGGGCGGAACCTGGCGCGACCCCCGAGAAGCCAGGCCAGCCGGGAGCGGAGCCGCGGGACGCTGAGAAACCCGGCGACGAGCAGCAGCCCACCGACAAACCCGGCGCCGAGCCCGGCGACAAACCGGGCGACAAACCGGGCGACAAACCGGGCGATAAACCGGGCGACAAGCCCGGTGACCAACCCGGTGACCAACCCGGCAACAAACCCGGCACCAAGCCTGGCGACCAACCCGGCGACAAGCCCGGTGACAAACCCGGCGACCAGCCCGGCGACCAACCCGGCGACCACCCGCGCGACCAACCCGGCGACCAACCCGGCGACCAACCCGGCGACAAACCCGGCCACCAACCCGGCGACAAACCCGGCGACAACCCCGGCTACCAACCCGGCTACCAACCCGGCAACCAACCCGGTAACCAACCCGGCGACCAGCCCAGCGACAAACCGGGCGCCACGCCCGGCGATGGGGCAATGGCCGACTCCGCCGAAGGCGGCGCCGAGACCGGCCCCACCCGCATGACCGACGGCAGCGGTGACGCCCCCGACCCCAGCGCCATGGAGCGGTTCCGCCGCCAGCTCGACCGCATGGCCGACCGGCGTCCGGGCGCCGAGAACCAGCAACGCAACGCCGACCGCCTGCGTGAGCAGGCCGAGCGGATGCTCGAGCAGGCCACGCCCGAAGAGCGCCGCGAGCTCGAGCGCCTCGCCCGCGAGGCGATGGGCGAGGGCGAGGACCCCGGGCTCGCCGGCACCGGCGACCGGCCCGAAGCGACCGGCGCGCAGGCCGCACCCACCCGCGAGTGGGACGCCGAGCCCTTCGACGCCCGGGGTGAGCCCAGCGAATCCACACCCACCGACGGGCAGGTCATCGCCGAGTGGTTCGGCGACGACGAGACGAGGCCGAGCACCGGGGAGGCAGCCACCGGTTCTGGCCCCGCGCTGCAAGAAGCAGCCCGCGGCGCCGAGCGGGCGATCGAACGCCGGGCGGTGCCCCGCGAGCGCAAGGACCTGGTCCGCCGTGTGTTCGAACGGTTCCGCCAGCGCGCCGCCGAGGGCGGCGACGCCGGGGCCGGGGACGCCAAGGACGCGGCGGGGGCGGGCGATGACGCCTAACCCGGGAGGCCGGCGTGTCGATGCGCTTTGAGCATCCCGAGTGGCTCTGGGTGGCGGCGGCCGCCCTGCCCATGGCGTGGCTCGCGCTGCGGTGGTTCATGACCATGAGCCGTGTGCGGCGGTGGAGCGCGGTCCTGACCCGGGCCATGCTGCTCGCCGCCATCGCCTCGCTCCTGGCCGGGGCGGTGTCGGTGCGCCGGACCGACCGGCTCGCGGTCGTCGCGGTGATCGATGTCTCCGACTCGGTGCGACGCTTCGCCTCCGGCCCCGGGGCCGACACCGGCGAGGTGCTCCCCGCGGTGCGCGAGTTCCTGGCGCAGGCCTCGGCCAACCGCGGGGCGGACGACCTGCTCGGCGTGGTGGCCTTCGACGCCCGGGCGCTGGCGATCGCCATGCCCAGCCGCGCCGACCCGCTCACCCGCCCCATCGATGTGCGCATGGCGACGGGGACCGATATCGAGGCGGGGCTGCGGTTCGCCTCGGCGATGATCCCCGCCGACGCCGCCGGACGGATCGTGCTGCTCAGCGATGGCAACGAGACCGCGGGCAGCGCCGCGGGGGCGGCGGCAGAGCTGGTCTCGCGCTTCGCCGGGGCGCGGGGCGACCGCTCGGGCCTGCCCATCGATGTCGTGCCGCTCGCCTACGAGGTCCGCCGCGAGGTCATGGTCGAGTCGGTCGATGTGCCCCCGACCGCCGAGGCCGAGAGCGTGGTGCCCGTGCGCATCGTGCTGCGCTCCGTCGGCCCGGCCGAGGGCGTGCTGCGCCTGCTGCAGGGTGGCGAGGAGTTCGACATCAGCCCCGGCGAGCCCGGCACCGGCCGCCTGCTGCGCCTCGTCGCCGGGCGCCAGGTCGAGGTCGTCGAGGTCGAGCTCGAGCCCGGGCGCGTCCACCGGTTTGACGCCGTCTGGGAGCCCCGCGTCGAGGCCATCCCGGGCGGCGGCACGAGATTCGTCGGCGATGTCCGACCCGAGAACAACACCGCCTCGGGACTCACCATCACCCCCGGGCAGGGCGAGGTGCTGCTCGTCGACGGCGTGGGCCAGGGCTCGGGCACGGGCGGCTCGGCGACCCTCGCCGCCACGCTGCGGGCCGCGGGGCTCTCGGTGACCTCGCTCGACCCCGGCGCGATGCCCGACGACCTGATCTCGCTGCAGGCCTACGACCTGGTCATCCTGCAGGATGTCTCCGCCGACGAGATGAGCCAGCGCGCCCAGCGTGCCCTGGCCGCGCATGTGCAGGAACTCGGCGCGGGGCTGGTGATGCTCGGCGGGCACAACTCGTTCGCCCCCGGCGGCTGGCGCGGGTCGGTGATCGAGCCCCTGCTGCCCGTGGATATGGAGATCCCCGACGAACTGATCATCCCGACCGCCGCCGTCGTGATCGTGCTCGACGCCTCGGGCTCGATGGGCCACAATGTGATGGGGTCGATCGCGAGCAAGCAGGAGATCGCCAACGAGTCGGCGGCCCTCGCCGTCGCGACCCTCGACAAGCGCGACCTCATCGGCGTGCTGGCCTTCGACAACTTCACCCGCGAGGTCGTCCCGCTGCGCGCCAACGACGCCCCCGACGCGACCGCCGAACGGATCCGCGGCATCTCTTCCGGCGGCGGCACCGTCATCGGCCCGGCGCTCGAACGCGCCCAGGCCGCCCTCGTCGAGGCCGAGGCGGAGATCAAGCATGTGATCCTGCTCTCCGACGGCCAGTCGATGGACGCCGAGGTGCTGCCCGACCTGGCCGAGCAGATCGGCATGCTGGGGGTCAAAGTGACGACCATCAGCGTCGGGGAGAGCGCCGACACCGAGACGATGCAGGCCATCGCCGATCGCAGCGGGGGCGAGCACTACGCGGTCCTGAACCCCAATGTCCTCCCCCGGATCTTCATCAAAGCGATCCGGGTCGTGCGCACACCCATGGTGCGCGAGGCGCCCTTCGTGCCGCTGGTCCTGCCCACAGGCTCCACGCTGGTCGAGGGGCTGACGGCGGGCGGCGCGATCCCGCCCCTGGGCGGGCTCGTGCTCACCCAGGCACGCGACGACCCGACGATCTCCACCGCCATGGTCACCAGCAAGGGCGAGCCCGTGCTGGCGCACTGGCAGGTGGGCCTCGGCCAGGTGGCGGCGTTCACCTCCGACGCCCGGGGCGATGCCTGGGCTTCCAGGTGGGCCCGCTGGCCCGGGTACGGAGAGTTCTGGACGCGACTGGCCCGCGCGCTCGCCAGGCCGACCACCGCCGGCCCCTACGAGCTGCGCCTCGAGCGCGATGGCGAGACCCTAGTCCTCCGGCTCGAAGCCGCCGACGAGCGCGGCGAGCCGATCGACTACCTGTCCGTGCCGGCGAGCGTCTACGCCGAGGACGGCGTGGGGCGGGAGATCCGACTCGCCCAGGTCGCCCCGGGCGTGTACGAGGCAAGGGTCAGCGCTGTCGAGCCCGGGCAGGTGGTAGCGGTGGTGCGGCCGCGGCTCGGCGACGAGGCCCTGCCGCCGGTGGTGGGGGGGACGACGATCGCCGGCGGGGCGGAGTTCCGCAGCCTGCGCTCCAACGACACACTGCTGCGCGAACTCGCCGAGACGACCGGCGGCCGGGTGCTCGACCTGGCGTTCCCGGAGCGGGCGGACCTGTTCGAGCGGGGCAGCGTCCCGCCGCGCGTCACCTCGACGCCGATCTTCCTGCCGCTGATGCTGCTCACGCTGGGGTTGTTCCTGCTCGATGTGGCGACACGGCGTGTGGCGTGGGACCGGTTCGTGAGCCGGGAGTTCGGGGTCGACCTCCGCCAGGCCGCGGCCGAGGCGACCCGCGAGCGCGGCGAGCAGGCCGGGCGGATGTTGGCGGGCCTGCGGGCGAGGGGTGGCGGCGATGCCGACGCGTCGGTGCCCGGGCCAGGCGCGAGCGCGGGTGCGGGGGCTGGCACAGGGGCGGGGCACTCTGGGCCCCGCGGCAGCACGCCGGCGCCGCTGGACGACACGGCCGCCCAACGCCTGATCCTCGAAGCCCGCGAGCGCCGCGAGCGCGATGAGACCGAGCGGCTCCGCAAGATCCGTGAAGCGATGCTCGGCGTCGGTGGGGGGGGCGCGGGGCACGGGGGGCGACGGGACGCGCCGCCGCAACAGGCCGATGTACCGCCCAAGGCCGACCCAGCAGAAACAGGCACCGGCGGCCTGCTCGCCGCCAAACGCCGGGCACGCGAACGCCTCGAGCAGGAGAACCGGGAGGAGGGACAGTGAGCGAGCCGCTGCACGAGCAACAGCCGACGATGCGCTTCAGCGATCGGGCGGCCGACTATGTGAAGTACCGCCCGAGCTACCCCGACGAGGCGATCGACGCGGTCCTCGGCGGGCTGGCCTCGGGGCCGGGCACGCCACACGCCGGCCCATCGGGCCGCACGCTGCTCGCCGCCGACATCGGCGCCGGCACGGGCATCTCGGCGAGGTTGCTCGCCCAGCGCGGCGTGCGGGTGATCGCCATCGAACCCAACGCCGCGATGCGCGCGGAAGGTGAGCGGAGCAATCCCCTTCCCCCCCGCCACGGTGCGGACATCGAGTGGCGGGCCGGCACGGCCGAGGCCACCGGGCTCGAGGCCGCGACACTTGATCTCGTCCTGTGCGCACAGAGCTACCACTGGTTCGAGCCCCTCGCCGCCTGCCGCGAGTTCGGACGGATCCTCAAGCCCGGCGGACGGCTCGCGCTCATGTGGAACGACGGCGACGAGACCGACCCGGTGGCGAAGGGCTACTACGACCTGGTGCGGGCTGCGAGCACCGGCGCGGGGCCATCGAGCCACCAGACCGTGGCGAAGGACCCCCGCGTCGCGCCGCCGTTCGACGGGGCGAGGATGCGGCGGCTGCACTTCCGCAACGAGCAACGGCTGGACGAGGCGGGCCTGATCGGCCGGGCGATGAGCGCAAGCTATGTCGTGAAAGAGGGGCCGCGCGCCGAGAGCCTGGTCGCGGGCCTCCGACGACTCCACGCCGCGCACGCCGGGCCCGACGGGTGCGTCGGGCTGGTCTATGGGGTCTGGGTGTATCTCTGCGAACGCTGATCGACCGGCAGACCCGAGGCCGCGGCTCGTCAGTGGTCGTCGTCCTCGCGCAGGTGCTCGCGCAGCAGGTCGGCCCCGAAGTCCCGCTCCAGGTCCCGCCACACGGTGTGGATGTGGTTCGCATCGTTCTGCGTGTTGTCGTACTCGATGACAAATGTCGGCCCGCGCAGCCGGTAGTAGTGGGGGCGCCCCCGCTCGTCCGAGCCGATCCACACAAAGCGGATCTGCCCCATCCCCGCTTCGCGGATGCGAACCAGCTGCGCCTCGCCGAGCCGGCGTTCGAGATTCCCGGTCCACTCCTCAAGCAGGGCTTCAACCAGCCGCTGTTGCGCCCCGGTCATCCCGGCATACTCCGCCCCGCGTTCCTCGCCCAGACGCTCGGGCCCGCCGCCCGGTGCGAGCACGATGTCGCCGGGCACGCCGGTCTCGATCACCGCCCCGGCCCGCTGGGAAGTGTCGAGCGAGCCGAGCAGTTCCCGGGCAAGCTCCTCCTCGGCCGCCAGCACGCGCAGCCCGGCCTTCGGCCCGCCCCGCACCTCGGCGGGGTTTGCCCCGAAGAACGCCGGCGTCACCGCGACCTCACCGGTCACGCTCGAGAAGTTCAGCGACACATGGTGCCCCTCGAACCGCCAGCCCCACGGGGCGTCGCCGGATGGGTCGCCGAAGATGGTGATCGCGTAGTTGAGGGGATCCCGGTGGGCGGCGTCGTAGGTCGGCGTGCTCTCGAGCTCGTGGAGCACGCTCTCGAGTTCGGTGATCTGGACGGCCTTGAGGTATCCCCCGCCGGAGAGCGCGGCGCGGAGGAGCGTGTGGGCGGCGATGCGCTGCTCGTCGCTCATGTCCTTGAGCGCGAGGCCCCGCCGGTCGCGGGGGACGAAGTGCCAGTCGAGGCGGTTTGGGTCGTCGAACGGGGCGGCGGCGTGGTCCTGTTGGTCGGGCGGGAGGGAGGCGAGGAAGGCGGACGCCGCCTCGGCCATCGGGTGTGGATCGGGAGGTGTGGCGGGGCCGCGCAGCGCGCCCGGGGCGCGGACGCCGAGGAGGGCCCCGAGGGCCGCCGCGAGGGTGAGCGCGAGGGTCGAGCGCACGGGGCTACTCCGGTGAGCGGCGTTGGGAGGCCTTGCGGGTCGCGCTCTTGGTCGCGGCCTTGGCCGCGCTCTTGCGCGGTGCGGCCGAGCTCGACCGTTGCGGGGTCTTCTTGGCGTCGGCCTTGGCGGTTCGGGGCGCGGGCTTTGACCCCTTGGTGGCGGGCGTCTTGACGGTCGCCCTGGTCGCCTTTCTGGCGGCCGCCCCGCGCTTGTTGGTGGCGATCACCGACTCGTACTGCTCGATGAACTGCTTGACGGAGACCTTCTTGATGGCCCGGCCGACGACCGCGAGCGGGACATCCTCGAGCTTCTTGAAGCGGATGCAGCCCTTGCCCATGTCGAGCTTGCCCGCCTTGCCCTTGGCGGCCTCGGCGTTCCAGGCGTCGGTGAAGGCGAGCCGGGCGGCCTCGTCGGCGTAGACGCAGAAGAGGTACAGCGACATGTGGCCCTTCTGCGACGCCAGCGAGACGAACGGCAGCGGCTGCTTGGGGTCGCAGTGATACCCCGCCGGGTACACGCTGTGCGGCACGAAGTACCCGATCATGCCGTACTGCATCCCCTCCTCGAAGCCGGCGCCCAGGTTCTTGCGGATGGTGTCGCGCACCGCCGCGATCGCCTCCCGGCGATCCTCGGGCAGCGAGGCGAGGTACTCCCCGATCGTCTTGGCTTTGCTCTGCATGGGCGGCATGGTACCGGATCGCCGGGTGAGCCACACGGGCGCCCGGCCCCTCCCTCTCGCCCGTTCAAATTGTGTTCGGTTGCGAGTCGCCGCGCGACAGGCCCGGTAGAGGGCGTCGAGCAAGCACGCCCCGGGGGCATGTCACCGCGCACGAGAGCCTGGGACGGGTGGAAATCGCGGCGGAGCAGCGTGGCGGTCGGGCCCCGGGGTTCAACGGCACGCGGACCAGAGGTTGAGGTAGCAGAGAACATCGAGGGTGTTGATCAGCCCGTTGGCGTCGCAGTCCGCTTCCGCCTGCTGTGCCGACCACGCGTTGAGGAACCCGAGCATGTCCAGGGTGTTCACCGACCCATCGCCGTTGAAGTCCGAACCCGCGCAGGCATCGGCGGCGGGGGTCACCCACATGTTGTCGACCATGAAGATCGGGCCCCAGTCGCCGCACCCGGGGGGCGGCGAGTCGTAGTGGATCACCGCCTTGTTGAACGGCTCGGTGGTCGTGATCGCGAGCGTCGAGGTCGGCCAGTAGCCATCGTAGTTGCCCGTCATGGTGGCCGTGCCGACGAGCACATCGTCCATGTACACCGTCACCCGCATCGTCGCCGCGGAGTCGCAGTAGAGGTCCTGCACCGCGTAGAGCACCGAGAACGCCGTCAGCGGCTCGGAGAAGCTCGCCGCCAGGTCGCACCGAAAAACCTGGTTGGGGTAGATGCAGTAGCCGGAGAACCCCACCGGGACGAACCCCAGCACATCCGCCGACTGCACCGAGTAGTTGTAGTAGAAGTGGTCGGCCCACAGGTGGGCATCGATCCCCTCGGCGGTCAGGTCGATCGGCAGCGGGGCGTGGATGCGCGCGTTGTCAAAGTTGAAGAGCACGGGCTGAGCCAACCCCGGCGCGGCGGCCGCGCCAAGGGCGAGCAGTGCGAGTCGGCGGGAGACGGGCATGGGGTTCCTTTCCTGCTGCGTCGGGATGCGGATCGGGGACACGGCTGGGGAGGTATGCAACCCCCGTACCACTCCACTTTGGCCGAGCAAGCGACCCGCAAATCCCGCTAAGGACCAGGATATCCGAAACGCCGGGGAGCCAATCAGGTGTCCGCCCCGCGTTGGGCTCGTTTGCGTTGGCCAACCGTCGCCGGGGCGCCCGGATGTGGCCAGGATTGGCCCGGCTCAAACCGATCTAGACCCCAAGCGATGGCCCCAGGTCTCGGTGCCCATCCGCTGGTCCGAGGTCATCGAGGGCCCTCTGCCAAGACCCACTCCCCAACCGCGGTCGACGCCTCCGGAGGCGCCAACGGCGCCGGAATCGCGACACCCGCACGACGGCAGCGTCAACACCCTCGATGTCCTCGCCTTCCTCAACGCAGGGTCCTCGGGAGACCCCTCCGCGGACATCAACGGCGATGGCAATGTGAACACCCTCGATGTGCTGGCGTTTCTCAACCTCTGGTCCGTCGGCTGCTGAGCGGCGGGGCCGCCGTCGGGGCCGCGGGCCGGGCCCGCCGGCCGGTGACAGTCCGGGGTGATCCCCAGCCGCACACAGGCCAACCGCGGGCGCTGCTAGACTTCTCCCCACAATGGGAGAGGCCCTGCAACCATGAACATCCTTATCTGCGGCATGGGCGAGGTGGGCACCCACTCCGCCGAGTTCCTGAACGGGCCCGGGCGGTCGATCACCGCGATCGACCTCGACCCCGCGCGGCTCCGCACCATCACCGACAACATGGATGTCAGCGTGCTGCAGGGCAACTGCGCCAGCGCCGCGGTCCTCCGAGAGGCCGGCGCCAGGACCACCGACCTGGTGCTCGCCACCACCGACGACGACGAGGTCAACCTCGTTACCGCCAGCCTGGCCAAGGCCCTCGGCGCCAAGCGCACCGTCGCCCACATCCGTCACGCCACCTACTTCGACCAGGCCGATGTCGACTACGAGAAGCACTTCGGCATCGACCACATCGTCTGCCCCCAGTACGCCACCGCCACAGCCATCGCCCGGTCCCTCCGCAGCCCGGCCGCCGTGGCCATCGAGCACTTCGCCCGCGGCCGCATCGACATGCACGAGATCGTCATGAGCGACAAGGCCGGCGTCCTCGGCCGCCCGCTCTCCGAGGTGCAGCTCCCCCCCGGCACGCGGATCGCGGCGGTCTCGAGGGACTCCAAGGCGTTCATCCCGGGCGCCTCCACGCAGCTCCATGCCGGGGACAAGCTGGTGCTCATCGGCGATTCCCCGGTCTTCGACGACCTGCTCAGGCGCCTGGGCGTCAAGGAGACCCGCCGCAAGACGGTCGTCATCATGGGCGGCACCCCCATGGCCGTCTGGCTCTGCGAGGTGCTCCACAAGCGGGCGTGGTCGATCCGCCTCTTCGAGACCGACCGCGACCGTGCCGAGCAGCTCGCGGCCAAGCTCGACTGGGTGACCGTCCTCAACGCCGACCCCACCGACACCTCCGTCTTCGGCGAGGAGCACATCGGGCAGGCCGATGTCTTCATCGCCATGCACCAGCACGAGGAGGAGAACATCGTCGGCGCCGTCTACGCCAAGGCCGGCGGCGTGCTCGAGACCATCGCCGTCGTCGAGCGCTCCCGCTACCTCGACCTGCTGTACCACATCGGCGTCGACCGCGCCTACAGCCCCGGCATGGTCGCCGCCAAGGAGCTCGAGATGCTCCTCGACGACAGCCCCTTCCAGCGGCTCGCCAGCCTCGCCTCGGGGGTCGAGGTGTTCCTCGTCCGCATCACCGACGACGACATCGCCGGCGAACGCCCGCTCGCCGAGATGAACCTCTCGCCCGACGGCGTCATCGCCGCCATCCGACGCGAGGGCGATGTCTGGGTCCCCGGCGCCGGAGATGTCATCCGCCCCGGCGACTCGATCATGGTCATCGGCCGGACCGGGCGGGAGAAGGACATCCGCAAGGCACTCCACGGCTCGTAGCCCAACCCCGACCCGCCCCGCTCCGCGCCGACCGCGAGGATCCACCCCCGTGAACTACCGACTCGTCATCGGCCGACTCGGCCTGCTCTTCGGCCTGCTCGGGCTCGTCATGCTCGGCACCGCCGCGATTTTCGGCATCGTCGAGATCCTCGGCGTCCGGCGAGACCCCGATCTGTCCGCGCTGACGGCGATGGGCATCGCCGGCGGGGTTGGACTGCTGCTCGGCGGCGGCGGCCACCTCTCCGCCCGAAACGCCCCCGGCTTCCTCGGCAGGCGGGAAGCGCTGCTGCTGGTCGCGCTGAGCTGGATCCTCGGCGCGGCGCTGGCCGCCCTGCCCTTCTTTCTCTGGGTCCGGCTCGGCAACGCGGGCCCCGGGCATCCCTTCGGGTCTTTCGTCGGCTGCTACTTCGAGGCGATGAGCGGGCTGACGACCGCGGGCGCCAGCGTGCTCACCCTGGTCGAGGAGGTGCCCGACTCGCTCCTCCTCTGGCGGGCCACCACGCACTGGCTCGGCGGGCTGGGCATCGTCGTCCTCTTCGTCGCGGTGCTGCCCGGCCTGGGAGTGGGCGGCAAGCGGATCTTCGCCGCCGAGGCGCCCGGCCCGAGCGCGGAGGGGCTGCAGCCCCACATCCGCGAGACGGCCCGGTGGCTGTGGTACATCTATATCGCCCTGACCCTCGCCGAGATTGCGGCGCTCTGGTGCTTCACACCGATGGACCTTTTCGACTCGGTGTGCCACACCTTCGCGACAATCGCGTCGGGCGGGTTCAGCACGCGGAACGCGAGCGTCGGCGCCTACGCCGCTTCGCCCGCGGTCGATTACATCGTCATCCTCTTCATGATCTTCGCGGGCGTGAACTTCGGGCTGTTCTACAAGCTGGTGAAGGGCCAATGGCGCGAGGTGGTCCGCGACACCGAGCTCCGGGTGTTCCTCGCGCTGCTCGCCCTCGGCACCGCGGTGGTGGTGCTCGCCGTCTGGCTCAGCCCCGACCCGGTCGTCATGATGACCGGCGAAGCGGTGCCCTCGACCCTGGGGGTGGCCTTCCGCCAGGGGCTCTTCACGACCACCTCGATCCAGACCACCACCGGGTTCGGGACCTCCGACTCGGACCGCTGGCCCTTCATCGCCGTCGCGACCCTCGTGATGCTCACGGCGATCGGGGGCTCGGCGGGCTCCACCGCCGGGGGCATCAAGGTGATCCGCGTCTGGGTGGCGATCAAGGTCCTCCTGGCCGAGATCGAGCATGCCTTCCGGCCGCAGGTGGTTCGCCCGCTGCGGTTCGGCCGCACGACGATGGACCCCGAGCTCAAGCTGGGCACGATCGTCTACATCCTCGGGACGCTGCTGGTCTTCCTCGTGGGCTCGATCGCGCTCATGCTCTCCGAGCAGTGGTTCAACCCTGGCGTCGAGTGCACCTACAAGACCACCGCGACGGCGGTCATCGCGTCCTTCTGCACCACCGGCCCGGGCTTCGGCCTGGTGGGCACGGCGGCCAACTACGGGTGGATCTCGGAACCGGGCAAACTGCTGCTGTGCGCCGTGATGCTCCTCGGACGCCTGGAGATCTTCGCGATCGTTGTGCTCTTCAGCCCGCGCTTCTGGCGCTACCGCTGACCCCCGAAGGTGTGCCCCGGCGAGGTTCCTCAGGTCGAGCGGCTCACTGGGTGCGGTGGTCCGCCGGGTGCCGGGGTCTGAACGCAGCGCCAGCGCAGTGAAGGCCACGCGGCTGCGCAATCGCGCAGCCTTCGTTGAGTGCCGCGTCTGAACGCAGCGCCAGCGGAGTGAAGGCCACGCGGCTGCCCCGCCCGTCGTGGCCTTCGCCCGAACCGAGCTCAGACCACGGCACCCAACACTACCCGCCCGCTCACACCGTCACGGATAGTCCTGCCTGGTCGGGCGGATCACGGCGTCGCTCAGGTGCACCGCCGGCGGGCGGCTCACGATGAATGAGATGATCTCCGCGCAGTCCTCGGGCGTCAGCACCGGCCCGATCCGGTCCACGACCTGGGCGAACCACTCGTCCGCGTACCCCGCCACGCCCTGGAACTCGCTGCGCACGAACCCGGGCTCGATCAGGGTCACCCGCACGCCCTTGGGCCCGATCTCCCGACGAAGCGCCTCGGCCAGAGAGTTCACCGCGAACTTCGTCGAGCCGTACATCGAGCTGAACGGCGAGATGTGGCGTCCCACCGTCGACCCAAGCACCACCAGGTCCCGGGCCTGCTGCTGCCAGTTGCTCCCCGAGTTCTCGATATCCGCCAGCAGGTGGTGGGCCGCGGCCCGCATCAGCTTGGCCGCCCCCAGCAGGTTGGTCCGGATCATCTCCTCCCACTGGCTGGTGTCCGCGGTGGTGACCGATCCGTTGAGCCCCCGCCCGGCGTTGACGATGACCAGGTCGGCCTCGTCGTCGAACCGGTCCCGAGATGCTTGGAACATCCGGTCGATCGTCGTGTCCTCGGTCGCGTCCCCCGCCACGCACACCACCCGATCAGCCCCCAGCTCCTCGGCCAACTCGGCCAGCCGGCCCTCCCGACGGGCGTTGATCACCACCCGGGCCCCCCGGTGCACGCAATCCCTCGCCAGGGCGGCCCCGATCCCCGCCGATGCCCCCGTGATGATCCCGATCCGACCCTCCAGCCAGTCCTTCATGATGAACCTCCAAGAGCCGATGGTATCCGGGTGGCCCCGGTCCTTCGGTGGCCCGGCCGTCTGAGCCGGGCGTCTTTCGGTTTGTGCCCAATCTCAGAGCTGCGGGAGGGGGCCTCGCACGGCACGGAGAGCCGTGCCACCGGAAACTCCCCTTCCCTCCGGCCCCGGGGGGTGCTAGGGTTGGGTCTCCCGGTGGGTCGGTCCGAGTCTCCCGTATGGTGCGGGGTCCGGAAGATCGAGTCGTTTGACCGCCCCTTGATGGGGCCGGCCGTGGCTTCTGCCGCGGCTGTTGGGTGTCTCCCCCGCTGCGCCACACCGACCCGCGCAGACGAGCGAGCCGCCCGGAAGGAACCACACAACATGATCGATGAGATTCTGATCGCCTCGCTCGGGCTGACCGACACCGACACCGACGCCATGCTCGAGAGCATGTTCGGCGGCAGCGGCTCCGAGGCGGCCATGGAGTCCGTGCTCAGCAAGGAGCTCGGCGACCTCACCCCCGGCAAGCTCATCAAGGGCAAGATCATCGGCTACGCCGGCGACGATGTCGTCATCGAGGTCGGGCTCAAGAGCGAGGGCCTGATCCCCAGGGAGGAGTTCGAGGGCCACGACATCAAGATCGGCGAGTCCATCGATGTCCTGCTCGAGTCCATCGAGGGCGACGAGGGGCTCATCCAGCTCTCCAAGCGCCGTGCCGACCGCATGATCAACTGGCAGCGCATCGTCGACTCCACCCACGAGGGCGATGTCATCGAGGGCCTCGTCACCCGCAAGATCAAGGGCGGCCTGCTCGTCGATATCGGCGTCCCCGTCTTCCTCCCCGCCAGCCAGGTCGACATCCGCCGCCCCCACGAGATCGGCGACTTCATCGGCCGCAAGGTCCGCGCCCAGATCCTCAAGATCGACCCCGAGCGCCGCAACATCGTCATCAGCCGCCGCAAGCTCATCGAGGAGGAGCGCGACACCGCCAAGAAGCGGCTCATGGAGAACCTCCACGAGGGAGACATCGTCACCGGCACCGTCAAGAACATCGCCGACTTCGGCGTCTTCGTCGACCTCGGCGGCATCGACGGCCTGCTCCACATCACCGACATGTCCTGGGGCCGCGTCAACCACCCCTCCGAGCTCGTCCGCATCGACCAGAAGCTCGAGGTCAAGGTCCTCAACATCGACCACGAGAAAGAGAAAATCGCACTCGGACTCAAGCAGAAAGAGTCCAGCCCCTGGGAGGAGATCGAGGGCAAGTACCCCGTCGGCTCCCGCATCAAGGGCGAGGTCGTCAACCTCATGTCCTACGGCGCCTTCGTCCGCCTCGAGGACGGCATTGAGGGCCTCGTCCACATCTCCGAGATGTCCTGGACCCGACGCATCAACCACCCCTCCGAGATGGTCGAGCCCGGGCAGGAGGTCGATGTCGTCGTCCTCGATATCGACAAGAACAAGCAGGAGATCAGCCTCGGCATGAAGCAGATCGAGGTCAACCCCTGGGAGCTCGTCGGCGAGAAGTACCCCCCCGGAACCATGATCGAGGGCTGCGTCCGAAACCTCGCCAACTACGGCGCCTTCGTCGAGATCGAGCCGGGCATCGACGGCCTGCTCCATGTCTCCGACATGTCCTGGACCAAGAAGGTCACCCACCCCAACGAGATGGTCAAGAAGGGCGACGAGGTCAGGTGCGTCGTCCTCGAGGTCGACCGCGACAAGCAGCGCATCAGCCTCGGCATGAAGCAGCTCACCGAGGACCCCTGGGTCCACGCCATCCCCGACGCCTACAAGCCCGGCATGGTCGTCCGCGGCGTGGTCACCAAGATCACCAACTTCGGCGTCTTCGTCGAGCTCGAGGACAACCTCGAGGGCCTGCTCCACATCTCCGAGCTCGCCGACCACAAGGTCGAGAACCCCCAGGATGTCGTCAAGGCCGGCGACGAGATCGATGTCAAGATCCTCCGCGTCGACACCACCGACCGCAAGATCGGCCTCTCCCTCAAGCGGGCCCAGTGGGGCGACACCGGCGGCGCCGCCGCCGGCGCCGCCGGCTCCGGCGGCTCCAACTACGACAACATGCCCCACCGCGGCGGCATGGACT
>CAYJPX010000033.1:15420-32218 GCA_964372195.1 uncultured Phycisphaeraceae bacterium
ACGGCCCACCCAAAACACCCATATAACCCCCCCCCCCCCCCCACACCCAAAAACCGCCCCCCGGCCCGGGTCCCGCAGCCCCGGGCCGTCTTTGTGCTGGATGTCGAAGAGCGTACACTCTGCCGGGCTCGCACCCCCGGCAGCGTGGTCCTAGCACAGCGCCAGGAAGCTCATCAACGCCAGGAGTGCAATCCGCTGGTGGTTCGTCGTGATCTTGACAAGAGCGGCCATATCTGTTCTCCGAACCGGGTCTCTGGTTGTCTGACGCCAAACCGAGGTTCAACCCGTGTGCCAGCGTAGCGACCCCAACCCCACAACGCCCCTGCGAGCCCCGCAGGGCCGATCCGCGTCCGAGAAGGCATACCGACACCAACGCCTGTGGTTGCCAGGCATCACCCGGTGTGGTGCCGCGGCAACACGCGTCGCACTGGCAGCGCTCCTCGCCCTGCCGGCCGCCGCCCCGACGACCGCCCAAGCCCAGCCGGACCCGACGCCAGCACAGCCGGTCCCTATCCAGTCCGATAACCCACTCGCCGAACTGCTCGGTGCCCGCCAACCTCTCCGGCTCCCCACCCCGGACGAAGCCATGGCGGCGTACGACACCCTCGAGGTTTGGGTCCGAGCCTGGGCCGACCCGTTCCAGGGCCCCTCCGCCGACTCCCCGACTCCCAGCCGGACCGAACCCGACGCCCCGACCGCCGCCGGGGTCGGGGTCGCGCTCTACCAGGAGGGCCGCGGGGTGGGCTGGGGTGCGGTCCTGGCGGAGCCCCCGGTCGAGCCCGGCGCCGCGGATCGGGCCGACCCCCTCGCCATCGCCACCGCCGACGCCATGGCCCAGGCCGCCCGCACCCTCGTCCCCCGCGCCGACGCCCTCGCCCCCGAGCAGCTCCGCCTCCTCGCGGCCGACCTGACCATCAGCCTCGAACTCGCCGGCCCGCTCACCCCGCTCAGCGAGGCCGAGCTGGCCAACCCCGACGCGGCCCTCCGCCCCGGGCTCGACGGCATGGCGGTGCGGGTGAACCGGGAGTGGCTCGTCGCCTACCCCTCCGAGATCCTCGCCGCCGCCACCCCCGCCGGCGTGCGCCTGCCCGCCATGGCGGCCAAGCTCCTGCGCGACCCCGCCCGGGGTATCGAGCTACCGGTCGATCTGGTCAAGCAGCACGGCGCCGCGTTCTACCGCTTCGAGGTGGTCCACATCGCCAGCCTCGACCGCACGCCGCGTTTCCTCCACCGCGGCGGCGCCGTCGTCGAGAGCCGGGAGATGACCACCGACGCCCTCGTCCGCTTCGCCGAGTCGCTCCTCGCCCACGCCGAGGTCGGCCTGATCGCCGACCCGCCGCACCTCGGCCTGATGGGCCCCCTCGACGCGGCCCGGGGCGCCCCCGACCCGCAGATCGCCACGCCCACGCAGCAGGCGCTCGTGGCCCTCGCGCTGCTCCGCCTCGCCGACACGCCCAAGCTCTCGGCCGAGGTCCACCAGCGCGCGCACACCCTCGCCCGCGAGATCATGCTCGCCCTGGCGGTGACCGAGCCCGCGGAGATCGCCCCCGAGGACGACGGCGTCGCCGCCGCCATCGCCTGGGTCGTCCTCGACACGCTGGATGCCGAGTCCGACGAGGCTCTCCGGCCGCTGCTCGCCACCTGCGAGTCGATGCTCGCACGCCACGCCGCGGCCGAGCGCACCGAGACGGCACCCAGCGTGTCCAACGCGATCCTGGTCTGGGCGCTGGCTGAACGGGCCGCGCGCACCGGCGCCGACCGCGAGGTCGCCGAGCGCGACCTCCGGGCGCTCTACCACGCCACGCCGCCGGGCAACCTCGTCGGGCTCATGCCCTGGCTGGGGTGGGCCGAGCTGCGTCTCGCCGGGGCGGCCCCGGTCCCCGCTCACGCCGCCCTGCGCCAGGTCCGCGACCTGGTCTGGGAGCACCAGCTGCGCGCCCAGGACACCGGCTACGCCGAGCGGGATCTGGTCGGCGGGATCGTCTTTACCCGTGGCGCCGTCGCCCTGCCCACCTGGTCGACCGCGCGTCCGGCGGCCCTCTGCGCCACCATGCTCGGCGACCCCCGGCTGACCACCCCCGCCGAAACGCCCGCCGAGATCGTCCGACTCATCGCCTCGATGCGGTTCCTCCTCCAGCTCTCCGCCCGCGGGTCCGAGTGCGCCTTCTACCCCCGCGCCGACCTCGCCGCGGGGGGGGTCCGGGCGGCCCTGTGGGACCCCCGCATGCCCCCCGAGGCGACCGCCATGACCATGCTCGCCGTCGCCGAGTTTCTGCGCTCGCTCGACGCGCTGGAATCCCGCCAAAACCCGGCTTTCGCGCCGGATTCGCGCTAGAATCCCGGGCCTATGAGCAACACCGACGGAACCCCCACCGAGAACCCGCTTCCCCCACCCGCCGAGGACCCCCAGGAGCAGGGCCAGGCCGAGGGCCAGTCCGAGCTCTCGGCCCCGGCGGTCGGGCATGTTGTCGACCTCAAGATCGAGGACGAGCTCAAGGATTCCTACCTCACCTACGCCATGAGCACCATCATGGACCGGGCCCTGCCCGATGTCCGCGACGGGCTCAAGCCCAGCCAACGCCGCATCCTCGCGGCCATGAACGACCTCAACCTCCGCCCCAACCGCAAGCACCTCAAGTGCGCCAAGATCGCCGGCAACACCTCCGGCGACTACCACCCCCACGGCGAGAGCGTCATCTACCCCACCATGGTCGGCATGGCCCAGAAGTGGAAGATGCGCGTCCCGCTCGTCAACCCCCAGGGCAACTTCGGTTCGATCGACGGCGACCCCCCGGCCGCCATGCGATACACCGAGGCACGCATGACCTGGGCCGCCGTCGAGATGCTCGCCGACATCAAGCTCGACACCGTTGACTTCCAGCCCAACTACGACGACCGGCTCATGGAGCCGATGGTCCTGCCGGCCAAGTTCCCCAACCTGCTGATCAACGGCGGGGTGGGCATCGCGGTCGGCATGGCCACCAGCCTCCCCCCGCACAACCCCACCGAGGTCTTCGACGCCATTATCCGCGTCATCGACGACCCCGACCTCACCTACCTCGACCTCATGGCCGACCAGACCGACGAGGCCGGAAACATCGTCCGGCTCGGCGTCAAGGGGCCCGACTTCCCCACCGGCGGCGTGATCCACGGCAAGCGCGGCATCCTCGACGCCTACGAGACCGGGCGCGGCAAGGTCACCGTCCGCGGGCTCACCCACACCGAGCCCACCGGCAAGGACCGCGTCCAGCTCGTGATCGACGCGATCCCCTACGGCCTCATGCAGCTCACCCTCGTCGAACGCATCGTGGAGGCCATCAAGGACGAGCGGATCGTCGAGGTCTCCGATGTCCGCAACGAGTCGGGCCGCGAGGCCCAGACCCGCATCGTGCTCGAGCTCAAGCGCGGCGCCGACCCCGCGGTCGTCGAGAACCAGCTCTACCAGTTCACCCCGCTGCAGCAGACCTTCAGCATCATGAATATCGCCCTGGTCAACCGCCAGCCGCGGACCCTGGGGCTCAAAGAGATCATCGAGTGCTACATCGACCACCGGGTCGAGGTCGTCCGGCGCCGCACCGCCTACCTGCTCCGCGAGGCCAAGAAGAAGGCCCACATCCTCGAGGGCCTTATCTTCGCGGTCTGCGATATCGACGAGGTGATCAGGCTCATCCGCGCGTCCCGCACGCGCGAGGACGCGATCACCGCCCTCGCCGAGCGGCGGTTCCGGATCGCCCCCGACCACCCCCACGCGCCCAAGATCCCCGAGCGGATGATGCGCCTCGCCGGCCGCGACGAGGGCGTGCGCCTCACCCGGGTCCAGGCCGAGGCGATCGGCGCGATGCGCCTCATCCAGCTCGTCGGGCTCGAGATCGAGAAGCTCACCGCCGACTACCGGGCCCTGGTCGAGGAGATCGAGGGCTACGAGGCCATCCTCGCCGACCAGGGCCGCGTGCTCGCGATCCTCAAGGCCGACTGCGAGGAGATGAAGGCCCGCTTCGCCTCTCCCCGCCTCACGCGGATCGAGGAAGCCGCCGGGGATATCGACCTGGCCTCGCTCATCCAGGTCGAGGACATGGCCGTCACCATCAGCCACGCCGGCTACGCCAAGCGCCTCCCCGCCGACACCTACCAGGCCCAGGGGCGCGGCGGCAAGGGCATCCGCGCCAGCGACTCCAAGGACGACGACTTCGTCGAGCGGGTCTTCGTCGCCAGCACGCACGACGACCTGCTCTGCTTCACCGATACCGGGCGCGTCTTCCGGCTCAAGGTCTATGAGCTGCCCGAGATGAGCCGCACGAGCAAGGGCCGGGCCCTGGTCAACCTCCTCGACCTGCGAGAGGGCGAGAAGACCCGCGCCTACCTCGCCATCAAGGACTTCGAGCAGGGCAGCAACTACCTCACCTTCATCAGCCGCGGCGGGATCATCAAACGCACCGCGCTCAAGGAATACCGCAATGTCAACCGCGGCGGCCTGATCGCCGTCACCCTCAAGGAGGGCGACGCACTGCTCGATGTCATGCTCACCACCGGCAACGACGACATCATCCTCGTCACCGCCGGCGGGTCGGCCATCCGCTTCAACGAGCAGGACGCCCGGCTCATGGGCCGCAACGCCGCCGGCGTCAAGGGCATCGAGCTCGGCGACGACAACGAGGTCGTCGGCGCCGTCCGGGTCCCCATGGTCGCGGACGACGAGGGCGACCTCATGACCGACCGGGCCGCGCTCGACGCGGGCCTCTGCCTGCTCACCGTCACCCAGCACGGCTACGGCAAGCGGACGAGCGTCGAGGAGTACCGCGTCCAGCCCGAGGAGGGCAAGCCGCGGTCCCAGTCTCGCGGCGGCAAGGGCCGAGCCGACATCAAGACCACCGCCCGCAACGGCCCCTCCGTCGCGGCGGTGGGGGTCTGCGAGGCCGACGATGTCGTCCTGATTACCCGCGGCGGGCAGCTCGTCCGCATGGCCGCCGGGTCGATCAGCTGCATCGGCCGCGGCACCCAGGGGGTCCGCGTGGTGGGGCTCAAGCCCGACGACGCCGTCGTCGCCGCCGCCCGGGTCGAGGAGAACGACGAGCCCGAAGCACCCAAGCCCGCCCAAGCCACCGCCCACCCGGAAGCCCACGCGGACGACCACCCCGACGAGCAGGCGGACGGCCCGACCGACGCCCCCGAGTAGCCCCTCCCGTCCCGCCCCCGGCGCGGTACACTCCCCGTCCATGCCCGACTGGTCCGAAGACATCATCGTGACCGACCTCGCCGACGAGCCCCAGCTCTCCGAGGAGCTGGCCCTCCTCATCGAGCGGCTCGCCGGCGCCAAGGGGGACCTCCCCTCGGTCGTCATCAATTTCGCCGCCGTCACCTATGTCAACAGCTCCAACCTCGCCCAGCTCCTCAAGCTCAAGAAGGTGCTCGGCGACGCCGGCGGCCAGTTGCGCCTGTGCTCGGTCTCCGACGAGGTCTGGTCGGTGATGATGGTCACGGGGCTCGACAAGGTCTTCCAGTTCGCACCCGACCCCCTGACCGCGCTCGCCGGGCTGCAGCTCGAGGACCCCGAGGAATAGGCCGCGGGCGACCCCCACGCCCCCGCCCGGCCCGGACCATGAACTTCCTGTTCTCGCTCATCGCGCTCTTCTTCCTTGCCGGCGTGGCGTTCCTCATCGTGCGCATCGGGGCCATCGCCCTCATGATGACCGGCCTTCCACGCGAGACCGCCAACTTCCAGGCGATCTCCGCGTTCTTCGGCGTCGGGTTCACCACCGCGGAGTCCGAGCTGGTCGTTACGCACAGCGTCAGGCGGAAGATCACCCAGCACCTCATCGTCGCCGGGAACCTCGGCATCACCTCCGCGCTCGCGACCTTCATCGTCACCGTCCTCGCCGGCGGCGAGGGCGAGGGCGCCGGGATCAGCCGCGCGTGGGCCCTCCCCATCGGCCTGGGCGGCGTCATCCTGCTCTTCGGCATCCTCAGCGTCAGGCCCGTCCGGATCGCCACCGAGTGGGTCATCCGAAAGTCCCTCAAACGCGCCGGCGTCATCCGCCCCATGGACTACGACCTCCTCCTCCGCGTGGTCCACGGCTATGTCCTCAGCGAGCTGGCCGTCGCCGACGATTCACCCCTCGCCAACAGGCCCCTCACCGAGTCGGGCCTGGGCCAGTTGGGCGTCCTGGTCCTGGGCATCTCCCGGCACGATGGCTCGTACATCGGCGCCCCCGCCGGACGCGATGTCATCGAGCCGGGCGACCAACTGATCGTCTACGGGCGGGAGGAGGACCTCGCCCGCCTCGGCGCGGACGCCCACCGCGGCGATTCGGCGGTCTAGCCCCGCGCCCCCGCCACCGCCCGCGTCCGGGCCGGTACGCACCACTACACTCTCACCCCAGAGGGAGGGCCGCATGGGCAACACCGAGCTTGTCGCAGAACTCAAGGGCGTGACCAAGATCTACTACAAGCCCGACGGGTCGGTCATGGTGGAGGCCCTCCGCGGCGTCGACCTCGCCGTCCGCCGCGGCGAGTATGTCGCCATCATGGGCTCGTCCGGCTCGGGCAAGTCCACCCTCATGAACATCCTCGGCTGCCTCGATCAGCCCACCGCCGGCGAATTCCACCTCGCCGGCCGCCCGGTCGGCAAGCTCAGCGACGAGGAGCTCTCGGTCTTCCGCGGCCAGACCGTCGGGTTCATCTTTCAGGCCTTCAACCTCATCCCCCAGCTCAGCCTGGTCGAGAACACCGAGGTGCCGCTCTTTTACCAAGGTGTCCCCGCCGCCGAACGCCGCAGGCGCTCGATGCAGGCTCTCGAACTGGTCGGCCTGGCCGACCGTGCCACCCACCGCCCCCGCGAGCTCTCCGGCGGCCAGCAGCAGAGGGCCGCCATCGCCCGGGCCCTGGTCACCGAGCCGGTCGTCCTCATGGCCGACGAGCCCACCGGCAACCTCGACTCGGTCACCGGCGAGGCCATCCTCCAGCTCTTCGAACGCCTCCACCAGGAGGGGTTGACCATCCTCATGATCACCCACGACGACGATGTCAGCGTCCGGTGCGAGCGGATCGTCCGCCTCCGCGATGGTCTCATCGAGCGCGACGAGGTCCTCCGCAGCCGCCGCGGCGAGCAGGTCGGCGCAGGGGCCTGACGCGGATTGTGAGTCGTCCTCAAGTGGCTCTACGACCCCCGAGCGCAAGCTCGGGATCCCTGTCTCTACGAGCCCCGAGCGCGATCTCGGGATCTCTGTCTCTAAGCGCCCCGAGCGCGAGCTCGGGTCCCGATCCGTCGCGACACGCAGCAGAACCCCTCCTGTGCTCGCGCTCAGGGCTCGTAGAAACATCCCCGACTCTACCGTGACGCGCAGGAGCGCCCCAGCTCCGGCGTCTGCTCAGGCCGCCGCCCGCCCACGCGCCATCGATGCCGCAACGGGCATATCGGGCAACCGCCGCAGCGCCAAGGCCGTCAGATCATCCCGCTGGTTCAGCGACCCGGCCTGCGAATCGACATCCATCGCCAGGCGCTCGAGCGCTGCCTGCGCCCCACCCCGCGCGCCCCCCGCGTCGCTGGCCGCCTGCGCGAAGTGCTCGACATACGCCAGGCTCGCCGCCGCTTTGTCCGGGCTCGCCCCCGGCTCGGGGAAGGCGGTCTCGAACCCGTCGCTAAAGAGCAGCAGCGATTGCCCCGGCGCGATCGCGAAGGTCGTCTGCACAAACTCCGCCTCGGGGAAGACCCCGAGCAGCGGCCCCTCGCCACCCTCGACCGCGGTCGCCGAGCCGTCGGCGCCGATCACCAGCGCCGGTGGGTGCCCGGCGCTGGCCAGCGTCACGAGCCCGCGGCCCGCGTCGATTACCCCGCACACCGCCGTCGCGAACCGGTCCCCGACATCGTTCTCTTCGCACAGCTCGCGGTTCAGCCTGGCGAGTGTCGCCGCGGGCGACGCCAGCACCTCGGCGTCGCTCCCCTCGTGCTCGATACTCCGCAGGGCCCGGCTCAGCACCAGCGCCAGGAGCGCCGCCGGCACGCCGTGCCCCACCGCGTCGGCGAGGATGAACGCGACCCGCTGGGCATCGATCCGCACCGCGTCGTAGATGTCCCCGCTCACGAACCCGCAGGGCCGGAAGAACACGCCGAACTCGTACCCCGGCAGCTCGGGCATCTGCCTTGGCAGGCACCGCCGCTGCACGCTCCCCGCCAGTTGCAACTCCTCGTGAAGCTTGCCGATCTCCCCGCTCAGCCCCCCCTGCGACGCCCTCGCGATGTGCAGCTCGGTCGCGAGCTGGTCGACCGCAGCCTGCCTCGTCGTCAGCGTGTGCAGCACGACCGCCGCCACCGCCGGATCGCTGTTGAGCCCCAGCACCGGCACGCCCAGGCTCTCCAGCTCGAGCCGCACGCCCTCGGGCTCGGCGGCCAGCACCACCGTCGGCGTCCGCGCCACGATCAGGTGGTCGAGCAACTGCATCAGCCCCGTCCGGTCGCCGACCGTCCCGTCCCAGAGCACCACCGCCGCGCCGCCCGTGTCGCCGCCGATCCCCGCCCGCTCCTGCAACTGCGTTGCCATCCCCTCGTACGAGACCCCACGGCAGGTGGGGCTGGGTCCGGGGTGCGGCCAGTGCTCCGCGAGCGCGGCGCACCACCACGCGGACCTGTCGGTCCCGGCCGGCTCGTCGGCGATGGCGATTCGCAGATTCGGCACGGAGTCTCCCGTTCCCCCGGGGTTCGGCCGGGGCTTGAGGAGATCTTCGGCCTATTTTGCTCGTGCCTTCAACCCATCTATGTCGAGGTCGATCTTGTCGCCCTCCGAGAGGTCCAGCCGTTCGAGCGTCCCCCCCGCCAGCTCGATCACGAACTGCGCCGCGAACTTGCTCGGGTACTTGGTCAGCCGGTCCTCGTACTTCGGCGCGATCTGGCGGGCCGGGTCCATCGGCTCGGTCTCCGGGTCTCGCGGCGGCTCCACCGGCATGTGGTGCATCGCCGTGATCCGCCCCGACGGATCCAGGAAAATGATGTCGATATCCGTGAAACAGTCCCGCATCACGAACCGCTGCGGCGACGCCCGCGGGAACACGAACAGCATCCCCCCGTCCGCCTCGATGCTCGTCCGGCCGCTCAGCCCCTTGAACCGCGTCGCATTGTCGATCGCCAGCTCGAGCTGGAACCACTCGCCGTTGATCTTGACGCTCTCGATGTTCGAGGCCGCCGACTGCGGCGGCTTGTCGCTCGAGCACGACGGGGCAAGCACCACTCCCGCCGCACACACCGAGGCGAGCACGAGTCCGATAACTGTCAGCCGTCGCGGAGCCATCTGTCGTCCTCCTCGGAAAAGACCACCCGGTCTCGGGGCATGCTAGCGAGATCTAGCCCGGCGCAGAACTCATCGGCGGACATTGCCGCCCTGGTGGGGGAAATCCCACACCAATAGCCCAGCAGCCCGACAACCCGCTCGACGGGCGTCCCCGTCCCGCGGTAGGCCGCCACGCGGGTGTCCCCGTGCCGCTTGGCCAGGCGGCGCCCGTCGGGCCCGACCACCAACGGCAGGTGGGTGTACGCCGGCTCGGGCAGGTACCCCAGGGCTCGGTAGAGCAGGAGCTGCCTCGCCGCCGAGTCGAGCAGGTCGTCGCCCCGCACCACCTGGGTCACCGCCTGCCGATGGTCATCAACGACCACCGCCAGTTGATACGCCGGCTGCCCGCGCTTGGTCCAGATGACAAAGTCCCCCACGCTCGCCGCCGGGGTTCGGCGGACCAGGCCCACAAACCCGTCCTCGAAGCACACTTCGCCCCCCGGCACGACCAAGCGCCAGTTGGTGTCCGGGTCGTCGAACCCACGCGGCCCCACGCCCGCCGGGCGAAGCTCGGAGGGGAACCGAGATTCCGCCCCCAGCCCCCCCAAGTCCCCCGCGTTCGGCTCGTGCGGCGCCGACGCGGCCTCCTCGATCTGTGCCCGCGTCAGCTCGCAGGGGTACGCGAGCCCGGCCGCCGCGAGCCGTCCCATCGCCCCGGCATGAAGCCGCAGGTCGTCGGATTGGATCCATGGCCCCTCGTCCCAGTCGATCCCGAGCCACCGCAGCGTCTCGATGCACGACTGGACCGCCGCGGCCTTGACCCTCGGGCCATCGAGGTCCTCAATCCGGAGCACGATCCGCCAGCCCCGCTGGCGGGCGATGGCCCAGTTCACCAGGAAGGTCCGCGCGTTGCCCAGGTGCAGGGCCCCGGTCGGCGAGGGCGCCAGCCTGGTCGTCTCTGCCGACGCTCTCTCGCGGGGGGTGGGGGTTTCCGTCATGGCGACAGGGCAATGATACACTCGCGCTCCATAGCCCCCAGGCTCCAAGGCCAGACAGGGAGGACGCCATGGCCCAGAAACTCACCGAAGCCCAGATCGAGTCCGAGCTGACCAACACCCCGGAGTGGTCCGAGGTCAGCGGCACGATCCAACGCACCTTCCAGTTCCCCGGCTTCCTCGACGCCATCGGCTTCGTCACCGCCCTGGCCGACTACGCCGAGCGGGTCCAGCATCATCCAGACATGCTGATCCGTTACGACAAAGTCACCATCAGCGTCAATACCCACGACGCCGGGGGCATCACCGCCAAGGACTTCGCCCTGGCCCAAGAGGCCGACCGTCTCGCCGACGCCGCGGAGTAGCCCCGAGCGCCCGCGGCCTACTCGGCCATCGCCGCCCGGAGGGCCGCCAGTTGCCGCAGCAGCCCGGGCACCCCGGCTAACGGCTGCTGGGTCGCGGCGTCGCTGAGCGCCCGGGCCGGATCGGGGTGACACTCGATGAACACCGCGTGCACGCCCGCCGCCACCGCCGCCCGGGCCAGCAGCGGCGCCCTCTCCGGACGCCCGGCGGTCTGCGCCCCCGCCCCGGGCAGCTGCGTCGAGTGCGTGGCATCAAAGCACAAGGGCGGCGCCCCGCCCTCCACCCCGAGCTCCATCAAGTCCCCCATCCCGAGGAAGTCATTGACCAGCCGGTGGTAGCCGAAAAAGGTGCCCCGCTCGGTGAGCATGAGGTTGGTGCAGCCAGCCTCGACCAGCTTGTCGACCGGGCCCTTCATCTCGGCGGGCGAGACAAACTGGCCCTTCTTGACATTCACCGCCCGACCTCGTCCCGCCGCCGCACGCCCGGCCGCGAGCAGGAGATCAGTCTGGCGGCAGAGGAACGCGGGGATCTGGAGCAGGTCGACCACCTCGGCCGCCGGCCCGCACTGCTCGGGGCTGTGGACATCGGTCGTGATCGGGACGCCCAGCTCACGCCCCACGGCGGCGAGCGCCTCCAACCCGGCCTCCAGCCCCGGCCCGCGCGGCGAGCCGATGCTGGTCCGGTTGGCCTTGTCGAAGCTCGCCTTGAAGATGTACGGCAGGCCGAGACGCCGGCAGGTGTCGCGCACCACCCGGCCGACCTCGATGGCAATCTCGACCGATTCGAGCACACAAGGCCCCGCGATGATCGCCAGAGGCTGCCCCTCCCCGATCGCGATATCCCCGACACGGCACATCCTGGTCATGCCCCAAGGGTAGCCCACCCCTCCACGCATCCACTCCTATCCTTCGCCGCCGGGCGGGTAGCTCAGTTGGCTAGAGCATTCGCTTTACATGCGAGAGGTCCCGGGTTCGAGCCCCGGCCTGCCCATTGGCCTTGACCGACCGATGCCCCGGCGGGGTTCCCGCCCGGGCCTGCTCTTGGGATCCGCCGTTGAACATCCTCGATCTCGTGTATGTCCTGGCTGCTGTCGTGACCGCGCCGTGGTGGATGCGCAAGCGCCGCTCGGGCTGGGGCGAGCGCTTCGCCCGGGTGCTGCCCGAGATCGGTCCCAAGCAGCCGGGCCGACCGCGGGTGATGCTGCACGCGGTCTCGGTCGGCGAGACCAACGCCCTCCGCGAGCTGGTCCCCCTGCTGTGCCGCGAGGCCGAGGTGGTCGTGACCGCCGGCACCGACACCGGCCTGGCCCGCGCCCGCGAGCTCTTCGGGTCGGCCTGCGTGGTCGCCCGCTACCCGCTCGACGCCACCTGGGCGGTGCGGCGGTTCCTCGACCGCGTCGAGCCCGACGCGGTGGGGCTTGTCGAGCTGGAGGTCTGGCCCAACTTCGTCCGCGCGTGCCACGGGCGGGGCATCCCCGTCGCGGTCATCAACGGGCGGCTCAGCGAGCGGTCGTTCCGCGGCTACCGGCGGATCGCCCGGTGGGTCTCGCCGAGCTTCGCGGCCCTCTCGGTCGCCGGCGTGCAGGACGAGACCTACGCCGAGCGCTTCGCCACCATGGGCGTGCCCCGCGACCGCGTGGCGGTGACCGGGTCGATGAAGTTCGACACCGCGCGCATCGAGGACGGCGTCGCGGGCGCCGACCAACTCGCGGCCGAGCTCGGCATCGACCGGTCGCGCCCGCTCATCGTCGCCGGCAGCACGGGCCCGGGCGAGGAGTCGTTGCTCCGCGACGCGTGCGTCCGGGCGTTCGGCGAGGGTGGGGTCCAACTGCTCTGCGCCCCCCGCAAGCCCGACCGCTTCGACGAGGCCGCCCGGGCGCTCCCCGGGTGCGTGCGCCGCTCCGGCTCCCGGGCTGGGGCCGGGACCAGGACCGGGGCGGGGGCGAGCCTGTTCCTCCTCGACACCATCGGCGAGCTGCGCCAGGCCTACGCCCTGGCCGACCTCGTGGTGGTCGGGCGTTCATTCTTCGACCAGCACGGCTCGGACCCGATCGAGCCGATCGCGTTGGGCAAGGCGGCGGTGATCGGCCCGGCGGTGTCCGATTTTGTCGAGATCGTCGGGGCGCTCGAGGGGGCGGGGGGCCTGGTCCGCGCCGACCGATCCACTCTTGCCGACACGCTGGCGTCCCTCCTGGGCGATCCCGACCGCCGGGGGGAGCTGGCCGAGCGTGGCCGGGCGTGCATCCGCACGCTCCAGGGCGCCAGCGCCCGCCATGCCGAGCTGCTGCTGTGGCTCGCGGGGGCGGGTTCGGCCCCCGGGATTCGGCCCAGCAGGAACCGCCGCGAGGATGCCGCGCTACCATCCCCGTCCACGAGGACGTAGCTCAGTCGGTAGAGCAGCGGACTTTTAATCCGCGGGTCCAGGGTTCGAGTCCCTGCGTCCTCATTGACCGTTCAGCCGGGGGTTGCATGGCGGGCCCGCCCCGCCGGTGGTGCTCAGGGAGGAGTCCGACGCCCGATGCTCGTTGTCCACGCGACATGGTCTGATGGCAAGCTCCTGTTGTGGGGCGAGACGCTCCCCGCCGCCGATCGGCCCGCGCCGGCGCACGGGCATCACCCCTTCGCCGCCCCCGCCGCCCGGCTCGCGCCGTGGCTCGGGGAGGGCGCCGCCAGCCCACTGCCCGAGCAGGAGCTCTGCCTGTTGCTGCCCTGCGCCGACGGGCGCCCGCTTCCCAGCCCGCTCCTCGCCCTGCACACCCCCGCGCTCCCCGAGACCCCGCCCAGCGGGGAGATCGCGCTGGGCGAGGTCGTGGTCTCGGCGATCGAGATCCCGCCCGGCAAGGCCGAGCGTCTGCTCGACGACCTCCTCGACGCCGCCGACGCCGACCACAACCTCGCGGCCGGCGCTTCGGTCGCCTTCTTCGCGACCCTGGCGCGCATGGCCCGGTCCCTGGTCTGCCAGCAGCGTGTCGTGCCGATGGTCCTGCAGGTGGGCGGGGCGGCCACGGAGGGCGCGTGGCTCCCCTGGTTTGGCGATGAGCCCGCCTCGAGCCGGGTGGTTGCCCTGGCCCGCGCGATGCCGCCCATCGCCCGCGCCGGCGTGAACTCGTGCGATGGCGACGCCTGGGCCGTCACCGACGCGGCGATGGGCGCCGTCGCCGATGCGCTCTGCCGGGCGGCCCTCAGCGCCGACGATATCGTCGAGGCGATCGAATCACGCCGGGCCGACGAAGACCCGCAGGTCGCGTGGCTCACCGGCCTGCTCGATGTGGCGCCCGAGATCCCCCAGCACGAGGCGTTCGGGCCCGAGCTCGTCCGCCGGGTGCGTGTCTGGATCAGCGGCCTGGACGACCGGGGCCTCTCGGCGGCGTGGAAGCTGCGACTCCGCCTCGAGGAGCCGCCAAACCTCGACGACCTCGACGATGCCGAGGTCGATCCCTCGAACCTCTCCTGGCAGCTGCGCTTCGAGCTCCAGGCGGTCGACGACGACACGCTCGTCGTCGAGGCCGAGGATGTCTGGCTCCTCGCGACCGACTCGATCTCGATGGGCGGCCGCCGGCTCGACAACCCCCGCGAGCTGCTGCTCGGCGAGCTGGGCCGGGCCTCGAAGATCTACAAGCAGTTGGAGCGGGCGCTCAAGGACACCCAGCCCGCGGCGCTCGAGCTCGACACCGGGCAGGCCTACCAGTTCCTCCGCGAGTTCCGCCCGCTCCTGCTCGAGCAGGGCTTCGCGGTCGACGCCCCCGCCTGGTGGGACCAGCCCACCATGCGTCTCGGCGCACGCCTCCGCATCGACAGCGGCTCCGGCGACACCGACAAGGGGCCCGGCGCGGGCGAGACCCAGGCCGCCAGGCTTGGTCTCGAAGCCCTCGTCCGGTTCGCCTGGGACATCTCCGTCGGCGAGCATGTCCTCAGCGAGTCAGAGTTCGAGGCCCTCGCCGCCGCCAAGGCCCCCCTGGTCCGGCTCGGGGGGCGGTGGGTCGAGCTGCGCGGCGAGGACCTCCAGGCCGCCCTGCGCCTGGTCCGGCAGGCGGGCGAGGGCGAGGCCACACTCGGCGAGGCGCTCCGCATGGCCTACGCCGCGGAGTCCGGCAAGAGCCACCTCCGCGTGACCGGCATCGAGGTCGCCGGCTGGCTCAGCCCCTTGTTTGCCGAGACCGGCGTCGCCGAGCATCTCGAGCCCATCAGCGTCCCCAAGGGCTTCAGGGGCGAGCTGCGCCCCTACCAGCTCCGCGGCGTGTCGTGGCTGGCGTTCCTCGAACGCTTCGGCTTCGGCGCGTGCCTCGCCGACGACATGGGTCTGGGCAAGACCATTCAGCTCCTCGCCCTGCTCCTGCACGAGCGCGAGGTCGGGATCGAGACCGCCGCCGAGGCCGCGGGCCTCGGGCCGACGCTGCTGGTCGTCCCCATGTCCGTCGTCGGCAACTGGGTCCGCGAGGCCAACCGCTTCGCCCCCGAGCTCCGCGTCACGGTCCACCACGGCGTCGACCGGGCGGTGGGGGACGATCTCCTCGCCGAGGTCGCCGGCTGCGACCTGCTCGTCACGACCTACGCCCTGGCCAACCGCGACCGCGAGCACCTCGAGCGCATCCACTGGCGTCGGATCGTCCTCGACGAGGCCCAGTATGTGAAGAACCCCCAGGCCAAGCAGAGCCAGGCCGTCCGCGCGTTCCTCGCCCCCCGGCGCATCGCCCTCACCGGCACGCCGGTCGAGAACCGCCTCACCGAGCTCTGGTCGATCATGGACTTCCTCAACCCCGGCTACCTCGGCTCGGGCGGGACCTTCCGGCGACGGTTCGCGGTCCCGATCGAGCGCTACCACGACGCGGGCAAGGCCGAGCAGCTCCGCGCCCTGGTGCGTCCGTTCGTGCTCCGGCGTCACAAGGCCGACCCGTCGATCCTGGTCGAGCTGCCCGAGAAGGTCGAGAGCCGCGAGTACTGCCACCTCACCCGCGAGCAGGCCTCGCTCTACGAGTCCTGCGTCGGCCGCATGCTCAAGACCGTGGACGCCGCCGAGGGCATGCACCGCCGCGGCCTGGTGCTCAGCTCGCTCATCAAGCTCAAGCAGATCTGCAACCACCCCGCCCAGGCGCTCAAGGACTTCGACGCCGACGCCGGCACGCCCCCCAACCCCGCGCGCTCGGGCAAGTGCGTCCGCCTCCTCGAGATGCTCGACGAGATCATCGCCTCCGACGAGAAGTCCCTCATCTTCACCCAGTACCGCCAGATGGGGCACCTCCTCGGACTCATCCTCCGCCACGAGTTCGACCGGGAGGTGCTCTTCCTGCACGGCGGGGTCGCCCAGGGCGGGCGGGTCGCCATGATCGACGAGTTCCAGGACATGGGCATGGCCCGCCCGGTGATGATCCTCTCGCTCAAGGCCGGCGGGGTGGGGCTCAACCTGACGGCGGCGTCGCATGTCTTCCACTTCGACCGCTGGTGGAACCCCGCCGTCGAGAACCAGGCCACCGACCGCGCCTACCGCATCGGGCAGGACAAGCGGGTCCAGGTGCACAAGTTCGTCGTCCGGGGCACGCTCGAAGAGCGCATCGACGAGATGATCGAGAGCAAGACCCAGCTCGCCCAGTCGATCGTCGGCTCGGGCGAACGCTGGCTCACCGAGCTCTCGACCGACGACCTCCGCTCCATCCTCACCCTCCGCGCCGACGCTGTGGAGGACGACTGATGTTCGACCATGTCCCCCCCCGACGCCCCCGCCCGGGCATGACCATCCACCCGCGCAAGGTCCGCGGCGGGATCCGCGTTTCCTGGGCCGGCATCAGCGAGCCCAAGACCGCCGTCGCCCGCCGGCTCATGGAACTCGCCCGAGAGCTGGCGGCGCCCGAGGACTACTCCGAGGGCCTCGACTACGCCCGGCGGGGCCAGACCGTCAGCGCCGAGGTGGCCGGGGTCGTGGCCTCGGCGAGCATCCAGGGCCGCTCCGATCGCCCCTACTCGATCACCCTCCAGTTCGCCGCGATCCCCGAGGCCGCCTGGCAGGCCGCCGCCGAGACCATGGCCGGCGAGGCGATCTACGCCGCCAGCCTGCTCGCCGGCGATGTGCCCGACCGCGTCGATTCGCTCTTTGTCGCGTCGGGCTCCTCGCTCGCCCCGCGCGCCCAGGATGTCCGGGTCAACTGCACCTGCGGCCAATCCTCGGGCTGGTGCAAGCACGCCTGCACGC
>CAYJPX010000034.1:0-31631 GCA_964372195.1 uncultured Phycisphaeraceae bacterium
GAGGAGTCGAACGATGATGCTCAAAGGACACTTTGATGGTCGGAATATTATCCTTGATGAACCCATGCCGGTAGGCGTGGCCGCGAACACCCCCGTTCGCATCGTGATTGAGAACGGTCGGCAGGACTCGCTCTTCGACATGCTCCTCGGCTTGGCCGTCGACGACGATGGCTTGCCGGCGGACTATGCGGAACAGCACGAGCACTATGTGAAGGGAACGCCGAAGCGGTGACCACATTCCTCGATACTTCGTACATCATCGCATTGCTGCGCAAACGCGACTCCCACCACGGCACGGCCATCCGGTTGCGCCCGGTTTTCGAGGGCCCACTGATAACCACCGAGGCGGTCCTCCTCGAGATCGTGGACTCAATGGCCACTGCTACGCTGCACGCTCAGGCGACCGAGGTGTTCGGACTCCTGCGTGCCGCGACCCGAATCCGCGTGGTGCCAATGACCAGCGAACTGCTCGACGAAGGCATGGCTCTATTCCGTCAGAGTGCAGACAAGGACTGGGGCCTCACCGACTGCATCTCGTTTGTCGTCATGCGAGCCGGGGACATTACCTCCGCGCTCACCGCCGACCGTCACTTTGAGCAAGCCGGCTTTGTCGCACTGATGAGGTCGGACGCGAGTGGGACCCCAAATCGCTGAATGCCGACAGCCAACGATGAACGATCGGGAGCATCCCCCATGCCGCCGCAGCCCTGGATGTCAGCCGCCATCGCCCAGGCCCGCGCCGGCATGGCCTCCGGCCAATCCCCCTTCGGCGCGGTGATCGTCCGCGGCGATCGGGTCGTCGCCACCGGGCACAACCATGTCTGGGCGGACACCGACCCGACGGCGCACGCGGAGGTGGTGTGCATCCGCAACGCCGGCCGCGCCCTCGGCACGATCGACCTCGCCGGGTGCGAGATGTACACGACCTGCGAGCCCTGCCCGATGTGTGCATCGGCGATCCACTGGGCGAACCTGGACGCGGTGCACTTCGGGGCGCGGATCGCCGATGCCGAGGCGGCGGGGTTCCGCGAGCTGACGGTGCCGATCGAGACGCTCTACGCCGAAGGGGGCAGCCGGGTGCGGGTGCACGCGGGGGTGATGCGCGAGGAGTGCGTCTTGCTCTTCGAGGAGTGGAAGCGGGCCCGCGGGCGGGCGTATTAGCGTGAGTTGCGCTCGGTGTGGGCCTGGACCATGGCGACCCGTGCGTAGGCGAGCGAGAAGCCGAGCCGGGCGGCATTGCGTTCGGTGGCGATGCCGGGCTTGCTCTCGATGAACGCCGCCACGCACCCGCGTTCGATGCCGGCGGCGAGGCGGCGGGCGATGAGCGCCTGCTGGACACCCCGGCGGCGGTGCGGCTCGGCGACGGTCACACCCCAGAGCGAGCAGACGCGCCGGGCGTCGTGCTCGAAGACCTCCATGCCGCCGCCGGCGATGGGCTCGCCGCCGAGCGTGGCGATGAACCCCAGCGCCCGCGGGTTGCGGAGCGACCGCACACACATCTCGATCTGCGGCTCGGGGATGGGCTCGGGGATGAAGCCGCGGCACATGAGGACCGCATGCACCCGGCAGGCGGCGTCGTCGGTCGGGTCGGTCGGGATGATCTCGAGGCCCGGCGGCGGGGCGTGGCTTGCGCCGGCCCCGGGGTCGTCGCCGGGCGCGAGCGGCCGGGTGAAGACATGCTCGAAATGCTCGACCGCATACCCCCGGGCGGCGAGCTGCTGGAGGAAGCCGGCGGTCGCGAAGGTGGTGCACTCGAGCTTCGGCGGCAGGCCGCGGTCGCGGTAGAAGGCTTCGAGCCTGTCGAGGTCGCTATCGGGCACATCGACGCCAAAGCCGACCATGGTGGCGTGATTGATCCAGGCGACGCCCGGGCTGGCGGTCGCGACGCCCGGCCCGATGTCGATCGCCTCATCGGCCATCTCGCGGGTCGCGGCGGCCTGCCGCCTCTCGTTGATCTCGGCGGCTCTGATCGGTTCCATCACTCTCGCTCCCGTGCGATCCGATTCCCCGCCCCGGCGGAAGGGCCGTCGTGCGGACGGGCCGGGCTCCGGCCATGGTACACTCAACGCATGGAGGGCATCCCCATGTCACGAGTTGCACGGTGTTCGGTGGCGGCCGCGGTGTTGGTGGTTGGGCTCGTGGGCCCCCGGGCGTGGTCGCAGACCGCGCCGGAGCCTCGGGTGACCTCGTTCGCCAACCCGCTCGATGTCGCCGGCGCCGATCCGGAGGTGCTGCTGGACAACGGGGTGTACTACCTCTATTCGACCTCGTTCCCGGACCGAGGGTTCGGCGTGTGGACTTCGCGCGACCTGGTGCACTGGGAGCAGCGGGGGCTGGCGTACGAGAAGACCGGCTCGGGCTGGGCGCAGAAGGACTTCTGGGCGCCGTGTGTGATCAAGTCGGGGAAGCGGTACCTGCTCTACTACAACGCCCAGCCGAAGGATGCGCCCGGGGACAGCTCGCGGGCGCACCGCATCTGCGTGGCCGAGGCGGCCAGCCCGCTCGGGCCGTTCAAGGATGTCGCGGCCCCCCTGTACGACCCCGGCGACATGGTGATCGACGCGGGGGTCTATGTCGATACCGACGGGAAGGGGTACCTCTACTTCGCCAACGGCGGGGTGTCGATGGTGCCCCTCGATGGGTCGCTCACCAAGGTCTCCGGCCCGGCGACGGTGTGCCTCGAGCCCAAGCAGCCGTGGGAGAAGGAGTGGAACGAGGCGCCGTGCGTGATCCGCCACAAGAACAAGTACATCATGTTCTACTCCTCGCCGGGGTATGACATGCCCGAGTACTCGGTCGCGTACGCCCTCGCAGACTCCCCGGCCGGCCCGTGGAGCAAGCCGCACGGCTTGCCCGTGCTGTCGCGCACGCCGGCGGTCTCGGGCCCCGGGCACAACACGATCACCACCTCCCCGGACGGCAAGGAGCTGTTCATCGTCTATCACACCCATCAGCGGCTCGCGGGGGGTGATCCGCGGCAGATCGCGGCCGACCGCGTGCGGATCGTCGACGACCCGAACTTCGGGATCCGTGTCCAGGTCGACGGGCCGACGACGCTGGCCCAGCCCCTGCCGTCGGGCGCGGTCGCGAACCTGGCGGCGGCGAGCGATGAATTCGAGGGCGGGGCGCTCAACCGCCAACGCTGGTCCATCGTCAACGAGGACCCGGGCACATGGAAACTCCGCGATGGAAAGCTCGTCATCACGACGCTCGATGGCGATGTGTTCAACGAGCGGTATGACCTCCGGAATGTCTTCCTCCAGGCGACCAACCCGGGCGACTTTGAGGTCGTCACCCGGACCGACTTTGTCGTCCGGCAGGGGTTCGATCAGGCGGGGCTCATCGTCTGGCAGGACCACAACAACTACATCCGCCTGAGCAACGCGTTCGTGGGCGGACGGCGGTGGATCATCACGCGCGAGCTGGGCGGGCAGGCGGTCAACCAGGACCTCCCCAACACCATGGGCGATGCGGTCTGGATGAAGATCGCACGCCGGGGCCGGACCTATGAGTGCTCGGTGAGCGCCGATGGGGAGCGGTGGTGGCCGGTGGGGATCCCCTTGGCGGCGGACTTCTCCGAGGTGCAGGTGGGGCTGGCCGCCGCTTCTCCCAGGGGCGGGCGTCGGGCGGACGCGGCGTTCGATTTCTTCCGGGTGAATACACCGGTCGCAGGACCGCGGCTGGGCGCCCCTTCGGCGCCGCGACCCTGAGAGACCGGCGCCCGGCTGCCCGCTTACCATGCGGGCATGAAGGATGTCCGCTACCGCTGGAGGCTGCTCAACGCCGGCCCGTTCCTGCTCGACGGCGGGTCGATGTTCGGGCTGATCCCCCGCACCGTCTGGACCCGGTCGGTGACCCCCGACGACCAGCATCGCATCGCCATCACGCACAACTGCCTGCTACTCGAGGGCGAGACGCCCGACCCGGAACTCGGCCGCCCGCGGCGGATCCTGATCGAGAGCGGCACGGGAGACAAGCTCGACGCGAAGATGTCCAAGATCTTCGGCCTCACCGGACGCACGGTGGAGGCGGCGGTCGTCGAGGCGGGTGTCGACCCGGCGGAGATCGACGCGGCGGTCGTCACGCACCTGCACTTCGACCATGCGGGGGGGCTGACCCGCCGCTGCCGCGCGGGCGAGACGCCCGACTGGACGGCGGGGCCGGGGGAGGCATCGGGCGATTGCACGGACCTGAAGCTGACCTTCCCCAACGCCCGGGTGTGGGCGCAGGCCCGGGAGTGGCGTGACGCGATCGAGAACCGGTCGGTGATGACGCGGACCTACTACAAGGACCACCTGCTGCCGATCGAGTCGAAGCTGCGGCTGGTGGAGTCGATGCCGCCGTTTGCGCCGGGGTATGTCCCCCGCCGCGACGAGCTCCCCCGGGTGCCGGCCGAGTACCGCCGGACGGAGACCGAGCCGGGCGTGTGGGTGATGCTGACGCCGGGGCACACCTGGGGCCAGCAGGCGATCGGGTTCACCGATGTCGAGGGCCGGGTGGTGGTGTTCACGCCCGATGTGATGCCGACGGCGTGGCACCTGGGGGCGGCGTACAGCCTCGGGTACGATGTCGAGCCCTACACGAGCATGGTCAGCCGTCGGTGGTATCTGGATGCCGCGGCGCGGCTGGGGTGGACGCTGGTGCTCGACCACGACCCCAATACGCCCGTGGTGCGGGTGTCGACCAATGCCAAGGGCTGGTTCGACCTCACCCCCGCGGCCGGGCCGACGCCCTGAGGGGGGGTCCGGGCCCGACCCGGGGCCACTCGCCGCCCACGGTGTATGATGCTTGGAGACCCGCCGTGAGCAGTTCCAACGCGACCATCCCCGGTTCGAGCGACGCCGACACGGCCCCCGTGGCCGACGCGGATGTCGCTGGCGACGCGGGAGAGGACCACCCCGCCGGGGCCCCCGATTCGCCCGGGGACGCCGTGCCGGGCGGGGCACCCGAGCCCGCGGCGCAGCGTTCGCCGCACCGCAAGCCGCCGCGGAAGGAGAAGCGGTCGCTCTTCGTGCGGCTCGAGGCGTTCGTGAGCCGTCTGAGCACACGGAACAACTTCTGGAACCGGGTCTGCTCGATGATCTGGCTGCCCTACGCGTTCCACTCGGGCATCCGGATGCGCAAGCTCGACGACGAGACCTTTCACGCCGAGCTGCCGTTCCGGCGGTTCAACCGCAACTGGTACAACGCGATGGCGGGGGCGGCGCTATTGGGGAACTCGGAGATCGCGGGGGGCAGCTACATCTTCGGCGTGTGCGGCGGGGACTTCACGGTGGTGTGCAAGCACCTGGAGTACCGGTTCCTCCGGCCCTGCCTGGGTCCGGCGATCTATCGCATCACGCCGCAGGAGGACCTCGAGGCCCTCGTGGCCGCCGCGGGCGAGTTCAACGCGACGCTGGACATGGAGATCGTGCAGGCGATCACCAAGCCGGGGTCCAAGGAGCGGCGTGTGGGTCGGTGCACCGCGACCTTCCACATCACGCCCAAGAAGCACCAGCGCAGCAAGGGCCGGCTGAAGTAGGATACCGCAGTGAGCCACCCGCCCCGCGAGAGCCCGGTTTCGCTCCCCGCGACCCTCGGGTGGGCGATCTACCTCGCGTGCTCGTGGACCTGGTGCATCGGGATGTTCCTGCCGGTGCTCCTGGTGCGGGACTACGGCGTGTGGGGGTTTGTCGCCTTCGTGGCGCCGAATGTGATCGGGGCGGCGGCGATGGGCTGGGTGCTCGCCGGGCGGCACCAGCCACGGCAACTGGCCGAGAAACACCAGGAGGTGGTGCGGGCGTTCGCGATCGTGACGGTGGTGTTCCAGGCGTACTTCCTCGGCGTGCTGTGGAACTGGGCGGGGCTTGCGCAGGCGGGGGCGGGGTTGCTCGTGGTGCTCGTGGGCGCGGGGCTGCTCGCGCCCAAAGCCCTGCGCGCCCGCTGGCTGGCGCTGGGAGTGTGGCTGATCTCGGCGGTGTGCGCGGTCGCGGCGTGGCGGACGGGGGCGTTGGTTGCTCCTCGCGTGAGCCTGCCTCCGACTGATCTCCTCTGGATGGCGCCGGTTGCGGTGTTCGGGTTTGCGTTGTGCCCGTACCTGGATCCGACCTTCCTGCACGCGGCCGAGCGGCTGCACGACCGCAGCCGGCGGACGGCCTTCACGCTCGGGTTCGTGGTGTTTTTCCTGCCGCTGATCGTGCTCACGCTGCTCTACGGCGGCGATCTGGACACGCTTTTTGAGACGCAGATCCGCTCGGAGACCGTCCGCGGGCTGGTGTTCTTTCACATCGGGGCGCAGCTGGCGTTCACGGCGATCATGCACCTGCGGGAGATCGGCCGCATGCAGCCGCGGCGGGCGTGGCCCTGGATCACCACCGCGTTGCTCGTCGCCGCGGCGATACTCGGGTCGACCGCGCTGGACTACTGGCCGGACCTGCCCCGCTTCACCGCGTCGATCGCCTCGCCGGAGCTCTACTACCGCGGGTTCCTGTCGTTCTACGCCCTGGTGTTCCCGGCGTATGTGTGGCTCTGCATGATCCCCACGCGCGATGGGCACTCGGGGCTGCGCGGGGACCGCGGGCGTCGCAAGCTGCTGGTGTGGTGCGGGACGGTCGGCGTCGCGGCGCCGTTCTACTGGATGGGGTTCATGCAGCTCGATGAGTTCTACCTCGTGCCGGGGCTGCTGGTGGTGGTGCTGGCGAGGCTGGTCGTGCGGCGGGGCTAGGCGGGGCGGCATTCGCGCAGCGCCCGCGTCGCGCATGCTCTGACACTCTCGTGTTCGGCGGCGCTCCAGGCGATCTCCAAGAGGCGTTGCCTCGCTGATTCGGCGGCCATCGCCCCGAGGCTGCGGTCCTTGAGCAAGCTCCCGATCAGCAGGATCGCGTTGCGTTTGGCCTGCTCAAGCGTCACCCGCTTCATCGCGCTGGTCGCGAACCGGCCGCGGCGGGTGACCTCGTCCCAGCCGAGCACCTCGAGCAGGTCGAAGCCGCGTCGCCTCGGGGCGTACTCGGGACGGACCTCGACCCCCCCACCGCCGCCCGCGCCGGGGCGTGCGGAGTTGTGGGGGCAGACCTCCTGGCAGATGTCGCACCCGACGAGCCAGTCGCCGAGCTTGTCGGCGAGTGGCGGGTCGATCGGCGGCTCGTGCTCGATCGTCAGGTAGCTGATGCACCGGCTCGCGTCCACGCTGTAGGGCGTGATCGCGCCGGTGGGGCAGGCGTCGAGGCAGCGGGTGCAGGTGCCGCAGTGGTCCGGCTCGGGCGTTGCTCCTCCGGGAGGGGCCAGTTCGAGTGTCGTCAGGAAGCCGCCGAGTACCATCCAGCTGCCGTGGGAGGGGTGGATGAGCAGGGTGTGTTTGCCGATCCAGCCGAGCCCGCACGCGGCGGCGAGTTCGCGTTCGAGCACCGGGGCGGTGTCGCAGAACGCCCGCGTCGCGGCGCCGGGATACCGCTCGCGGACCGTATCGCAGACCCGCTGCACGCGGCGCTTGAGCACCTCGTGGTAGTCGCGTCCGCGGGCGTAGCGGGCGATGCGTCCCACGCCGGGCTCGGGCTGTTCGTCGGTCTCGCCTCGCACCGCGTAGAAATCGGCGACCATCACGACGCTCTTGGCCCCGGGCAGGAGCCGCCGGGGATCGAGCCGTTCTTCCACGGTGTCGGCGAGCCACGCCATCTGGCCATGCTTGCCGGCGGCGAGCCAGTCGCGAAGCTCGCTGGCGTGCGGGCTCGAGCCGACCGGCGCGGCGCCCGCCAGCGCGAAGCCCTCGCGCCGGCACACCTCCAGTATCTCGCTCGCTCGTTGGGCGGCTTGTTCACGCACGCTCGGGCCCCTGGAACCACACGCAGGTTCGCCGCCGTCGATCAGGCCCCCACCGGCTCGGTCTGTTCGTGTCGGGCCTGTTCGTGTCGGGCCGGTCCCGCTCCGACCGGTGCAATCCAGCCCCGCAGCGTCTGCATCGCCCGGGTGAGCACGCCCTCGGGCTCGGCGAGTTCGGGCCTCCAGAACCGCATCCACTCGACGACCGTCCACCCGTCGTACCCGGCGCGGGCGAGGTGCTGCACGCCCTGCCTGAGGGGCATCTCGCCTTGGCCTATCTCGACGGGCGCTCTGTCGCGGAGGTCCTTGAGCTTGACGCTCGAGAGGCGGTCACCGAGCAGGTCGATCGCCTGCTCGACCCGGTCGCCGGCCTCGGCGCCGACAGCGAGGTTGTAGCAGGCGCCGAGGTGCGGGCTGTCACAGGCGTCGAGAACTTCGGCAAGGTACTCGGCCTTGGCGAACGAGCCGCCGTTCTCGATCAGGACGGTGACGCGGCGCTTGGCGGCGGCGTCGAGCACCTCGCGCAGCCGCTCGACGAGGCGCTTCACGGTCTTGCCGCGTCGCTCCCCGCGGTGCGACTCGAAGCCGAAAACGCGGATGGCGGGGCATTCGAGGTCGTCGGCGAGATCGACAAACCGCCTCCCGGCCTGCACGCATCGGGCGTGCCCCGGCAGGGCACGCCCGATGACGGGCGGCCAGACGCGGTCGTCGAACTTGACGCTCGTGCCCAGGCACATGATGTGTGTGCCCGACTCGATCGCGAGCAGGCGCACCTTTGCCGCGTCGGTGAGGGCGGGGTCGCAGGCCAGGGCGGTCCCGCCCCAGCCGAAGGTGCGGAGTTCGACGCCGTCGTAGCCGGCCCGGCAGGCGGAACCCATGACGCGTTCGAGCGTCCAATCGGGGCAGGCGATTGTGCTAAAGGCGAGCTTCATGTCCTGGATCTCGGCGCAATGGGGAACGCGGGTTCTGGGCCAGGTGGGGACCGATGGTAGGGGGCCCAGGTTCGGGGTGTCTGGGGCGTTTCCGGACCCGTGGCGGCCGCCGATGGCGGAGGGCCAGGCCGGACGATCGGCCCGCCCGTGCCAACCGCTTGCCCAAGTTCGCACCAACGCTCCGGGTGGTGGGAATCGGCGGGCCTTGGCGGGGATCGTTTTCGACAGTTGTTGCACGCAAGGGTTCTGTGACCGTATCCGGGGCCTGAGGGATCACCGAATGGCCGACAATCGCACCGCTCGATCGTTGGGGGTAGGGGTGCTGCTCCTGGGCCTTCTCGGCGCTGCCGGGTGCTCTTCCGGCGGGTCGGCCCGCACCGACTACTTCGCCGCGAGGAGCATCTCGCGCAGCGCCCAACCCGGCGACGGCTCGACCGTCGCGCTCACGCCTGTCGGCGGCGATGCGTCATGGACGGCGTCGCTCACCTTTGCGCCCTCCGGCGATGGCGGAGACCTTGCCGACAGCCGGTAGCCACTGATAACCGCCCGCCGATCGACCCCGCTCACCCACGAGCCCGCCGGCCTACAAACGGTCCGCGGGCTCGTTCTGCGCTTGGCCGGCGGGGCCGCCGGGCAGGGTGATGGCGAAGTCGGTCCCACGCCCGACCTCACTGTGCAGGTCGATCCTGCCGGCGTGGGCCTCGATGATGCGGCGCGCGGTGGGCAGGCCGAGCCCAGAGCCGCCGGACTTGGTCGTGAAGTAGGGGTCGAAGATCCGCTCGATAGCGTCGGGCGCGATGCCCGGGCCGGTATCGATGATGTGCAGCACGGCGAGCGGCCGGCGTTGCTCGTCGAGCTCGCGGCTGGTACGGAGGATCAACTCCCGCGCGATGCCCTCGGGCTGCTTGGCCATCGCCTGCACCGCGTTGAGCATGAGGTTGAGGGCGGCCTGCTTGATGTGGGGCGGGTCGATCCACGCGTCGAGCGCGCCGGGCGCCAGGTCGGTGCGCACGCGGACGCCCTGGGATTCGGCCTGGGGCAGGAAGAAGTCGATGAGTTCATCGACCGTGGCGTTGAGGTCGGCGGCGCGGGGCTCGATGCGCAGCTCGCCGGCGTACTCCAGGAAATCGGTGAGGATGCCCCGCAGCCGCTCGGCCTCGCGCCCGAGCGAGCCGAGCCGGCGGACCAGGGGCAACCGGTCGTCGTCGGCGAGGGCCAGGTCCTCGATGCCCTCGGTCAGGAGCTGCACATTCAGGCCGATGGTCGAGAGGGGGTTCTTGATCTCGTGGGCGAGCCCCCGCGTCATGGCCCCCAGCTCGGCGAGGCGTTTGGCCCGGCGGGCCTGGGCGTCGGCGGCGCGGACCCGGGCCGTGTGCCGACGGACGAGGGCGGTGGTCACCCCGGCGGTGAGGAGCGTACCGACCGCAAGCCCCACGAGCAGCGGCGCCACCCACCGGCCCGCCCCCACGGGAGCGGCCAGCACCATGGGCGCAGCCGCCAAGAAGAAGGGATGTCCTGCGAACGATGCCACCGGAAACTGTACGCGCTGCGGGCTAGCGCCTCGGGGTCCGGGTGTGCTGCGGCGGCCTGGGGACGACGATGGACGGCTCGGTGCGCCGCACCTTCGTGGCCTTCCAGCCCTTGTCGGATTCCTCGGCGTCGTAGGTCACCTCGGCGCCGTCCTTGAGGACACGGAACCCGTCGCCATCGATGCAGGAATAGTGAACGAAGATATCCTGCCCGTCCGGCCCGACGATGAACCCAAAACCCTTGCGGGGGTCAAACCACTTGACCTGACCCTCCACCCCCTGGAGCTGGCCTCGCGCGTCCTGGCTGCTCATCGGGACACCCCCAAACTGGTGGCAACGGGAGAACTCGCGGCTGGAGACCACCAACCGCCCGCGGCCCTGCAACGGACTCCCCGCGTCGGCTTCACGAACCGGCGCGGCCGTGGCCCCGCCGGGCCGAGGGATCGAGCCCACGACCAGGCCGGACGCCCCAGATTATCAGAATGTCCCCCCGCGTCAAGTGGCGTGCCCGAAGTCAGCGCACCCCCCCCAGGGCCGGGGCGCGGTTGGGGCCACCAGAGTTTTGTTAGTTATACGTTGGCTACGCACAGGCCTCGACCGGCTCGTCGGGCTGTTCGGCCTTGACCATCGCCGCCTTGCGGCTGAGCTTGATGCGCCCCTGGTCGTCCACCAGGATGACCTTGACCCGGACGATATCGCCGATCTTCACCACATCGCTGACGCTCTTGACATAGCCCTCGGCGAGCTCGGAGATGTGGCACATGCCGTCGGTCCCCGGGGCCAGCTCGATGAAGGCCCCGAAGTCCTTGGTGCTGACGACCTTGCCCTCGTAGATGGTGCCGACCTTGATCTCCTCGCACAGGGCGCTGATCTCGGCGTAGGCGGCATCGACGGCGGGGCCGGCGGGCGCCGAGATCATGACGGTGCCGTCGTCCTCGACATCGATGTTGACGCCGTACTTGTCCTGCAGGGCGCGGATCATCTTGCCGCCCGGGCCGATAAGCTTGCCGATCTTGTCGACGGCGATCTGCATGGTGAGCATCTTGGGCGCGAGGGGGCTGATCTCGGGCCTGGGGGCGGCGATGCACTTCTCCATGGTCTCGATGATCTCGAGCCGGCCCTGCTTGGCCTGCTCGAAGATCTCCTTGATCTGGCCGAGGACCAGGCCGCGGGCCTTGAGATCGAGCTGGATCCCGGTGATCCCTTCGCGGGTGCCGGAGACCTTGAAGTCCATGTCGCCGAAGAAGTCCTCCTCGCCGAGGATGTCGGTGACGAAGAGCTCCTTGCCGCCCTGCTCGTCGGTGAAGCGGCCGACGGAGATGCCGGCGCAGGTGCCGCTGATGGGGACGCCGGCGTCCATGAGCGCCAGGCACCCGCCGCAGACCGAGGCCATGGAGGACGAGCCGTTGGACTCGGTGATATCGCTGACGATGCGGATGGTGTAGGGGAAGTCCTCGGGGCTGGGGAGGATGGCCATGAGAGATCGCTCGGCCAAGGCGCCGTGGCCGATCTCGCGTCGCCCGGGGCCCATGATGCGCTTGGCCTCGCCGGTGCAGAAGGGCGGGAAGTTGTAGTGCAGGGTGAACTTCTTGGAGTACTCGGGGAGCAGGCCGTCGACGATCTGCTCGTCGCGGGCGGTGCCGAGGGTGCAGCTGACGAGGCTCTGCGTCTCGCCGCGCTGGAAGAAGGCCGAGCCGTGGGTGCGTTCGAAAACGCCGACCTCGCACTCGATCTTGCGGATCTCGCGCGGCTTGCGGCCGTCGGCGCGGGCCTGCTTCTCGACGATGAGCTGGCGGGTGGCCTTCTTCTCGACGGTGCGGAACGCCTCGGCGGCCTGCGAGCGGGCCTTGACGCTGGCGGCGTACTCGGCGTAGGTGCCGGCGTCCTTGATCGGGAAATGGTTGTCGAGCAGGGCGGTCTTGAGTTCGGAGATCCGCTGGTTGCGCTCCTGCTTGCCGGCGATCTGGCGGGCGGCGAGCATCTCGGCGCCGCAGACCTGCTTGACCTTGGCCATGACCTCGTCGGTGGGGAGCACGGACTCGCCGGGGACCTTCTCCTGGCCGGCCTTCTCGACCAGCTCGGCGATGAGCCCCAGGATGTCCTTGATGTGCTCGTAGCCGAACTCGATGGCGCCGAGAACATCCTCGTCGGCCACCTCGGCGGCGCCGACCTCGATCATGTTGATCCCGTCGCAGTGGCCCGCGAGCACCATGTCCATGTCGGAGAAATCGAGCTGGGAGACGGTGGGGTTGACGACATACTGGGGCCCGTCGTCGGTGTGGATGCGGCCGACGCGGATGGTCGCGGTCGGGCCGTCGAAGGGGGCGTTGCTGATCGCCAAGGCCGCCGAGGCGGCGGTGCCGGCGAGGACATCGGTGTCGTTCTCGGCGTCGTGGCTCATGACCCAGCACTGGACCTGGATCTCGTCGACGAAGCCGTCGGGGAAGAGCGGCCTGATCGGACGGTCGATCATCCGCATGGTGAGGATTTCCTTCTCGTTGGGGGCGCCCTCACGCTTGCGGAACCCGCCGGGGAACTTGCCCCCGGCCGGGAGCTTCTCGCGGTAGTCGACCTGCATGGGGAAGAAGTCGATGCCCTCGCGGGGCTTGTCGCGGACGACGGTCGCGAGGACGGTGCTGCCGGCGTAGCTGGCGATGACCGCGGCGCCGGCCTGGCGGGCGACCTTGCCGGTCTGGAGGATGAGGGTACGACCGCCGATCTCTCGCTCGACGCGGATGGTTCCGAGGCTCTTTGTTGTCATGGTGTCTGCTGCCTTCTGCTGCGCGGCCGCCCGGCGCCGGATCCGATCCGGATCAACCGGCGGTCGCTTGCTCTCTGAGCCCCGCGCGGCCCGAGAGGCAGAAGGCACGGCGCAGCGGGGGGCTGCGTGGTGCCCACTGCCGCTGCGTGCTTGGCCGGGGCTGCGAAACGGATTCGGGATAAAACAAACACCGCCGACGGTTGCGTCGGCGGGTCGTGGGTCGATTACTTGCGCAGGCCCAGCTTGCCGATGGTGTCCAGGTAGGCCGGGCGGTCCTTGCGGGCGAGGTAGCGGAGCAGCCTGTTGCGGCGGCTGACCATCTGGAGCAGGCCGCGCCGGGAGTGGAAGTCCTTCTTGTGCTCGCGGAGGTGCTCGGAGAGTTCCTTGATGCGATGCGTCAGGAGGGCGATCTGCACCTGCGGCGAGCCGGTGTCGCCCTCGGTGGTGGCAAAGTCGGTGATGATCTGCGTGCGGGCTGCTGTCGCGGTCGCCATCGGGTGTCCTCAATGCCGGCCCCTCGGCCGGCCGCTGGTGCCAATCTCGTGCCCCTCCCTCCCCCTGCGACGAACCGACACCGGTCCGGCCAGGGATGGTCGGGCCCGGATGGTAGGCGGGGCGGTCGGTCGGATCAACGCCCGCCCGGGCCGGTCGCCCGACGGATCACCGCCCAAAAGCGGCGGATTTTTGGCCCAGGTCCGGCATATGGTACGCCGATGACCACCTCCACCCACCCGATGACCGTCGCCCACCGCGTTGCCTCGATGCATCCCTCGGTCACGGTGGCCTTTGGCAACCGCGCCAAGGCCATGAAACGGGCCGGGATCGATGTCCTGAGCTTTTCCCTGGGTGAGCCCGATTTTGACACCCCCCTGCCGATCAAGCAGGCCGCCATCGACGCTTTGCTCGCGGGGCAAACCAAATACATGCCGACCCTGGGCGATCCCGAGACCAGGGCAGCCCTGGCGGCCAAGCTCGAACGGGACAACGGTATCGCCGGCCTGACCGGCGACCATGTGGCGATCTCGGCCGGGGGGAAGCACTCGCTCTATGTCTGCTGCCACTGCCTGCTCGACCCGCCCGCCGATGGTGAGGCGCCCTGGGAGGTCCTGCTCCCCGTCCCGGCGTGGGTGAGCTACGCCCCCATCGCCCACATGGCGGGGGGCAAGATCGTCGAGATCCCCACCACCCCCGAGAGCAACTTCAAGATCACCCCCGAGCAGCTCCGGGCGGCGATCACGCCCCGCTCGCGGATCTTCCTGATCAACAGCCCCAGTAACCCCTGCGGCACGATGTACTCGCCGGACGAACTCCGCGCACTCGCCAGGGTCGTCGAGGAGGCCGCCGCCACCATCGCCCCGGACCTGGTCGTCATGTCCGACGAGATCTACGAGAAGATCATCTACGGCGGGATGGACCACTTCTCGCTCGGCTCGATCCCCGAGATCGCCGATCGCGTGCTGACGCTGAACGGCCTGAGCAAGGCGTACTCGATGACCGGCTGGCGCGTGGGCTACGCGGCGATGCCGGGCGACTTCGGCCGCGAGTTTATCGGGGCGATGGGCACGCTCCAGGGCCAGATGACCACCAACATCGCGTCGTTCATCTACCCCGCGATCCGCACCGCCCTGGCCGAGTGCGACGCGGAGGTCGAGCGGATGCGCCAGGCATTCGCCGCGCGGGCCGGGGTCATCTACGAACGCCTCTGCAAGATCGACGGCCTGATCTGCCCCAGGCCCACCGGCGCCTTCTACGCCTTTCCCGATGTGTCGTGCTACTTCGGCAAGACCTCGGCGGGCGGGCGGGAGATCAACTCGGCGCTCGACATGTGCGAGGCGTTGCTCGAGGAGGCCCACATCGCCCTGGTCCCCGGCGAGGACTTCGGCGGCTGCGGGGAGCGGTGCGTGCGGATCTCCTTTGCCTGCGGCGAGGGGCAGATCCACGCGGGGATGGACCGGTTCGAGGACTTCCTCGGCAAACTGCGGTAGCGGCCGGCGGGTGGGCATCGGCGGCGGGGCAGGTCCGCGGGGGGCGGGAGCCAGGGGGACGGGAGCCAGCGGCGACCCCTATACTCCCTAGATTCTCACCAGAAAGGGGTATCACCATGGCCACACGCACGCTCGTCGTTCTTCTTGCCGCCGGGACCCTGCTGCTCGGCTGTGGCAAGGAGGAAAAACCCGCCGACACCACCACGGGCTCGCTCGGCGACACGCTCAAGGAGGCCGCGGGAGATGCCGGCCAGGCCGCCGAGGACGCGGTCGAGGAGGTGAAGGGCGATGTCGCCGGCCAGTTCGAGGAGTTGAAGGCCAAAGCGGTCGCCCAGGCCGAGGACCGGCTGACGGCCCTTGAAGGCACGCTCAAGGAGCTGCGGGTCAAGCTCGATGGCGCGTCGGAGCCGGTGAAAGCGGTCGCCAAGCCGCTGTTTGACGCGGCGAACCAGAAGTTCGCGGCCGTCTCGCCGAAGATCGACGCGCTCAAGACTGCCGGGGCCGACGCTTGGGAGGCCGCCGGGACAGAGCTCACGGCGGCGATCGATGCCTTCGAGCAGGCGCTCGGCGCGGTGGCGTCGAAGCTCGGCGGCTGATGGGCCTGGCGGATCTGGAGAACTGAAAGGGAAGCGCTGGCGTCACCGATGGACGGGCGCGATCGCTACCATTGGCGGCTATGACCACCTTGCGGATAACGGGTGGCCGGGTGATCGACCCGGCCTCGGGGCTCGACCGGGTCGCCGATATCGTGATTGCCGACGGGCGGATCAGCGAGATCGGGACGGGGGGCAGCGCTTCGCCCGCGGCCCGGACGATCGACGCGGCGGGGAGGATCGTCTGCCCGGGGCTCATCGACCCGCATGTCCACCTCCGCGAACCCGGGCACGAGCAGAAGGAGACGGTCAAGACCGGCGCTCGGGCGGCGGTCGCGGGCGGGTTCACCACAGTCTGCTGCATGCCCAACACCAACCCGGCGATCGACTGCCCGGAGGTGGTGAAGTATGTGCTCGACCGGGCGGCGAGCGCGTCGTGCCGGGTGTTCCCGGTCGCGGCGGCGACGCGGGGTCGGCAGGGCGTCGAGCCGACCGAGTTCCGCCTGCTCGCTCAGGCCGGGGCGGTGGGCTTCAGCGACGACGGGGATGTGATCCAGTCGGCCGGGGTCATGCTGCGGGTGATGCGCGAGGTCGGGCCGACGGGGCTCGCGTTCATGCAGCACTGCCAGGACCCGACGCTGACGCGGGGGGCGTCGATGCACTCGGGGGTGGTGAGCACGCGGCTGGGGCTCATCGGCTGGCCGCGGGTCGCCGAGGAGGTCATCATCGAGCGCGATGTGCGGCTCGTGGCCGAGACGGGGTGCCGGTACCATGTGCAGCACCTCTCGAGCGGGGGGAGTGTGGAGATCGTCCGCCGGGCGCGGGCGGCGGGGCTCCCGGTCAGCGCCGAGGCCAGCCCGCACCACCTGGTGCTGACCCACGGGGCGTGCGACGGGTACAACACCAACGCGAAGATGAACCCGCCGTTGCGGGAGCAGCGCGATATCGACGCGATCCGGGCGGGTGTCGCCGACGGCACGATCACGGTGCTCGCCACCGACCACGCGCCGCACACGCCCGATGAGAAGGCGGCGCCGTTCGACGATGCCCCGTTCGGGATCATCGGGCTGGAGACCGCCCTGCCGCTCTATATCGAGGCCTTGGTCGCCACGGGCGCCATCGACTGGCCCCGGCTGGTCGCGCTGCTGACCATCGAGCCGGCCCGGCTGTGCAACCTCGACCGGGCGAGCCGCGGGGCCGACGCCCTGGGCGAGCTGTTCGTGGGCGGCCCGGGGGATGTGACGATCATCGACCCCGACCTCGAGTGGGCCATCGGCGTGGACGACCTGGCGAGCAAGAGCCGCAACACGCCCTTCCTGGGCAGAGCGGTGCGCGGGCGGGCGGTGGCGACGGTGGTCGGCGGGGTGGTGGCGCACGAGTTGGCGTTGGTGTAGTCCAGGCAGGTCGGGCCACGGCCTCGGCGCCCGGTCACCCGCCGGCCAGCTCGGCCTCCACGCACTCGATGAGCGTGTGCAGGATCAGCATGTGGAGCTCTTGGATGCGGTCGGCGGTATCGCCGGGGACAATCCACTCGTGCTCGCACGCGCCGGCGAGCTTGCCGCCGGACTTGCCGAGCAAGGCGACCCGCGGGCAGCCGATCTCGGCGGCGGCCTCGCTCGCCCGCACCACGCTGGCCGAGTTGCCGGTGGTCGAGAGGAGGAAGACGACATCGCCCGGCTTGGCGAGGGCCCGCACCCACCGCTCGAAGACCGCGTCGTAGCCGTAGTCGTTGGCGGTGCAGGTGATGTGCCCGACATCAACGCAGGCGATGGCGGGCAGGGGGGCGCGGTCGTCGCGGAAGCGGCCGGTGAGCTCCTCGCAGAAGTGCATCGCGTCGCAGGCCGACCCGCCGTTGCCGCAGGCGAGGACCTTGCCGCCCGCCCGAAAGCAGTCGGCCATGACGCGGGCGACGGCCTGGATCCGGTCAACCGCCGCGGCGTTGGCGAGCAGGGCGTCGAGGGCGGCGCGAGCGTTGGTCAGGGCGGTTCGTGCGGGGGGCCTGTTCACGACCGATGGTAGGGGCCGGGCCCCGGGTCCGGCACGGCCGCGGGGCCACCGGCGGACCGGCCGGGGGGGCCGCCGCACGGGTGTGGCAATCAGCGTCTGACGACCATGCCCTTGGCCATGCGCATCGCGGCCAGGAGCCCGCTGAAGACCGAGTCCCTCGGGCGGAGTTCGTTGGGGCCGATGAGCATGAGGGTGGTGTCGTCCTCTGGCGGGGCTCCGGCGCGCCGACCGTCCACGCGTTCCACGAGGCCGGCAACGACGCCATCGGCCGGCGCTCCACGAAGATCGGCCAGCAGCGACGCCAGCCCGGCCGAGCCGAGCATCTGCCCGCCGCCATCGCGGGATTCGCTCACCCCGTCGCTGTACACCAGGAGCAGGTCGCTGCGCCCGAGCGTGATTCGGGCTTGACTGAACTCCGTATCCGGGTCGATCCCGAGGGGGATCTCGGCGTGTTCGCCCGGCTCGAACAGCGGCTTCCAGTGCTGCGCCTGGCTGTGGTACCGCAGTGGGGTCGGATGCCCGGCGCAGGAGACGGTGAGCTCCCCCGTCGGCGTCCAGCAGGTGACCATGACGGCGGTGGCGAACTGATCCGGACGGCTAAGATCGCAGAACTCGCGGTTGATCTGGGAGAGCAGGCGCCTTTGGTCTGGGCTGTTGATGTGCCGACGCATCAGGCCGCGGAGGCGGCCCGCGATCTCGGCGACGACCTCGCCGTGCCCGCTCACATCGGCGACGAGCAGCCGCACTACCCTCCCCGAGGCACAACTGGACACATAATGGATGTCCCCCCCGGCATCGGCGGTCCCGGCGGGCCGGCTATGGACCCACGCGTTGAGCCCGGGCATGACCACACCGCTGCTCACCGCCCTGTTGTCTCCCCACACCTGAAGGCACTGCAGTTGCTCGGCCTCCGCCATGCGCCCTCCTCGCCCTTCCGCTAGCATAGCACGATGCTCAACCATTGGAAACTCTCGGCACTCGTCGCTTTATTCGCCGCGGCCGCGGTATTCGCGCAGGATCAGGCCCGCGACCTCAGCTCGCCCAATGTCATCTTCATCATGGCCGACGACCTGGGGTATCAGGAGGTCGGCTGCTTCGGGCAGGAGAAGATTCGGACGCCCAACATCGACCGCCTGGCGGCCGAGGGGATGCGGCTGACACGCCACTACTCGGGCTCGGCGGAGTGCGCGCCGACGCGGGCGATCCTCATGACCGGCAAGCACGCCGGGCACTCGCCCATCCGCGGCAACAAGGAGGGCGGCGGGTGGGGGCCTGAGGAGCCCGAGGGCCAGCACCCGCTGCCCGCGGCCGAGGTCACCCTCGCCGAGATGTTCAAGGCACGGGGCTACGCGACCGGGGGGTTCGGCAAGTGGGGCCTGGGCGGGCCGGGGTCGGAGGGGCACCCCTGCGCGCAGGGGTTCGACCACTTCTACGGCTACCTCTGCCAACGAGTGGCGCACAACTACTACCCGACGCACCTGTGGCGGAACCACGATGTCGATGTGCTGCACAACAACCGCTACTTCAGCGCCCACCAGAAGCTCGATGCGGCGCTGGAGAGTGAGGCTGCGTACGCCGAGCGGTTCGCGGGGGGCGACTACGCCCCCGAGGAGGTCATCACCGAGCTGGTCGGCTGGATGCGCGGGCAGCACGCGGAGCACCCCGGACAGCCGGTGTTTGTCTACTACCCCACGGTGATCCCGCATCTGGCGCTGCAGGCGCCGGGGGAGTGGGTCGACAAGTACCCGCGCGAGTGGGACCCCGAGCCCTACCTCGGCGACAAGGGCTACCTCCCCCACCCCCGCCCTCGGGCGGCCTACGCGGCGATGATCTCGGCCATGGACCACAATGTCGGGCGCATCCTCGACCTGCTCGACGAGCTGGGGATGGCCGAGAACACCCTCGTCGTGTTCACCAGCGACAACGGGTCGAGCTATGTGGGCGGCGTGGACCGGGAGTTCTTCGGTTCGCTCGGCGAACTCCGCGGCCACAAGGGCAACCTGTGGGAGGGCGGCATCCGCGTGCCGACGGTTGTCCGCTGGCCCCGCGTGGTTGAGCCCGGCAGCGAGAGCACCACGCCCAGCTACCACCCCGACTGGATGCCCACACTGGCCGAGGCGGTCGGTGGGCACACACCGCTGCACACCGACGGCCTGAGTCTCCTGCCCGTGCTGCGGGGCGACCACGCCACGCTCGAGAGGGACTTCATGTATTGGGAGTTCCCAGAAGGGGCTCAGCAGCAAGCGGTCATATTTGGTGAGGGCGGGCGATGGAAGGCGATCCGCCCGGCCCTGAAGCAAGCCCCTGACAGGCTCGAGCTCTATGACCTCGTCACAGACCCGGCAGAGGCCCATGATATTGCCGGAGAGCACCCCGATGTGGTGGCTCGGGCGGCGGCGATCATGCGGGCCGAGCATCAGCCCAGCACCGCATTTCCCATCGCCGCGCTCGACTGACCACCCGGTGAGGTCGCGGCAGAACTGAGATTTGTCCGACAATCTTGTGGTCGAGCCGAAACCTCGGCCGATGGTTTCCTGTACATTGCATTACCGGGGCGTTCTGCCCTTGCGTTGTCCCTCCGACGACAAACGAGACGGAGGTTGCGCTGGCTCAATGGGCGAGTAGACGGGCCCGGCGGGCTTGGTGGTGTTGGCAGGGGCGGCAGTCGCGCCGGGGGGACAGGTCGGCCCTGCACGCATGACCAACCCGCCGGGTCGCGCGCCCTGCCCATGAAAGAGCCCCGGCAAAGCGCCCGGGGCTTCACGGTCCGGCATTGGGTCGATCGCTCAGACGATCCCGTCCTTGGCGGCCAGCATCTTGATCATGTCGACGCAGCGGTTCGAGTACCCGGCCTCGTTGTCGTACCAGCTCACGATCTTGAAGAACCGGTCGTTGAGCTCGATGCCGGCGGAGGCGTCGAAGATCGAGCTGTGCGGGTCGCCGAGGAAGTCGCTCGAGACGACCTGCTCCTCGGTGTAGGCCAGGACGCCGGCCATCGAGCCCTCGCTGGCGGCCTTCATCGCCGCGTTGATCGCCTTGAGGTTGGTCGCCTTGGCAGTGCGGAAGGTCAGGTCGACGCACGACACATCGGCGGTGGGCACGCGGAACGACATGCCGGTGAGCTTGCCCTTGAGGGCGGGGATGCACAGCGCCACGGCCTTGGCGGCGCCGGTGCTCGAGGGGATGATGTTCTGGTAGGCGTTGCGACCGCCGCGCCAGTCCTTCTTGCTCGGCCCGTCCTGCGTCGGCTGGGTGGCGGTGGCGGCGTGGATCGTGGTCATGAGGCCCTCGTCGAGCCCGAAGTTGTCGTGGATCACCTTGGCGACCGGGGCCAGGCAGTTGGTCGTACAGCTCGCGTTGCTGATGACCTTGTGCTTGTCGGGCTTGTAGTCCTCGTGGTTGACCTTGTAGCACATGGGGGGGACGGTGTCGGGGGTCTTGGTGGGCGCCGAGATCACGACGCGCTTGCACCCGTTGTTCTCGATGTGCGTGTGGGCGGCGTCGAGGGAGGTGAAAAGCCCCGTCGATTCGAGGACATAGTCGACGCCCCAGTCGCCCCAGGGCAGCTTCGTGGGGTCGCGCTCGGCCTTGGTCTGGGTGGTGTGGCCGTTGACCGTGAAGCTGGTCTCGGTGGCGCTGACCACCGCGGGCTTGTTGCCGATGCGGAAGCGGCCGTGCATGGTGTCGTACTTGAGGAGGTAGGCGAGGTTGTCGGCGGGGACGAGGTCGTTGACCGCGACGACCTCGAGGGCGGGATCGTTGGCGGCGAGGCGGTAGACGAGGCGGCCGATGCGGCCGAAGCCGTTGATGCCGATGCGGATGGCCATGGCGGGTCCTTTCCTGGGCCGGGCCGACCGGTGTCGGCCCTGGCGTGCAATCCGGTGCGTTCACGCCGCAGCGGGCGTGCTTGGATGACGGTAGATTGGGCTTTCGGCGATTTCTAGGCGGAGGGTTCGAATGGGCGATCCGGAACGCGACATTCTCGACCTGATCCGTGCCCGGCGCAAGATCGAGGCCATCAAACTCGTCCGCGAACATTTGGGGCTGGGCCTCGCCGAGGCCAAGGCCTTCGTCGAGGGGCTGCAGGAGGACCTCAAGGCCGGACGAACCCCGGGTGCCGAGACCTTCCGCCCCGCCCCGGAGGCGGAGCAACCCCCTCCCCGGGCGGCAGACCTGTTCGACCACGAACTCGACAGCCTGCTACGGGCGAAGAAGAAGATCGACGCGGTCAAGCTCTACCGCCGGCGGGCCGGGGGCGACCTCAAGGACGCCAAGGACGCCATCGAGCTGCGGGCCGTCGAGTTGGGGCTGCAGACCCGCCCGAGCAAGTGCTTCATCGCGACGGCGGCCTGCGGCGGGGGCGAGCAGGCCGAGGTGGCGACGCTCCGGCGATTCCGCAACCGGGTGCTGCGCCGGAGCCGGGCGGGGCGGGTGTGCATCGCGGTGTACGAGGCGGTGTCGCCCCCGATCGCCACGGCGGTCGGCCGCAGCGAGCCGCTGGCGGCGGTCGTGCGCGCGGGCGTTCAGGCGCTCGCCCGCGTGTGTGAAGAACGACAGTAAGCCCGGAGACCGCCGAGAGGCCGCAGCGGGGGCCGGGCAGGGATGGGTTGCGGGGGTCCGCCTCGGCGTGGTAGGCTCCGGTCCAACCCCGGGGTAACGCCATGGACGAGCACACTGGCCGATCTCCTGACAACGACGCTGCCGCGGATATCCGGGATACCCCCCCCGGGGCCGGTGGCGGCCCGCGGGCCTCGGCCGATCCGCTCGCGAGGCGGGTGGTGACCTGCGTGATCTGGGTCGTGGGCTACGGGCTGCTGTGGCAGTTCGCGTGGCGGCCGCTCAAATCGGTCGAGTGGGTCAACTTCGCAATCATCGCCGGGATCATGCTGGGCACGCTCCCGCCCGCGAGGCTGCGGCCCTTCACCGCGGCGACGGCGTTGCTGGCAGTCGCGGCGATCATGTTCCTGGTGATCAACAGCCCGCTGCTGGCGGTGCTCCTGGGCGTGCTCGGGCTGCTGGCGCTGAGCGATGGGGCCTTCGAGTTTCGCGGTCGGGGCTGAGACCCCGGGGTCGCGTCGGGTCACGCCGCGGGCGGGCCAGCGGGGGGCACTCGGGACCGGGCGTCGGCCGACCCCGGTGCGGGGAGGCCCGTACAATGGGGTCCAACCCCCTCCCCTGGTCCTCGCGGCCGGGGGAAGAACGAGGATCCGCGACCATGCCGTACTACACCAAGCTCGGGGAGATCCCCCGGACTCGCCACATCCAGTTCCGGCGTCCCGACGGGGCGCTCTACTCCGAGGAGGTCTTCGGCACCGAGGGCTTCGACGGCCCGACCAGCACGCTCTACCACATCCACCCGCCGACCCAGGTCTCGGGGTGGAAGGTGCTCCACTCGACCAAGACCGAGTTTGTCGAGCAGAACATCATGCGGATGATGCACCTCAAAACCGCGCCCATGCAGGCCGAGGGCGACGCGGTCGACGGACGGCGGGTCATCCTGGGCAACGCCGATGTCGAGATGTCGGTCTGCCAGCCCGCCTCGCAGATGGCGTACCACTACAAGAACGGGCAGGGCGACGAGTGCTACTTCGTGCACTACGGCTCGGGCGTGGTGCACACCACATTCGGCACCCTGCGGTTCGGCCCCAAGGACTACATCATCCTCCCCAAGGGCACGATCTACAAGATCGAGTTCAACCCCCTGGCCGATGCCGATAGGCCCGAGGGGATCAGCGCCGCGGCGATGCCGCTGGGCAAGTTCGTGCTCTTTGAGACGATGAACACCAGCCACTTCGGGCCCCCGAAGCGGTACATCTCGAAGAAGACGGCCCAGTTCCTCGAGCACGCGCCGTACTGCGAGCGGGACCTGCGGGTCCCGAAGATGCCGATGACCTTCGACGAGCGGGGCGAGTTCGAGGTGCGGATCAAGGCCCGCGACTGCATCCACAGCTATGTGTACTCGTACCACCCGCTGGATGTCGTGGGGTGGGACGGGTGCTACTACCCCTACTGCTTCAACATCGACGACTTCGCGCCGATCGTCGGCAAGGTGCACATGCCGCCGCCGATCCACCAGACCTTCGAGGGGCACAACTTCGTGATCTGCTCGTTCTGCCCGCGAGTTCTGGACTTCCACCCCGAGGCGATCCCCATCCCCTACAACCACTCCAACATCGACTCCGACGAGGTCCTGTACTATGTTGAGGGCAACTACAAGGCCCGGCGCGGGATCGAGTCCGGCTCGGTCAGCCTCCACCCCCAGGGCATCGCCCACGGCCCGCACCCGGGCACCGTCGAGGCCAGCCTGGGCAAGAAGTACACCGACGAGCTCGCGGTGATGTGCGACACCTTCCGCCCGCTCTTCCCGACCAAGTACGCCCTCGGGATCGACGACCCCGCGTACCCGGAGAGCTGGCGGACCGACCACCACGCCCCGGGCGAGGCGCGGGCCGGCGGGACGCAGGGCAAGGGCGAGGGGCCGGTCAACACCTGGACCTGACCCGGCTTCATTTGCTGCTTTGCTGCTTTGCTGCTTTGCTGCTTTAGCCCTTTGGCCCTTTGGCCCCTACCACCACCGATTCACCTCCCCCGGCCAATGCGGGTCCCACCGGTCCCGCCGCGTCACCGGGTCGTTCACCTCGTCGTCCGACACCGTCTCGTAGTGCCCGTCCAGCAGCATCACATTGCCCCGCCCGCCGTGGCGCACCGTCACCCCCTCCTTCGCCGCGTCGATGAACGGGTGCCACAGGCTCATCGACCACCGCCCGTCCGGCTTGGGGTTCGAGTCCGCCACCGAGATCACCTCCGACGGCCGGAACACCTGGTCGGCCCGCATCGACACCAGCGTCCGCAGGTGCTTGCCGTCCCGCATGCCCCACCAGCTGTCCATCCCCCTCGCGTCCGCGGCCCCGTACGGGTAGAACCCCAGCCAGAACGCGTTGTACCCGTAGCTCACCTTGTGCACATTGAACCGCCACTCCCACTTGATCCCCTGCCACTCGTTGGCCTGTCCCACCTCCGGGCACTTGAACAGCTTGTACCGCCCCGCCATCAGGTCCCACTCCATCCGGCGCCGATCATCCCGGGTCTCGAACTCGGTCGGGTAGAGCAGCGTCCCCCACCACCACTTCGAGTCGGGCGTGCCGTTGTCCGGCGACCGGTGCGGCGGGTACACATCCCCCGAGTCCGCCAGGTACTGCTCCATCAGCGTGTGGATCTGCCGGAGTTGCGACCCGCATACCACCGTCCGCCCCGCCTCCCGGGCCTTCCCGAGCGCCGGCAGCAGGATCGCGATCAGGATGGCGATGATCGCGATCACCACCAGAAGCTCGATGAGCGTGAATCCAGAGGGGCGGGGCTGTCGGCGCATGGGGCCCAGTCTACCGGGGAACGCCCGGGGGCCCAAGCCGCTCCGCCAACCACTCCACCGGATGCACCGCCCGCACCCCCGTCGCGTCGGCGATCTGGTGTCGGCACGAGGTCCCGGGCGCCAGCACCGCCGCCCCCTCGTCCCGCCCGCGCACCGCCGGCAGCAGCGTCTGCTCGCCGATCTTCATCGACAGGTCGTAGCGGTGGGCCGCGTAGCCGAACGCCCCGGCCATGCCGCAGCAGCCGGTGTCGAGCACCTCCACACGGTCCCCGGCCGCCCGCCGCAGGATCGCAGTCTCGCTCTCCACGCCGACCAACGCCTTCGCGTGGCAGTGCCCGTGATACACCGCGTCCCCCGCCGCTGGCCACACCGGCCGCCGCGGGTGCTCCCCCCAGCCCCTCTCAAGGAACGCCTCGACGCTCATCGTCTTGGCCGCGATCGCCCGCAGGTCCGCCTCCGGCGCCGCCGACCGCAGGTCGAGCCAGTCATCGCAGATTGCCGACTGGCACGAGGGCTCCAGCACCAGCACCGCCCGCACCCGCGGGTCGCGGACCCAGCCAATTAGCCGCTCGGCCGTCCGGGGGATCGCCCGCGACGCCTCCCCAAGCAGCCCCAGCGAGATCTTCGACCGCCCGCAGCAGCCGGCGTCGGCCAGCCCCACCGCATACCCAAACTCCCGCAGCAGTCTCACCGCCGCCAGCCCGACGGCCGGCTCGCCGAACATCGTGAAGCAATCGCCGAACAGCACCACCGCGGGCCCTCCGGTCGGCAACCGCGACGGACGCCGGGCGACGCGGCCATCCACCCGGGCCGCCAGGGACCTCGCAAAGGCCGGCAGCGTGCGGCGGCGATCGACACCGAGCAGTCGCGAGGCCATCGCCCGCCCGAGCGCCGAGCGTGCCGCCGCGTTGGCGGCACCCGGCGCGAGCGAGCCCAGGCGGTTGACCGTGCGGATGTCGCCCATGATGCGCACACCGAGGGGCGAACGCCCGCGGGCGAGGTAGGACTGGGCGAGGTACTCGGCCTTGAGCCTGGCGATATCGACATTGCTCGGGCACTCGGTCTTGCACGCCTTGCACGAGAGGCAGAGGTCCAGCGTCGCGAGCGTCTCGGGGTCGTTCCAACCCGGCCCAACTGCCCCGACCCCGTGTGCCACGGCTCTGTGAGCCGTGCTCCCCCGCTCCTCCGCACGGCCGGCACGGCCGTGGCACACAAGACTGCCCCCTTGTGCAAACTGCCCCGTGATCGCCAGCCGCAGGGCATTCCCCCGCCCGCGTGTCGAGTGCCGCTCGTCGAGCGTGGCCTGGTAGGACGGGCACATGGTCCCGCCGCTCCGCTTGCGGCAGACCCCCGCGCCGTTGCACATCTCGACCGCGCCGCCGAAGCCGTGCTGGTCGGCGAACCGGAAATGGGTCCAGACCCGCGGCACGCCCGCCTGCACGCCGTCGGGCTCGATGCGGGTCCGTTCGCTGATCGACTCGATCCGCCGGTCCAAGGGTGCAAAGCCCGCGGGCTCGACGATATTGCCGGGGTTGAGCAGGTTCCGCGGGTCGAAGAGGGTCTTGACCTCGCGCATCGCCGCGACGAGTTCCGGGCCGTAGAACCGTTCGAGCAGCGGCGAGCGGACCTTTCCGTCGCCATGCTCGCCGGACATCACGCCGCCGAGTTCCTTGGCGAGGTCCGCGGCCTCGACCGCGATGGCGTGCATGACCGCGCGGTCGGCGGGGCTGTGCGGGTCGATCAGCGGGCGGACATGCAGCACGCCCACCGAGGCGTGCGCGAAGAACGCCGCGATCGTCCCGTGCCTATGCACGATCGCCCGGAATCTGCGCACAAACTCGCCCAACCGCTCGACCGGCACGGCGTTGTCCTCGACGAAGGTGACGGGCTTGCGGTCGCCGGCGATGCCGTGGAGCAGCGGCTCGCCGGCCTTGCGGAGGGCCCAGGCGCGGAGCATGGTCTGCGGGTGGGTGTGCGTGGCGATCGCGTCGGTCTTGACGACCCGGCGCAGCAAGTCGAACGCCGCGTCGAGATCGGCGGGGTCTCGCTCGGCCGAGTACTCGACATACAGCACCGCCCGCACCTCGCCCCCGTGCAGCCTGGGCAGCAGCTCGACATCGCGGCGGTACTCGCGGTTGGCACGGGCCAGGCCGATGACCATATCGTCGAGCAGCTCGACCGCGGTCGGCTTGGTCTCGAGGATCGGGAGGACTGCGTCGATCGCCTCGTCGAGCCTGGCGAAGGCGACCACCGCGAGACCGCGGGCGGCGGGGATGCGGTGGAGCTGCAGCTCGGCGCCGAGGGTGAAGGCCAGAGTGCCCTCGCTGCCGCAGAGCAGGGGGGCGAGGTTGACCGACTCGGGGGCGATGCCCGCGTCGAGTTGCGCGAGGATCATGTCGAGGCCGTAGCCGGCGTTTCGGCGGATGGTCTTGGGGAACCGATCGCGGATGAGGTGGGCGTGGCGGCGGACGATGTCGGCGGTGGCGGTGGCGAGGTCCCGCGGGCTGGAAAGCCCGCCCCCCGGATCCTGCTGGTGCCGCGGGCTGGGAAGCCCGCCCCCCTGCGTCAAAAGGGGGTTGGTGGCCCCACCGAACCACACCCGCGAGCCGTCGGCCAGGCACGCCTCGATCGCCAGGACGCTCTCGCTGGTCCGGCCATAGCGGATCGACCGTGCCCCCGCGGCGTTGTTGCCGATGCACCCCCCGATGCACGCGTGCCGACTGGTCGCGGGGTCGGGGGCAAAGAACCAGCCGGTCGGCGCGAGCTGCGCGTTGAGGTCGTCGATGGTGATGCCCGGCTCGACGACGCACCGCCCGCGCACCGTGTCCACGCTCCGCACCGCGCAGCAGTGCCGCGACAGGTCGATGACCACGGCGCGGTTGGTGCACTGCCCGGCGAGGCTGGTCCCGCCGCCGCGGGGCAGCACCGGCACGCCGTGCTCGGCGCACAGCCGCACCGCCTCGGCCGCGTCGTCGATGGTCTCGGGGATCACCACGCCCAGCGGCTCGACCTGATAGATGGAGGCGTCGGTCGCATACAGCATGCGGTCGTGGCGCCCGAAGCGGATGTCGCCGCGCACGCGCTCGCGGAGGCGGGCCTCGATCGCTCCTCCATTAGTCCCCCCACCGCTCCCCGCACCAGCCTCCAGCACCGGCAGGCTGATCGGGCCCGTGTTTGCACGCCGTTCGTTCACGGGCGGACTATAGCGAAACGGCCGGCCGGCCCCATTGTCACCGCTGTGTCACAGCCGGGCAAAGGCGCCTCCCCCCGGCGGCACTTTTGGCAAGCCCGCCGGTACATTCAACCGAGCAACACTGTCGGGGAGTCGCCCCACCCGGGGTGACACCCCCAAGGAGGACCACATGCCACGCCGTACCACCACCGCCCTTGTCCTGACCGCCGGCCTGTGCGCCGGGCTGACCGCCAGCCTGGCCTCGGCCAACCCCGGGACCGATCCCGAGGACCTGCCGATCAGCCGGATCACCCTCTACCGCTCGGGCGTGGGGTCGTTCGTCCGCCAGGGCACCGTCGAGGGCGATGCCGATGTCGCCCTGCGCTTCCGCACCGACCAGGTCAACGACATCCTCAAGTCGATGATCGTGCTCGACCTCGACGGCGGGCGGATCGAGGGGGCAACCTACGGCTCCAAGGAGCCGCTGAGCAGGCGCCTGGCGAGCTTCGCGGTCGATATCTCCGACAACCCGGGGCGGGCGGAGCTGCTCGACCGGCTGCGGGGGGCGCCCGTCGCCGTGCGCACCGCCGAGGGCGAGCAGGAGGGCACCGTGCTCGGCGTCGAGTCGCGGGAGCGGGTACACCCGGAAGACGAGGTCGTCGAGTACCGGTCCACGGTCTCGCTCGTGACGGCCACGGGCATCTGGTCGGCCGAGGTCGACGAGATCCTGAGCTTCCGCATCCTCGACCAGAACCTCGCGGCGGAGCTGAACAAGGCGCTGGTCGCGCTGGCCGAGCACCGGGCCGACAATGTCAAGACCCTCGACATCGCCTTCCGGGGCAGCGGCGAGCGGGATGTCCGCGTGGGGTATGTCCACGAGACCCCGGTCTGGAAGACCAGCTACCGGCTCGTCATGCCCGAGGAGGAGGGCGACCGCCTGACGCTGCAGGGCTGGGCGATCGTCGAGAACACGACCGAGGAGGACTGGGAGGGCGTGCGGCTCTCGCTGGTCGCCGGGCAGCCGGTGAGCTTCATCATGGACCTGTACGAGCCGGTGTTTGTCGATCGGCCGGAGGTGCCGGTGCCGACCGGGGCGGGGGCCAAACCCCGCGCCTATGGCGGCGGGGTGAGCTACTTCCAGGCGCCCGCAGAGGACGCGTCGCGCGATCGCAGCGCCGGGCGGCCGGAGTCGCGCGCCAAAGCGATCGCCCCATCCGCCGCCATGGAGATGGGTGGTGTCGCGGGGGATGCCCAGTGGGACCAAGCGGAGATGAGCCTGGGCGAGGCCATGCGCGGCAGCGTCCTCGCCGCCGCCAGCGGCGAGGATGTCGGCGAGGTCTTCCAGTTCACCCTCGACGAGCCCGTCACCGTCGGACGCCAGCAGTCGGCGATGCTCCCGATCATCGCCGGCGACATCGAGGGACGGCGTGTGAGCATCTTCAACCAGGCCGATGGCATCGCCCACCCGATGCGCGGCGTCGAGATCACCAACGACACGGGCCTGCAGCTCATGCCCGGCCCGATCGCGGTCTTCGATGGCCAGGCCTACGCCGGGGACGCCCAGATCGGGCATGTCTCCCGCTCCGACGAGCGGCTGCTCGCCTACGCGGTCGACCTCGATGTCGATGCCCGCGTCGAGAACGACGGCAGCAGCACCGTCCAGCGGCTCCGCATCGTCCGGGGCCTGCTGGAGCAGCAGACCATCGACCGCAACCAGGCCGAGTACTTCTTCGACTCCAACGACCAGTTCCGAGACCGCACCGTCATCGTCGAGCACCCCAAGCTCGGCGGGTGGGAGCTGGTCGACACGCCCAAACCCGAGGAGATCGCCGGCGAGCTGTACCGCTTCGAGGTCGGCTTCGGCGCCGGCGAGAAGGGCGGCCTCAAGGTGACCCAGGAGCGAACGCGCCGGGACTCGATCGAGCTGCTGAACTTCGACGCGGGCACCCTCATGCGGTACCACCGCGACGGCAAGGTCTCCGACGAGGTCGTGGCGGCCTTCCGCGAGGCCCAGCGGCTGCGGGCGCTCGTCAACGACTCGCAGCGGGCGCTCGCCGAGCTCGAGACCGAACGCGGCGAGATCGGGCAGGACCAGGACCGCATCCGCCAGAACATGGGCTCGATCGACCGCAACAGCGAGCTGTACGCACGCTACATGCAGAAGCTCGGGGAGCAGGAGACCCGGCTCGAGCAGATCGTCGACGCGATCGCGACCACCACCACCGAACGCGATGCGCGGCAGGAGGCCCTGGACGCCTATGTCGCGGGACTGGATGTGGAGTGATGGTGGTGGCACGGCTCCCCGAGCCGTGAGTCAGGTGGTACGGCGCTCCCGGGGTGCCGTGGTCTGAGCGAGCTTCGAGCGAAGGCCACGCGGTTGCACCACCGCGGGGCCTTCACTCCGCTGCGCTCCATTCAGACCCCGGCACCCGGCGACCAATCACGGCCTTGCACGCCACCCGACGCCTTGCCAGCGGTTCAGTCGATGAAGTTGCCATCGACGCCGACGGCATTGAGTATGGCCTCGCCGGAGCCCACGGGTGAGGAGACATTGCCCCAGAGCCGGATGAACGAGTTGGTGCCTAGGTCGGGGCGGGTGTCGAGGGTGGCGTCGTAGTTCCCCATGCGGACGCCGCCGTGGGCCTCGTTGACGAAGACATTGTCGAGGAAGCTGGAGTTGGTCTCGTTGGTCGAGCCCATGGCAGCGACGCGGAGGACGGCGGGGTTGGGCGTCGTGCTGAACTCGACATGCCCGTCGCCGTAGCCGAGGTGCCCGCTCCACTCGCTCTCGGGGCTGTAGAACCGCAGGGTGTTCGAGCCGCCCGAGCGGGGGTCGTTGGGGTCGAGGCTCCAGACATCGCCGTCTTTGAATCGGTAGCGCGGGCCGCGGTTGCCGGCGATGACCATCTTGCTGTTGAAGTTGGCGTTCCAGGCCGGCTGGCGTTCGCCGAAGGGGAACGCGGTGGCGTAGCTGTTGTGGCCGAACTCCTCGCCATTCTCCCCCTTCCGGCGGCCCCCGTTGCTCACGCCGGAGAAGCTGTCCTTCTCACCCGGGAACCCGGCGAAGCCGGGGTCCCAGAGGGCCATGCCGCTGTCGCTGCCATCGGCCCGCGAGGGCGACCCGCGTTCGTAGCCGGTGTCGACGACGATCTGGTCGTTGGTCTCGGCGGGGCTCTTGGCCTGCTCGGCCTCGAACAGGCCGTTGTAGATGAGCACCGAGAGGATGTTGCCGGTGTTGTCCTTGACAAGGGGCGCTTCGGACGAACCGACCTGGATGGTGAGGTTGGCGCGGTCGAGCTCGCTGGGCCTGGGGAAGGCGCCGTCGTGCTGGCCGCCCCAGACGGTCATGCCCTGGCCGATGGAGCGGACATGGGTGGCGTCCTTGCCCTTGCGGGCGAACCGGCGTGCGGCGCCGAGGGAGGGGATGAGGATGCCGATCAGGATCGCGATGATCGCGATCACCACGAGCAGCTCGATGAGTGTGAAGGC
>CAYJPX010000035.1:0-30052 GCA_964372195.1 uncultured Phycisphaeraceae bacterium
ACTCGGGCGAGGACCTCGGCGCCGGAAAGTTCACCGAGCAGGACCTCGCCGAGCGCGAGGCACGCCTGCAACGAGCCGGCGGATACCTCAAGATGCGCCGGCAGCAGGCCAAGCGGGCCCAGCAGGGCGACCGCCCGGCCATGCCCTCCACGGCCGGCGGCAAGGTGCGGATCACCGAGCCGTTCACCATCAAGGACCTCTCGGCAGCGACGGGCGTCAAGGGCGCCGACATCGTCAAGAAGCTCTTCATGCAGGGCATCATGGCGACGATCAACTCGGGCATCGACACCGCCCACGCGCAGGAGGTCATGATCGACTGGGAGATCGAGCTCGAGGTCGTCGAGGCCAAGAGCGCCGAGCAGGTCGTCAGCGAGGGGTTCGAGGCGCGCGACCGCGTCGACGAACGCCCCCGCGGCCCGGTGGTCACGATCATGGGCCATGTCGACCACGGCAAGACCTCGCTGCTGGACAAGATCCGAAACGCCCGGGTCGCGGCGGGCGAGGCCGGGGGCATCACCCAGGCCACCAGCGCCTTCCGCGTGCCCGTCCAGATCGGCGACGAGACCAAGCATGTGGTCTTCGTCGATACGCCCGGCCACCAGGCCTTCACCGAGATGCGGTCGCGCGGGGCGAACATCACGGACATCGTCGTGCTGGTCGTCGCGGCCGACGACGGCGTCATGCCGCAGACCATCGAGTCGATCAACCACTCGAAGGCCGCGGGCGTGCCGATCGTCGTGGCGCTCAACAAGTGCGACAAGCCCGAGGCGACCGACGGCAACATCCAGAAGATCCTGGGCCAGCTCGCCCAGCACGAGCTCAACCCCACCGAGTGGGGCGGCGACACCGAGGTCATCCGCACCAGCGCGACCACGGGCACGGGGATCCAGGAGCTGCTCGAGGTGCTCGACTACCAGGCCCAGCTGCTCGAGCTCCGGGCCGACTTCGGCGGGCCGGCGCGGGGCGCGGTCGTGGAGTCGCGCTTCATCGAGGGCCGCGGCCCGGTGGCGAGCATCCTGGTGCAGGAGGGCGAGCTCAAGGTCGGGAACTTCATCGTCGCGGGCCGGGCGTTCGGCCGGGTGCGTGACATCACCGACGACCGGGGCCAGCGGCTCAAGCAGGTGCTCCCGCCGACGCCGGTGCAGGTCTCGGGGCTCGACGAGATCCCCGACGCGGGCGACAAATTCTTTGTGGTCGACAGCTTGAAGAAGGCCCAGCAGGCCGCCGAGCAACGCCGCGAGCGCGACCGCGAGCAGCAGCTCGCCCAGCCCAAGGTGACGCTGAGCTCGCTGTTCAGCCAGATGGCCGAGAGCGAGATCAAGGAGATCCTGATCGTCCTCAAGGCCGATGTGCAGGGCTCGGTCGATGTGCTCCGCAACGAGATCGAGGGCGTTTCGACCGACGAGATCAAGATCCGCGTGCTGCACGCGGCGGTGGGCGGCATCACCGAGAGCGATGTCATCCTCGCCGAGGCGTCCAACGCCATCATCGTGGGCTTCAATGTCATCCCCTCGGGCAACGCCCGCTCGACCGCCGACCAGAAGCATGTCGAGATCCGGACCTACGATGTCATCTACCACATCACCGAGGATGTCCGGAAGGCCGCCGAGGGGCTGCTCGAGCCCGAGCTCCGCCAGGAGGTGCTGGGGCACGCCGAGGTGCGGCAGGTGTTCAAGGTCTCGAGGGTCGGCGCCATCGCCGGGTGCTATGTCACCGACGGGCACATCGAGCGCGACGCGCTCATCCGCGTCACCCGAGGCGACATCGTGGTCGAGAACGACCGAAGGCTCAGCCAGCTCAAGCGGTTCAAGGACGACGCCAAGGATGTGCGCTCCGGCATGGAGTGCGGCATGAAGATCGACGGGTACGACGATATCAAGCAGGGCGATATCCTCGAGTGCTACAAGAATATCGAGGTCAAGAGGACGCTCTAGGGCGTCGGGGCCTGCCCCCCGGCGGGTGCGGCGGCGGTGTTATGGTGATCGGTGTGCTGCAGCTTGAGCTCCTCATCCCGCAGGCGTTGTCGCTCAAGGACAAACGCCGCGTCGTCCAATCGCTCAAGGACCGGCTGCACCGCGAGCACCTCGTGGCTGTGGCGGAGATCGGCGACCAGACGCTGCTCAATGTCGCGGTGCTCGGCGTCGCTGCCATCTCGGCCGACGGGCAGCGGGTGGGCAAGACCCTCGACGCGATCGACGCGAAGGTGCGGGGGCTGCGCGACGCGGAGGTCGGGGCCACCAGCCGGAGGATCATCCGCGAGCCGGCGATGCTGCCGACGCCCTCGCTCGACCCGGCGGAGGCCGATTCGCTGACGCGGGAGATGCTCTCGCGCATGGAGGGGGACCAGTGAGCCGACGGACCGAACAACTCGCCTCGACCATCCAGCTCCAGCTGCAGATGATGCTGGCACGCGGGCTTTCGGACCCGCGGGTCAGGGGGCTGATCACGATCACCGGGGTGCGGGTGACCGAGGACCTGACCACCGCCTTCGTCTCGGTCTCCGTGCTGCCCGCCGAGCAGCAGACGCTGACGATGCACGGGCTCCGGGCCGCGGCGGCCTTCCTGCGGCGCGAGCTGGGCGACAAGATCGCGATCCGCAAGCTGCCGACCCTGTCGTTCCAGCTCGACGAGTCGATCAAGCGAGAGGCCGAGGTGCTCGCCGCGCTGGCCCGCGTCCGCGCGGAGCGGGGCGAGGACCACGCCGCCGAGGAGGACGCCGGCGGGACGCCCGATGGTGTCGAGCCATGAGCCTCCCCAGCGGCGACAGTGAGAAGCTCGCGACCCTCCTGACGGCGCTGCTCGGCAAGGTCGAACCGGCGATCCCGGCGCCCCCGCGCCGGCACGAGGCCGTCGAGCCGCTCGTCCACATACTCATCTACTCGTTCATGCTCTGGGAGGCGACCCCCGCGACCGCGGGCGCAGCACTCGACGGGCTGTACGGGTCGATCATCGATCTCAACGAGCTGCGGGTCGCGCTGCCCGAGGAACTCGCGGAGTGCATGGGACAACGCGATCGGATCGCGCGGGAGCGTGCCGACCGGTTGCGGGCGGTGCTCAACAACATCTTCCGCCTGGAACACCGGGTCTCGCTCGAACGCCTCGCCGACAAGAGCAAGCGCGAGGTGCGGGAGTATCTCGACGCGCTCGACGGCATGCCGCCCTTTGTCGCCGCCCGGGCGACGCTGCTGGGCTTCCACGGCCACGCGATCCCGCTCGATCGCCGCCTGTTCGACATGCTCGTGGGTGAGCAGGTCATCGACCCCTCGCTGAGCCTCGATGAGGCCGAGAGGTGGTTGGAGCGCCAGATCCGCGCCAGCGACGCCGAGCAGATCGTGCTGGTCCTCGACACCTGGCGGGAGACCGGCAGCGAGCGCAAGCCGCCCCGAGAGGCCCGCATCAAGAGGGCCAGCCCCAAGGCCGCACGCAGCACAGCCGCCAAGCAGGCGAAGAAGGACCCGTGATGCCCGGGCGGTCATGGTTCAGTCTGACCGGCCGCGTGGCTGCGCTCTCGGGCGTGTTTCTGGCGGCGTGCTGCCAATCGGCGGGCATCGCGCTCACCCCGCGGGGGCAGCCCGCCGCCACGCTCAATCCGCAGCCGGGGGGGCACGATCCCACGGGGGGCGGCTGGGCCGCGCGTTCGGAGGCCTACACGGCTCTGGTCGCTCTGCGAGACGCCGAGCGGCCAAGCGACGCGCCCCAGGCGGTCCCTCCGATCCGCGGGCTCGATACCGACCGCCTTGTTCCGGTCGAGGCCGGAAGCCCGAGCGCGAGGCTCTCGCTCGTCGAAGCGCTCGGGGCGCTGCGGGACCGCGACCCCGCCGCGGGGCAGCCCGCGCCAGGGGCCCCCAGCGAGGGCAACCTGGTGCGGGCGCAACGGTTGTACGCCTCGGGCATGGCCAAGCTGACGGCGGGCGAGGCCGCCGCGGCGGCGCGCGACTTTGCCGCCGCGGTGCAGCTCGATCCCGGCGCCGCTTCCCCCTGGGTCAAGCTCGCCGAGGCCCAGGCCCGCATGGGGCAGGGTTCGGCATCGCTCCTCAGCCGGCGAAAGGCCGCGGACCTGGGTTCGGGCGACGCCGTCTCGCTGGCGATCCTGGGGATCCAGACCGCCCGCACCGGGCAGCACGAACTCGCCGGGCACTACCTCGCCCGCTGCCTCGACGCCGATCCCGGAGCCGCCGACCCGCTCCTCCGGCAGGTGGCGCTCGTGCGGCTGGCCGATCCGCTCGAGAAGCTCGGCTACCTGCGGGCCTCCATCGAGGCGCTGCAGGAGGGGCTTGTCCTGCCCCGGCAGCTCCGTTCGCCCACGCGCTTCGGGGAGGACGCGGCGGACATCGCCCGCCGGGCGTCCGACCTCTGGCTCCAGATCGGCGATACCGCCTGCCGTCTCGGCGATGACACACTCGCGGCCGAGGCGTACGCCACCGCCGGGGCCACGCCGTCGATCGATCCGGGCGCGATCCTCGCGAGACGGGCGTTCGTGCTCCTCCGGCGGGGCCGGGGCGCCGCGGTCGGGCTGCTGGTGCTCGACGACATGGCAAGCCGTGATGGGCGCGCCGACGCTCGGGACCTCGCCCTGCTCTCGATCCTGCGGGACGACGCCGCGGTCGGCCCCCTGCTCGCGCGAGCGATCGACGACCTTGCCGCGTCGCTGCCCCCCGCGCAGACGCCCTCGAGCCGGGCCTCGCTCACACTCGCCCGCGCGGCGGTGGCGCCGCCGCGGTTGGCCCGGGAGCTGCTGCTGGAGGCGAACCTCGCCGGCCCCGCGGACGCCCGCCTGCTCGATGCGTTGTTCGCCCACGCCCGCGATCGATCGGACCTTGAACAACTCGCGTTCGATCTGGTCCGGGCACGACCGGCCGATGCCGAGGCAGTCGCTCGCTCGCTCCTGGCATGGCACCCCGCCCCGGTTACGCTGACGCCACGGGACCCGGCAACACCCGAGGCCGAGATCGTTCGATGGCACCTCCTGCGCGCGTTCCACAATCCAGCCGAACGGCTCGAGAGTGAGGCGCCGGCGTTTGCGGGTTTTGACGGCCCGCTCGGGGCCGCACTCGTCGAGGCCCGCGGCCTGGCGGCGGCTAGCGCCGGGGCGTGGGGCGAGGTCGACGCCGCGGACGATGCGCTCACGCCAGACCCGGTCGCCAGGGCCCGGGTGCTCCGGGCCGCACAGCGGCACACCGCGGCGCTGCGCACGCTCGAGCCGCTGCTCGAGGGATCGCACGATCTCACGACCCTGCTGCTCGCGGCGCAGCTGTCGCTGGACTCGGGCGACGGCGTGCAAGCGACCGGATTGCTCACTCGGGCGAAGGGCCTCGATCCCTTCGACGAGCGGGCGTACGAGGGGCTGATCGAGACCTACCAGACACTCGGCGATGCTCCACAGGCCGGCGCCGTCATCCGCGAGCTGCGCGATCGCATCCCGTCGAGCCACCTGCTCCGCTGGGTGAATGCCCAGGAAGAGGCCCGGCGCGGGCTGATCGACCAGGCCGAGCGGTCGCTGCGTGAGCTGGTCGAGGACGCACCGACGAACGCCAGCGCCCTCGGCCTGCTGCAGCAGATCTGGCTGCAGCGGGGCAGTGTCGAGGACACCGCGTCGCTCGAGGATGCGGCGCGCTGGCTGACGGCCCAGACCGCCGAGCCGCCGCACTCGGCGGACGCCATCGCCGCCCATGGTCGGGTGCTCACGCTCCTCGATCGCTTCGACGAGGCCGAGGCGATCCTCCGCGCCGGACAAGCAACGCGTCCTTCCGCGGTGATCTCCCGCTCGCTCGAGGACCTGCTCCGCGCCGCGAACCGGACAGAGGAAGCCGATGCGCTCGCGGCGGAGCGTTTCGCCGAGGCGGGGCCGGGCCTCGACGCCTCGCTCGAACGGGCGGAGTTTCTCGCCCGGGCCGGGCGTTGGAGCGAGGTCGAGCCGCTGGTCCGGGCCGCGATGCCCGACGGGGCCGAACTCGACGCCGCGCAGCACGGCAGAATCCTCGCCCTCATCTCCGCGCTCTCGAACCGTGCCGAACAGCCCGAGACCCCCACCGCCCGCGATGATGCGCTGGCCCTGCTCACCCTCGCCCAGGCTCGGGGGATCGACCTGCCCTGGCAGCTCAGCTATTCACGCTGGGCGCTGCTCAGCACGGCGCCCGGCGCCACGGACGCCCAGATCGCCGAGGCGACCGACGCGTTCCTCGCCAAGATCGATTCGCTCGAAATCGCCAACACCATCATCGGCGACACGGCGGCACGCCTGGCGATCCCTGTCGACACGATCGACCTCGCCCGCAGCCAGATCGCCTACCAGCTTGCCGGCTCGCTCTTCGCCAGCGAGCGCGCCGACGCGGCGCTCACGGTCTATCGCTCGGCGCTGCGGCTCAACCCCGACCACGCCTGGGCGGCCAACGACCTGGGCTACTTCCTGCTCGAACGCCACGAGAACCTCGACGAGGCCGAGCGGCTGCTCGAACACGCCCACGCGCTGCGACCCGACCAGGCCAACATCGCCGACTCCATCGCCTGGCTCCGCTACAAGCTCGGGCAGTTTGACAACCAGACCCTGCCAGACGGCACGGTCCGGCAGGGCGCCATCTCGCTGCTCATCGCCGCCACGGGCCTGCCCGAGGGCGACACCAATGCCACCATCCACGACCACCTCGGCGATGCCCTGTGGCGCTCGGGGGACCGCGAGCGGGCCTCGACCGCGTGGATCCGCGCCCAGCAACTGCTCGTCGGCGAGCTCGCCGGCCTCCGCGACGGCGGCAGGTCGCCGCGCCGCGACCAGCTGACCGAAGAACAGACCCGCGTCGGCGGCAAGCTCGATGCGCTGCGGGCCGGCGGTGAACCGCGTGTTGCCCCCCTGCTCGAGGCGCCGACCGATTCGTAGATCCTGCCGTGCGCGGCGGGTCGCCCCCAGACCCCGGCCGGCGAACAATCCCAGAGCGGCGCTGCCGCCGAGCGTCGAGAGGAGATACCGCGTGGCCGGACACAGCAAATGGGCGAACATCAGGCACCGCAAGGAACGCCAGGACAAGAAGAAGGGCAAGGTCTGGTCCAAGTGCTCGCGCGCGATCATCGCCGCGGCACGCTCCGGGGGCGGCGACCCCTCCACCAACCTCACGCTCCGCTACGCCATCGACGAGGCCAAGTACGCCAACATGCCCAAGGACACCATCCAGCGGGCGGTCGAGAAGGGCGCGGGCTCGGCGGGCGGCGACGCGTTCGAGACGATCACCTACGAGGGCTACGGGCCGGGCGGGGTGGCGGTCATCGTCGACGCCCTGACCGACAACCGCGCCCGCACCGCGCCGGATGTCCGCAGCACCTTCGCCAAGCATGGCGGGAACCTCGGCGCGACCGGGTGCGTGGGATACATGTTCGAGACCCACGGCCGCATCCTCGTCTCGGGCGAGGTGCCCGAGGACACCGTCATGGAGGCCGCCCTTGAGGCCGGCGCCGACGATGTGGAAGCGCCCGAGCCGATCGACGACGACCCCGGCCTCTGGACCATCCTCACGAGCCCGCAGGATTTCGCCGGCGTCAAGGAGGCGATCGAGGCCGCGGGGATCGAGATCACCGACGCCGAGATCGCCAAGATCCCCGGCAACCTGGTGGCCGTCGACGCCTCCGACGCCAAGAAGATCCTGAACCTCGTCGATGCGCTCGAAGACAACGACGATGTCCAGCGGGTCTATACCAACGCCGATATCCCCGACGAGGCCCTGGCCGAGCACGGATGAACCGCGTCGCGTGCGACCCAGACGCATCGGCGAGAAAAGACCAACGCCCCGGGCGGATCGCTCCGGGGCGTTGTCGTGTGTGCAGCGTTGCTCCCCATCAGGCCGGGGGACGCCGGCCCGCGTTAGCGGCGGCGGCGCGAGGCGAAAACGCCGGCCACGCCCAGCAGCATCGCCGCGCCCGGGGTCGGGACGAGGGTCGTGCGCCAGCGGCCGTTGCTCATGTCGAGGTCGAACTGGACCAGGCTGTCCGCGGCGAGGTCGAGGGTGTTGTTGCCGGCGGAATTGCCGAAGTCGTCACCGACCGAGAAGGCCCAGTCGCCCTGGCTGCGGAGCTTCCACTGGTAGCTGCCGGCGGGGATGGCGAAGGTGCCCGAGTGCACGCCGCTCCCCATGTCGGTGAGGAACCAGCCGGGCCCGCCCCCCCAGCCGTTCATGTCTCCCATGAGTTCCCAGTCGAACGACCCGTTGTCGTCCCATCCGAGGCGCCACTTGCCCTCGGGCCCCCAGCCGTCGCCATGGGTCTCGGTGTCGAACAGGTAGACATGCAGCTCGCCGTTGGCGTCCGCGGTGTACCTGGCGTTGCTGCCGGGGGCGGTGTGCGACCAGTCGTCGACGGTGGCCTTGAACTCGTAGGCCTGGCCCGGGGTCATGCCGGTGACCGTGTACTCCCACTTGTTGGTGTCGGTCTGCACCATCGGGTCGGAGTTGTTGCTCCAGCCATTAAAATCGCCCCGGACGAAGTAGGGCTGCGCCACGGCGGCGGCGGCCATAGCGGCAACCGCCACGCCGGCAATCACGGTGAGCTTCATCGGTGTCTCTCCTCAAAAACTTCGCGTTGTCTATCTCTCTCACGCGGCGGGGTCCCCGCGGCGTCTCCACGCAGGGTACCCCTCGGCCTTCCCCCATACAAGCGCATCCTCGCACCTCAGCCGGAAACTCCCACCGTTTCATGCTGAATCGGCCGCATCTTGCCTAGCTTATCGGGCGGCAAGGGAGGGGGAGGCCGTCACCTCGCCCGCCGCCGGCATGTCCGGCTCGACGCCCAGGTAGGTCAGCGACCGCTCCAGCACCCGCCGTGCGACCGGCCCACCCACCCGGGAGCCGTAGTGGTGTCTGTCCGCCACGAGGACGGGTCCGGGATCATCGATCACGATGACCACCAGCAGCCGGGGTCGTTCGAGCGGGGCGCCCGCGACGAAGCTCGAGTTGTACTGGTTGTCGAAATAGCCGGTGGACCCGCGCGGGCGCCGCTTGCCCTCCGGGGCCTTGCCCAGCGGGATCTCCGCGGTCCCGGACTTGCCGAACATCTGGTACCGCCAGCCCGCCTCGGGAGAGACGAGGTCGGCGGCCATGTTCTGCTCAACCTTCTCGGCCACATGCCGCAGGATGCGGCGGGTGAGTGTGGCCAGATCAGCCGGGAGGGCGCGGACCAGGGCGTCGCGCTCGGCGATACCCGGCTCGGCGGCCAGCAGGCGCACCGTCGGCAGCGTGCCGGCCATCTCCCCGCTCCGGGCAAAGGCGCAGAACGCCCGCGCCATCTGCACCGGCGTCACCGCGACCTCGTGCCCGTACGCCACCGACTCCTGCGTCCAATGCGTCCACTTGGCCTGGGTGGTCATCAGCCCGCCGGTCTCGCCCGGGAGCCCGATCCCGGTCTTCGACCCGAACCCGAACCGCAGCAGCCCGTTCCGCAGCTGGGGAAAGCCCATCCGCGAGCTGCCCTTCACCATGCCGATGTTCGAGGAGTTGATGAGCACCTCGGTCCAGGTCATCTCATCGCGGCGGGTCACATCGTTGATCGGCCGGCCGTACTTGGTCCGCCACTGGCCGCCCTCGGTGTCGAACACCTCGTCGGGGGTGACGAGCCCCGACTCGGTGAGCAGCGACCACACGAACGGCTTGAATGTCGACCCCGGCTCGTAGATGTCCTCGACGCACCGGTTGCGGCCGAGCGCCGGGTGGATCTCCCGCGCCGGGTCGGCCGCGAGCGTGCGGTAGCGCACCGCGCCGTAGGGGTCGTACGCGGGCGGCGTGGGCGCCCCCGGCGCGGGCTTGGCGTCCACCCACGGGAACTCGGGCAGCTCGCCCATGTCTCGGTAGAGGTCGACCATCGCCAGGATCTCGCCGGTCGCCGGGTCCATCATGACCAGCCGCCCACCGGCCGCGTCGGCCTGCTCGACGCCGCGTTCGAGTTCTTCGCGGGCGATGCGTTGCAGCTCCAGGTCGAGCGCCATGCGTTGCGAATGGCCGTGGGCCGCGGGGGTCCACTGGCCCCGCTCGATCCACAGCGGCCTGCCCGAGGCGTCCCGCACATACCGGGCCCGCCCGTCTGAGGCCTCGAGCACGCCGTCGAGGGCCAGCTCGGCCCCCATGAGCCCGGTGTTCTCAAACCCGACCTTGCCGATGAGCGAGGCGATCAGGTCGCCGCCCGGATACTCCCTCACCGGCCGTCGTTCGAGGTACACCCCGGGGAACTCCAACCCGCGGACCGCGGCCACCTGGGCCTCGGTGAGCACCCCCCCGATCGCGACATACCGGACGAGCGGCGCGGGCTTTTCCGGCTCGGCGACCGCGGGGTTGCCGCCCTCCACCATCGCCAGCGGGACGATGGCCGGTGTTTCGGCTTCGCGTTGCCCCCCACCACCCAGCCACGAGCGCAGGGCGGCCATGGGCCCGGGCCGCGTCACCCCGCCCGCGGTGTGCAGCGGTCTCCGCTGATCGTTCAAAGTGACCGCCCGAACCACACGCTGCCCGACTTCTTCGGTCGGCGCGCCGGTGACCTCGGCGAGCTGCACGATCATCGCATCCAGTCGATCCCGGTCCACCCGCTCCGGATCGACGAACGCCCGGTACCCCAGGCGGCTGGTCGAGAGCAGGCGCCCGCGGCGGTCGAGGATCTCCCCCCGATACCCCTGCACCGGCCGGCTCGCCACCCGATCGACGGCGTACGAGCGGAGCTCGGCGCTTGGGGCGATCTGCAGCCAGGCGATCCGCCCAAGCACCGCCGCCAGCAGCACACACACGCCCCAGCCCGTGAGCCGGACGATCAGGTTGACTCGCGCGTTGACGCGGTCGTCAGTCATCGTTGGCCACCAGCACGGGCGGCTCGCCGGCGGGGGCGCCCGCAGGCTCCGCCTCGCCCCACTTCTGGAGAGCCAGGGGCACCAGCATCGGCTCGACCCCGCGGGTCATCTCCTCGACCTGCTCGGGCGTGACATACCCGGCGATCGCGGTCCTCACCACGCTCACCCGCTCGTCGATCGCCCGCACGCGGAGGCGGGCCTCGGCCAGCTCGTTGGCCGCCTGAAGCCGCTCCTGACGCAGCGCCAGCAGGCTGCACGCGCAGATGCCCAGGGCCACGATGACCAACGCGATCTTCGCGAACACGGCAGACCCTTCGAGCACTCAGGACCGGGCGGGGATCGTCAGCACCATGCCGACACGGATGTCGTCGGGATCGCTGATCTTGCCGGGGTTGGCCCGGACGATCAGGTGCGTGAGCTTCGATGAGCCCAGGAACCGCTGCGAGATCTCACCCAGCGAGTCGTTCTTGGCGACGGTGTAGGTGACGGGCTTGGTGGGCGCCGGCGTTTCGGCGACCCGGGTCTCGGTCGGCCGACCGATCGAGGGCCGGGTGGTCTGGGTCGGCTTGGACGCGGCGTTGGGTATCACGAGCGTCACGCCCGAGCGCACGCTGCCGTCCGGGCCGATCTTGCCCGCGTTGGCCGCGGCGATCTCCCGCCAGCGGTTGCCGTTGCCGAGGTAGACCGCGGCGATCTTGTAGAGTGACTCGTTCTGGGCGACGGTGTGGCGGACCGGCGCAGCCGGGAGCACCTCCCGTACCTGCGGCTCGGCCTGGGGGCCGTTCGCCGGGGGGTTGCCCTGATCGTCGATCCGCACCGCGGCGGGCACGCCCTTGCCGAACCCCTCGGCCAATCTCTCGCTCAGCCGATCGAGCAAGCCGTCCCCGCCGGAAGGCTGGGCCGGGCGGTCATCGCCCGGCGCACCGGCCTGCTCCAGCACAAAGCCCAGGGGTGAGACCTCGCCGTTGCCGCCGAGCGCGATGGTCAGCGGGTCGGCTTGCACGGGCTCCGGCTCAAGCTTCGGCGGGTCGGCGGCGATCTCGTCGGTCGCCGGCCCCGCGGCGAGCCGGGTTGTCCCGGTCCCGGGATCGGGCAGCATCGCGACCGGCATCGCTTCGACCCGGCCGAGGTCGCCCTCGGTCGCGTCGGCGAGATCGAGCCTCTGGGCGGCCGACCAGTGATCGCTCACCAAGACCCCTACGACGAGGATCACAGCGAACCCGAGGATCAACGCTATTTTTTGTTCACGATTCACGACAGCATCCCTGCTCTTCGCGAAAGACCCATGTGCCCCGCCCGAATCCGTCCTGGCCAAGCCGGGGCACTATACAGACTCACAGCCCCGGCGGCTGCGCGACACCATCCACAAGCAGACGAATCACACGCAATTTCGCCGATCGCGAACGCGGGTTGGTCGAAACCTCTCGCTCGCCCGGCGTGGCCGGCTGGGCGCCGATCGGCTCGGCGAGCCCCGAGGCGATCATCGCCCCGAACGCCCGCTTGACCATCCTGTCCTCGAGCGAATGGAAGCTCACGATCGCGACCCTCGCGCCGGCGGCAAGCCAGCCACTCCCCTGCATCCTGGCCCCGCGGTCGACCGCCGCGAGCAACCCTTCCAGCGACCCCAACTCGTCGTTTACCGCGATGCGCAGCGCCTGGAAGGTCCGGGTCGCCGGGTCGATCCCGCCGTCCCGCCAGACCACGCTCCGCACGAGCTCCGCGAGCTGGGTCGTCGTTGCTATCGACCCCTCCCGCCGCGCAGCGACAATCTTTCGGGCGACCGGTCGGGCGGCCCGCTCCTCGCCGTACTCGCGCAAGATTTTCACCAGTTCGGCCTCGGGCAGGGTCGCGACCAGGTCGGCCGCGGTGACAGCGCCGGAGGGGTCGAGCCGCATGTCGAGCGGGCCGTCCCTGGAGAAGGCGAATCCCCGCTCGGGGTCGTCCATCTGGCACGATGCGAACCCCAGGTCGGCCAGGAGCATGTTGGCCGTGAGTCCCGCCGCCGCGAGGCGTCGTGGCAGGCTGGCGAAGTTGCCGTGGTACTGGCGGACCTCGGCGCCGGGCGCCGCCACGCCGACCGCCGCCGCCGCCCGGTCGAGGCTCCCGGAATCCAGGTCGTTGAGGATCACCCGCCCGCCCGGAAGTAGCCCCGGGGCGATGGCCGCGGCGTGCCCCCCCAGCCCGGCGGTGCAGTCTGCGTATGACTCCCCCGGCCGGGGCCCGAGCGCCTCGACTACCTCCGCCAGCAGGACCGGGATGTGTCGGGGTTCGGACACCGGTGAAGCCTAGCCGGGACCGCCGCGCCCCACGGCCGTTCCGGCTTTGCGACGCGTGTCCCAACCGCCCACCCGGCTCACAGCGCCACGGGGCACGGGCCGCCTACTGCTGCTTGGGCGGTTCCCGAAACATCCGCAGGGGCCTGGGCCCTGAACAGCACCCCACCGCCCGTCCATCCCCGCACCCACACCCGCTGCCGGGCTGGTCCCCCCGCTTTGGCGTGGTCGGCAGTTGCCCCTCGGCCTGGGCGGTCGCCAGAGCCGCGATCGCGATGAGCCCCATCGCGGCGAGCGGGATCCACGCCGGTATATCCACGCCGTTGGCGGGAAGCACGACAAAGCAGATCGCCGCGAGCGCGACGCAGAGGCAGAACGCCACGAGCAAACGCACGATCAGCCGCCTGCCCTCGACCTGCGGCGGCAGCTCGCCGGGCTCAGGCAGGTCGTCGACCACGAGACCGGGCTCGTCGATCCCCGGCCCGATCAGGATCGTCCCGCTGTGCTCGTCGTGTCGGTCTTCCATGCGGTGCCCTCACGCCCCAGCCTATCCGATCCTGGCCCTCACACCAACAACGACGCGGGCTTCTCGAGCAGGTCCTTCACCGTCGCGAGGTACTGGGCGGCCATCGCGCCGTCGATGACGCGGTGGTCGCTCGACAGCGTCATCGCCATCTCGTGACCCAGCACCAGCTCGGCCTCGCCTTCTTCGTCAAACTCGATGAAGGGTTTCTCGATCGCCCGGCCCACGGCGAGGATCGCCGCGTTGGGCGGGTTGATGATCGCGGTGAAGTGGTCGACCCCGAACATGCCGAGGTTCGAGATCGTGAAGGTGGTGTCGGCCATCTCCTCGACCGTGAGGCCCTTCTCGCGGGCCTTCTTGGCGAGGCGCCTGGTCTCCGTCGAGATCTGGCGGAGGCCGATGCGGTCGGCGTCGCGGATCGTGCCGACGACCAGCCCGCCGCCGCGCTCGGGCGGCAGGGAGATCGCCACGCCGACATGGACCCTGGCGTGGAGCTGGATCGCCGGGCCGCCCCCCGGGGAGGAGTCGACCCACGAGGCGTTGACGAAGGGGTGCTCGTGCATCGCCACCGAACAGGCCCGGACGATGAAGTCGTTGATGCTGAGCTTGACGCCCTGGTCCTCGAGCTGCTCGTTGAGCTGCTCGCGGAGCTCCAGGAGGGCATCGACGCGGACCGAGACGGTGACCTGGTAATGCGGCACGGTGGTCTTGCTCTCGACCAGCCGCCTGGCGATCGTCGCCCGCATGTTGGAGAGGGGGACGGTCTTGTCCTCGAGCGCCACCGGACCGGCCGGCATGAGCGGCTGCTGCTGGACGCTGGGGCTCCGCGGAGCGTCGGGTCTCGCCGCCCCACCGCGCCCCGCGCCCGCCGACTCGACATCCTTCTTGGTGATCCGCCCGGAAGGCCCGGTGCCCTCGACCGAGGCCAGGTCGATCCCCCGCTCGTCGGCGATCTTCTTTGCCAGGGGTGAGGCGAAGACCCGCTCGCCGTTGGTACCAGGGCTCGCATCGGCCTGGCTCGCGCTCCCGGGCGTGGTCTTGGGCGGGGCGGCCACGGCCGTCGCGGACCCGCCGCCGGCCGACGCGGCCTTGGCCGTCCCGCCGCCGACTGCCACGGATTCGGCCGACTCGCCCTCCGCCGTGAGCATGCAGATGACGGTCCCGACGGGCACGGTCGCCCCGGCCTTGGCGAGCAGCTTGCCGACGACGCCGTCGTCGAAGGACTGGAGCTCCATGGTCGCCTTGTCGGTCTCGATGTCGGCGAGCAGGTCGCCCGACGACACCTTGTCGCCCTCGGCGACATGCCATCGCACGACGGTGCCCTGCTCCATCGTGTCTGAAAGCCGCGGCATGGTGATTTCGATGGTCATGTTCCGGTTTTCCTTCTGTTCAGCCTGCACTCACACCGGCGAGATACACCGGACGGGACCGGGCAGCCTTGAGATCCGCCATTCTCCGGAACGGCCAGATTCGGTCGTCGACAGCCACAGTCCGCCGTTCACGGTCACGGGCTTCCTCACGGCGCGAGAGGTACTCCCGCCATCTCCGCCCGAACACCGGGAGCACCGAGGTTGCCGATTCGTCCGGCACCCACCACGGAGTCCGAGGTGCTGACTCTGCTTTGTCGCGCTGCCGACACCAAAGCCACTTGGCATGTTTGGGCCACTCGTAGGGGAGCCCCGAGCGAAGAAAGAGTACACACCTGGCGAACACCTGCCGCTGCTGCGGGCTGAGCCGGTGCCGGCCCCGCAGGCGGTGTTCGTAGAGGTCGTCATAGCACATCCACGCGAAGTGGTAGAGCTCCCACGCGGCTGCATCGGCGCCTCCACCGTAGGGCAAGGTGTCCTCGAACTCATCATTGGTGAGTCGCCCGCTCGCGAGCTGTCGCAACCGCTCAGCGAGCCGACACCGGATGGACCTCGCATCGCTGGCTGAGGGAGGCTGGCTCATGACTCGTTCCCCGTGCCGTTGGCCTTTCTGGGCTTGCCTTCACTCCCATTGCCGGCAGACGAGAGCGGCAGCACATCCGCGACCATCAGCGCGTTGACGAGACGCGCCCGATCCTCCGCCTTGTCATGAATCCAGAATGAGGTCGCGTAGCGCCCGGCTCGCTCGGACGCCTTCCCGTACGCCGGCGTGAACCAGATGTAGTCCCGGTGGAGGATGTCGTACTGCGTCCCGTCGATCATGCGGATCCGCACGCCCTCCGGGTGGTCCATCACGAAGTCTTGCAGCACCTTGGCGTTCACCGTCCGCCTCCTTCCATGACCTCGACCACTACAGCGACCTCTTCACCGCCGCCACAATCTTCTCCGCGTTCGGCAGGTACGCCATCTCCATCGCCTTCGCGTAGGGCGTCGGCACATCGTCGGTGTTGACCCGCACGGGGGGTCCGTCGAGCCAGTCAAACGCCTGCTCGATCGCCTGGGTGATGACCTCGCTGGCGATGCTGGCGAAGGGCCACGACTGGTCGACCACGACCAGCCGGTTCGTCCGCTTGAGGCTCCCGACCACGGACGCCATGTCCAGCGGCCGGACCGTCCGCATGTCGAGCAGGTCGCATTCGATGCCCTCGGCCGCGAGCTGCTCGCACGCCTCGATGCAGAAGTGGACCGGGCGCCCGAAGCTGACGAGCGTGCACGCGTCGCCCTCGCGCACGCGCCTCGCCTTGCCGAAGGGGATGTAGTACTCCTCCTCGGGCACATGGGCCTTGTCGCCGAGCATCCGCTCGCTCTCCAGAAAGAAGACCGGGTCGGGATCGAGGATGGCGGTCTTGAGCAGGCCCTTGCCGTCGTAGGGGTTGGAGGGGATCACGATCTTGGTGCCGGGGACATTGGCGTAGAGGGCCTCGACGCACCAGGAGTGGGTCGAGCCCAGCTGCCCGCCGGCCCCGTCGTTGCCGCGGAAGACGATCGGGCACCCCCACTGCCCGCCGGACATGTACAGCATCTTCGCCGCGTTGTTCAGCAGCTGGTCGGCGGCGACGAGGCTGAACGACCAGCTCATGAACTCGACGATGGGACGAAGCCCGTACATGGCCGCGGCGATGCCCATGCCGGCGAAGCCGTTCTCGCTGATGGGGCTGTCGATGATGCGCTTGGCCCCGAACTCTTCGAGCATGCCCTGGCTGACCTTGTACGCGCCGTTGTACTCGGCGACCTCCTCGCCGATGAGGAAGACCCGCTCGTCGCGGCGCATCTCCTCGCTCATGGCCTCGCGGAGCGCCTCGCGGAACTGGATCACCCGATCGCCCTCACGCGGCGGAAGCGGAGCGGAAAAGTCGGGCACCGCGAAGCCGCCCGGCAGCGCGGGATGCTCGACCCGGCGGCCGCCGGAGGGGACTGGGGCTGTCATGGTGGTCATGCGTTCTTCCTCAACTGGGTCAATCCAGCACAATTCAAGCCGATCGGTCAGCAGCCTCGGTCGCTCCAAGCACGGGCAGTTCGACCTCGCCCTTCCTGATCCGGATCAGCAGGTCGTTGAGCATCTCGAACCCACTCGGATCTTCGGGGAGCTCGCTCCATTCGGTCGCGTCTTCCAGACGCTGGCACAACTCATCCACTCGTGGCCGGTGGTGTTCGAGTTCCTCAGGCGTCATCGCCATCCGCTCCTCGCCGCCGGTCTTGCGGGCGATCAGGTCGTCGATCTCCGGCATCCCGAACGACTCGTTGAGTCGCCGGAGGTTCGATTCCACCTCGCCGGTCCGCATGAGATGGATCCCCGCCATCAGCGGTCGGTAGGTGTAGAGCAGGCCCTTGACCGTTGGCCGGTCCGAGCCGGTCGCGGTCTTCCACTGGTCCTTGCCAAAGTGAAAGAAGTGGTGCCGATGCCGCCGAGAGATGCAGCGCCCCGCCGCCTCTCGCAACTCCTCAAACACCGGCGACGCATGCACGACCAGTGGAGAGAACACCTGCTCGAGCACATACCCGTTGCTCTTGAGGAGCATCACAAAGAACTTGCGCACCTCGTGCAGCACGATATCGATCTCGGGCTCGGCGTCCTTGTCGAGAATCTCGCGGGTCTCCGAGCCCTGCCGGAGCGAGAGCACCTGGTCGAGCGGCGCAACGAAGGCGCCCCGCAGATCCCAATCCGAGTCGGGCGAGTCGAACCCGTACAGGTGCGCACCGCTCACCGTCACGAACAGCGGCTCTGGGCACGCGGCGTGCAGGCGGTCCATCACGGGCTGGGGCACTCGGGCATTCACAGCAGCGGGTTCTTCTTCCCATGCACAAAGTCCCTGATCGGGCTCGACTGCGCCAGCGGGTGGATGTACACATCGCTGTACAGCTCGGACGCCACATCCGGGTCCGGCGCGTGCTCGGCGAACTCCACCGAGTCGCGGACCTCGTCGGCGACCTCCGTACGCATCGCCTTCCAGTCGTCCTCGCTCAGGCACCCGCGCCCCCCCTCGCTCTCGCCCGCCATCAGCCGGCTCGCCAGGGCCGCGATCGAGTCCTTCTCCTTCCAGTTGTCGACCTCGTCCTTGGTGCGGTACTTCTGCGGGTCGCTCATCGAGTGGCCCATGTACCTGTAGGTCTTCAGGTCCACAAACCCCGGGCGCTGCAGGTCGCGGCACTCGTCGGCGAGGGGCTTGAACTGGTCGTACACATTCAGCACATCGAACCCGTCGATCTCCAAGCTCTTGATCGCGTAGGACTGCCCGCGGCTGATCAGGTTCTTGCTGTTGGCGGTGTGGCGGTGGATGGCCGTCCCCATCGAGTACCCGTTGTTCTCGATGATGTAAATGACCGGCAGCCCGAACAGGCTCGCCAGGTTCAGCGCCTCGTGGAACGCGCCCTGGTCGATCGCCCCGTCGCCCAGGTAGCACAGGGCCACCTTCTTCTTGCCGGTCCCCAGGACCTCCCACTCGTACCGGGCGGCGAAGGCCAGCCCCGCGCCCAGGGGCGTCTGGGCCCCCACGATGCCGTGCCCGCCGAAGAGCCAGTTGGGCTTGTCGAACATGTGCATCGACCCGCCCTTGCCCTTGGCGCAACCGGCGGCTCGCCCGAACATCTCCGCCATGCACGCCCGGGCGCTCGTGCCGCGGGCCAGCGCGTGCCCGTGGTCGCGGTAGGCCAGCACCACCGGGTCGGTGTGCTCGACGCTATTGATGGTCCCAACCGCCGACGCCTCCTGCCCCGAATAAATGTGGCAGAAGCCGCCGATCTTGGCCTGCTGGTACGCCTGCATCGTCCGCGTCTCGAACTCGCGGATGAGCTGCATATCCCGCAGCCACCTCAGCAGCGTCTCGTTGGGGAGCGCGTCGCTGGGCCGTTCCTTGGACCTTGTCCCGGCCGCGTGCGCCGATGCCTGGGTCATGCCGTACTCCAAAAAATCCGGATCGCCCCGCCCAACCCGCGGCGTGGGGACGCCGCGGCCGGCGGTGGCCGACCGCTACTCTGTTATCGTCCGCCTGCGGGGTGGGCGCAAACAAACACCTCTGCCGATCGCTCGGTTCGCTGAAAGCGTAGGTGCCGATCCCACATCGGGCTACGCACGCCCCGCGCCGGGGGGTCTACGGGGCATCGTTCCCGGACGCCCCCGCGCGGGAGGCCCTCCTGATTCACGCTCCCGAGCCGTCGGTGCGGATCATGGCCTGGGCCTGCTTGTGCCCCTCGGCGCGGCTCTTGAGGAGCACCACCGCCGCTTCGAGCTGGAGGTCAATGCCTTTGGAGAGTAAGTCGTCCGGATTTGCGTGCAGCTCGTCGCTGACCAGGATGTTCCCATTCTCGTCGAGCGGCATGACATCGGCATCGCGACGGATGGTGATCGCCTGCTCGTTCTGCGAGGGGAGCATATCGACGGCCAGATCCGGCTCGATCCCCCACTCGCTCATCCCCGGGCGTCGGTGGATGAGCCGACCGCCAGGCAGGCGGTAGTACTGCGTGGTGACCTTGAGCATGCTCTGGGCCTGGGTGCGCAGCGGCCAGGCGTTCTGGACGCTGCCCTTGCCGAAGCTCCGCTTGCCGATGACGATCGCGTCGAGCTTGCCCCACTTGGCGTAGTCCTGCAGCGCGCCCGAGACGATCTCGCTGGCCGAGGCCGAGCCGGGATTGACCAGCACCGCCACGGGGATACCCGCCAGCGGCGCGCCGGCGTTCTGGGGCACCTTGACGACATCGGTCGGCTTGCCGTCGGCGTCCTCGGTCGTGACGACGACCCCCGCGGCCACGAACTCACCGACCACCTCGGCCGCCTGATCGAGCAGGCCGCCGGGGTTGAACCGCAGGTCGAGGACCAGCCCGTTGAGCCCATCGCGCTGCATGGACTGGACCGCGGCCCGCAGGTCCGAGGCGGTGTTCTGCGTGAACTGGGTCAGCCGCACATACCCGATCCCGCTCTCGCGATCGACGAACCAGTCCCAGTCCTCCTCGCTCGCGCCGAGCCGCTTCCAGCCCTTGACGCTGCGGAGCTTGATCGCGGATCGCACAAGGGTGAAGTCCTTCTCGACGGTCTGGCCGTCCTCGTCCCGCTCGACGGTCAGCATGACCTTGGTGTCTTCCGGGCCGGTGATGACATCGACCGCCTGGTCGAGCGTGAAGCCCGCGGTGGACTCGCCGTTGACCTTGCTGATGATGTCGTCGGCGCGGACGCCGGCACGCTGGGCCGGGGTGCCCTCGAGCGGCGTGACGACCTTGACCCGCATCAGCTCGTCGTGCTGGATCTGGACCCCCACGCCGACGAAGGACCCGCTGGTGTTGCGCTCAAACCGCCGGACCTCGTCGGGCCAGATGATGGTGGAGTAGTCGTCGAGGGCGCTCATCGCGCCGTTGCCGAACTCGTGGAGCAGCGCCTCCTCGGGGATCCGTACCGTCTCGCCGGAGACCTCCGTCAGGTCGGTCACGAGACCCCGCAGCGTGCGCTGGTTGATGGTCGTCTCGGGGCTGGCGATCTCGTCCCGCTTGGCCCGGAGGTTCGCGAGGAACGCCTGCCGGGCCATCCCGTCCTGGAGCCCCTCGAAGACCTCGGCCAGCTCGGTGGTGGTCGCCATGGTCTCGAGCGCATCGATCCCGGCGGTGAGCATCTCCCGCACCGCCTGCCCGTCCACATGGCGTGTCCCCGCGACCTCGATCGACTGGGTGACCAGCCACGAATCGACGCCGGCGAGCTTGGCCTGATAGCTGTCACCCATGGCGTTGTAGGGCGGGAGTTCCGACTCCCCGGCCTCGAGCCGCCGCGCGTTACGCAGCTCCCAGTAGTGCTCGGGCGCGTAGAGCCGGATCATGCCCAGGCGGTTGCTCAGGCGGGTGATGTCCGCCTTGTACCGCTGGTCGATGTCGAAGAGCACATGCAGGCGGTAGTAGAGCTCGCTGGCCTTGAGCCAAGCCCCACCCGCCTCGGCCTCGTGGGCCTGGGTGTCGGCCAGGGTCAGCGCCTCGGCGACGAGCGGATCTCCCAGCAGGTCCGCCGCCTCGAGCGTCCCGCCGTTGAGCTCGACCAGCTCCATCGCCAGCACCAACGCTTCGGAGAGCTTGAACCCGCCTGCGTCGTCGGCCACCTCGCCGAGCTTCCCGGCCAGCTCGGCCCGCACCTCGGCGACCCGGGCCGCCCGGTCGACCTCGCGCTTGGCGACATTGGCCTCGTACCGCTCGACTGTGCCCCGCAGCCCGGCCAACGCGACCCCGTCGCCGTGCTCGCCCAGATCGCGGAGCATCTCGCCGAGCCGGGCCTCGTCACCGTCCCTGGCGGAGACCCAGAGCTGCTCGGACCAGTCCCCCACGGTCTCAGCGGTCTCCACCTGGAACCCCCAGGCGGCTGCGGAGAGAGAGACAACGGTCAGGAAGGCCCCGAGGCGACGCACGATGGTGGATTGCTGCATATCTACTCCGAGTTTGCGCAGGAGCGACCCGCTCCTCCGCTCGTTCATACCACGCCGGTTGCTGGCGAGTTCCGCAGGTTCCATCGACCGGCGGCCCTGGGCCGGTCCAACCCCGCCGGGGAAGGGCCGACCCCGCGCCCATGTTATCGACCCCGCCGGCGAGCGGTTGCACCGCCTGGACCGATCGCCCGTGCTCAGCCCCGGACTGACCCGTTCGAGCCGGAGCCCGCCCCAGCCCGAGCGGCCTCCCGTGCCGCCTGCCACACCCGCCACGCAACCAGTGCCCCGATCACCGCCAGCACCCCCCCCAGCACCACCAGCACGGCCACATTCAGGCTGAGGCCCCCCAGCAGCCCGCTGCCGACGGCCCCCACGGCGACCAGCCCGGTCATCGGCCCCCCGGCGAAGCCGACCCCGATCAGCGCCTCGTGTGTCCCACCGGCCTCGACCTCCCCTTTGCCGACCTCCATCGCGTAGTAGAGCGCGGCGGAATAGATGACCCCGCTGCCCACGCCGAGCACTGCCAGCCCCCCGATGAGCACGGGCAAGCCCAGTCCCGGGTCCAGCATGGGTGCGGCCAGGGCGATGCCGATCCCGCCGACCATCCCGACCACCCCGACCGCCGCGAGCCACCAGCGGCCGTGCCACCCGTGCCAGCGCTCCATGGTCGCAAAGACGAAGAGCCTCGAGACCATCCATGTCGCGGCGACAGGGGTTTGCCAGGCCACCGCCACCCCCAGTCGCTCCATCACCGAGGGGGCGTAGGGCGACCACACGCTCAGCACATAGTAACTGGTGGGCAGGAGCAGGCGGAAGGTGGTCAGGAGCGCCACATAGACGGGCGGGTGCGGCTCGTGGTGCTCGGCGATATGCACGCCGGGCTCGGGCCCAAGGGGCCAGGTGAGCACGGTGCTCAGGATCTGCACGCACCCGAAGACCATCGGCATACCCACCGGGTACCGCGCGAGCACCGGCCCCATCGCCCACAACGCCACCAGCACCGCGATCGCCCAGACCGTGTTGAACTGCCCCACCGCCCGACGCAGATTCTGGCCCGATCGCCCCCCGCCGAGGTAGCTCTCGACGATCGGCCACAGCGCCCCCGAGCACGGTGAGTAGATCGCCACCGCGACCCACACGCTCCACGAGACCCCGGCCTCGCCCCCCGCCCCGAGCACCGCGGCCTGGGGCAGCCCCGCCGCCAAGCCCATCAGCATCGAGAGCCCGATCAGCACGCCCCTCGTGCTGATCCAGGCGTACCTCGCAGCCAAGTGCCGCAGCAACGGCCCGATGCCGACCGCCCCGAGGATGTAGGTCACGCCGAGCATGGCCCCGAGGCCGAAGTTCATCGCGGCGGAGAATCCGAACGCCTCCTTGGCGACGAAGAAGATGCCGTTGGTGACCACCCCTGTGCCCAGGCTCGCCAGGAAGACCAGCGATTGCACCGCCCAGAGCGGCGCCGCCGGCGTGCCGGGTCGCGTCCCAACTGTCCCCGCCCTGCCCTGCCGCGCCATAGCCGAAGCCCTCACACCGGCACGATCTCGGATCCCACATTGCCAGGCGTGGGCGGGGATCGTACCATCCAGCCGCCCGGGGGCCGAACCCCCAGGGTAGAGCGCCCGTAGCTCAACTGGATAGAGCGCTGCCCTCCGAAGGCAGAGGTTTCGCGTTCGAATCGCGACGGGCGTATTCGGCACCCAGGCAGCCCCGCCTCGCGGGGACCGCTGCATTCGGTCAAAGCTCCCGCCCCAGCCAGCCGAGAAACACCCCATGCACACCCTCGCCAGAATCGTCCCCGCGCTGCTGCTCGCCGCCTTGGTGGCCCTGCCGGCCCCCACCGTCCGGGCCCAGGGCGAGAGCCTCCCGGACGCCGCTTCGCTCTTTGAGGCCCACATCGCCGCTATCGGAGGGTGGGCCAATCTCGAGAAGCAGCACAGCCGGGTCATGCACGCGATCTACAGCGTGCTGGGCAACAACGACACCCAGATGCTCACCGTCTACGCCCAGGCGCCCAACCACCTCAGGGCCGAGCTGGAAGCACCCGCCCTCGGGACGACAGTGCGGGCGACCGACGGCACGACCGTCTGGGGGACCAATATCAGCGGCTCGCCCTTCGAGATCACCGGGCGTGAACGCGACGAGACCCTCGACAGCGCCGCGTTCCAGGGCGAGGCCGGGTACAAGACCCAGTACTCCTCGATCAAGACCGTTGGTCAGGCGACCATCGAGAACCGGCCGGCCTACCGCGTTGACTTCGTCACCACTTCCGGCCTTGCCGGGGCGGTCTACTTTGACGCCGAGACCCACCGCGTGTGCGCCCGGCAGCTCGTCCCGGTCCAGGGCAGCGACACCAACATCCTCGTCGCGGTGAGCGAGTACAAAGAGTTCGACGGGGTCTGGCTCCCGACGATGCAGCGCCAGCTCGTAGGCAACGAGCTCCGCCCCACCGTCGAGATCGAGTTCCGCTGGGTCGAGATCAACCCCGATGCGCTGCCCGAGTTTGCACCCCCCGCCGACCTGGCCCCCGCGGACGCCGCCGACTCCGGTCGGTGAGCCTCGCTGTCGCCGGCCCGGTCTAGAGCTCGCAGCCCTTCCCAAATCGCTTGCAGACCGGGTGCTCGCTGCACGCGGCCCCGCGGGCCTTGCACGCGCGCCGGCCGTGCCAGATGAGCATATGCGAGAGGTCGCACCACCGCTCACGGGGGAAGATCGCCATGAGGCGCCGCTCCACCATCGCGACCGTGGCCCCCTCGTCGACCAGCCCGAGCCGCACCGCAAGCCGGGCGATGTGCGTGTCGACGACGAAGCCGACATTGATGCCATAGGCATTGCCCAGCACGACATTGGCGGTCTTGCGGGCCACGCCGCGGAGCGTCAGCAGCTCCTCCATCGTCCGCGGCACCTCGCCGCCGAAGCGCTCGACCACCTCGGTCATCGCCGCGTGGATCGCCCTGGCCTTGTTGCGGTAGAGTCCGATCGACCGGATCAGGGGCTCGATCTCGGCCGGTGTCGCGGCGGCGTAGTCGGCGGGCGTCGGGAACCGCGCGAACAACGCCGGCGTGGCCTTGTTCACGCCGACATCGGTCGCCTGGGCCGAGAGGATCGTCGCCACCAATAACTCGTGCGGGCTCGAATACTCAAGCTCGCAGTGGGCGTCGGGGTAGTGCTCGTCGAGGGCCGCGACCAACTCCGCCGCCCGCCGCTTCGCCGCGGCGGAGACCCTCGGCAGTTCGAAGGGGATTGGTCCCTCCTCCTCCTGCCGGCGCTTCGCCCGCGTCGCGCCCTCGCGTTTGACCATCACGCCGCCCCCGGTCCGCCGTCCTCGCCATCCGCCCGCCGCGCCCCGGCCTGCCAGGCCGACACGCCGAAGAGCAACAACCCCGCGAGCGTGGCGGCAGAGATGAGCCTCGACGCCGTCGGGTGCATCGCGTCGAACCTGGCCTTGGCCTCGGCCGCGACGGGGTTCTCTCCGCGGGCCGCCGCCTCGCGATACTCCGTGGCCGCGACATCCATCCGTCGCTGCAGCCAGCCGACATGCGTGCAGAAGAGCGCGGCGACCACCAGCGTCAGCCCCAGCCTGACGATGGGCATGCCGGTCCTGCCCCTGACGAAGGCCAGCCCCAGCACCGCCGCGATGCACCCCGCGAGCGCGACCCCCGCAACGACGAACCCGATATCGAACACCCCCTCGGCGATCCACCCGGCCGCCAGCGACCAGTGGGCGCCGTCGTAGCCCTCATACCCCGGCAGCGTGGGGTCCAGCGATTTCATCCGCGGGAAGGTGACCGCCGCCACGACCGCGGTCATCGCCAGCACGCCGAAAACCGTTCCCGAGCACACCACCAGCACCGTATTCAAGAACCGGGCGAGATTGGCCATGGTCGATGGTAGTGCCCCGGTCGCCGGCGTCGCGGCCCGGCTATCAATACCCCGTATGCTCGACCGCCCGCCGCTCAGCCTGGCCCTGGCCGCCCTCCGCTCCCCCGCGGCGGCGGCGGACCCCCGCGCCCCGCTCGAATGGGCCGCCGCAGCGGGTTTCCGCCATGTCACGCTCGATGCCTCCGCCCCGGGGCTCCGCCCGCGCGAGCTGGACCGCTCCGCCCGCCGCGACCTGGCGGCCCTGCTGCGACGGCTGGAGCTGTCGCTGGTGGGGATCGACCTTTGGATCCCGACCGCCCATTTCACCGAGGCGGCGCACACCGACCGGGCGGTCACCGCCATCGCCGCGGCCCTGGACCTGGCCGCCGACCTGACCACGCTGAGCGGAGGCGACCGCGTCGTGAGCGTCAGCCTGCCGTGGGATGGGCTAGCCGCGACCGTCCGCGACGCGTTGATCTCGCACGCCGACCGCCGCCACGCGACGCTGGCGGACCACACCTGGCCGCCCGCCGATGCGCCGACGCACGACGCGCTCGCGGTGGGCCTCGACCCGGCCGCCCTGCTCCTCGCCGGCGACAACCCGGCCAAGGCCGCCGCCCGCCTGGGCGCCCGGCTCGCCCTCGCGCGGCTCAGCGACGCGTCGGAGGTCTGCCGTGTCGAGCCCGGCAGTTCGCAAGGTCGCCTCAACGACCTCGCGTACACCGTTGCGCTCACGACCGCCCACTACGCCCGCCCACTGGTGCTCGACACGCGCGGCCTGGCGGACCCCGCGGACGCCGCCCTGCGAGCCCTGCGCTGGTGGACACTTTCCTGAGGTTCACTCCAGGGGCGACCGCCCCTCGACGATCCGGCTCTTCGCGCCGGGCGAGACCACCGCGCCGAGGAACGCCCCGAACCTCGCATCCGCCGCGGCCATGTCCTCTCCGAAGTAGACCTGCCAGACCTCCGGCCCGCACCGCCGCAGCGCCGCCGAGCGGGCCGCCCTGTCGCCGAAGCGCTCGCGGACCTGCCCATACACCCGCCCCGCCGCCGCGTCGGCGAGCAGGCGGTCGAGCGCCGCCCGCCGCGCTGGATCGCTCATCAGGAAGTGCGCCAACGCCCAGCACTGCGCGTAGTAGGTCAGCGTCGACTCGGCCGACACCCTGATCAACTGCTGCGGCCGCTCGGTGAGCAACTGATCCAACGGCATGAGCCCGCCGCGCTCGGCGGCCCGACGCAACTGGTCGAACCGCTCGACATTCGCCCAGGGCAAAAACACCGGCCGATCCGGCTGGTAGGTATCCCACCGGAAGCCCTCGGCCCACGCCGCCAGCCCCTCGTCGAGCCAGGCGGGCAGGGGCTCCCGCAGCGACACCTGGGCGTGCTGGTGCCAGCCCTCGTGGGCGAGGATCGCGAAGGTATCCTGCACGCCGATATCCCAGAGCACCGAGCGGCCACGCTCGGTGAACCCGCCGCGATCGATCCCGCTGTAGCGTTCGACGCCGTCTGGCCCGAAGACCTCACCGACGAACCGTTCCCACTCCGGCCGCGACCGGAGGATGAAGACCTCGAGCCCGGCGCGGGGCTCGGGGAGCGCCGGGAACGCCTCGCCGAAGCGGTCGAGCGAGCCCTCGACGAACCCGGGCAACCGGCCGACGAGGATGTCGCGTTCGACGGTCGTCAGCACGCGGTAGTGGTCGGTGGTGAACGCCGACCCGCGGGTGTTCTGGAATGTCCAGGGCTCGACCCGCACCGCCGCCGGCTCGCGGAGGACGCCGGCGCTGCCCCGCGGAGCGGGATCGGTCGCGCAGGCGACGAGCACTCCGACACACACGGCGGCCCCGAGCCACGCCCGGCCGGTCGCTCTCACGACAGCCGCCCCAGTTGCTCGTGCAGCGACCCGACCTCTTCTTTGAGCCTTCCGAGCTGCCCGCGCGACTGCTCGACGAGGTGCGCCGGGGCCTTCTCGGCGTAGCCGGGGCTCATCAGCCGCTTCTCGAGCGCGACGACCTGCTTCTCGACCTCGCCGATCGCCTTGGTGAGCCGCGCCCGCTCGGCGTCGCCATCGACCGCGTCGGCAAGCTCGCTGAGATGGAGGTCGAACCCCTCGAACCGCACCGGCACCGACGGGCCCGCGGGGGCTTCGTGCGTGAACCCGCCCAGCCCCGCGAGCGTGGAGACGATGGGCTCGGTCAGCACGAGCAGCTCGATCACCTCGTCGGGGGCGTGGAGCTTGATCCTCCGCTTGGGCGAGACCTGGTGCTGCGCGCGGACCTCGCGGACCGCCGAGACGAGCCCCCGCACCCGCTCGAACAGGACCTCGGCCGCATCGCTCTGCCACGCCGCGTCCACGCGGGGCCAGCCGGCGGTGGCGAGCGTGCCACCGGCGCGGGCGGGGGCGAGCTGGATGCCCTCCAGCGCCGGCGTCTCCACCTCGCGGAGGTGCTCCCAGATTGCCTCGGTGACGAACGGGGCGATCGGGTGCAGCAGCCGCACCGTCGCTTCGAGCACATGGGCCAGCACCGCCCGCTGGAGCGGGCTCTCGGCGACCGTCGGCTTGATCGCTTCGAGGTACCAGTCGCAGAAATCCCGCCAGAGGAAGTCGTACGCCGCCGTGGCGTAGCTGCTGAACTGGTAGCCCGCCAGGGCCCGCTCGCACTCGGCGATCGTCTTGCCGAGCCGAGAGAGGATCCACCGATCGGGCAGGGGGAGCATCTCGCCGGGGGTGACATCGCTGGCCGCGTTCGTCTCGCCGGCCTGCAGGATGCCCAGCGCAAACCGCGAGGCGTTCCAGAGCTTGTTGCAGAAGTTGCGGGCCTCGTCGAACTTGGTCGAGGTGTTCCGCGCCATCGGCCGCTCGGCGGTCGCGGGCGTGCCCTGCGAGACGCCGTAGGCGGTCACCATCGGCTTCTTGCACGCCGGGCACTCCTGCACCGGCGAGGCGACGGAGTGCCCGGCGGGCGTGGTCGCGAGCCTGGGCTCGAAGGTCCTGTCGCAGTGCGGGCAGATGAGGTCCACCGGCATGCGCACATCCTGGGTCTGCGTGGTCATCTTGACCAGCGTGAACCGCAGGGCGTCGGACCCGTGGCTGTTGATGATGTCCAGCGGGTCCACGCCGTTGCCGAGGCTCTTGGACATCTTCTGCCCGGCCCCGTCCTGGATCATGGCGTGGATGAAGACATCGCGGAACGGCAACCGGCCATCCCGATGCTCCGTGCCATTCCCCCCTTCGTGGCTTCGTGCCTCCGTGCCTTCGTGCCTCAAAAAGTACCTGTTAAACATCACCATCCGCGAGACCCACAGCGTGATAATCTCCCTTGCCGTACACAGCACGCTCGTCGGGTTGAACGCTTCGAGCAACTGCGAGGTCGAGCCCTCGACGAAGCCGTGCGAGCGGAGCCAGGCGGCGATGTCCATCTCGCCGAACCGCTGGGTGGTAATGACCCCGCCCGTGCGCACGCCCACGGCACACACCAGGTCGGGGCAGGTCTGGATCTCCTCGGGGTTCGCCAGCGGTGTGGTCATGTCGGCGGCGCTGAACAGCTCATAGCAGAGCGGGCGGGCGGGGTCCGAGTCGCGCAGCGAGAGCAGCCGCTCGATCAGCTCGCCGGAGCGCTCGCCATCGACGCCGATGAAACTCTTCCAGTCGCCGACGCGCTTGACATAGACGGCCGCGACCGAGCCGGGCTCGTCCGGGCAGAGCGTCGCGGCGTCGGGCGCCTCGGGCACGCCCGGCCAGCCCATGGTGGACATCGGCCAGAGGGCGGAGGAGAACCAGGTGTCGAGGACATCGGGGTCGCGGGTGAAGCCGGCCCGATCCATGTAGCGAGCCCAGGATTCGGCGTCCGCTCCCTCTCGATCGCGTTCGCACAGGAAAACCTGAATATCCCGATCGCCCTCTGAGAGCAAGTCCCTCAGTCGCCCCCAACCGTTGCGGGAGTCGTTATCCGTCTCGCACCAGTGGATCGATTCTCCCGTCGACATGTCCTCCACGCGGATCGCGGTTGGGGATCCGCTCACGATGTCGGCAATCGCCGCAACTTCCTGAAGATCCTCGTCCAGCCACTCGCTCAGCTTTAGCTGGCGCGACCACACCGGTATCCGATGCCCCCACCACAACTGCCGGCTGATGCACCAGTCCCGCAACCCCTCGTGCCACTGCTCGAAGGTCTTGGCGTACCGGCTCGGGTAGAACCGCAGCTCGCCGTCGCCCTCGTGGTGCGGGCGGGCCTGGAAGCGCTTGGTCGTCCGCTGCTCTGGGTGCATCGCCCGCAGGGCCGCGCCCCGCAGTCGCTCATCGGTCACCTTCACATACCACTGGTCGCTCAGGTACGGCTCGATCGCCGCGTGGCTGCGGTAGCTGTGCCCCACGCTGTGGGTGTACGGCCGGATCTCCTCCAGCAGCCCCCGCGCATGAAACTCCTTGACCACCAGCTCCCGAGCCGCTTCCCGCGTCTTGCCGAGAAAGATGTGCCCCTCCTCGCCGCGCGCCGCCCGGTCCCAGCCGTGGGCGTCCGAGATCGTCGCGTCCGGCGCCATCACATTGATCTGCGCCAGCCCGTGGCGCTGCCCGATCTCAAAGTCGTTCGGGTCGTGCGCCGGCGTGACCTTCAGGAACCCTGTCGCGAACTTGGCCTTGGGGTCCGCCGCCTCGTCCTCGTCGTCCCGAAGTCCGGCGGGCATCACCACATACTCATCCTCCACGATCGGGATTATCCGCCCCACGATCGGCAGCTGCGCCAACAACCCGCGCAGCGACCCCGCCCGCGGGT